>CAWKAM010000047.1:0-64197 GCA_963847605.1 uncultured delta proteobacterium | reverse complement strand
TAATAATTTGGTAGCGGAGGAGGGATTTGAACCCCCGACACTGCGGATATGAGCCGCATGCTCTGACCACCTGAGCTACTCCGCCACGGACATCTCTTCTACCCAAGTGATCGGGCTTTGTCAACGATTTTGGACTTACCTCAAACCCGCACCCATTCTGTATCCACACATGAAAGAGAAAGGCTTCACGAGGTATATATATGACATTTCAAATTCTTCAAAAGGTCTTAACAGTTAAGTATAATTACTGATACCGCCTTAGTCTTATTGGCCGATGATATCTCTTGAAGCAGGTATCCCGCCCATTCCTCTGGCACACCGTATTGCATTCAGCAAGGCTTCACTCGCTGCACGTGCTGCTATAACACCTAAATGAAGAGGATGTGCTTTTTTTTCACCAACGGAAAAACAGAAGACCATATCTCCATCTAATGGCGTGTTGAATGGAGATATGTGTCGGGAAAGACCTTGGCCTGCCATTCTCGCAACTTGCATAGCCATGATTTTATCCATATAAGCATCCGTCACGAGAACACACAATGTTGTGTTATCGGGAGCACCGAAACGCTCCCTGACCTCTCCTTTGGCTATTGCGTCTGTCATTTTGATAAAGCCGTGATCATCCCGTAACCCGGCAATGATCCTCCCCTGTTCATCGAGGATCTCTCCAAAAGGATTTGCAACGACTAGTGCTCCCATAAGCACACCGCCTGCACCTGGAGTCAGGCTTGAGCCGAGGCCGGCCTTTGTCCCATGAATGACACCCCTGAGCTTGCCGCAGGTTGCACCTGTACCTGCACCGATACAGCCCTGCTCAACAGGCAAGGATGATGCTGTCTTGCATGCATCGTATGCCATCCCAGGCGTTGGCCTGGCATCAGCATCCATAAAAGATAAATCAAAGATAACAGCAGTTGGTACAACAGGGACCTTGGCGACTATAAGGTCGAGCCCAATGCCCTCCTCTGTAAGATACCTGATGACGCCTGATGCAGCATCTAAGCCGAAGGCAGAACCACCCGCAAGGCATAAGCCATGAACTGCAATTCCGGGGTGAATCATTTCAAGAGAGTCGATCTGCCTGGTGGAAGTTGCAAGTCCCGTGATATCAACAGCACCACGGGCTGGTTTATCAAAGAGGATTACAGTTACCCCCGTACCTCCATGAAAATCAGAACTATGACCTAACCGCACCCCATCAACAGCGGTAATTGTGCTATTCTTTCGGCTTGACATTCTTCACGACACCATTGAACTCTGCCATTATCTCTTTCACGAGAGGTGATCTCAATGCCTGAGACCTGATCTCAGAGGGTTTTGGTTTTTTATTTTCGATCGTGTCAGCTTCTTTTATTTCAATATTCAGAATAATATCCTTCTGAAGGAATGCCTTCGCCCTCTTGGATAGTTCAGGTAGGGTTTTTTTGAGCTGGTCAGCCAGAAACTGATTCGGACAGGTCAACACAACTGTATTGCCGTTATACTGCTCAACTCCGGCACTCGCTATTATTGCGTAGAGCGGCTGATCATGATCCTTGAGGTATAAGAGGAACCCGTCCCATGAAAGCGGCAGCGAGGAAGGAGGTCGCTTGTATATATCAACCGATGAAATCTGTTGCACATGACCCGATGGCAATGAGCCGGTCCTTGTGGAGATCGTATGGATGAGATTCTGCAGGTCTACTAAACGAGGAGCCGAGATGATGCGGAGCAGGATTGTTTCAAGGGTGATTCTGGTTATGCTCGAATACTTCATGTCTTCCTCAGACCGAATAAGCACACTCAAGTACCTGTGGATCTCTTCCAGAGATATATCTGTCATGAGATCTTTCAGAAAAGTTATCTCCTCTTCCGGAAGAGTAACATTCATATACCCTGCCTTGAGCACCATCATGTTCCTGAACTGTTCAAGGAGCGATCGGTAAAGCTGATTCAAGTCCTGTCCGTATCGGTATACCCTATCCACCACATCAAGGGTGCTCGGGGCATCCTTCTTAATAATTGCCGATACCAAATCACGCATGGTTGATCTGCCGACCAGCCCAAGTGCAGCCTCAACAGCATCAACACCAATAGAGCCCTTACCTGTGGCCGAGATATGCTCAAGCATACCCTGTGCATCCCTCATGCTGCCATCAGCCTGGAGTGCAATGGTGACCAGGGCATCATCGGTAATGGGGATTTGTTCCTGCTTTGCAACCGATGTGAGGCGCTTAACGATGTCATCCACCGGTATTCGCCTGAAGTCGTATCGCTGGCAGCGAGAGAGTACAGTGACAGGAACTTTTGCCAGCTCAGTTGTAGCAAGGATGAATATTACATGAGGAGGTGGTTCCTCCAATGTCTTCAACAGGGCATTAAACGCACTTCGGGAGAGCATGTGTACTTCATCAATAATAAAGGTCTTATATCGTGCAATCGCAGGAGTGTATCGAGAATTATCAATGAGGTCCCGTATCTTCTCAACCTGGGTGTGGGTGGCTGCATCAATCTCAAATACATCGACTGCGCGCGATGCAGTAATATCTTCACATATAGGGCACATATTGCATGGGTTGCTGGATAACCCTTTCTCGCAGTTGATCGCTTTAGCCAGTATTCGTGCAACCGATGTCTTACCAACACCTCGAGGGCCTGAAAAGATGAATGCGTGGGGAAGCCTGTCAAGCTCTATGGCATTACAAAGCACCCTCGTCACATGCTCCTGACCAACAACATCTTCGAATCTCTGTGGTCTGAACTTGCGGGCTATAACCTGATACATAAAACCATCCTAATATTGATAACAAGATTATTCAAGACATCTGTTCTGAACTTAAAAACACTAAAGCCTCACAAGAGACCGGGCCTTACCATACACATACAGCATCTTGTTTACCGCTGCTCCCTCCCGGGCCTGACGGGGTTCACAGTGCTGTACTGTATGAGACCCGGCCTCTTGCAAGGCCTTGTTCATCTGGCGGAGAGAGAGGGATTCGAACCCTCGGTACCGTTATTAGCGGTACACGCGATTTCCAATCGCGCCCCTTCGGCCTCTCGGGCATCTCTCCTGACGCATCAGTATTTATGATGGCGGAGAGGGAGGGATTCGAACCCCCGGTCCTTGAAAAAGGACAGCCGATTTCGAGTCGGCCCCGTTATGACCACTTCGGTACCTCTCCTTACCTTCTTACTTGGAAAAAGGTCTTCATCAAAGAGCTTGCCTGATCTTCCATCAAACCGGCATTGATATTGGGTTTGTGGTTAACATCAAGCCTGAATCCCTCGATCATGGATTCCACAGCGCCATATCGCTTATCTCTCGCACCATAGGCGAGGTACTCAATGCGTGCCTGTATGATCGCTCCCACACACATTATGCACGGCTCAATAGTAACATACAGTCTTGATTCCGGGAGTCTGTAATTATTAACCAGCCGTGCTGCCTTACGGATAACCACTATTTCAGCATGTGCAGTCGGGTCGTTATCCAAGATGACCCTGTTGTGGCCCTTAACCAGGTACTCATTAACCACAAGCACTGCCCCTATGGGCACTTCGCCAATACCTGCAGCCTTTTGTGCCTCTTCCAATGCCATATTCATCAAAGAGCAATCATCAAGACCAAGCATGTATCACCCCGAACCTGTTGCCGTCAAGAGTTGGGAGGCTGCCCGATAATATTCTATGGGGACAAGAGTCAATCATTTCGTCACGAATAAGTAATCTGATGAAGGGTATGATTCCAATCCCGGATCAGTATTCTTTGGGTTGGGCCTTGGTGGGATCACCCGGAGAATAGGGATTAGTTACTTTTGTTCGTGAAACAGAAGTTACTTCTCTCTTGAAATCGGGAACAAGTCTTTCAAGGATTTTAAGAGCGGCATCAGAGCCCTCGGAGTTCTTCAAGAGGAGACTGAAATGCTCGATACCCTCAAAAAGTTCTCTTTCATCGATTCGGCTATAGGTGTTACAGACCTTGATCTTTTCATAGGGTGTATCAATGATGTCCTCGCCGTCTATGAGCAATTCCTCATAGAGCTTTTCTCCGGGCCTGAGGCCGATATATTCAACCTTGATATCTTTATCCGGCACAAGCCCTGAAAGACGCATCATGTTCCTTGCCAGATCATCAATCTTCACTGGCTTGCCCATATCCAACAAGAACAACTCCCCGCCTTTTCCTATGGCACCTGCCTGGAGGACCAGCATGACTGCCTCGGGTATGGTCATAAAGTAGCGGGTGACTTCAGGATGCGTAACCGTTACCGGCCCCCCTGAAGCAATCTGTTTCTGGAAAAGGGGCACCACACTACCATTGCTACCCAGCACGTTGCCGAATCTTACGACTACAAATCTTGTTCCGTTTCCGGTGATGGCCTGTACGACCAGTTCTGCAACCCTTTTAGTCGCACCCATGACCGATGTAGGCCGAACAGCCTTGTCTGTGGAGATCAGGACAAATTTCTTTACATGATACTTGCACGAAAGAGTGGCCAGTTTAAATGTTCCTATGATGTTGTTGTTAATGGCATCTATCGGAGACAACTCCATCATAGGCACATGTTTATATGCGGCTGCGTGATAAACATACCGGGGTTTATACTTGCGGAATATTCGCTCCAGACTCCTCCGGCTCCGCACGTCTCCTATGCAAGGTACAATCTCCGTCTACGCAATCAGGGGCTCTTAAGGTATTCAGTTCCATGTCGATCTGGTAAAGCGGTGTTTCGGCATTATCGATCAAGATCAGTTTTGCAGGATTGTATCTGAAGATCTGTCTTGAGAGCTCGGAACCGATGGACCCACCGGCACCGGTAATGAGTACCGTCTGCCCCTCTATCTCTGATTTTACTATCTCCATATCCAGCTGGACAGGCTCCCGGTCCATGAGATCTTCAAGTTTTATATCCCTGAGGGTGTCTGATTCACCTTGAAGCATTCTCTCAAATGGGGAAGGGACCATCTTGAATCGGATACCGCAATCTCCACACAACTCAACGACCTTACTAATATCATGTGCCTTGAGATTCGAATCAGCGATGAGGATGTCCTCAATGTTATAATATGAGACCAACTTGGGAAGATCCATTACCGAGCCCAGGATAGGAACCCCATGGATCTTCATACCTTTGTGAACATTACCCATATCAATAAATCCAATTACCTTGTAATTAATCTTGTTGTTCTCATGAATCTCTCTCATAAGCCTTTCTGCCTGTGGACTTGTACCCAGGATGAGGATATTCTTTCTGTTCCGGATCGACCTTCGCCAGAACACCAACTCATCCACAAACGCGCTATCTTTCTGGTAGTAGAGGCGTATTATAAGGCGGGAACCGCCGATACCTATGATGGTCAGGAGCATATTTATAAAGATGACCCCTCTTGAAAAGCCTATGAAGTGGTAGAGTAACAGCTAGGTAAATAATAAATATAAAGGTCCCACATACAGTGCCCTTAACAATATTTATCAAATCGCGTATACCGGCATATCTCCACATACCGCGATATACATCAAAGATAAAAAATGAGGATTGCTGAGCTACCAATAATGGTAGGAGCGTGTAAAAAAACTGAACCTGGAGTTGTATATCTAAGTTACCTTCAAAGCGAAGCCAATATGCCCCATAATAACATGTTATCAAAATGATTATGTCAAAAAGAAAAATGATCCAAAAATTGCCCTTGCTGAGAATTTTCATTTTAAATTTCTACCTCATTATGAAACATTTGAGCGCACAATATCTCAAAATCATCGCTTCGATAATGCTTTATCTGGGAGCTTACGTAGGGGTCTTGTTAAGCAAACAATACCCCTTTATTTAAAATATTGTAATAATAAAAAAGATATAGCACATATATTGAATATCATGATTATTTATGCTCACATGTTATCAATTAATAATACCTTTAACAGCCTTTATTATGTCATCTTCTTTAGGAAAATATTGACCCTCTAGCGCTCTACTCGCAGGGGCTGGTGTATCAGGTAGAGCAACTCGAACAACCGGACTCTTTAATTCTTTGAAGGCCCCCTCACAAACAATAGCAGCTATCTCAGCGCTAATTCCGAATGATTTCCATCCTACATCAGCAATTACTAATCTGCCTGTTTTTCGAACTGATTGTAAAATGGTATTCTTATCCAATGGTTTTATACTCCGAAGATCGATCAATTCACTATCAATACCAAGATCTAGGAGTTCCTCAGATGCTTTCAGAGCAGTATGTGCCATATAAGAGACCGCAACGATTGTTACATCCTTACCTTTTTTTCTAATTATAGCTTGACCAATAGGGACTTCGTACATTTCTCCCGGAACAACATCCTCAACATTATAGAGCCATCTTTCATCAATATAGATAACAGGGTTCTCATCATGTACAGCAGCTATGAGTAACCCTTTTGCATCATATGGTGTTGAAGGCATTACTACCTTCAGGCCTGGACAATGAGCGAACATTGCATGTATTGCTTGAGAATGTTGTGCGGCCTGTTCACCCCCTCGGTTAATTATTCCCCAGATCACCATTGGAACTGAGATCTTTCCACCATTCATATAGTACCAATTAGCGGCTTGATTTATTATAGGATCCAAAGCATAGATCATAAAATCAGTCCGTGGATGCACTACAATAGGTCTCATTCCTGCAAGAGATGCCCCAACAGCTGCACCAGTAACAGCATTTTCAGACACAGGAGTGTCAATAACTCTCTTCGGTCCAAATCGGTCAAGCAGGTCCGTAGCGGTATTTCCAACATACCATGGGCTCTCAACTCCCTGGCCGATAAGAAATACAGAATCATCACTCTCCATGAGCTGATGGAGAGCTTCGTTGATGGCCATACTATAAGTTAGTCTTCTATTGTTTGAACACATAAGCCGTCAATTCATTCTGTTCTGGATAAGGGCTATTCTCAGCATATAGGATGGCCTCATCAACTTCTTTCCTGTTATCAACCTTCATTATTTCAATAATTTCTGCTGTGATGATGCCACTCTCCAAAAGCTCACCTTCGAACCTCTTTATTGGATCCTTTTGTCTCCATAGTTCAATTTCATCTTTTGGCCTGATATCAGTGTGAGTTCCTTGAATATTATCATCAGGCCCCACATGGCCGCGAATACGATAGGTTTTACATTCGATGAGAACTGGACCATCGCCATGTCTACATAGATCAACCGATTTTCTCGCAACTTCATAAACATCTAAGACATTATTGCCATCAACCACGAAAGAAGAAATATCAAATGGTTCCCCGATACGGAATATATCATTATTGGGTCTGCATCTATCAATCGGTAGATGAGTTGAATACAAATTATTTTCACAAATGAATATGAGGGGCAGCCTTTTGAGAGCAGCAAAATTCATGGATTCATACAATACACCCTCACCGGTTGCCCCATCACCAAAGAAACTTACAGATACGTTTTCCTCCCCTCTTATTTGACAGGCAAGTGCTGCACCGAGTGCCAAAGAAATTGTTCCTCCTACAATTGGAGCAGACCCTAAAAAGCCGTTTCCAGGATCAATGAGGTGCATTGATCCTCCTCTTCCTTTTGAACATCCTGTATCTTTGCAGAATACTTCTGAAGCAAGAGCTTTAAGGTCACCACCTTTGGCAATATAATGTCCATGGGAACGATGCGTACTGAATACATAATCACTTCTCGTCAAAGCTGCACATGCCCCGGTTGCCACTGCTTCCTGGCCGGTATAGAGATGAACAGGACATATGACCACACCATGTAAAATTGGCTCGACTAGGCTTTCCTCAAAAAATCTGATCTTAAGCATAGTACTATAGAGATGTAGTAAAATGTCCATTGAGTAGTGACATAGAGCTAGTTGGTTTTGAGTATTAATTTCCATCATCAACTATGAATTGAATCGACCTTCAAGAAAATAGTTGGGATAAAGAGTTTATAATATCAATATCATCTAACTCTAATGACCATCCTATAGCACCAATGTTCTGAGTGATCTGATCCGCATTCTTTATCCCGGTTATTACAGAACTAATATAAGGGTTATCAAATGCCCACCGTATTGCGACTTGGGATGGTGTCTTTCCATATCTCATACCTATATCTCTTAATTTTTCTGATATACGAAGATTCTTGAGAAATGTATCATTCTGAAAGTCTATATCACTACTTCTGGTATCCTTTTCCCCAAATTTTGTATCACTGTTGAACTTCCCTGAAAAAATGCCGCGACCAAGTACACCATATATGAAAATGCCCATACTGAGTTCATCATGAGCAACCCTCATGATAGTATCATTATCTTTCTTCAAGACATTATAAAGACATTGGTATGATTCAACACGGCCTTTCTGATGCATCTGCAGAATCATTTTTTCTGAAAGGTTGCAGCATCCAATGTACTGTATTTTCCCTTCATCGCGGCATCTCAACAAGGTATCCATTATATCATCCAACGATGTTTTATCATCATGCCTGTGGATCTGATACAGTGGGATACAATCGATTCTCAATCTCCTCAAGCTACCTTCAAGAGCTTCAATTATTTTGTTAGGACTGCAGTCCTTGTATGTTCTTCCAGATTCATCCCAGCATACCCCGAATTTTGTTGCAATGATCACCTTGTTTCTTGCTGGTCCAAGTGCCCTTGATAAAATATCTTCAGAATGGCCGAATCCGTAAACATCAGCAGTATCAAAGAAATTTATGCCAAGATCCACAGCCTTCTCAATAGCACTAATTGATGTTTCATCATCAACGATTCCATATCCATGTCCACCAATGGCCCAGCAACCAAACCCAATGCGGGATACGAGAAGATCCGTTAGTCCAAGCTCGATGTATTCCATATGGATCTTATCTTGAGGAAGCGATTAGCTGTAAGGTAAAGTATTTTCATGTCTGTTAGAAAAGACTGTTCTTTAACATACTTTATCCTAAGTTTGTTCTTCTCGGGTTCGATCTCTTTTAAATACTTTTCATCAATATCTCCATCTCCCAAGATCTGATCGAGATTAATATACTTAAGAGATGCATAATCAGTAAGCCCCGGTTTAACAGTAAGGATTAGTTTTTCCTCACCACTATAGAGCATTGTATATCGTTCAACCTGTGGTCTTGGCCCGACAAAAGACATCTCTCCTGAGAGAATGTTGAATAGCTGAGGCATTTCATCTAATTTATATTTCCTTAAGAACCTTCCAGCTGATGTTATCCTGCTGTCATTAAGGGCAGTAGAAGGCCCGCCTTTTAATTCAGCATCAGCAACCATTGTGCGGAATTTCCATATCTTGAAAGTCTTTTTATTTTTGCCAACTCTAACACCCCTGTAAAAAATAGGTCCAGGCGAATCCAATCTTATGAGCATCATAATCAATCCCCAAAAGGGGAAAAGAGACATGAGTAATATTAGAGAAAAAAAAATATCAAAAGCCCTTTTCAAAATATCATAAAATTGCTTCTCCACTTTCTCCCAGCCCCGCTTCCCATGCGCTTTGTGTCATCATAGTTATTGAGTCATCTGATATATCTATTCCTACAACATATGAAATTCAGGATCCGGTGATCTTTATCGATTCCCCACCACTAACTCAACAGTAACCAAAAATCGTCTTATCAGCTGAATTCCTTATAAACCAATCGGCTATGAATTTATCTCGGGATTCAACTTGTGTATGGCGTTGCCATTTGTTGTAGAATTGTTTCTGTTCCTCACCTCATTCATGAAATTATACCACTCTCAGCTATCTGCTCAATATGATCTGCAAATTCCTCATAGATGATACTGGAATCATACTTTTCTGCAAATATCTTCCTGGCTCTTTCAGCATATGATGCCAATTCTTCTCGCTCGCGGTAAAAGTGTCGGATACATTCAGCCAGGCTATCCATATCCCTTGGGGAATAATTCATCCCGATCTTGTTCTCTTCGATAATCCTGCTGATTTCGCCACAACAACTTGAAACTACAGGAATCCCTGCGGAGATGTAAGTGAAAAACTTGTTGGGAAGCACCGCAAAGCCATCCATATTTGGTATGACACCGATATGCGAAACCCTCAATAATGAGGCGATATCGTTATCTTTCAACCATCCAGCAAGAACTACGTTGGTGAGCCTTTTGGATCTACTCTGAATTTCATCGAACAGTATTCCATCGCCTCCCAAGACAAACATGACGTCATCATTCTGAAAATGGGCAGCAACATCTATAAGTATTGAAGGATTGTTGCGCATACCGAATGTCCCTATAAATACAACAACAAATTTTCCTTTAAGTCGGTTTGACAATGAATCGATCTTTTCAGAATGAGCATCTTTGTTTATCTTTTCTGATCCAAGGGGATATACCCTGTCGAGATCTCCCCTCGACCTTTTAGCGCAGGTTAGCCCCCATTCCAGAAGGCTTTCCATCATACTCGTCAGACAAGTTGCCTCACGCATGACATACTCATTTATCTTGAAATCATGGCTCAGAACAAACTTGGCTAAAGGCCGGATCTGGAAAGGAATGAACTCTAGAAAGATATCTGGCCATTGGTCCCTGATATCGATTATGATAGGAATGGTGAATTTCTTAGCATAGATGACAGCCTCCCTAGCCAAATCATAGGGAGGATTCGCGCATACAATAATTTCAGGTATCTCTTCTTTCCGAGAGTGCGCCCTGAATTTCTTTGCAAGGATCCTATGATCGATAACCCTCTTCAGGGAGATATTCCTCTCATATCCACAGCCCTTGAGAGCATGTATGCGCAAGCCCTTTTCAGTATGGATTTCAGTGTCCCTATCGAAGAGCCATTTCTTGCGGAAATGATCATAGGCACTTGTCCACCAGTCTACAGACCAACCTCGATCAAGAAGCTTATTAGCAATTTTTACCGTACGCATCTCTCTGTTGTTACGGAAAGGAAGCGTTTCTCCAACCTTAATTAACCAGGCTTTATTCATTCTCTGCATGATGAAACCATGGCAATATCGTTTTGCTAGATCCTTGTTGCTTGCTTCTTTGCGATCTTTACAAAATTCGCCATAATATTATGCAAGCTTTTATTATTGGGATAATCCAGATGGGATCGTGGGGGGAGACTTAACATATTGTCGAATTCTTCCCGGGTCATTTCGAATTTCTTGCTGACATATTCCTTATCCTGTTCCATCTGGGTAACAGGAAATGGATCACTCTGAAGTTCCGAAATCGCCTGATCCCTTGTGATCTCTCCAGAACAGATGAGCGTTGAAAAATGCGCCCTCCTTTTATCCACATGGAATTTCTTGTACAGGATATATCCTTGATAAAATCGAGTGAATATGGACTCATAGTGCTTATATCCATATTCACGCCATCCAAGCTCTTTCTTCAGGAGTTTTTGTGCTTCCTCTTTGTTATAAGAGAGGTAATTAAGGACGGGCCAGAACTTAATCCCCTTTCCAAACGTGTAATATACCCAGTGGAATAGAGTTATCTTTGGATAAGTCCTTAGCTTCTTATTTCCAAATCTGCGATGTACCCCCATCACATGCCTGAGATCCCTCGCATTGTAGCACCAACTCTCCGGCATGATCCCTTCTGTATTGATGTTTCCACCGCTGACTATATATTGAATCCCAAGTTTAGCAGCTGTATGGTAGAGAAGTGCTACAATCGCATGGTCCGTAGGTATTTCAGCATTAATGACCGATGCTTTCAAGAAAGACACTTGTAAGTCCCTGAACTCAGTCCAATCGATCACATGGGTAAAAAGTTCTATTCCAAGCTTATTGAGAGTATTCTGAATGTTCTGGACTGCCAGTTCTGAATCCCAGCCATTATCTAGATGCACGGCTAACGGCCTTAATCCTAGCCGTTTTACATGATATGCTACAGTAGTACTGTCAACACCTCCACTTACCCCGATTATGCAATCGTAATCCTTATTTTTTCCCCTTCTCCTTGATATGTTGAATTGCTTGCATCAACCGGAGATTTGCATCTTCCCCGTGAAAAAGCTCATGTTGAGACCTCATATACCAATTCTTACAATGATTGCATATGCCTTGGTCATCGAAAACAATATCAGGGTCTGATGTGTCCATTATGCATCTGGAACATATCTGGTAATGTATCTGCACGAATATCTCCTAGACAAGTTATTCATTTTCAGCTTTAGGAAAAAGTTGGCAGCAATCTATCTTATCGCAGGCATTGAATGATCAGTTTGAATAAGTTAACTCTCAAATTTACCTATAGTTTTGAATCCCATTTCTCTATAAGCTTTCTGAAGATTTCTTTCCTCGTCTCTCCAATCAAAAAATAAGCTAGCATTGAGAGCGCCTCTTTTTTTCTTAGCGATATCCGCAATAGATATAGAATCTATACAGTTCAATATTGACACTTTATCAGGAGAAACTTTCCATCCACAATCAAATCTATTAATTAATGCTTCCAATTCTGGAAAATCACTTACTATGATAGGTATCTTACTCTTAAGATATTCAAATACTTTATTGGGTAGGCATAAATAATGATTTAAGCAACTGTTTTCAATAATTGCTAATCCGATATCAGCACTTGTAACATAATCCAAAAGCTCCTCTGGCCTTACTTGGCTGAGATAATGTATATTTTTATAATTCTCTGATATTCTTTGACAACATCAACAAGCTCACCATAACCCAATATAATAAGTTGCTTTTCAGTTCCAGCCTGACTGAAGGATTTAAGCAGTAACTCTATACCGCGTCCATATCCTACAAGTCCAATATATAAAAATACTATACTATTACTTGGTATACAAAAAATATCTTTTAGGTTTTGTGTCTTAGTTGAAGAAAATTGTTCAAAGGAAGGCACATTTCTAATAACCCATATGTTATCAATTTCATATGTTCTTCTATACCAATGTGCTATCGATTTATTTCTACAAATATTGATCACAATATTTTATCAATCCCTTTTCAATAATCCTAGCTAATAATTTTCTTAATCCTTTCGATCTTATAGTCTCTGTTTTGAGTTCATGTGTGTCATATCCGAGTTTTGATCTTAATATCAGTTTTAATATGACTCCCAAGGGTAATACGGATATACTATGACAATTTATACAAGAAACTTCCCCAATCAAAATATTTATATTTTTCCATGACCATTCGATCGTTTTTAAAACTTTCCAGAATGTCCCTCTTTATTAATCCCAAGAACTCTTATTTATTCGTATGACATCCCGTTGTGTATCCAAAGTTCAATAATCGGCAGACTAGGGTTCCCAAATGGCATATATTTCTATTTTAGAAAAGATTTTGAGACTAGCTAATGTCTTTGTTTATGAAGAATTTGACTTTCTATGTTTAAATGGAGATGGATAAATATGGACATTTATAGTTTTTTTTAGATTTATCTTATCTCCATTAATTACAGCTTTGTTTCGAAATATTTTCATAATGTGAGACCTTTGCATATTTCTTGTTTATGATTGAGCCAGATATTTTCGGTTCATTTTTTATTTAATCCATTAATTGAGTTGATCTATTGCCTGATCTTGCCTTTCTCTCCTCTGCCCTGTGGCAGTTTCCATGCTCCGGGCATACCTGTCCCTAGGTTGAGGGTACAGGAACCGTTTCCTGACCCCCGCAAGGTACGACCTCTTGATGTTGAACGCCATGGCATTACACAGCCGATCCCACCCCTCCTTGACGAAGGTGGTGAACCGCGCACGACCCGCCCCTGGTGAAGTGTCGTCACCCCCAAATACTGCTCGATCCTATATCTCACCTTCGATATCATCTTGTTCCGCTCAATCTCTAACTCCGTCTGGATCACATGCCTCTCCTCCTTCCGCATGATCCCATCCGCTATCTCATTCATATGTCCACTCCCCACCGCATCCTGACCTTGCTCAATACACTGTCATCAGGGGTAGTATCATCCAGATCTTACCCCAGAAACTACAGCCAATCAAATCGCGCGGGTATCGTCTCCATAAGCTCACGCTCGGATCTCACATCATACAACATCAGGAGCAGCATCATCTTTAATATGATCGGTGGTGGATCCGGAACATTCCCCCGATCACCCTAGGATTCCTCCACCTCATCATAGACAAAATCGAAGTCCACCTTCTCGGCTATCTTCCTAAGCACATGGTCCTTTCTCACACGTTCATTAAGGCTGACATGGTAGCTGAAAAGCTTTTCCTGTGGATTTTCCTGGCGACCCATCATTGGCTTGACCTCTTGGGCTTGATACAATCATCATGCTAC
This sequence comes from uncultured delta proteobacterium, assembly GCA_963847605.1. Taxonomy (GTDB): domain Bacteria; phylum Desulfobacterota; class Desulfomonilia; order UBA1062; family UBA1062; genus MWEI01. The sequence goes on along the minus strand of CAWKAM010000047.1, from coordinate 49,984 downwards.
ATAATAACAATATTATCAATATATTAAATGATTTTCTGCGTACTCTAAACTACATCAATCATGTCCAGTCATTGGATCGCTAAGGTGAATTTGGGTAACAGCCCGTTGAATATTGACATTTAATTCAAGTTTCAAGACCATGGTTTTCCCGACGGGTCGACGCCTATGGGGGATCATATGCGTCGTATTCTTAAGGTCGCTTGCGCAGAACGGTAACCTTCGATCCAACCAGAGACGGAATCAGGCGGAATAGTTGGTAGAACGCCGATGCGACCCGTGAGATCCGATTCCCGATTGGTGGCCAGAGATGGCTCGGGTAGACGGCGACGCGATCGGTCGTTTCGCCCACACGAAACAGGTCGTGGATATAGGACTGCGATACCCCGTGGATCTCACGAGACAAGGCGTTGAGACGCCAGTCGTGTATGAGGACAAACCCTCCCGGGCGTACAACCCTGAGCATTTCGGCTGCGATTTGCCGCTTCACATCCTTGTGGGGGATGTGACAGAAGCAGAACTGCTCGATGACGAGATCGAATTTCGCGTCGTCAGGGAATGTGTCTCTCATGTCTGCCGCGTCGGCGTGGACAAAGTTCATCCCGGGGAGACGTTCGCGCGCGGTCACAAGCCGTTCCTCCATGTAATCGACCCCGGTGAGGTTACTTGGGAGGAAACCAGCCAGCAGGAGCGGGCGAAGCCCGTCGCTACAGCCCGCCCCTACCTCAAGTGTACGGGCGCTTGTCACGTCGAGCCCGAGTTCTGACATGCTAAGAACAGCACGAAGCACTGCCTCCCAGCGAGCGACAGATCCCGCAATCAGCTCTCGGGTAGGAGGCCATCCGCCGTCCCCCTTCCTCGGCCGCCACTGGCTCAGGTTTTCTGCTGTGGCGATGGCGTCGGCGTCAGTGAACTCGCCTGGATCGTACTGAGGATCAAAATATTTGGTCATGTTGAGACCTCCTACAAGCTTCTCCATCCATATCATAATTACTACAAAGATAACATTGCTGTGTCGGGTGGCACAGGGAAATTTCACCCCCACCCTACCACGGACTCCAGAATTATAATTCAATTGCGCAAGTTTTATTTTATAATGATATTTTGTCAATATTAATCAGATATTATTGTTCCCTTTTAATTATTCGCGAGTAGAGATTTCTGCAATAAATAAGCGTTGTATTAAAGTTTGAAGCACGACATATTGCAATGAGAGCCATGCTGGGCAGGTGATACTTAACGGTGAGTATGGCACAAAATCTATTGTTGTAAAGCTGGATTTGGGCAACAGCCCGTTTTCTTCAGAACCATCTTTGTCCTCGATTTCCCCAAGGTCTTGCATAGTTCCCATGTCCAGAAAACTCATGCTCTTCTCTTATTCCTTAAAGCCCAAGGCATCTCCCCCCACTCATTCAATCACGGGGAATGACTGCCATTTATCATCATTAAGTTCAGTCAGTTAAATGCGTTCATCGTGATAAATCAGCTCCAGGTCTGCTTCTAAACACCGGCCGGTTGTGCAAAGGCTTCTTTCTATTGCGTTTACGAACTTACTCCTAAACGACAGATGTAAAGATTACTTGTTCTTTTAGGTAATCTTTCTACATTTTTACGCGGAACTGGCCTTCTATGTCTCCTTAAACCGGCAAGCCCAGGCTAAAATCATAGCCAACAAAAGACCATGCGTCAACATAGTCGTCGGCAGATCTGAGGATAAAAAAAGAGCTAAGAAAGGAGTAAATATTATTGCTCCTGAAATTCCAAGCTCTCTCCTTCTGGCAAGTATGTCAACCATGCTAAATAATAAGCCAACCAACAAGGCATAAAAGAGCAGCCCTGCAAAACCGAAGTGCATATACCCTGAACCCAGCCACCCGGTATTCGCCCCAGTCATCACATCTTTATAATAGTGATAGCCAATCAAATGAGAAGAATCCAGATCATAAGGATAATCTACCAGACCTAACGTTAATTTACTTTGAGCCCACATTGTATGTGGATGTGTAGAAAAGAAATCATAATAGTAAAAATTAAGTTGCGCCGGAATAAAATAACCCCGTCTTAAAAACAGTGAGCCCACAATTATACTGGATAAAGATGGTTCCATTGTCTCGTAATTGTTAATCAAAAAAGAAGTTAATGACACAAGAATAACCAGAATATAGGCTACAAGCAGCAATTGTATCAGCCGCCGATGGGAATTCATTATCCAATAGATGCCGAGCACGAAAATCGGATAGAACAATGCCCCCTTATTGCCTGTCAGGCCTAACATCATGACGCTTCCGGCCAACGCCAGACAAGCAATAAACCATTTCCGACGATAGACAGAAAGCAACAGTATGAACGGCAGCAAGACCTTCTCGACCACCGGGGAGAGATATTCAGATATTCCCGGCAGGTTTTCTGCTGCGAGGTCTCGAAAGTCGTATACTTTCATTAAATCGAGATTAAAATATCGTAGGCCTCCATGCAGGATGATGCTGAAAATGTAGATTGCTGTTATGATCAGAAGACCATACATCATTATTTGTATGGGGATAATATCCCCTTTAATCTTGGGCAGTCTGAAATTGCGGACCACACACACAACAGCAAAAGCCAAAAGCACAAAGTACATATATGTTCTCGGAAGATCCGATGCACTATACAGAACAAGCATCGGCACAACAGGCAACAGAAAATGCACATGAATAAAAAAATCTGATGGTCGTTTCACCACTGAAGGCAGAATCGTTGCAAAGAAAACGAGCGCCACTAATGATTCAAATATTTTTACATTGTTCGGCATCCATTCAAATCCTGAATAGCCATAGATCGGAACAATAAACTCAGCATACCCATAGCATAATAAGAAATATGCCATCAGGTAAGACAATAAGATTTGTTGTTTGGTATTAATCAGATTAATACGCATATATTTCTGCCCGGCAATTATGGACACTGCCTTTTTCTCATTCAAAAAACTCTCTAAACCACAAATCCAGGCATAATGCCTTCCATACTGTTATGCTATTTACATCATTATCTTTAATTTTATCCATAAGCGAACCCATGTTTAAATATTTCTCAAGCATCGTTCCCTTTTCAAGCTTTGCAAGCAATCGAGGTAAAACAACCTGCATTAAACTTGCCTGTGGTGCATCAAAACCCACCTTGTTTTTTCTTTTTCTTATATTCTCAGGAATTATCCCCTTTAATCCCTCACGAATCACATTTTTGGTCCATCCATTTCGTATCATGAATTCAGAAGGTATGCTCAAAGCAAACTCCACTAGTCTATAATCAAGCAAAGGGAGTCTGGTTTCAATGGAAAAGGCCATTGAATTTCTGTCGGCATACTTCAAAAGATGCGGAAGTTGAACATCCTGGATTTCTAATTTTTGAAGATTAGCAACTGTCCCTACTCTATTGAACGTATTTAATCGATCTGAAATGTTATAACATTTCATAAAATCCCGTTTCATGAAGCGTTTTGCTCTCTGATGTAACCACAATGCTCGAATCTGGTTTAAATTAAAATAAATATAAAACAGAATCATCTCACTCTGGCTAAGTTTGGAATTTTTAGAGCCACTCATTAACTCATGAATAAATATCTTTACTTTCGATTGTCTTATCAGATCCAACAGAATCCAGGCATAATATCTCTCGTATCCAAGAAAAACCTCATCTCCCCCTTGACCATCCAACAAAACCGTCACACCCTTGTCGCGGGCCGCCTTCATAACTGACCACTGAGCAAAGATTGAAAGACTTCCAAAGGGTTCCTCCTGATGCCAAATAAGACTGGTCAAGTCCTCTGTCAGATCTTCAGAGGAAGGATAAATAAAGTTGCCGCTGACGCCTGAGGATTCAACAATTGCTTCTGAATATTTTCTCTCATCTATCTTTTTATCGTCCCAGCACGCAGTAAATGTATTAAATAAAACCCTCTCTTCCTCTTTCCATAGTGTTGCGATAATTGAAACTATGGCTGATGAATCCAGCCCACCAGAAAGACAGCTCCCGACTGGAACATCACTTCTCAATCTAAGTTTGACAGAGTCAGTAAATAGTTCCCTGAAACGAAGATAATAGTCCGACTCTTTACAAACTAATTTATTAATACCATTTAAATCATAATATCTTTTCTTTTCGAATGTCCTCTTATTTAAATCAAGAATTGCATATTCACTACCTTTAAGTTGATAGACGTTCTTAAAAAAAGTCTCTCTCGTATGATCCTCAAAACCTATTACCAAATAATCATAAATTAACATATCGTTCGGGTTCCTCTCGTATTCTTTACATTCCAATATTTGCTTTATCTCGGAGGCAAATATGAAAGTGTGCTCATCCAAATAATAGTAAAATGGCTTCACCCCAAACCTGTCCCTTGCACAAAACAACCTCTTTTCCCGCCGATTCCAGATTGCAAATGCCCACATCCCGTTAAACCTGGTAAGGCAGTCAACCCCCCATTCCTGATATGCGTATAAAATAACTTCAGTGTCAGTTTTCGATTTGAATTCATAACCTTTTGAAACAAGTTCTGCCTTTATCTCTAGGTAGTTGTATATCTCGCCATTGTACACAATCCACAAAGAATCGTCTCTGGTGCACATAGGCTGATGGCCTCGCTCAGATAGGTCAATAATACTCAACCGGGCGTGGGCGAGTCCGACATTATAATTAGAATGGTTATCTTCCGTGCCCTCAAGTTTCATTATCTTGTCTGTATATTCTATGATCCCGGTTTGGCCTTCGCTGAACTTCGGATCAAAGAGCATAATTCCAGTGTCGTCAGGCCCCCGGTGCTTAATGATTCCAGTCATATTGGCCAGTATCTTTAAGTCGATCGGTTTGCCATTAAGATTTAAAATTCCAGCAATGCCGCACATACAGAAATACCTTTTTATAAGTAGTGTATTAGATAATAGGTAAACATGAAAATATTTGTAGAATTACCAGGCTATAACTAATAGATGACATGTTGATATTAATCCATTTTCTTGAGCACATACAGGCAAAAACAAAAATGGAGCACATAAGAAAAAGCCATTGCTGTGGAGCACATTATAACTGCAAAAGCAGCAGATAAGTTAAAATAATATGCAATTCCCAGGCTTCCAATAACAGACACTACCCATATAACAACCCATAAAAGCTGAATATCTTGGCGCTCAAGAAAATTTAATGTTTGGGAAAGTGGCGCAATGACGACCTGCGTTAGGATCATTGGAGCCATTATCTGCGTATAACGTCCGGATTCAAGCCAACCCGACCCAAAAATTATCTTAAATAACCATGGTGCTAACAAACCAAAGGGAATTATAAAAACCAGTCCCGTTAATAGTAGTTTTTTTGCGGTATCTAAGTACAGTCCACGTAGGCCTTTCTGATTAGTACCCATCAGACGGCTTGCTTGTCCCAAATAAACCTGATCTACTGATCTTCCAAGCAAGGTTAATGGCACACCAACAACTCTTTGAGAAAGGGCAAACCACCCTGCAACCACTGGTCCATAAAAAACGGCAAGTAAAAAAGCGGGGGCTTGCGCTCCTAAACTGTCCAGCAAAGATGAATAACTTGAAACCAAGGGAAAACGGCGATATCTGGCAGCCGCTTTAAAAATACCGGAAATAGAAACATTATTAAAGCTATGTTTACTATTCCGCCAAGCAGAAGATGCCAATGTTCCTATTCCCGTAGTATGACCAACTACCAGACCCAATAATAGGCCAAATGGTTTGATATGAACAATTCCGAGACTAATTTGGGTTAATGTGAGCATAATGCCTTGCACAAATTTTGTATGACCAATTTTAGCATAGTCATTTTTCCGAATGGCCCAATAGTTAAAAGCCATGTATGAGCTTGCACCCAATATTCCAACCGGCAAAAGCCAAAGATATGGCCGTAAGGTAGGGGTCTTGGTCCAGCTTACAATTCGGTCGCCTAGAGCCCATACTGCCAACCCCGACAAACACGACACCCCCATGGTGAAAAGCAACGCTAAGACAAGGACATTGGCAGCAGTTTGATCATCGCTTGGCAATGGAATTGCCAGTTCATAGCGCATAGATCCAATAACTGTAATCACACCTAGTAGTGAAGCATATACCGCAAAGACACCAAAATCACCTGGCGAATAAAGACGGGTAAGGATAGGCGAAAACAATACAACAACAGCTTGCCCCAATGCAGTACCTGAAGTAATTTTTATTACGTCCTTAATGAAACTGCTCTCAGACGTAGATCTGTTTACCTGGGCAGCGCACACTGATATAAAATTCTTAAAATGTTTGTTAATATTCAACTATCCCATAAACCTCTATCTTTCATGGTTTCAAGGGACTTGCCACACCAACAATTTTCTTTCCTCAATCTCCAAATGCACGCATTAGCTCATCGTTATTCGGGTAACTGATAAGCACTGCCCGGTGGGGGCCCTGGAACACAAACATGCTTCCTGCACCTACAGCCGAGGCTCCCCCTAGTCTAACTGCATCTGCCAAATCTTTCACACTATCGGCACCCCCACAAGCCACTACAGGGATCCCAACACTACCCGTTATGCGTTTGATGAGATCAATATCATAGCCCTTCATAGTACCATCGCGATCGATGGAATTAATAATCAACTCTCCTGCTCCCATCTTTTCCATATCTGAAGCAAAGACCACTGGGTCTATTCCGGTTGATTTCCTCCCACCTCTTGTGAAAATCTCATACTTCCCCCACAAATTCTTCTTCACATCAATAGAGATAACTACACTCTGAGAGCCTACATCCTGTGCAGCATCCCCTACAAAGTGTGGGTTCTCTACTGCATGAGAGTTGATGACCACCTTTTCTACACCAATACCCAATATTGTCTTGATCTGATTAAGGTTCCGTATTCCCCCGCCGTATCCGAAAGGCATGAACGCCTCACTCACGATATCTTCAAGCAGGACATATGGTGGATCATTGCTTTCGATAGTGGCCGTAATATCAAGGAAGACGAGTTCATCAACCTCCTTGTCATTAAAGATCTTGACAATATTTATGGGGTCGCCGAGATATTTCGGATCTTTAAACTTTATGGTCTTTACTAGGCCCTTGTTTTTCAAAAGAAGACAAGGAATGACACGGGGCCTGAACATCTAGGAGTAATTCCATTCAGCGAAGTTTTTTAATAATCGCATGCCGAATCTATGGCTTTTTTCAGGGTGAAACTGTACACCTAAAATGTTCCCATTCCCAATTGCTGAATTGAAAGAACATCCGTACAGGGTCTTTGCGAGTATATTCTCTTCCTTACTGCAAATCATATGATATGAGTGGACAAAATAGAATCTATTCTCCACCTCAATCCCTGCGAAAATGGGGTGCGGTCGGGTAATATTCAACATGTTCCAACCCATATGTGGTATTCTGAGACCCGAATTTTCTCTGTTTAGCTTGAAAAGAACAACCTCAGCATCCAACCAGCCTAGGCCGGGCTGAGATCCTTCTTCGCTACCTTTTCCCAGCATTTGCATCCCTAGGCAAATTCCAAGGATTGGTGTTTTATCCTTTAAGACTTTCTTATTCAGTATTGGCAATAAATCACTATCTTTAAGGTTAGTCATACCTCTATCAAAGGCTCCAACACCCGGTAAGATCAACTTATCTGCCTTTTCAATTGCTGAAACTTCTGACGAGACCTGAGCTCCCACACCAATTTTCCTGAGCATGTTGGCTATGGAGCCAAGGTTGCCGAGGCCGTAGTTGATTATAACGATCATACTTGATTCAATTTTCTATTAATTGATATGCAAGAAACTACAGAAAAGGGTAGTGAATATTTGGTATATTAAGAATAAAAAAAATGGGGTTCGTTTAATTTACCCGTGTCGCACTTCATCTTTGATTCTTTTGATATGCCCTCTACCAAGTCCCTTGACTTCACAGCCGAGCTCGAAATATCTCCTGATCTTTACATCATCGAGGATTCCGAAACAGTCGATGATAGCGGCAGGGGAGCCGATCATTTTTACTACGGCATCAGGATCGAGGTTCAGATACTCTTTATGCCTAACAGCCAAGACGACTGCATCAGCGCCTTTGAGGGTTGTTTTCAAGTTCTTATTAACCCTAAGGTCTTTCAAACCATCCTGATTCCTGAAGAAGCGGGACCAGCTCGCTCCAACTGCAGGGTAGGTATCCTGGGCTTCAAACTCCCACCAGTGCTCCACATAGGGGTCATGTACTCTGACATTTCCGCCCATCTCTGCAATCTTCCTCACGATAAGCTCAGACCCACTGTAGCGGGTATCACCAACATCTTCCCGATAGGATGCACCAAGCACGGTGATGGTTGAGGCAGCTACTATCTTGCCCATGTTTCTCAATGCATCCCGTACGAGATGAACAGCACGAAGGGCCCTGGTGTCATTTATGTTTATGGCCTCAGGGGTAATCTTGAAATTCTCATCTTCAAAACCCATAAGGTGCCGGTACGCCCAGACCCCCAAACCGCCGTCCTTGGGCAAGCAATAGCCGCCGATCCCTGGGCCTGGAAAGATCATGTTGCTATGAGTTGGCCGTACCTTGATTGCATCGATGACCTTAATGAGATCCACCCCGTTTTTCTCACAGAAGTTGCTCCATTCATCCAGGAATGCGAGAATAGTTGCCCTGTAGCTGTTCTCTACGATCTTGGCAGTCTCACTTTCGATAGGCCTGTCGAGCACTGTCAAAGGGAACTTGTCTACATTAAGCACATCGGATAAGAAGTCTACAACCATCTTCCTGCTCTCATCATTGATACCGCTGCATACTCGCCAGAAATCGCGGATGGACTTCACATAGTCTTTCCCCGGCATTACCCGCTCATAGCTGTGGGCTATGAGCGGCTCTTTGTCTATGCCACGCTCTTTGAATCCTTTTTTTACAGCTGGATAAGCAATATATTCAGTTGTACCAGGAGGAACTGTCGTCTCAATAAGAACAAGACAGCCTGGCTGGATCTTCTCAGCAATGATCTTCATGGAGTCTTCAAGGGCGGCTATCTCGGCCCTGCCGGAGGTGCAATTACCCAGTTCCTGTTTCAGAAAATCACATTGGACGTCTACCACCACGATGTCTGCGAGAGAAAGCGCATCATAAGTGTATGTGGCTATAAGGTTCTTTCGTTCAAGTACGCACCGGGTAATCAGGGCATCCACCTCTGGGTCTTCTGCCTTGACCGGTGATACACCAGTGTTGAGGAGGGGGATCTTCCAGAAACTCCTTGAGCTGGGCCGCTGCATACCGATGACAAATTTTTTCGGCTCCCCGGTTTTCTTATCCGTGCTGTCTGCTACAACCGCTGCCATGACAGCACCGACAAAGCCGAGGCCCATGACAACCACAATCTCCCTGCCCATCGAGCGTTGCTCATCAACAAGTCTCTTGAGGCGGTCAAACTCGATGTTGTAATCTTGTGCAACGGGTAGTTGATATTTCTTCCCTTCAGGACTTATAGAATATTCCACGTCAAACGCCTCCTCACGAATCAATCATGAATACTTACATTTTTCAACATTCCTGGATACCTGATTACAGGGTGATGAACAATAGATGGTGGCTTACTATTTCTTTTTACTTTACCTTATATCAGGTGTTGTGACCCATTTGTTTTTCAGCTGATAGATATTCTGACAGGAATGCAACAAATATCCCCAGCATTAAACCCACTATGAGGGCCACACCCACATTACGGACAGGTCTTGGTTTTACAGGATGATGAGATACTGTTGGTTCACTAATAGTCTTGATATTTTGAATCTGGCTGATCTTGTTTTGTAAATCTTCAATCTCAATTTCAAAAGCATCGATCTTGGATTTCAATTCCTCAGTCTGCTGTAACTTCAGACGATCGACCTCAAGCTCAGTTTCATTGATTTCCTTCTCCAACTCCTTTATGTTCGATTTATTGTTCTCTTTGTTTATTCTGGTTTGATTAATCTGATTTTTCAGCTCATTGAAAAACGACACATTCTGCTGAATGGTTGTCGAATACAATAGGTCGGCAATCCCACTTTCATTACTGGCAGGTCCCTGCTTTAAAACCTGATCTCTCTGGTTTGTAATCCTCTGGGTATTGCCCTTTACTTCTTTCAAATCATTCATGAGGTCTGACTCTCTTTGTTCACCGATAGAAAGCCTCGAGTTCAACAATTTTATCTGTTCCTTCTTCTCTTTGATCAAGCCTTGTTTAATACCGATTTGTTGATCCAGGTCTTTCCGCTGCACCTCGATCTCATTGATCTGATTCTTTTTCATCAATATCTGTTTCCGGTATTCGTCCTTTTTCCTCCCAACTTCTCTGGCATAATCATATTGCATCTCTACAAGGAGCTGTCGCAATATTTGAAGTCCGAAGTCGGTTTTATTTTTCTGGAATTCTGATGATACAACAAGGACATTAGCACTCTTTGGAATTCCTACCGTAAAATCAAAATCCATATCTTCAGGAGCCAGGTGCAAGGCCCTGAGAATGCGCGGAAGATAGGCATTGCTTTCTATCTTGCCTTTGATATTTTCAGGTGTGTCCAGGTAATTATATTTCCCATCGGCTGTGACATCGATTATTCCTGGCTCGATCACCATAAATATTTTATATATTTTTGGTTGATAGTATAGAATACAGAGCGGCAAAGAGTACACATGTAAAAGTGATTCCAGCAATAAGCCATTTCCTTTCCCAGATAGTTGTTAACATCTCTCTGAGATCAATCTCATCCCCATAGATTACATCGTTTTGTTTATCCTGCATGGAATATTCCTTTTTATTGCAAAATTAAATTACTTATTGAACTATAAAGCAGAAGCTGGGTCCCAGGTAATATCTCTCAAGATCGCAATCCCAACCCCTGATCCTTTTCCTCATACGATTTCCCGCAGTGGGGGCATCCCAGATTTTCATCCAGCCTGGTGCCGCACTCGCACATCCAGCCGTTCTGTTTGGCCGGGTTGCCCACCATGAGGGCATGATCAGGGGCTCCGCGGGTTACTGTGGCACCGGCACCGATGGTGCATACTCACCAATGGTATACCCGCACACGATGGTAGCGTCTGCCCCTATGGTTGCCCCCTTCTTCACCAGGGTGGGCCTCAGCTCATCCATCCTCGGGATATGTGCCCTGGGGTTGGAAACATTGGTGAAGACCATGGAGGTGCCCCAGAAAACTCAATCAAGGGCCGAGATATCGGCCGAAAACAACACCTAATTTCTCAATATGTGAGAGTTTCTCACAGAGAATAGCATATACTTTGTCTGCATCGATCTGCAGATAATCATGAACAAGGACGTTGCGGAAAGCAGTCATTCCTTCAAGCCCCTGAAACATTTTTTTAGAAATAACCTTGTTCTCAACAAGTATTTCGAATATTTCAGCATAGGTATCGGGTTTACGGAATCCTTGGTCCGATATAATATTATGGTTTCCTATGTCAAGAAGACATTCAATAGAAAGATGGAGATAACGCTCGGCTGTAGCACGGACAAACACATCATTCTTGAAACGCTCAATGTCATATTTCTGAATTGTCTTAAGGGTCTGCAAATAGTCGTGAAGCCTTTTGAGCCTCGCCGTGATCAGTTCTTCTCTAACCAAAGTACGTTCCTGCCCTGAGATGCTCTCTCATATAAGACAGTTGTGTATTCCTGAGATACTCGGTGTCATGATACTCCCATAACACCTGTGTTTCAAAATCAAGTCTCTGTCTTTTGTCATCCTTTAAAACAACACCATCCTTCACAACCTGATGACATATGAGAAGTGTGGCGTTATTCAGTATGATAATATCAACTTTATCGTTTTTGATGGTCTTCATAATTGCCTCCATCAAGTACAGCCGGTAGCGAAAACCATCTATACCATGATCCAGATAGATAGCGATGTCGATATCACTCAGTTTTCCGGCATCTTGCCGTGCTTGTGAGCCGAACAGATATGCAAAACACACTTTTTCTTCAGAGATAAGTTTATTTTTCAAAAGCTTCAGCAACCTATCTGTTATCATAGAGTTCTTCCGTTATCCTTATATTGAATTATATAAGCAGGTCTGAACACTGTCAAGCCGGCTTCAAGTACTCACTATGATCTTTATTTAAGATTTAAGCTTTAAGCCTTTAGCTGATTTTTTGTATGACTTTCCGCAATGGGAGCATCTCAAGTTTCCATCAAGCCTGTTGCCGCACTCGCACATCCAGCCGATCTGCTTGGCAGGGTTGCCCACCATAAGTGCATGGTCAGGTGCTCCGCGGGTTACTGTGGCACCGGCACCGATGAATGCATACTCACCAATGGTATACCCGCAGATGATGGTGGTGTTTGCCCCGATGGTTGAACCCTTTTTCACCAGGGTGGGTCTCAGCTCATCCATCCTCGGGATATGTGCCCTGGGGTTGAACACATTGGTAAATACCATGGAAGGTCCGCAGAATACATTATCTTCGAGGGTAACACCTTTATAGATGGAGACATTGTTTTGAATCTTGCAGCCGTTCCCGATGTTCACATCCGGGCCTATCACCACATTCTGCCCGATGCTGCATCCCTTACCGATATGCGAACCCTTCAGGATATGGCTGAAGTGCCAGATCTTTGTCCCTGTCCCGATGATTACATCTTCATCTACGTAGCTTGATTCGTGCACGGTGTAATCATGGGGCTGCTTGAAGGCATCCTTTAGAAAGATCTTTTTACCATTGCTGTTTAATGAATCCTGGCCGGCCTTGAGGATTTTAAGTACCTCGATACCTTCCTGTGCATCTGTCACCGGTTCTTCCTGTCTTTGATGCATTCAATGAAATGGAGGCATTCGGCCTTAAGGGGCTCGCTCTCTTCAACTGCTACCTTTATCTCATCCTTCTTGTCAGGTATGGGGACACCGTCGTGCCACTGGATGTTGTGAGGATAGAGAAGGAGCTTCTCACCCCATGGGGCAGTGTCCCTGAAAACGGCCATGTTCTTCTCACCGACCACCACGAGCATCTGCTCCTTGAAGGGATGGAGCCATGAAACGAACACATGTGCCTTAAGCCCGCTGGGAAACTCCAGATGGGTGGTGGTTACATCAGCAATCTTCTTGTGCAGATAATTGCCACCGGTTGCCATAACGTATTCCGGTTCTTCCTGGGCTAGGGTGAGTATCATGGAGATATCATGCGGGGCAAAGCTCCACAGGATATCCTCCTCACGGCGGATCTTGCCGAAGCTGAGCCGGTTGGAATAGATATAGTGGATCCTTCCCAGTTGGCCGTCCCGTATGAGCTCCTTCAACTTGATGAATGCGCTGTGGTATTGGAGCAGATGGCCGACCATGAGGATAAGAGATTTCTTTTCCGCAATCTTTTTTAGCTCTTCTGCCTCATCGACATTGAGGGACAAGGGCTTCTCCACAAAGACATCCTTGCCTGAGAGCAGAGCCTCCCGCGCGAGGGTGAAGTGTGTCTCTGCCGGGGTGGCTATAACAATACCCCTCAATGCATCATCGTTGAGGAGGTCCAAGTAGTTTGTGGTAAATTTCATTTGTGGATACTTCTGCTTAAACCCATTAAGCGACTGCTCGTTGCTGTCGCAGACTCCATAGAGCGCACCTAACTCTGCATAGTTTCTTACCAGGTTCTTGCCCCAGTATCCGGAACCGACGACTGCTACTTTTACATCAGTGCTCTTCAATGGAATCTCCTTGTTCATTACGCAGTTTTAAGTTTTAGGTTTTAAGTTTGAAGTTAAGCTTTTGTCTCATTTTGGTGGTGCGCCTCAAGGATCTTATAAGTGATTGTAGCATGGAAGAGATCTCAATGAGCTCTTTTTTCAGTTCATCTCTCTTAGAATCAGGAATGATACGCCATGATTAAGTATTCTTAAAACTTAACACTTAACACTTTAAACTAAATCTAACACCTTGATGATCACATTAGTGATGTATATCTGATCCTGCTCTGAAAGGTACGGATGCATGGGCAGAGAGAATATTGTTCCAGCCGCCTTCTCTGAGGCGGAGAACGAGCCGGATTCATACCCGAGATAGGAATAGGCAGTCTGCACATGAAGGGGCTTCGGGTAATAGATGGCGCTTGGTATCTTCTCTTTCTTCAGGGCATCAAGGATTGTCTCTCTCTGTTCGGATACCATGGAATACTGGGCCCACACGCTTTTATGCCCCGGCCTGACCTTTGGGCATGTGAGCTTATTTGAAGCGCTGAACATGCTGTTATACCTGAGTGCCACCTCCTGCCGCAATTCGATCTCTTCGGGGAAGATTTCGAACTTTGCAAGCAGGATCGCTGCCTGGAGGGTATCACACCTCCCATTGATCCCGATCCTGATGTTGTCATACTTATCCGATCCCTTGCCGTGGACCCGAATGGAATCAAGCTTTGAGGCAAGTTCGTCATTATTGGTGAAGACCATCCCTCCGTCTCCATAACAACCCAGAGGTTTTGCAGGAAAGAATGAGGTGGCAGCGACATCGGCCAAGGAGCATGCCTTGGACCCATGATATTCAGCCCCGAATGACTGGGCCGCATCTTCAATGACGAACATTCCCCTGTTGTGCGCGATGGCATTGATGCGCTTGTAATCTGCGGGCTGGCCGAAAAGGTCAACTGCTATAATCCCTTTGGGTGTGAGCTTCTCGAACTCCTTTTGGTAAGGGATGCCGCTTAGAATTACGTGATTCAAGGGCTGATATTGCATCATCAAGCTTATCAGGATCAATATTGTAGGTATCCGGTTCTATGTCCACGAATACGGGCGTTGCACCAAGCAATGAGATGACCTCTGCAGTGGCTACAAAGGTGAACGGCGTAGTGAATATGGCATCACCAGGGCCAACATCATAAGCCATCAGTGCCATGAGAAGGGCATCGGTACCGGATGCGCAAGCAACGGCATGTCTTCGTCACCGCAAAACCTCCGAGTTTCTTTTCAAGCTCCTTTATCTCTGGCCCCATGATATACTGGCCATGTTTGAGCACACTTGATATGTTCTCCATGATCTTCCCATGGATCCGTTTCTGCTGGTACTGCAGGTCAATGAACTGCATAAGAAAATAACCTCCGGTTAATTTGACAAAGCTCCGCCATTAGTGGTGAATAAGCCGTTATGATTTTATCGAAGAATGGCCACCACATCGCAGATCTTTCATCATTATCTCATAGTCCCATACAAATCAAGGCTGCCTTAGTTCAGAGAAAACATTATGGAAGGCAATGAGTCTGACTTAAAAACATAAGAGCGGCCGGATCACTCAAGCCGCTCAATACTGAAACACCGGTGTTTTGAATATTACAGATAAATCATAGAAGGATATCCAGGTCAGACAGGGGATAGGCCATGCACGGGTGGATATAACCGAAGGTCCTATCGGATTTCCTCAGCTTGACACCCTCAGGCTGAAATACCTTTCCGACAAGCATCTTGGTGCGGCACAGGCTGCATTCGCCAGATCTGCAGAGCGCAGGTATTGTAATCCCATTCCTTTCCAGTGAGATCATAAGCGGCTCTGATGCCTTTGCCTCAATTGTCTTGCCACCCTTCAGCCTGATCGTGAAGAGTGTATCCGGCTTGATTCCCTCCGGCCAGCCGGGCTGCATAGTCACATCCTTGGGTGGTCCGTAGACCTCGGTGCGGATACTCCTTTTCCGGATGCCGAGCTTGGCCAGCTCCTTCAGACAAAAGTCATACATCACCTCAGGCCCGCAGATATAGAATGTCTTCGATGAGATATCTTTGATCACATCCTTTATGAGCTCAGCGGTGATGAAACCCGTAAGCCCGACATATCCTTTCGGTGGGTTTGAGATAACCAAGCTGAGAGAGATGTTCTTATGTCGTTCTGTTATCTCCTTGAGCTCATCATGAAAGATCACATCTTCAGGGTACTGGCTCCCGTAGATGAGGTGGATCCTTCGTAAAAGCCCCCGATCTGCGGCCACATCCCTGATCATGCTCATGAAGGGGGTGATGCCGCTGCCCCCGGCAAGGAACACGAGGTCTTCCCCGTGGAATAGAGGATTGTGGCAGAAATATCCTGATGGCGATGTGCTTTCGAGTCTCATCGCCGACCCTGACCTCATCAAGGAAATAGCTCGAGACGAAACCATCTTCAACACTGCGTATAGTGATATCATAATATCCGAGCTGGGTCGGCGAGGAGGAGATGCTGTAGGCTCTGCTTGTACGAATACCTCCTGTATCCACGAATATGTTGATGTACTGGCCGGCCTGGAAGGGAGGAAGAAAGCCGTCTTTTGCAACAAACCGTAACGTCTTGGTGGATTTCGTTTCCTGCCATATCTCCGAGACCCTTATCCGTATCCTTTTGGGGTGAAGGCCCTCGATGATCCGTTCCACTACACCTTTCTGGGAAGTATAATCGGTCCCGTATTTCTTGAGGATCTCTATATCGTGCCGGATATCCTGGTATCCTTCGATGTCTTTCAATACATCCTTCAATGCCATGACAGCCTCCCCTTTACTGTTTTCTCATGTCTTTGAGGATAGAACGTGCAGCAGACCTGCCTGATGTCAGGGTCGGCTGGAAACCTCCGCTCCCCACCCAGGCGCCCGCAAGGTAGAGCCCTTTGATGGGGGATTTGCTTGTAATGAAGAGGGTGGAATCCTTGGCGAACTGATCGAAACCGTAGATAGCCCCCCCGGGATGGCCGAGATAGCGCATATGGGTCAAGGGCGTAGCGGCCTCCGCCTCCTCGATGTGACTGCCAAAACCGGGGAATACCCTCTCTGTCAACTCAAGAAGGCCTTCGGCATAACGATACTTGGCGTCTGCGTACTGGTGAGGCGGGACCTGGTACCAAGGTTCAGCATACTGGAGTGCAACAATGGCTGCCTGGCAGGTGCCCGGGGGTGAGAAGTCGGGATCAGATACGTCATAGCAGGTGAGCAGAGCCCACCCTTGTTTTTCCATGGTATTCCATGTGGCGAAGGCCCTGTCCATATCCAAAGTGGTGGTGATGAAGTTCGTTGTCTCGTGAATACCGAGCTCGCCAGGGTCGCAATCGAGGCCGGCATAGACCGTGAATGCCGAGGGTCCGATGGTGTAGCTCTTCATCATCTCCATCTGGCTGCTCGGGACTTCTTCCCGGTCTATGAGCTCGGCAAAGGTGCTTATCGTGCTCGCATTGGAGACCACATAATTCGCAGTAACAATGTCCCCATCCTCAGTCATGACTCCGGTGACCATGCCGTTCTTGACCAGGATCTTTTTAGCCCCGCAGTTAAAGCGCACCTCTCCCCCTGCCTGCAGGAACCCATCGAGCAGGGCATTGGAGAGCGCCTGGGAGCCGCCCTTCAGATGGTAGGGCTTGAATTCGATATAGGCGAACAGCATGATGGCGAATTCGCCAAAGGGCAACTTGCTGGGAGGGACTCCGAGCATACCCCCAATAAACGCTTAGAATCGCTTTCAGCATGGGGTTCTCAAGGTATTCATCCAGGACGTCCTGGGTGTTCTTGAGTGCATACTTGAAATAGAGAGGGTATTTCTCTTTCGAGATATTCGGGTCGTGGAAAAAGAGCCCTTGTATGAGCTGCATGCTGAATTCATAGAGAAAATCAAAGAACCTCCCGATGGCATCGCCCTCCTTGGGAAACCTCTTGGCGAGCTCCTTGATTATTTCTTCACGATCGGTCTTCAGGGTGATGTCAAAGGTGCCCGGAAAGACAACCCTATAGAGGTTTTCTATCTCCACGAATTCGAGCTTTTCCAGGACTCCCATCTCCCCAAGGATCGATCTCAAGGGCCCGGGCTTTTCTGCAGAGCCCATACCGCTGAGCTGGTGGAGGGCTACCTCGAACTCGAACCGACCCCGGACGAAGCTCGTGGCGCACCCGCCCGGAACATTGTGCCTTTCAAGGAGAAGAACCTTACGACCAGCCTTGGCAAGGGTGAGTGCCGCTGTCAAACCGCCGTTGCCTGCCCCGATGACAACCGCATCATAATCGGGCATATGTGTCCCCCTTAGGAAGGTATATATTAAAGCTTCACTTTAACCTTTAATACACTGAGCGGGGTCGCCCTGTCAAGGCACTCGTAGGATGGTCCAGCATTCCCCTTGCAAACATAATGGCTTTCCTCTATGCCTGACCGAATGGAACACCGACATAAACGGACCCATCGGGCTCATTGCGGACAGCCACGGCAGGAACGATCTCCTCAATGATGCGATCCTTATGCTTGAAGATCTTGGGGCTGAGAGCATCATCCATCTTGGCGATATCTGCGATTCGCTGGCCCCACTTGCACTGGAAGATGCCGTGGCGATCCTGAAAGAGCACAATGTAAGGTCAGTCAAGGGCAACAATGAATATGCCATCCTGACCAATCACATGGGCCAACATGCAAACAGCATCTCTCCCGAGATCCTCTCCTTCCTTTCAGAGATGCCTTACACCATCACCTTGGGAGAGATATGCTTTGCCCATTCCGCACCTTTTAACTGGCCCGCCGCGACAAGCTGGCCCATCACGGATAACCACCCCCTCATAGACATAAAGGCGATCCTGCCATATAAGATCCTCTTTCGCGGCCATTCGCATACCCCGTCGATCATGGAGATCAATGGCACGAATGGAGAAAAAATCCCTGCTGAGGCAGGGATGAAAAAGAAACTTTCCAGGAACTCTCGTTATGTCATTACGGTTGGAGCCGTAGAAGAGGCGTCATGCGCCCTTTTCCTGCCCGAGAATACGAAGTATGGTTCCTCCGTACGGGCCGTTCTTAATAACCGATCCGTACGGAATAATTTCTCATATACGAAGTTGATTAGAAATAGTGTCCCCCTCACCCCGGCCCACATTTCTGCAGGACAGCAGAAATGGAAGTACTTTACGTTCGCCCTTTAGGGCGAGGGACATGGATGCCCCGAGTCACATTTCTGCAGGACAGCAGAAATGGACGTACTTTACGTTCGCCCTTTTAGGGTGAGGGGCATGGATGCCCCGAGTCACTCCCCCTGGAAGGTGGAGAGGGGAGCCTGAATCGCATAGTTTGTGACAAGTTTCATCTAGGGATAACAGCGCATATAGCCTGTTATTCCAATTCTCAATCAGAGCGCTATCTTTATCGGCTTCGTCATCGGCTCCTCGACGTACGATTAAAGTACACCTGCGTCGCCTCTTCCTTGCCTCCTCGATATCATCTTTGATTTAGAAATGGAATATGCTGCCCTCGGATTATTACGAAACAGCCTCGGAAGATAGAGCGGGGTATCTTTCTGGTTGTTTCCTGGTGCTTTCATCCCCTCTCCCCATCTTTTATGGGGAGAGGGTTGGGGTGAGGGGTCCCTTTTTTAAGAGAAAATCCTCAATCCATATAAATAGTATCTACTGAAGCAGCGGCCCCAGGACGCCGAACATCTCCGGAAGCTGATCGAAATATTTCGGGTTCTCAAGGCTCTTGATCTTGCTCCAGGCCTCCATGATCTCTTCGGGCTCCGGTACCCTATGGCCGTCGGAGAGGAAAACCCCGGGGCCGGTCATCACGGCAGAGCGGCTGTAGTAGCCCAGCGTTGCATTGATGATCATACCTGAGTCCTGGCACATTTCCGAACACATATAGAGCACCGCCGGTGTAATGAAATCGGGTTTCATCTTTTCAAAGAGCTGCGGAGACAGGACATCCTCGGTAAGGCGGGAAGCGGCCACAGGGACTATCACATTGGTCTTGATATTGTACTTGGCACCTTCAAGCTTGAGCACGTTGGTGAGCCCGACAAGTCCCATCTTGGCGGAAGCGTAGTTACTCTGCCCGAAGTTGCCGAACAGGCCTGCACCCGATGTGGTCATGATGATCCTGCCATAACCGTTCTCTCTCATATTCACGAAGGCCGGCTTGGACACGCTGTAAGCACCCCTTAAATGTACGGCCATGACCGTATCCCAATTCTCCTCTTCCATCTTGTTGAAGGTTTTGTCCCTTAAGATCCCTGCGTTGTTGATGAGAATGTCCACCTTGCCGAAGGCCTCCACGGCGGTCTTGGTGATACTCTCACCACCCTGGGCAGTGGCGACGTTGTCATAGTTCGGAACAGCCTGGCCGCCAAAAGCCTTGATCTCATCCACAACCTTGTTCGCCGCAGCATCGCTATGACCCACACCGTCACGGCTGCCCCCGAGGTCGTTCACCACGATCTTGGCACCACGTTTCGCAAGCTCAAGGGCATACTGCCTCCCCAGGCCTGCGCCGGCGCCGGTCACTATTGCCACCCTTCCAGAAAAATCGATCTTCGCCATATCTTTATCCTCCTGAAGTATGCTTGAAATCAGCCCTTTGTCGGAAGGGCCGCGTCAAAACTCCCCGTTACCTTCACATCCCCTGTCTCATCTACAGCCGTGACCTCGCAGGTAATAAGGTTAACACCACCTTGGCTCTTTTTGTCTATAACCTTTCCGGTAACGGTGATGGTGTTGCCCGGCTTGGTCATACCGGCAAACCTCACCCCGAAACGTTTGAGATTTTTCTTGGGTATCCAGTTCGTGACAGCCTGCCCGACAAATCCCATGACAAGCATGCCATGGGTGATCATCCCATCCTTCATCCCCACTGCCTTTGCAAAATCATCATCCGTGTGCAGCGGGTTGAAATCACCTGAGGCCCCTGCATAGATGACATGATTGAGCTTTTGCAGGGGGCTCTTGACGAGCTTGGGCATCTCTGTACCGATTACGATATCTTCAAAGTAAATCTGTTTCGCCATAGAGTCCTCCTACTTTCTCTCAACGAGGAGCGACTTGGCCTTTGCAACCTTCTCGCCCCGTTGATTTACATAGAGAAGCTCGATAGTCACCATGTCCATCTTCTTTCCTGACTTGCTGGTCTTCTCCTCGATGGCCGCCACCTTGGGCGATGCAGTGATGACATCGCCGGGATAGATCTCCTGGTAGTATTCATATTCTTCCTCTCCATGCAACAACATAGCAAAGTTGATGGCCAGGTCCGTGATGACCACCGGCATGGATGAGGACCACATCATGGGCACGGTGAGGAACGTGGGCGGCACCGGAGAGTCCTTGTATCCTTCCTTTATGGCGGCATCCTTGCTGACATAAATGGGATCAGGGTCACCTATGGCCCTCACGAGTTCCCGTATCTTCCCGCGCTCAACTTCCCACTGGACTACAGCATATTCTTTCCCTACCTTGGAATGATCTGCCATGGCTTAACCTCCTAATTTCCATATCTGCCGACAATGGCAATGCTGCAGATATTCATCATGGGGAAACCTCCGAGATTGTGGGTAAGGCCATATCTCGGGTTTTTGAGCTGCCTCTGTTCTGCGCGGCCTAAAAGCTGGAGATACATCTCATAGAGCATCCTTAAGCCGGATGCACCGATAGGGTGGCCGAAGCACTTGAGACCGCCGTCGATCTGGCAAGGGATCTTGCCATCACGGTCGAAGAAGCCGTCCATGATATCCTTGGGCGCCTTGCCCCGCTCGGAGATGTGGAGGTCTTCCATGGTAACGAGCTCGGTGATGGAGAAGCAGTCGTGCACCTCCATCATGTTGATCTCCTCCCTGGGATTCTTGATACCGGCCTCATCGTAGGCTGCCTTACTCGCCTTTGTGGTGGTCACAAAGTGGGCGCCGTCCCAGTCGTTGAAACACAACTCGGTTCCATTGCTGAGCGCCAGCTGGAGCGCTTTGACCGAGATGATGTCCTTTTTGCCGAGGGATTTGGCGATCTCGGGTGTGGTCACAATGGCACAGGCTGCACCGTCACTCACGCCGCAGCAGTCAAAAAGCCCCAAAGGGAACGCGATCATGGGTGAGAGCAAGACCTGCTCTTCGGTGACCGGTCTTCGTAGATGGGCCTTGGGATTCATTGCGCCATTGGCATGGCTCTTGACTGAGACATGGGCCATTGCCTTCTTTACTTCTTGAATATCAATGCCATATTTTGCTGCATAACCAGTGGCCAGCAGGGCAAACCCGCCCGGTGCCGTAAGGTTCGGGAACCAGAGCGAGTTGGCGATGCCGAGTGCCGAGCTGAACTCCGGCAGACCACCATAACCGATATCCTTGAGCTTCTCCACGCCAAGGGCCAGGGCGATATCGCAGGCTCCGGAGGCAACTGCATAGACCGCCCCCCTGAAGGATTCCGTGCCGCTTGCACAGAAGTTCTCGACACGGGTTACGGCTATGTTGGGTAAACGCAGGGCGAGCGATGCAGATAGCGCGCTCTTTCCTACATTTATTTCATCGAAACACACCCCCATCCACGCAGCCTGGATCTCCTTCTTCTCAATGCCGGCATCGGCGATGCATTCCTGGAATGCCTCTACCATCAGGTCTTCAGGGCTGTCGTTCCACCGCTCACCGAACTTCGTGCACCCCATACCCAAAATGGCTACTTTATCTCTTATTCCACTTGCCATGGCTCACCTCCTTAACCCGCCACCTGGGGCACGGCCTTCCAGAAATATCCCGTAAAGCCCCTCATCTGATCCTTTGATCTACGCCTGAAGGACATCTTTATAGGCATGCCCACCTTTACCTGGTTTATGTCACAATCGGTGAAATCCACAAAGGCCCTTCCGCCACCCTCGAAAGAGACCATGCCATAGACGGCAGGCGGATCAACCGAAGGAGAGAGCAGGTCACCCGTGAACATCTCCACCTTCCCCGGCTTGATTGCAAATTCATAGTCAACGAACTGTCCCGCTGCATGGCAGGCCGGGTTCACACACATAGGCATGGGCGGGAACTGGGGTGTGCCGCACTTGGTGCACTTGAGTCCCATAAACCCCAGAATCATCTTCTTCTTCCGCCACAGCGCTGTCAGGGAGGTGTTGGGGTTTGCCTCACCCCTGATGCCGAGGTCTGCTGTTATGAGGTCTCTGAACTTGGTGAATTTCAGGTAATTGGTAAAGTCGACCTTGGCGGCAAGGTGTCCCTTGATACCCTTGGCGGGCTTGTAGCTCCTGATTTTGTCGGTTGCCTCGAAACAGAGCACATCACAGCCCTGACCGAAGCTCGCAAGCAGCAACCTGTCGCCGGGCTTGGCATCTTCGAGGGCAGCAGCGAACATGACAAGCGGATGTGCCGTGCCCGTATCTCCGCAGATTCCGTGGAGGTTATCCTGGAGCTTTGAGGGATCTATGCCAAGGCCCTTGGCTATCGATTTATGCGTTCCCGTGAAGTAGCATGGGTATATAACCTTGGCGATATCCGCCATGGACATACCCGTTTTCTTGAAGAACCCCTTGATGGCCTCAGGGATGATCTTGCCGTAACCCTCATCCCTGACCCAGCGTTCTTCCCAGCCATAATCGAATTCCTTGCCATAGCCTTTATAGTGGTCAGTAAAGTCGCAGCTTATGGAGTAACTGCCCTTGAACTCCGCGATCACGTCCTTGTTGCCGAAGAGCAGGGCTGCCGCACCGTCACCATAGAACATCTCCAGCATGGTGGCCATCTTGGTCCTGCGCTGGTCAGTGGCCACTACGAGTATATTGTTCTTGTCTCCTGTCTGAACCGCATTGACGGCTGCCATGGCTGCAGTAGTTCCTGCCTTGAGGCATGAGCTGAAGTCTGCATTCGCCACCCCGTTTTCCTGCGCATTCAGTGCTGCTGCGACAATACCTGCGTTGAGCCTGTCGGCAAAGGGCAGCGTTGTTGATGCGAGGTAGATGCCGTCCAGCTTTTTCCGGTCCTTACCCGCCATACAGTCATAGGCTGCAGCCACGGCCATGCTGACGGCATCCTCATCCCAGTTGGCAATCGCCTTTTCCCCGCCCGCTACAGCCATGATCACCGGGAAATACCACGCCATGTTCTGAATGATAAGCATCCTGCTTAAGCGATAGCGAGGTATGTATCCTCCATACGCTGTGATACCAACCATACCTTACTTCCCCCTTTCACGGTATTCTACGCACCGTTAATGATTCCCTTTGATTTCAAATCCGTTATTTCAGCCTCGGACAGACCGAGTGCATTCAAGACATCTCGCGTATCCTGCCCCAGGGCAGGTCCTGCGCGCAGGTACTCGGGTCTGTAGTTTGAAAACCTTACGGGGTAGGCGATCTGCCTGATGGGGACTCCATCAGGCCCGGGCACCTCGACAACGAGCTCGCGTGCCTTGGCATGCTCGCTCGATGCGGCCTCCAGGACCGTGAGCACCGGTTCAACACAGGCATCCACATCCTTGAACACGCTTTGCCAGTGTGAGAGATCTTGTGAACGGATGACATCAGATACCTGCCGCCTCAGCTCTTCGGTTAAGTCAGGCTCCATGAGCCTGTGTATATACTCGGAAAGCCCCAAGGCATTCAGGAATGCACTGAGGAACTGCGGTTCGAGACCACCGAAGGAAAGATACTTTCCGTCTCACGTTTCGTAAAAACCATAGAGCGATCCACCATTGAGGATCTCGGTCTCATAACCCGGTTCGGGTCCGCCCACAAGGCTTCCCAAACCGCTTACCACATGATACGGGAACACGCCGTCGGTCATGGATACATCTATGTACTGGCCCTTGCCTGTCTTCATCCGGTGGACAATGGCAGCCAATAGGCCGATCGCCGCATTATTTGATCCAGAGCCCACATCCGCCACCTGGATCCCCATGAGGCCGGGCCCGCCATCCTTTGTCCCGGAATAGCTCATAACGCCTGACAGGGCGAGGTAGTTGATGTCGTGACCGGCCCTGTCGCGCATCGGTCCGGTCTGACCGTACCCGGTAATGGAGCAGTAAATCAAACCGGGATTAATTCCAGACAATATCTCATAAGAGAGTCCGAGACGCCCCATGGCACCCGGCCGGAACTGCTCGATTACGATATCATAGCCCTTTTCTGCGATGAGACGCTTGATGAGTGCAATGCTCTCCTTAAACTTGAGATCAAGCGCGATGGACCTCTTGTTCCGGTTGAGGTAGGCGTGCATACACGAAATCGTACCGTCCTTATCCACATAAGGCGGTGCGAGACGGGCCATGTCCATCCTTGTGTGCGACTCCACACGGAGCACTTCAGCCCCGAGGTCAGAAAGGATCATGGTGGCAAAAGGCCCTGGGAGGAGATAGGTGAAATCGAGGATCTTGATGCCTGACAATAAAGGTTCCATACCAATCTTTAGACCTGCCTTTACCGTAGTGGATCTGACCTATTCAAACCAATCCAGCAGTAAGCCTCGATCTCGTGATGGAGAATCACTGTCAAAAGAAACGTAAGGCCGATAAATACTGGGAAAACCAATCCCATGTATGCCGCTGCATTACCTATGAAAACAACACAACATATCTTATGGTATTATCTCACCCCATGCAAGCTATTGTCAACATGTTTAGTATGTTTGTCATACAGCATTACTAAGAAAGGGAAGGAAAAATATTCCCAACAAACCGCTTAAGCTTGCTGCGAGGAGCTTCATGAATAATCTCCTTTTCCCATGAAACTTGCCATCCATAGAATTCTGATTTGCAATGACACATTGCTTGAAGCTGCCCCCTTGTGCTTACACCCCGAATTGGTATAGGACATCTCCCATGAAAGTGCTTCTGGTAACAACATCCTATCCTGATTTTTCCGGTTCACAGCGGGGTATTTTTATCCGAAAGCTCTGCCTCGAGCTGATAAAAAATGAACTGGAAGTTCTGGTTCTCACCCCGAGGATTCTTAAGGAGAGCGCCTATTTCGAAGAGGACGGCGGCATTAAGGTCTATCGCTTCTGGTTTCCAAGCAACAACAAACAGTTGAACCAGATGGATTCAATCCCCGTGATACCCATGGCCGTCTACATGGTGTCCGGGCTGATTAAGGCACTCAGGCTTATCTCAACACATAAACCCGATGTGATCCACGGCAATTGGATAGTTCCAACAGGCCTGATCGCTGCCATAGCAGGCCGACTAACACATATACCAGTCATTAATACGGCACATGGCTTGGATCTTCGCATAAGCGATAAACAACCTATACGCTCACTCTTTGATCTCGCAGTTAAGCTCTCCGGCAAGACAATCATCGTTTCCCCAAGCATGAGGAGCAGGAAGATACTCACGGACTCAGAGATCATCCCCATGGGTGTTGATGAACTGTTTTTTAACATTATGCCCGATCGAAGTTCAAAGACCGTTGTCTATACCCGAAGTCTTGAACCCGTCTATGATGTCGAGACATTAATTCGAAGTGTTCCCCTCGTCATGAAAGAAATCCCGGATGCGCGATTTGTCATTGCAGGCACAGGATCGCAGGAGACACATCTCAAAACGCTTGCACATGAAATCGGTGTCTCTGAACCCATTGCGTTCCTCGGTCATGTTCCGTCGGATCAGATACCTGGCTTGATGAAGCAGGCATCAGTATATGTCTCCTCATCTGTTGCCGATGGCACATCCCCAGCACTGCTGGAGGCTATCGCAGCACGATTGACCCCTGTAGTGACCGATATTAATGCCAATAGGCCTCTGGTAAGGGAAGGGGAAGACGGGTTCCTTTTCAAACCCAGAGACACTCAAGACCTTGCCATGAAGATTATCCAGGCGCTCTCAGGGGCAATTCCTTTTTCTGCACTTGATAAAAAAAGTCAGGAAATGAGAAGTTCCATTGCCTGGGGATCAATTGCAAAGGGATTTATTACCAGCTACAATCAGCTCATCATGGAAAATAACGGATGAAGATGCTATGTATCTCATCCAATACATGCAGATAATACACTGCGGCATGTCACGGCATAGTCTGAAATATTCTCTTCCACCCCGGTAACACCCGGGTAGGCGGAGCTGTATTGAGATAACACGCATGAATACCTTCTTATCACAGAAGCCCCATATCCATATCAAACCCCCGGAGGGTTTCCAGTACGTCGACTTGAGGGAGATCAGTCATTACAGGGACCTGCTCTTCTTCATGATCAAAAGGAATATTAAGGTTAAATATAAGCAAACGGTTCTCGGGGGCCTTTGGGCTGTCATCCAGCCCTTCTTCATGATGGTGGTTTTTACCCTTTTTTTCGGAAAACTCGCTAAGATCCCATCCGACGGTATCCCATACCCCATCTTCAACTATTCGGCAATGGTTGTCTGGGCATATTTTTCCCAGGCCCTGAGCCAATCAGGGAACAGTATTGTCGGGGAGGGCAATCTCATCTCCAAGATTTATTTTCCCCGGATTATTATCCCCCTTATCCCCGTGCTCGCAGGGCTCCTGGATTTCTGCATAGCGTTCTTCGTGTTGATCCTTATGATGTGTTACTTTCACATCTATCCCTCCATCTCCTCCATATACTTACCCTTCCTTGTACTGCTCCTGATCCTTACCGCCAGCGGTGTCGGAATGATCTTGGCTGCTCTGAATGCAAAGTATCGGGACATCCAATATACGATACCGTTCCTCGTGCAGCTGTGGATGTTTGCCTCCCCTATCGTTTATCCCTCCTCCCTGATACCTGAGAGATATCGCATCTATTACGCATTGAATCCCATGGTAGGTATTATTGAGGGATTCCGGTCAGCGCTCTTGAGAACCGGTGCCTTCCCAACCCAGACAGTCATCGTCTCGTCCCTGGTGAGTATTGCACTGTTTCTGGGGGGACTTGTGTATTTCAAACAGGTTGAGCGGTACTTTGCAGATGTGCTCTAGCTAAGGAGCTGACGTGCCCGAACCGATTATCAAAGTCCAGCATATATCGAAGCAATATCATATAGGTTCACGTGAACGGATCAATAAAACATTCCGCGAGGCCCTCACTGATGCGTTCCTTGCACCTGTCCGCAATTTAATCAATCTCAGAAGAATGACCAGGGTCGAGGAAGATCAATCGAAATCAGATATCATCTGGGCATTGAAAGACATCAACTTCTCCATCCTTCCCGGTGAGGTCGTGGGTATTATCGGCAGGAATGGGGCCGGGAAGAGCACCCTTTTAAAAATCCTGAGCAGGATTACAAGTCCCACATCAGGGGACATCAGACTCAACGGCCGGATATCAAGCCTTCTGGAGGTCGGCACGGGGTTCCATCCCGAGCTGACCGGCAGGGAGAACATTTACCTGAACGGGACGATCCTGGGCATGCGCAAACAGGAGATCGATAGAAAGTTTGACGAGATCATCGCCTTCAGCGAGATCGAGAAATTCCTCGACACCCCCGTGAAACGTTATTCCAGCGGCATGTACGTACGTCTGGCCTTTGCCGTTGCAGCACATCTTGAGCCGGAAATATTGCTTGTCGATGAGGTACTGGCGGTCGGCGATGCCTCATTCCAGAAGAAATGTCTGGGCAAGATGGGCGACGTGGCAAAGGAAGGAAGGACCATCCTGTTCGTCAGCCATAATCTGGCGGCAGTAATTTCTCTGTGCACGAGGTCATTTTTATTCGATCATGGAACTCTTATCACTGGTGGAGCCACTGAGGATGTCGTAAATCAATACATACAGGATACCACGGTAAAAACAAAAATTCCCCTGGACATGAGAACTGATCGAAAAGGAGACGGGCGTGTTCGTGTAACATCCTTTTCAATAACAAGCTCAAAAGGCAGCCCCTCTATCCAGTCTGGTGATTTAATGCAGATAACGATAGGATATACTTCCCAATATCCACCATCAGGAGTAAATTTTCTCGTCGGCATCTATGACCAATTGAATAGACCGATTTTTTTTCTGGACTCCCGCACAACAGGTGGAATCCCCAAGAATCTGAAGCAGGAAGGATGTGTTTCATGTATAACTGGGCCCGTTAATATCTCTCCAGGCCCATGCATTGTCAATGTGGCCATATTAGTGAACGAGGACCTTGTTGACCATATTCCTAACATAACCACCCTTGATATTGAACCTGCAGACTTTTACGGCACAGGAAGGATAACCACCAGACAGACAGCCTTATGTCTCCTGCAACAGAAATGGGAACTGGTAAAATGAATCATATTCCGACAGATGAAATAATTTTCGAACCTGCATCGATGGTGGATGGCGCTGGGAAGGTATTCTGGTGGAAGGGTGAAGTATTTAGAGCCATAAGAACAGGATATGATAAATTTTATCGCGATCTATCGAGCAACGAACACATTCATTCTTTATTTGAAGCTGGTTTGGTTCCGGCTGAGGTAACAGAATATACCCTTGATGATTACCCATTAGTGCTGAGGCACAAACGAATTCCCCATATCTCTTACTGCATGGAGTGGAGCTCTGAAATGCTGAAGGATGCAGCCATAATGACTTGCAATCTCAGTATGAAATTGCTTGAATTGGGTTTGACGATTAAAGATGCCCATCCTTGGAACGTTCTTTTTCATGCGGGACGGCCTTTCTTTGTCGACTGGGGCTCCATTGTACCGACTAACAGTCAACCCCAACCCACCTGGCCATATATAGAGTTCAGGGCATGGTTCTTATGCCCACTATACTTGATGTCTGCAGGCAGAAATGATCTTGCGCATACGCTGCTGTCTGAAACAGTAAATCCGCCTCTGTATGATGATATCATACGATTACTGTTCATGCGAATACCAGTAATACATGAGCTACGCTTTATTCTTGCAGATAGAAAGGCAAGAATAAAAAACAACACCTTAGACCAAGGGTTCTTTTATGAACTAGATAAAATGATTCGATCCATCACAATCGCAACAAATAAAACTGAGTGGACGGATTATGAAGGGTCGGATAAATATCCGCTCACCCCGAGCAATGAATGGCCGACCAGAATAAATACGATCTATACGCTGCTGCAAAAAACAAAGCCCAGGACATTACTGGATATAGGATGCAACAGGGGCTGGTATTCAAAACTCGCCATTCAACAGGGTATCGAAGTAATATCTATTGACATAGATGAATCAAGCATAAACTCTCTCTATGATTATACCAAACAAACGAACTGCAGCATACTCCCGCTTATCTTGGATTTCTGTAGGCCGACCCCTCCGCATGGATTAGTAAACTCGTACCAAGATGCGACCACCAGACTCCGAGCAGAAATGGTATTCGCACTGGCCGTGACCCATCATCTTGTATTCAAGAGAAACTTATCATTTGAAGCTATTGCCAAACAGTTATCTGAATTCACAGAGAAATGGCTCATCGTAGAGTTTGTGCCTGCAGATGATATCCATGTAAGCAAATGGATATGCGATCAATATACATGGTATACTATTGAAAATTTCATAAAAGCTCTAAAAAAATACTACCATCAAATAGAAATCACAGAATCATCCCCTTCTCCAAGAAAACTTTTATTATGTTCAAAGTAACAGTCTCCGTATACATGCGATTCTTCTTATTTTTAAAAGCATTATATTATTATATTGCAACACCTAAAAACTTAATGGGCCGAGAATTTGATTCCTTTGGAAGGCTCTTCGGCTTAAGATTATTGTTCCATAGAAACAATGCGTTCCAGTTGATTCTGAACCCTGTCTCCTGTGTTAGGTATTTTGAGTTTGATTATTGCAAAAGGAATGTTGGCCATCATATTGATGCCAAGCAGATTATTGATATATCTTCGCCTTATTTATTTGGTTTTTATATTGCTCATCGATATAATCTAAAATATACCTACTTAAACCCTGACAAGAGAGAGATCGATCACATAGAACACATAAGAAAATATATCAGCCTAAGATCAAGATACTCTGCAAACATTGCCGATGCCACAAATCTGCCTTACAGAGATAACTCTGTCGATGATATTATATCTATAAGCGTTATTGAGCATATAAACGGCTTAGGTGATAGTGCCGCCATGGCAGAGATGTGGAGAATACTTAAGCCCGGCGGGAAAATGATACTGACATTCCCCATAAAAAGGACATACGAAGAGGAATTCAGGGATGACAATGTATTTGGTCTGAATGTCGACCAGAAAAACGGGAAATATTTCTTCCAGCGTTACTATGATCAGGTGACTATCGACAAACGGATCCTTTCCATGGTGCCCGGACATGAAATTGTGAACACAGAGATATTCGGAGAGATCGAAGAGGGATTTTTCGAAGAGTATGAGAAGCGATGGATTTCCCGGGGCCTCTGGGAGACGGTGAAGGATCCTTACTATATCTCAAAGGTTATGAAGTGCTATGAGTCAATGAAGGATATACGTGGTGCGGCAGTGCTCGGCATCACGATAAAAAAATCCTCTGTAATTGAGGATCAGAAGATAATTGCATGAAGACTCTCTTAGCAGCTAATAATACCCCCGACATTAATTACTATCATCAGATCTCTCATCCATTGCGAGGAGGAAATTGGAGGAATGATTTATCACCATGAACAATAATTCTTCTGCAAGCCTCGTTATATTAGGCAGCTCAGGATTCGCACGGGAAGTGGCATGGCTTGTAAACGACATAAATAAACAACATAAACCTTTATGGAATATTATAGGCTTCTGGGACGGCGATGATAGAGGAACGCCTCCTTATCAGATAATTAACGGAATACCACTCATTGGTTTAAAAGAAATCAAAAAGTATTTACCAGACCTATTTGCCATAGCTGCAATAGGCAACCCCAGCATTCGACAGCGGGCAGTCTTGCAGGGAGAAGAACTGGGTTGTAAGTTCCCAGTATTGATCCATCCATCTGTTCATTTTGACCAGGAAACATCAACAATCGGAGAAGGGTCAATTATTTGTGCCGGAACAATCATGACTGTCAATATCGAGATTAAGAAACATGTAATCGTTAATTTAAACTGCACAATCGGTCATAATTGTATTATTGAAGACTTTGTAACCCTTTCACCAGGTTGTCATCTTTCCGGATACACAGAAATCAAATACGGGGCATACTTAGGTACCA
The DNA here is from genome assembly GCA_963847605.1 of uncultured delta proteobacterium. Lineage (GTDB taxonomy): Bacteria > Desulfobacterota > Desulfomonilia > UBA1062 > UBA1062 > MWEI01. Next base: position 18,209 of record CAWKAM010000047.1, on the reverse strand, counting down.
GTTCAGTCACAATAGAGAAACACACCATAGGCGAAAACTCCATAATCGGCGCAGGAGCGGTTGTGGCAACGGATATTCCTGACAACGTAACAGCAGTTGGCATTCCTGCGAGGGTCAAGGAGAAATGAATAAGGAACCATTAAAAGTGGCGATCTATGCCCAGGTGATACCGGATTCCGGTTCCGGCGGTGTAGAAAGCGTATTAATCGGGTTGGTCAGCGCATTAAGCAGGCTGGATGACGGATCTATCGACTATATCGTGATCACGCACCCTGATAACCCGGATTGGCTTGCACCATATATGGGAAGAAATTTCAGGAGAGTAACCGCTCCAGGGATAAAAATCAATGAAACAGCTCCCGCACGCGCATTTGCTAAATTTTTAAATACCTGCAAGATCGGCCCGCTCTACCGATACATGCACGGCCTTCTGATCCCGCCCGTACCAGTATCCCAGTGGCCGGAAGTCCCCGTGTCGGATGGTTTCTTTGAAAGCCTGGGATGCGATGTGATTCACTTCCCTTTCCAGCATTTCGTACTCTGTGCCATCCCGGCAATATTCAACCCCCATGACCTGCAGCATCTCCATTTCCCGAAGTTCTTTACCCCACAGACCATAGCATACAGAGAGGTCATGTACCCGGCCGGATGCCGCTTCGCCCATACCGTTGTAGTCGGATCGAACTGGGTCAAGCAGGACGTCATCGATAAATACCACATCTCTCCCAGCAAGGTGCAGGTGATCCCCTGGGCCCCCCCGACCCAGGCTTATAAGCAACCCTCACCCGAACAGCTGGACAGGGTGAATAAGACCTATTCGCTGGATCTTCCCTTTGCCCTGTATCCTGCTGTGACCTGGGAGCATAAGAACCATATCAGGCTTCTTGAGGCATTAGCAATGGTGCGGGCACGGGACGGCATTAAAATATCCCTGGTCTGTACCGGCGGGAAGTATCCCGGACACTGGCCGGAGATAGAATCGCGCATCAACGAACTTCATCTTGAAGACTCTGTAAAATTTCTCGGACAAGTGCCGCCTGAGGACTTGCGGGCACTCTACCGGCTTGCGCAGTTCGTGGTCGTCCCCACCCTGTTCGAAGCTGCGAGCGGCCCGGTATTCGAGGCATGGCAGGAGGGGGCGCCGGTTGCCTGCTCAGATGTCACCTCTCTCCCGGAGCAGGCCGGCAATGCCGCCCTGCCCTTCGACCCCCTCTCAATAGAAAACATCGCTCAGGCCATTCACAGAATGTCATCCGACTCGAAGCTTCGTGCAGAGCTCCAGCATAACGGAGCGACAAGGTTGAAGGACTTTAACTGGGAACGCACTGCAAAGGCCTACCGGGCTGTCTACCGCAGGGCATCCCGTCATCCCCTCAGCGAGGAGGAGGAGCATCTGCTGACCTGGGACTGGATGAGGGATCCAAGACACGAGGAGAAAAAGGGATCATGAAGCGATCCATACCTGTTGCCGCCCCGGCCCTGATAGGAAACGAGAGAAAATATGTGCAGGATTGTATGGACAGCTCATGGATATCTTCATGCGGCAAGTACATAGATCTCTTTGAAGATCAGTTCGCCCGTTTCTGCAATACCGGACACGCTATCGCCTGCAGCAACGGGACTGTTGCCCTCCATCTTGCCCTCAAAGCTCTGGATGTCGGTCCTGGGGACGAGGTCATTGTTCCGACGCTTACCTTTGTGTCAACGGCAAACGCCGTAACCTACTGCGGTGCAACACCGGTCTTCGCAGACTCAGAGCCTGTCACCTGGAACATGGACACATCCCTTATCGAGTCCCTCATCACGCCACGCACGAAAGGGATTATCGCAGTCCATCTCTATGGACACCCGGTGGATATGGACCCCATACTGGAGCTTGCACGCGCCCACGACCTCTTCGTGATCGAAGATGCCGCGGAGGCACATGGGGCGGATTACAAGGGCCGCCGTATCGGATCCCTTGGGGATATTGCCACCTTCAGTTTTTACGGAAACAAGATCCTGACCACAGGAGAGGGTGGAATGGTGGTTACGGGAGACAGCGTTCTGGCCAAAAAGATGCGCCTCCTGAAGGGTCAGGGCATGGACCCGGACCGACGATACTGGTTCCCGATGGTGGGCTACAACTATCGCATGACGAATATCGCTGCAGCCATAGGGTTGGCTCAGCTTGAGAACGCCGATTGGCATATTAACCGCAGGCGTGAAATAGCAGAACTCTACAAAAAGTTCCTGGAGAACATCCCTGGAATAACAATGCAACCAGAATTATCATGGGCGCGTTGTGTATTTTGGATGACGAGCCTTGTCCTTGATCAGGACTTGTCCATTTCACGGGACGAGGTCATGGAGCGTCTCTCAGCGGAAGGTATTGAGACGAGGCCCTTCTTTCATCCGATGCACTCGCTTCCCATGTATCGATCAGTTTCAGGTGAGAAAACCTATCCCGTAGCCGACCGCCTGTCTGCACAGGGGATGAACCTCCCCTCATATGCCCAACTCAGCCCCGAAGACATAGAATATGTGTGTGATAGATTGATCAGGATTCTTTCACGAGGGTAGAGACATGAACTCACTCCTGGATATCATTACCATAACCAAGGATGACTTAGACGGTGTATTATTGACCATTGAGAGCACCAGACCTCTCTTGAAATTCCCAGGTGTGAAGCAGCTTATCATCGATGGAAGCAACGCCCAGATAAAGAAACTTGTCGAAGAAACTACACGGGGCGAGGAGAATATCAAATATGCCTGGTACGAGCCCACGGGGAGATCTTCGGCATTCAACCATGGCCTTGACCTGTCGGCATCCGAGTGGGTGTGGTTCCTCAACGGGGGGGATACATTCCACCCCAGTATGGACTGCAACACTCTTCTCAACATACTCCGTACGAGTAATGCCGAGGCGATCATATTCCAGATTGAAACGAAACAGTCGCATACAAGGTACCAGCACCCGCCGATGTGGGAAATATGGCCCCCTGTGGGGAGCTGGATACCTCACCCTGCAACGATCGTGAAGAGACAATTATTTACTCGATATGGGTATTTCAGCGAGCAGTACCGGATTGCCATGGACTATGAAATGTGGCTCAGGCTCTTTTCCAACTATGTCATCGTCGATCTCATCTCGATGCCTATTGTCCTCTACGATGAGGCCGGTATATCGAGCACCCGGAGAAAGGAATCGATAAAGGAGGCCAAGAGAATCCTCCTGTCAAAGGCCTGGATGCTCGTGAAAAGGTGGCTGAACAACGGCAGGATGATCTACAGGGTCATAAGAGACTACCATACTATCAGCAGGCTTCCCTGATTACCCGCATTATGAAACACTCGGCCCGATATCGAATAAGAGCCGTGCACATCGAAGGTGCATAAGCTTCAGATGATAGTCATCAAAGACATCCAGTTGGTTTCCCCCCGGACAAAGGCCCCGCTTTCCCTCAATGAAAATGTCCTGATCTCAGAATTGGGGGAGAGCTATCCCGTCCTCAACAACATACCCCGTTTTGTCCCTATGGATAATTACGCCTCATCCTTTGGCCTCCAGTGGAATACCTACCGGGAAACCCAGCTTGATTCACACACCGGCCTTCCCCTGTCAAAGTCCCGCCTGAACCGCATTGCAGGAGGATCCATGGATATCTTCAACGGGAAAACCGTATTGGAGGCAGGGTGCGGCGCCGGCAGGTTTACCGAGGTCATGCTGCAGGCCGGGGCAAGAGTATTTGCCGTTGATATCTCTATGGCAGTAGAGGCCAACTATAAGAACTGCCGTGCATATCCTGATTATTTCGTCTGCCAGGCAGATATCATGGAACTGCCGGTGCTCCCGGAACAGTTTGATCTTGTCGTCTGCGTGGGGGTAATTCAACATACCCCTGATCCGGAGGAGACGATGCGTGTTCTTTGTTCCCATGTCAAACCGGGAGGCATGCTGTTCCTCGATCACTACACGCACGGTTATGCAACAACCCCTGTCAGGAGATGGCTGCGGTCCTATCTCCAAAACAAATCCAAGGAATTCTCCATGGCATTCGTACAGATCCTCTGCCGAACTCTGTGGCCATGGCATAAGCTGCTCTTTCAAATGAAAAGATACCCCGTATTAAGAAGATTGCGACCCGTTCTATTGTTCTTGTCTCCCCTCGTGGACTATCATGATGCATATCCCGCACTGGACAAGAAACTGCTTTTTGAATGGGCAGTACTGGACACCCACGATACGCTCACCGACTTCTATAAACATCTTCGCAGCGCCGGGCAGATTTCGCATCACTTGGAAGCTTGCGGGATGACGGGCATTGCTGCGGTCTATGCAGGCAATGGTGTTGAAGTGAGTGCCAGAAAACCTTCGGTAGATTGAAACCATAAACTATGTGCGGCATCTGCGGAATCTGGGGAAATAGCGAGGACGGGATACTCGATGCCATGGTTGCATCCATGCATCATCGCGGACCCGATGACAGGGGTTTCTTCCGTGAAGACGGTATTGCCCTGGGGATGACGAGGCTGGCCATCCTCGATATCTCCCCTGCCGGGCATCAACCCATGAGTACCCCTGACGGCAATATCTGGATCGTGTACAACGGCGAGACATACAATTACCGTCAGGAACGCGACATCCTGATGAAAAAAGGATATACCTTCCATTCCGGATCGGATACCGAGGTTGTCCTGCGCATGTATGAAGCCTATGGAGACGATTTTGTAAAACGCATGCGGGGGATGTTCGCCCTTGCCGTCTATGACAAACGCAGAGGCCCGGGGCATGCCCGTCTCATCATCGCAAGAGATCATCTGGGTATCAAACCGCTACTCTATGCCCGCTCAGGAGGACGGCTCATATTTGCATCCGAGATGAAGGCCATCATCGCAAGCTCTCTCATTGAGAAGCAATTCGATCCTGAAGCCCTGCGCCTTCTCATAACCCATGGCTCCATCTCCCAGCCCCTTACTGCTGTTTCCGGGGTGCGGATGCTTATTCCCGGCCATCGCATGATCATAGAACAGGGGAGAGAAAAGACCGAAAGATTCTGGCAGCTCGACATCAACAGGATGCCTGAACTGAGAAGGAGCTCTTACCGTGAACAGGTTCAGACCGTGAAGAATGCCCTTGAAGAATCGGTGCGACTGCAAATGGTCAGTGACGTTCCGATCGGGGCGTTCCTGAGCGGCGGCGTCGACTCATCGCTTCTCGTGGCACTCATGGCTGGGAATCAGAACACTGCGGTAAAGACCTTTTCCGTGGGATTCCAAGAGGAAGGTTCCCAGATAGATGAAACGGATGATGCACAGAGGATTGCCCAGCATCTGAATGTCAATCATACCCGTGTCCTGGTGACGGGCAGTGACGTACGCGACCGTATCAGACACATCGCCTTTTCGCTCGATCAGCCTTCGGTGGATGGGGTGAACTCTTACTTCGTCTCTCAAGCCGCACGCCAGGGTTTGACGGTTGCCATCAGCGGAACCGGCGGAGATGAGCTCTTTGCCGGATATCCATGGTTCATGGCGATGGCGTAGGAAATCATATGAAGATTCGTCAAAGGCCACTTTCGACCATGGCAAAATCCATGATTTCCTCCTTGGCCAGGCTGGGCCTTTTCAATCCCTTGATCAGTACCCGTTTCGGCGGAACGATCGAACGGTTTCGAGGATGGAGTGGTTTTCTCCCCCGGTATGCACGTCAGTATCAGATCTTCGGCACTCGCGGGGCGGCCGGAATCCTGTCTCAGGACATAGGCCGTCAGTGCAGGATCGGCCGGGAGCAGTCATGGGACGGGGCCTTCACCGACGAACTCCGGGAGGGTTCTATTGTTGAACGGACCTCCGCCCTCTGCCTCAGAGGATACACCCAGAATCAGCTCCTGAGGGATATCGACGCCGTTTCCATGGCCCATTCGCTCGAGGTGCGCGTCCCGTTCCTGGATCCGATATTTACCGATGCAGCCCTGTCCTTGCCGGACAGCACGAAAATCTCTGATCCGTCGGAGCACCCCAATCATACCTCGGACACCTATCGTGCTACCGGGGTGAAAAGGATCCTGATCGATATCGGCAGGGGTTTGCTTCCGGACGACATTGATCTTCAGTCCAAAAGAGGCTTTGGTATGCCCTTTCATGCCTGGCTCATGGGTCCTTTACGGGATGTGCTTGAAGACACGCTGGATCCACCGGTGGTTCTCAGGCGCGGGTTCTTCGACGCCTCAAAAGCAACGCAGATAAAAAACGATTTTCTCACAGGGAAAAGCAGCTGGGTTTTTCCCTGGCTGCTCATGATCACGGAGTTATGGTGCAGGGAAGTGCTAGAAAAGGGTCATTGAACGAGTAGATCTCCAGGATAGTGCATACCTCCTGTTCGAACCAATCGACACGCGTCCTCTTTCTCTGCTGGGGATACTCCATCCATGCCTGGCGGCGGATCAAGATCTTTGCAGAGGATCCCTGTTTCGATGTCGCGGTTGCATCGACCTATCCCTATCAGTTCGACAGGGCCAGGACCATCCTTCTCCCTTCAGGTGAGGCACACTTACGGCCCAAAACCGCTGAAAGCCGGCAAGAAGCGCAAGGGGGCTTCACGGGCAATAAGCATGGGCTTAAGTCATGTCTTCACGGAATACTCTCCCATGAGAATGCCCCCGGATTTCTCAGTGCCCCCTTCCATGTCTACCGATTGGTCCGCGAACTCATGGCCGCCCTCAAAGATCTTAAGCACCTCAAAGAAGCTGTTAAAAATTTCAATCCCGATGTGGTCTTTCTCCAGACCCTGCTCTACCCATGCTACCTCTCGTACTTCCTACCACAGTCCATCCCGATCATGATCACCTTCTGGAATGGAGATGTAACCTGGTGGGCCAAGTGGAACGGTATCGAACGTCTCCTGAAGAAATACATCGTAACATACGGGGTAAGACGGGCCCGGGCCCTGACGGTAAATTCACAAACGGCATATGATGCATGTCTGAACTATGGGGTGGGTGATGATGCGCTTCATATCATCAGGTATCCGGGGGTCGATCTTCGCCTTTTCCTTCCCATGGATAAGAACCAGGCAAGGCAGGATCTTTCCATCTCGGCTGAAAAAGTTATCCTCTGGCCACGGGGCTTCGGGGGTTTCCTGAACAGTGATGTGATGATCGCGGCCTTTGCCAAGATACTCCCTCATCATGCGGATACACTCCTTCTCATCACCTCGGATGTCGGGGGGGCGGAGGAGTATGACAAGCATCTTGAACATGCCCGGCGACTTGGCATAGACGGGCATATCCGATGGGACGGGCGGGTGGATTGGGAGAGAATGCCCCTGTACTATAATGCCTCCGATGTCATGGTATCTCTTTCTTCCAACGATTCTCTGCCGAATTGCATGCTCGAGTCCATGGCCTGCGGGCTTCCGGTCATCATGGGCGACATCCCCCAGACCCGTGAATGGGTGGAAGGCGAGTTCAGGGTCCCGCCCCGCAACGCGGATATCCTGGCCGAAAGGATAACGGATCTCCTCGCCAAATCGCCGGAAGAAATAAGAACCATAGGGGTAAAATACCTTTCCCTGATGCAGAATCATTTCGGCAATGAACAGAATATTGAGCGCATCAAACAGCTTGTGCACAAGGTTGCCCACACATAACATATCTCTACCCCCAGTAACCGGGATCCTCCAATCATGCCTTCCCAGGACAATACCGCTGATCGAGCGTATCCATTCAAGCTCGGCCTGATCTCAGGTGCGCTCCCCCCCGCGCCCTTCGCCCAGGCCGTTGTGCTGGACAGACTCCTCAATGATGTCCCTGCCGGCAACTACTGCCTTATCACGCATCAACCGGGGAGAAAGTCCTCCAGGGAACTGCCTGAAGCAGGACGTCTGCCGGGAAGATACTATATCTTGAAAGAACCCTTCCATTTACCGCTGGTGAAGGGGATCACCTTACCCCAGATCACGATAAATACGCTCTGGGGGATCTTCCGGCGCGCCAGGCAGATCGAAGCCATTGCCCGCAGAGAGCATTTAACCGTCCTGATCGCCTGCACTGCCGATCTGTATGATATTCCCGCAGCATACCTGGTCGGCTCTCGACTGAACATCCCCTTCATTCCGTACGTATTCGATTACTTCTCCTACCAGTGGACCGGTTTTTTCCGCTTCTTCTCCAAGCGCATGGAATCCACGATCTTTCCCAAAGCCCATAAGATCATTGTAACAAACGAGTGCATGGGAGACGAGTACAGGCGCGTCTACGGTATCGAGTGCCCCGTAATATACAATCCCTGCTCCATACCGGACCTTTCGCTTCTCGACATGGCCGGGCCTGTCTTTCCCTCGGAAGGTATCCATATCATATTCGCCGGTACCGTCTATCATGCCCATTTCGATGCCTTCAGAAGCTTCATAGCCTCTCTCAGGAAGCTGGGGCGGGATGATGTATTTCTCCATATCTATACACCCCAGGTAACGTCCCTTTTGGAAAAGAACGGCATCTGCGGCCCCATGATCAAGTACCACCAGGCTGTATCACATACGGAAATTCTTTCCGTCCTCCGCAAGGCCGACGTACTTTATCTCCCGCTGGCCTTTGATTCTCCCATTCCGGAGGTAATAATGACCGCATCACCCGGAAAGACCGGCGAGTACCTTTCCGTTGGCAGGCCGATCCTCGTGCATGCCCCGAAGGGATCCTTCATCAGCTGGTACTTTTCGAAAAATGGATGTGGAGTTGTAGTGGACAGAAATGATATTCAACACATATCCGCCGGACTGAAAAAAATTATTGAAGACGAGGGGTTCTGCAGGGACATCAGCACCAAGGCACGTATGATGGCGGAAAGGGATTTCAGTGCTGCAGAGGGGTCCAGGAGACTCCTTGCCTTGTTGTGTCAAACCGGGGATCAGGAGAAACGGGTATGGCTGGGCAGAAGATATTGATCATGGGGACTGACGGCATGCTGGGCCACAAGGTCTTTCAGAGGCTCCACGGCCGCTTTGATACCTATGCCACATTCCGAGGCCTGGACGGTTTTTGGTCTTATCACCCCCTCTTTGCCGGAATTGACGGCTCACGCGTCATCGGGGATGTAGACGCCCTTGATGCCCAACGGGTTGAGCAGGTACTCCGGCAGATAAACCCCGATGCTGTCATCAACTGCATCGGCATCGTGAAGCAGCGGGACGAGGCCAAGGCGGCCATACCGTCCATCCGGGTGAACTCACTGTTTCCCCACCTGCTGGCCGACATGTGCGGGAATATCGGGGCACGGCTCATTCATTTATCCACTGACTGTGTCTTCTCGGGCCTCAAGGGAAATTACTCCGAATCGGACATACCCGATCCTGCAGACCTCTACGGCCGCACAAAACTGCTGGGCGAGCTTGACAGGCAAGGGTGCCTTACGCTGCGAACCTCCATCATCGGATGGGAGTTGAAGAACCAGGCAAGCCTCCTGGAGTGGTTCGCCCTCCAGCGTGGTCGGCATATCAAAGGCTTCCGGCATGCGATCTATACAGGGCTGTCCACTTCCGTATTATCGGACCTGATAGGATGGCTCCTGGAAACCAGATCGGATCTTTCAGGGGTCTACCAGGTAGCCAGCACCCCCATCACTAAATACGACCTCTTGCAGCGCATGAGAGAAGCATTGCACTGGAACGATATCACCATCGAATCCGATGACGAATTCCGTTGCGACCGGAGTCTTAGCGGGATGCACTTCATGGAAACCACCGGATGGCAAGCCCCGGAATGGGAAGCGATGATCAACGGCCTGGCTGCAGAACGGTCAACATACGAGCAATGGAGGAGATCGACTCTATGAGAAGGAAACCTTTGGACGGCAAGCGCATCGTGGTAACCGGCGGGACAGGCTCTCTTGGCCATGTATTGGTCCGCCGCCTGCTGAGCTCAGAGATGGGCAAGCCGAGGAAGATCATCGTCTTCTCTCGGGACGAGGCCAAGCAGCATGCCATGCGTATCGAGTATCTGCATCGTCGTTCACCCACAGATGAGGTTATCTATCACAACTTCGAACAGCTCCTCGAGTTTCAGGATTGGAGATGTGCGCGACTTTCACAGCATCGCCTCTGTATTGCGTGATGCAGATATCGTATTCAATGCAGCGGCCCTCAAACAGGTCCCCGCATGTGAATATTTTCCTTATGAAGCTGTCCAGACCAATATCGGCGGTCCTGAGAACATCGTGCGAGCCATACGCGAGCATCGTCTGCCCATAGAGACGGTTGTCGGTATCTCCACCGATAAGGCGTGCAAACCTGTTAATGTGATGGGTATGACAAAGGCTATCCAGGAACGGGTTTTTTTACGCGCCAATTTAGACTGCCCGGATACACGGTTCGTCTGCGTACGTTATGGAAATGTCCTTGCATCACGAGGCTCTGTCATCCCGCTCTTTTTTGAGCAGATCAGGAATAACGGGCCTGTGACCATTACGACTAAGGATATGACACGATTCCTCTTAAGCCTGAATCAGGCCGTGGATACGATCTTTGAAGCCATACAGCATGCTCAGCGCGGCGAAACCTACATCCCGCGTGCACCTTCTGCAAAGGTGATGGATATCGCAGCTGTGCTTATTGATAAACGGCCTATAAAAACCGTTATTAGTGGAATACGTCCAGGGGAGAAGGTCCATGAGATCCTGATCTCTGAAGAGGAGTGTCACCGCACGGTAGATAGAGGTGATTACTATGCCATCCTTCCCATGCTGCCGGAATTGCGTCCGAAAGAAGAGATTGTTGCCCCTTTACAAGAAGAGTTCAGCTCTGCAAACAATCTCATCAACCGGACGGAACTGAAGGCCTTGCTTAAAAAACAGAGGTTGCTCATAGAAGACTATCAAGCAGAAGAAGAGGAACTATTAAGATGAGGGTCCTCCTCAGCAAAGCCGGGAAGTGGTTAAACCACAGGATAACCGGTCCACTCCTTTTGAGGTTGTGTTCTCCTCTGGCAAAAGCAACTGCCTTATGCATTGAAATGATACCGGGGAATCCTTATCATGATTTGTTCTTAAGGCATGGATACCATCTTCTACGTAAGCATTTTTACCTGCCGATTCCAGACGACAAAGACATAGGGGCAGATTATTGGAATACCCAATCAGAACTGATTGGGATTGATATGAATGATCAAGAGGCGTTGGAATCTCCTGGAAGGTGTATTTACCCGCTATATGGGTGAATTCCGTGATCGCTTTCCCGTTGAGCGCACCGATGATGCTCATACATTCTACCTTATCAACGGCGGGTACATGGCCATTGATGCCCATGTTTATTATGCCATAATCCGCCATTACAAACCCAGACACATCATAGAAATCGGGGCCGGCAATTCAACACTTCTTGCTGGGGCAGCCTGCCTGGAGAATAAGAGGGAAACCGGTCATGCAGTTGATTATACCGCCATCGATCCATACCCGCAGAGTATTCTTGAAAAGGGCGTCCCCGGGCTTACTCGCCTTCTTACCATGAAGGTCCAGGACCTAAATCTGGACCTTTTTACCTCTCTTGAAGCCGGCGACATTCTCTTCATAGACTCAAGCCATGTCCTCAGATCCGGCAATGATGTCGAATATGAATTCCTGGAGATCCTCCCTCGTCTAGCCCCCGGTGTTCTCATCCATATTCATGATATCAGCTTGCCAAGGCACTATCCCAAGGTCTATTTTGATAATCAACTCTACTGGAACGAACAGTATCTGCTCCAGGCTTTTTTGACTTTTAATAGTCGTTTCAAGGTCCTATGGGCTGGCAATTATATGATACTCAAATATCCTGAGCGAGTCTGCACAGTATTTCCTGAGTACCATATCATGCGTCAGCATTATCCGATGTCGGAACCTTCAGCATTTTGGATGAGGTCATAATCATGAAAGTTCTCACTATACTGGGTACGCGCCCGGAGATCATCCGGTTAAGTCTTGTGATACAAAAGCTCGACAAATCTTGTCATCACATCGTTGTTCATACAGGGCAGAACTTTGACCATGGCCTGAGCGATCTCTTCTTCCAACAACTTGATGTACGGGCCCCTGATTACTATCTAGGCATTCGCAGCGATACTTTTGGAGAACAAATCGGCAAGATCATCCACGAGAGTGAGAAAGTGCTTCTTGCCGAAAAGCCGGATAAGGTCCTTGTCCTGGGAGATACTAACAGCGCCCTTGCAGCCATTGTTGCCAAACGGATGGGCATTCCGGTCTACCATATGGAAGCAGGCAATAGATGTTACGACGATCGTGTTCCGGAAGAAGTTAACAGGCGTATCATTGATCAGGTAAGTGACGTTCTCATGCCCTATACCGAGCGAAGTCGCCAGAACCTATTGCGTGAGGGGATACCTGGTGAGCGTATCTATGTAACAGGTAATCCCATCTATGAAGTGATCCGGCACTATGATCAGCATATAAGCAGTTCTGCCATCCTTGAACAGCTGGGGCTGCAGGCCGGACAGTATTTCCTTGTCACCATGCACAGGGCGGAGAATGTGGATATTCAGATGCGATTGCAAAGTCTGGTCAGATCCTTTGATTGCTTGCAGAAAGAATACAACCTTCCCATCATCATCAGTACTCATCCACATACAAGGGCACGCATCCAGGGGTTCAATGTCTGTACCGAAAATCCTCAGGTGCGTTATCTTGAGCCATTTGGTTTCTTCGATTTTATCACCCTTGAGCGTAATGCCCGGTGTGTCCTTACTGATAGCGGCACTGTCCAGGAGGAATGTGCTATTGGGGGGATTCCCAATGTTACTATCCGCGATGTAACCGAACGGCCAGAGACCATTGAGCACGGGTGCAACATTTTAAGCGGCGCTGATCTCGAATCAGTTGTTCTGTGCGTGCATACAATTCTCGCATCGCATGGGAAATGGAGTGTCCCGCCCGAATATATGGTAGAACAGGTCAGCAACACCGTGATCAAGATCATTCTTGGATTTATTAACCAGAGAGCATGAACCCTTCAGTAAGCGTAGTGATCCCTGTCTTTAATGGGACTAATTTCCTGACCGAAGCAATCAATAGCGTCTTGTCCCAGACATTTACGGATTATGAAGTGCTCGTAGTGGATGACGGGTCAACCGACGGGACATGGGAGATCATCCAATCATACGGAGACCGGATACGCGGTTTTCGCAAACCCAATGGTGGTGTCGCGAGTGCGCTGAATCTGGGTATCAAAGAAATGCACGGCAGATGGTTTGCCTGGCTCAGCCACGACGATCTCTGGCTGCCTGAAAAGATTGAAAGGCAGGTGGCCTTCCTGAAAGCAAATTCTCAATTCAAGGCATGTTATACGGATTTCTTCATCATCAATGGCAAGGGTGAAAGATTGCATGTTATCGATACCCCTTGGTATCCACGTGAGCGGGCAATCCGTGAATTGTTCCGGGGAGTGTATATTAATGGTTCGACTATATTAATTGAACGCTCCTGTTTTGATCAGGTGGGTCTATTCTCGGAAAAATGGCGCTACAATCAGGATACCCATTTGTGGCTGCGGCTATTACGTTTTTTTGAAATCGGGCGGGTGGCTGATAAACTGGTGAAACAGCGGGTGCACGCTGCGCAGGATAGCCGGAACGTCGAGCGGCACAGGATGGAAACACTGGAGATGTTCAAAGAGGTCTTCAACGAGCTACAGGTGAAAGGGCTCTTTCCCCACCTGGCATCATCTGAAAATGCCCCTTCCGTCATAGCCATGACGCACACCTGGTTCGGCGAAAGTATGGCCCGCTCCCAGAAACGCTTTATGTTTGCTTACGAGCAATACCTGCTGGCATTACAAATATTCCCATCATGGCGAAACCCTGCGTGGTATAAAATCATTATAAACACCTTATGGATGAGCTATTGGTTCATCCGTCGATCCATTCAATTACTGCGGCAGAAATGAAGAAAAAAATACTTGTTTTGCCTTCCTTGTATCCCAGTGATATTCACCCGATCAACGGTGTTTTTATTCGAGAGCAAGCATTGACCCTAACACAAAGGTATCTTGTAGCTATACTTGTCCCTTGTTTTATCGGATGGCGTCAGATCCTGAGAGGAACGATCACGTTTAAGTCTCAACTGGAAGAGCAGGAAGGTATCCATGTTGTTAATGAAGGGAGAGCGTCCTGTATACCGAGGATCCCGAGATTTTCTTACTCCATGTATGCACGAGCCGTTCGGCAAGGTTTTGAAAAACTCCTGTCCGAATGGGGCAGGCCGGATATCATACATGCGCATGTGGTTTTGCCTGCCGGCTGGGCTGCCACATTGCTGAAAGAAAAGTATGATATCCCTGTTGTTCTGACCGAGCATTCCGGCCCGTTTTCCATGCACCTGAAAACATCAAGCAACCGTCAACTCGTGAAGGACACACTCACTCGTGCAGATCGAGTAATAACGGTCAGTCCGGCTCTAGCACAGCAGATACAGGACTTCATCCCCACTATTGATTTACAGGTACTCGGCAATATCATCAACACGGATTTTTTTACCCCGGTTGAAGAGCAATCAAGAGATACATCACGTTCATCCTGGCGCTTCTTAACGGTTGCGATCATTAAAAGGCCCAAAGGCTTGCATTATCTTTTGGAAGCTGCCCACATACTGATGCAACGTGGACAATCATCTTTTGAATTGATCATTGGAGGGGATGGGCCGGAGAGACAGAGGCTTATGGTGATGGCTCAGCAGATGGGGCTTTCTGAGAAATGCCGTTTTCTTGGAGGGCTCGCCCCTTCTGAAGTACGGAATTGGATGCAACAATGTGATGTCTTTGTGTTACCAAGCTTGCAGGAAACCTTTGGCATCGTGCTTGGTGAAGCCATGAGCTGTGGTAAACCGGTTATTGCCACCCGGTGTGGCGGACCGGAATATGTAGTCACTCCAGAGACTGGTTTCCTGGTCGATGTTGCAGATCCTGTCGCGCTGGCAGATACTATGGAAAGGTTCATTCTGGGGCATGTCAAGTATGATCCCAAGGTCATCCGGCAGACTGTCAAAGAACGTTTCGGCAGGGAAGCTTATCTAAAAAATATCTCTAAGGTGTATGACCAGCTCTTTTCAGTTCATTAACTTCTCCCTTCCCATGGCATATCTTTCGACACAAAGTGAGACCATACGAACGAATGTGCGGTATATCGACGATTGCCACTCGTAATCCTGATCCTTCTTATAGGGGATTCATTGAAAAGATGACAGAGCTTGTTCGTCATCGCGGACCTGACAACCTTGGTATTATGAGCCTCTTAGGAGGAAATGTACATCTAGGCCATACCAGGTTGTCCATCATTGACATCTCTGATGAAGCGAATCAGCCGATGGGCATGGAAAAGAGCGGGTTCTGGATCGTATACAATGGAGAGGTATATAATCATATCGAAATCAGGGCTGAACTGGAAAGCCTCGGTTATACCTTCAGGACCAGGTGTGATACCGAAGTGGTCCTTAATGCATACCATGCATGGGGCATTGATTGTCTGAAAAGATTCAATGGTATGTTTGCCTTTGTCATTGTTGATACAGAGAATAAGAAACTCTTTGCAGCACGAGACAGGCTCGGTGTGAAGCCCCTGTATTATTATTGTATCCCGGGGAAACTTATCGCCCTTGCCTCAGAGATAAAGCAATTCACCGCACTCCCATTTTTTAAAGCCCAGATTAATTCCCAGAGGTTCTACGACTATCTTGCTCATGGCATGCTGGATCACACGAATGAAACCATGTTCCACCTGGTGTATCAACTCCAAGGCGGACAGTATATGCAAGCAAGCCTAGACCCGGATGATATGGCATTCTCTCATCCTCGCATTCAAACCTGGTGGACGCTGCCGGATCGTCCCCTAGACCCGTCGATCACTTTGGAAGAGGCGACATCCATGTTCCTGAACCTCCTTGAAGACTCGGTGAGATTAAGGCTCAGATCTGACGTACCTGTTGGTTCATGCCTTTCGGGAGGTTTGGATTCTTCTTCCATTGTCTGCTTGGTTAACAGGATCCTCGGAGAGAAGAAATCCTCTGAGATACAAAAGACATTTTCCTCCTGCTTTGAGGATAGGCGCTATGATGAAAGAGTTTACATAGAAGACGTTGTCGCGCATACACATGTGGAGTCACATTACACCTTCCCGGATCCGGAATCGCTTCTCTCACTTATTAACACCATCACCTGGCATCAGGATGAGCCCTTTGGATCAATGAGCATCTTTGCCCAATGGAAAGTGTTTCAACTGGCGCGAAACAATGGAGTGAAGGTCATGCTCGATGGCCAGGGGGCTGATGAATTGCTGGGCGGATATCACAGCTATTTCTGGGCATGGATGGCCGGATTGATTCGTAACAGGAATCTCACAGGCCTGAAAAGGGAGTTCAGGGAGATAAATGCAAGACATGGCTACCATCTCAAAGAGGTACTCATCAACCTTGGATATATATTTTCACCCAGCAGATTTCGTTCAATTGGCAGGTCTATTATGGGCAGGCCTGATATACCGGCATGGATGCATCCGGATATCTTTAAACTTCATACTATAAATCCAGCCGAGGCTGTCCCTGAGCCTAGTTCGTCAATCCAGGCACTTTCACGCAAGCAACTCCTCAAGACAAACCTTCCGGCCCTCCTTCATTATGAAGACAGGAGTTCCATGGCCCACTCAATTGAAGCCAGGGTCCCATTTCTTGATTATAGGCTGATAGAATTCGCATACTCACTCCCAGATGAATACAAAATCAGGGATGGTGAGACAAAGAAGATCCTTCGGCTGGCGATTCAGGACATTGTTCCCGAGAAAGTACGGCAAAGGCAGGATAAGCTTGGATTTGTAACCCCGGAAGAACAGTGGATGAGAGATTCACACAATATTCAGTTCCATGCTATGCTCAAGGAGGCCTCTGCACACCTTGGGTTATGGATAAGCCAAACAAAGCTAGAAGACATATTCCTGTCCATGACAATAGGTAAAAAGCCATTTGACTGGTCCATCTGGAGGATTATCAATGCAGGCATATGGGCCAGATTGTTCCATATTGATTTCAGGGAAGCTGCATGAACACCAAAATTCTTATGGTGGCGTGTTTTACAATGGAAAAGCCGGATGCCGAGCTTATTCATTTTTCGGAAATAGCAAACAGCCTTTTTCGAATGGGATACCATGTGACTATTTACCACCTGTCCCTCAACGGATTCCCTGCCATCAGGTCTCTCCTCAGTCCGGATATTGGTTTCTTTGAAACCTTTGTGAATGCACCGAAGACATATACCATGTTCATAAAGGGAGGTCTTGCCGTCCCATACTTTTTGTATCATCTCAAAGAGATGAACCCGGATATTATCTATTCACGCCTCGGCATTGTCAGCGGTTTATATGTTATTGCAACTAGGGCCCTTATGGGACGGCATATTAAGATCATTACCGAGCATAATGGATGGATTGGCCCGGAAGCCATATCCTCGGGAAAGCCAAAACCCATCGCCTTCATCGGGAAAGAGTTGCAGCGATGGTCTGCCCATGCATCGGATCTTGTGAGAACCGTATCCCAGGGTATCAAATCCTACTTGATATCGCTTGGGGTAAAAGGAGAGAAGATCGCGGTCATTGGAAATGGTACCAATATTCGGCACTTCTATCCTCTCGATATAATTCCCTGTTATGATGTGGGGTTCATAGGAAATTTTGCAAAATGGCAGGGACTTGAGTGGCTCATAGAGGCCTTTGCCAAAGTCCTCTCGGTAAAACCTGAAGCTAAGCTGGCAATAGCAGGATCTGGTCCTGAAGAATCAGCTCTCAGAGGACAGATCAATACATTGGGCATAGAAAAACAGGTTGAAATGGTAGGGTCTCTTCCTTATCAAGATGCACCCCTTTTCATTAACCAGTGCAGAGTGTGCGCAGCCCCTTTCAGACCACGAGGTTCATGGTCAGATGACAAGTCACTTTCTCCTCTAAAAATTAGGGATTATGCAGCATGCGGTAAACCTATCGTTGCAAGTGGAGTCCCCGGACTCGAGGAGATCGAGGATGCCGGATTTGGCATCCTGGTTTCTCCTGGGGATATCTCAGGATTGAGTGAGGCCATAATCAGGCTCTTGGATGATCAGACCCTCTGCACTGAGATGGGGAAAAAAGCAAGGGAGTATGCAGAAACCCACTACTCCTGGGACCTGATCGCTGAACAAATTTCACTTCATATTCAAACAATTACTCCAT
>CAWKAM010000046.1:0-110008 GCA_963847605.1 uncultured delta proteobacterium | reverse complement strand
CGGGTGGCAGGGATAGAAAGTAGACCTAATCGGGTGGCACGGGCAAAGCCTGAAAGGCTTGCCCGTGGGACAGGAGGAATCAACACCAGCACACAATCTTCACTCATATTGCATGTTTTATCGATTATCTCCTTCAAGAATCCTGTGAGGAAAGTACTATCAGGTCATTGACTGGAAGTAGTCAAGTACATCATGATATGAGAAATGTGAGTGTTAAATCAGGATGACCTTGCCTTGGTAATCACGTCACATGGGCAAGGCCTTCGGCCTTGGCCCGTGCCACCCGGCCGTTTTTTGAAGATGACAATGGAATAATCCGAGATGATCAGATATAAACATGGTTTGGGAGCTTCACTTTCGTGGCGGATCTAAAGACTCAGCCAGGCGGAGATTAACTGTTTTACCTGTCACCATTTCTACATCACCTATGATCGTGAATTTCCCTTATGGATGCAGAGGCGGTTGGTTTCAAGTCTCGATTAATGCCTTCCAAGGAGATGTATGTTAACTCGGGGATAGAGTGCCAGCTCTATAAGGAAAAAGATTGAAAGCAATCTTCGCGAGCTTTCCCCTGTTAGTGCTATGCTGGTTCCAGATATTTTGGGGACACGTTTCATTTTCAAATGACAATTCTCGGGTACATCCACGCACCGATTCCGACGAGAAGATGTTATTGAAATGAGCAATATGACCACATCCGTACCTACGCCATAGGCACTTACCGCCCCGCTCACCATCAATGCACGCAATGCATCCACTTCGTATGTCAATGGATTGATGTGGGAGAAAAACTGCAGCCAATGAGGCATCATGGATATGGGATAAAGTGCATTGCTGGCAAAAAAGAGCGGCATGGTCAGAATCTGACCGATACCCATGAACCGTTCGCGGGTCTTCACGATGCAGGCAACGATCAGGGAAAAAGTTGCGAAAAGACCCGAACCAAGGATCACCACTGCTACCATAACAGCGAGTGCAGAGATATGCCAATTCATCTGAACTCCCAGCAGGAGGGATAGGATATAGATAATGGCTGCCTGTGAAAGACCGCGCACGCCTGCGGAGAGGGCTTTTCCCAAAACAAGTGCTGCACGTGGTGTAGGGCTTGCCAGAAACTTGTGGAGAATTCCCAGATCCCTCTCCCAGATAATCGCGATACCGAAGAATATCGCAACGAACAGCACGCTCTGCGCCAGGATGCCGGGTGCCAAATACGAGATATAGGATAGATTTCCTGTAGGTATCGCGTGCGTACGATTGAAGACCTGCCCTAAGATGAGAAGCCATAGGATGGGCTGGATCGAGCGGGTGATCAATTCAAAGTAGTCATGCCGCAGTTTTCGTATTTCAACTTCTGCAATCACGAAGGTTTTATCAATAAAATTTAATATGGCTGATATCGTACCCATCCATATCGACACGGACATACTAACCAAGCCTCCGCGCAGTTCTTCTTGTTCTTGAAACCTCACGGTAACCTCTTCCATTTTCCGATTTAAGGTCGGCTCCGGCGTAGTGGGCAAAGACGTGATCCAATGTCGTGCCATCTGCCCCGATGGATTCCTTCAGTTCTGCAGGCGTCCCGGTGACAACAACCTTTCCCATGTGCATAATCGAGATACGGGTACAGAGGGTATCCGCCTCTTCCATGTAATGTGTGGTCAAAAAGATGGTGGTTCCGTATTCGGCCCGCAGAAGCTCAATATATTCCCATACCGCCCCGCGAGCCAGCGGATCAAGACCAATGGTGGGTTCGTCCAGAAACAGAAGACGCGGCCTATGAAGCATGGATTGAGCTATTTCCAGCCGGCGGATCATACCGCCCGAGTATGTGCGGACGGTCTTGTCTGCGACATCGGTAAGTTCCATGAGTTGCAGCGCCTCACGGACGCGATTACTTCGCTCAGTCCTCGGTATATTGTACAGCTTGGCAAACACGAGAAGATTTTCATAGCCGGTGAGATTGCCATCAGCGGAAAGCATCTGGGGTACATAGCCTATGATACGACGTACATCACCGGAGTGACGAAGGATATCATAGCCTGCTATTTCAGCATTGCCCGAGGTCGGCGGGAGCAGAGTCGTCAACATCTTGATGAGAGTTGTTTTCCCGGCTCCATTCGGCCCGAGCAGCCCGAATACTTCTCCTTCCTCAACCGAAAGGGTCAGATCATCTACAGCGGCAAGCGTCCCGAATCGTCGGTTAAGTCTGTCGATATTCAGGATTGTCATGACTGCCCCTTTAAGTCCGTATGTGCGAAAAGCCGGTGGAGAATTTGCATAGCATGTACAATCGCCACCCGGTCATCTTCATGAAGCACGGAGAGCCTCTCGGCGAGCGATTTCTGCGTAGATTCCCGGGCCGACTGGAGCAGTGCACCGCCTTTGCCGGTGAGGTCAAGGGTTATGCGGCGCCGGTCGCTTGGATGGCTCCGGCGTTCTATGAGTTTACGTTCCACAAGGCCGTCAATCATTTTGCACATAGAAGGCAAGGTCAGACCCACATGTTCCGCCACATCCGATAGCGATGTTCCGGGGTGGCGGTGTACAAAGCCGAGAGTCCGGAACTGAGGCACCGAAAGATTGAGCGAGCGGGAGCTGCGCATCTGGGCACGGACTGTTCGCATCACCAGCGGCACTACTTCCAAAACTTCATGGGCTGTTTCTTTGGGTGAAATGGACATATAATTTCCTTTTCTAATTATTAGATAATCTAAGTATAAAAAAGGAGTCGTTGTCAAGGCTGTATCTATATCCACGTGCTGAGTGCAGGGGGATCCACGTGCTGTTTCGGATATTCTCCTGTTTGAGCCTGGATTACATCTCAATAAGGACGTAAATTAATGTTTGGTGGCAATGCTCCCGAGAAACAGTACGGCTAGCTGTTATCAAATGTCTTTAGTATTGTGCCGGCATCCTCGACGATGAAGAGCTTGTCCATGTTCTTCAAGGAACGCTCATGGGCCTCTGGGTCCATTGAAGAAACGCAGTCAGATACCACAACAGGGTAAAACCCCCTATTGGAGGCATCCCGTACGCTTGATTCAATGCCCATCTCGGTGGCGATGCCGGTGAATATGATTGTGGTGATAGAACGGTTTCGCAGCATGAACTCGAATTTCGTCCCGAGAAAGATGCTTGCAAAGGATTTTTCAAGGACAACATCGTCCTTTTTCGGTTCGATCGCCCCGGGGATCATGCTCTCCTGCGAGCCAGACGACATAAAGGACGGCAGCTTGTTTACATCATCCACATTGAACCGCCTCATCATCGAATAAAAGTACCATGAGGATACAAAATTTCTGGGCAGGGGCGTGATCAAGGTATAGAATACAGGCATCTTGCCTCGTAATATTTCGATGAGCGGTTTCAAAGAGGATATGAACTCTTCCTTGTTGAATATCCTGTCAACCAGGCCGTTTTGCACATCCCAGACAACGAGGCATGAATGTCTGGGGTCAACTATCTCCTTGAGATTTTCATACACTTCGATTCCATTTATGTTTTTCATCGCTTACCTCGTATCACCTTGTCGGATATGGACTTCCCCCACAAACCCCACGTATCCCACGTATTTCCCTATATAGCCCATATATAAATTATAAATTAATTTATATTATATGGTTGCTACATCCCTCATACCTCAATTAATACATTATATCAATATGTTAAATGATTTTCTGTGTTTTTTTATCATAGTTCGCGACTCTGACAATCGGGATGTTAGTTCATGCTTTTTTGACGATAACTTGCTAAAAACTATTTGGGCAACAGGCCGTTGAGACCTGACCCTGATGGTTCCTGATGGTTCCCTCAATTGGGAGACCTTCAAGGAGGGGTTACCCGGGGCGCTTCTTATCTTCATCCTGCCCTTTGTGCTGTTCTGGGTCATCAGTCATATTTTCCCCATTTTTAAGCAAGAAGAGAGGCTCAATAAATCAGCAAGAGCCTTCTCTCACGGGAGAACCGCTGTCAGCAGGGGACGCTCAAAATTTGAGTGTTATGTTGTATTCTCTTCGAAATTATCCTACAATGTGCACCATATTTGCATATTTCCTTGAATAACGCCGATCCAACACTGCCACGGGGAGATGATATGGAAGAAGGAAACAAAGCACCCTGGCGTTGCTGTTTCATTGCATTCCTGACAGTGGTCTTTTTCTCTGCAAATATGTATGCGGAAGAACAAGATATCCCAAAAAAGTTCTTCGTCACGCCGCCCCCGTTCAGTCCAGGCATTTATCCTTGCTCAATGTGCCACAAAGGCCTGCCCACCAACACACAACCAAGAAAACTTCAGGCCAATATGAACATCCCTCTCAAGCATATGCCCGGCGGCTGGTGCTTCGAATGCCATAATCCGGATAACAGGGACAAATTACGGCTCGCGAACGGCACCTTGGTCAGTTTTGAGGAATCATACATTCTCTGCGGCCAGTGCCACGGAACGATACTGCGAGAATGGAAGGCCGGCCTGCACGGGAAGAGGACCGGCATGTGGAACGGCGATAAGCAGTACTATCTTTGCGTAAGCTGCCATTCGCCGCATGAACCGCGGTTTAAGCCGATCAAACCGTCTCCACCGCCGGTGAGACCGATGGAGATCAAGTAATACATAACGAGGACGAGAAGACCGATGCGAAAAACCGTGAAGAAAATGGATGGAATTCATCTTGACCGCAGGACCTTTCTCAAGGGCGTGGCCCTCAGCCTGGCTGGGACAGCGCTCCCGCTGAACAAGGCCGATGCCTCGTTCTGGGAATCGTTTTTTCAGAAGCACTTTAAGGAAATGAATGATGCCGAGATCAAGCAGGTGCTCGGCCGTCTGGAGCGGGAATACGAAGAAAAATATAAAAAAGCGATCAAGGTGGGCAATGAGAAAGCGATGCCGGGAGTTCTCTTCGGTTACGGTCTCGATCTTTCCCGATGCATCGGCTGCAGGAGATGCGTTTATGCCTGCGTTGAGGAGAACAATCAATCCAGGGACCCGCAGATCCACTGGATATCGGTCCTCAGATTCAAAAAAGGGGAAAAGTGGGTCGATCTTATAGAATCGGAGAAGTATTACAACCCAGAAAAGGTGCCTGAAGAGGGATATTTTTATATGCCGGTTCAGTGCCAGCAGTGTGAGAACCCGCCCTGTGTAAGGGCCTGTCCTACGCAGGCCACCTGGAAAGAGCCGGACGGGATCGTGGTCATCGATTACAACTGGTGCATTGGCTGTCGCTACTGCATGGCCGCCTGTCCCTATGGAGCGCGCCACTTTAATTGGACCGATCCGGGCCGCAAGTCAGGCGAGATCAATCCGCAGACGCACTATCTCGGGAACCGCCCGCGCTATAAAGGAGTGGTGGAGAAGTGCACCTTTTGTATCCAGCGGACGAGGAACGGACGTTACCCGGCGTGCGTTGAGGCCTGCCCCGTAGGCGCGCGCAAATTCGGGAACCTCCTTGATCCGAACAGCGAGATCAGGTACGCCATTGAGCACAAGCGGGTGTTCCGGTTGAAAGAGGACTTGAATACTTATCCCAAGTTCTATTATTTCTTTGCGTACGGCGTGTAGGAGGCCCACTTATGGCAAGTTTTATCAAAAATTATTTTATTGCCTGCCGTCAGATTTTCATCGGCAACCTGGCTTACTACCTCTGGGTCGGCTTCCTGACGTTTTTTATTCTCCTCGGACTCAACGCGTATATTGATCAGTACCACCGGGGTCTCATATTAACCGCCATGAGGGATCAGGTTTCGTGGGGGCTGTACCTCTCGAATTTCACATTTCTTGTCGGTGTAGCTGCCGCCGCAGTGCTGCTCGTGGTTCCGGCTTACGTGTATAACTTCAAGCCGATCAAGGAAATCGTGCTGTTCGGCGAGCTGCTCGCCATCACGGCCATAACCATGTGTATCCTCTTCATAATGATCGACATGGGGCAGCCTTTGCGGGTATGGCATATTTTGCCGTTTATCGGCGCCATGAATTTCCCTTCGTCACTGCTCACCTGGGACGTGATCGTCTTAAGCGGATATCTCGCCATCAATGTAATCATTGCATTTTACGTTCTCTACCGGCTTTCGATCGGGAAGGAGTACAGTATGGCCGTGATCAGGCCGCTCATCATTCTGTCCATTCCATGGGCGGTGAGCATCCACACGGTGACGGCGTTCCTCTACAACGGACTCTCGGCCAGGCCCTTCTGGAACGCCTCGATCCTGGCCCCGAGGTTTCTTGCTTCGGCGTTCTGTTCCGGACCCGCCATCATGCTGGTCCTGTTCCAGATCATCAGAAAACGTTCTGAGGTAGAGATCGATAACAAGGCGATCTTCAAAATCGCAGAATTGATCGCCTATGCCATGGCGATCAATTTGTTCCTTCTGGGCGCAGAGGCATTCAAGGAATTTTATTCGGGCGCCGTTGACAGCTATTCCATCCAGTATCTGTACTTCGGTCTAAATGGGAAAGCGAGCCTGGTGCCCTGGATGTGGGCCGCATCCCTGTTCAATATCACGGCGTTCTTTCTCTTTCTCTTTCCGAGGACACGTGAGAATTTCACGACGCTAAACATCGGATGTGTGCTGATCATTATGGGCGTGTATATAGAGAAGGGGATTGGGCTTATTGTACCCGGCTTTGTTCCGGATACACTCGGGGAGATTTATGAATACTCTCCGACCACAACGGAGATTGTCATTACCATGGGCGTATGGGCTTTCGGTGCGCTTATCTACACGCTCCTGCTGAAAATTGCAGTGCCGATCTATACGGGAAAACTTCGGTTCGAGATAAAAGAACGGAACGTTATCACGCGGTAATGCAGCATTCAGCGGGTTGCGTCCGGGGGATGCGCAAATCCTATTCCTGCCAGCAAGCAGTAGACAAACTCAAAAATATACGAGCCTCCCGCGCCCTCCACAGGCGCAGATAATTACACCCTGTCCCTTTCTCTTTCAGAACATCAGCCAGGCCAGGAGATAGAGGGTATTGTTGTCCTGGGCATTCCTTCCAGATCCGTCATAGTCGGTATGGGCCCCATTGAATTCGGCGTAGATAATGTACTGCAGGGAGAATTTATATTGCTGTTTCAACACGTAATCGAGCTCAAGCAGGTAGCCCTTGCTGTCGGGGCTGCTGTATTGGCTTCCGACCACCGGGTCGGGTACGTAGAGCAGGGTGTCCTTGTTGCCGGTGGTTTGAAAGTAGCCCAGTGAGCCCCCGATATCGCCGGCCGGGCTGCGGTAGTAATAGCTGCCATTCAGCTTGAACGTCTGCAGGGTATTGGAGTCGTTGGCCGACAACCCCTGGTTGAAGCTGGCGTCCAGTTCCTGTTTCTCATGGATCCAGGTGGTGCGCAGCGTTAGGAGGTGCGGATCGCCGATGAATTGATACTGGGCGTCCAGGGCCGTGTCGGTAAATTTGTCGGTGGAGCCCGTGCTGGCCCCGCCGGGGAAGATATCGGCCTTCAGGCCGTAGGTGCCGATCTCGATGTTGTGCTTATCCCAGTTATGTGCCAGTGCCAGTCGCCAGTAGGGCACCGCCCCATCCGTCACCATGGTCGGGGTTGAACCGGCGCCCAGCGGACGGGTTATGCCGTCAAAGGTGGTGCGATACACGCTCACGCCGGCATAGATCAGGTCGTTCCAGTAGCCGTAGGCGCCGATGCCGCCGACCTGGGTGGCGAGAGCACCATCGATGAGCGTGCCGGCGGCGGGCGTCGGAGCAACGGCCGAGGTCGCGAACGGAAAACCCCATATGGGCGTGCTGTTCCAGAGATCCTCCACACCGGGGGCGTTGTTCAGGGTAAGACCATAGGCCGTGTCCTTGTCGCCGATTTTCGTAGTGTTGGCGTAGCGGATGTCCGTCAGGTCCAAAGCGATGGAGTTGGCGGTGCCGTCATAGGTCAGCTGCGCCAGGGCCCCGGTGTGTTCGCCGTAGATGAGGCCGCCGTAAAAGACACTGGCCTGCTGAGGCAGGTTGGTCCGCTCGGTGGCCGTATCTTCAGGATTGTCAAAGGGGGCGATGCCGTTATTCAGGATGCCGTCATTATCCTTGAGCATAGTATGAGACAGCTCCAGCATGCCCGAGATCGGCAGGGTATATCCTTTGGTTTGGGTCTGGTTGCTGAAGGTAAAGCCGTTCATCTTAAAGGTGCGGCCGAAAGGGGTCAACTCGGGAAAGACGGTATGACATACCGAGCAGGACAATCCGGTTTGATGCCCGAAGCTGGGTACGGCATAGGCCGATTTTTCCGCAAATGTTGCCAGGGAGAAGAAAAGACATGCCGCAACCATCACCGCAGTTACGTTGGTAAAGATGTTCTTGAGCATCGTTCATCCCTCCTTTTTTCTTTAAACCCCGCACTATTTTTTATAGGTATGCGTCATGTAATCGATGACCGCCTGGATCTCCTCGGGGGAAAGCTTGAAGGCCGGCATCTTTCCACGGCCATGCATGATGGAGTCGGTTATCACGCGCTTGGTGTCCTTTTTCCAGAATTCCGGTGCGAAGGCCGTGGGAGCAGGGTGGAACGCTACCGCCGCCGGACCTTTGCCATCGCCGTTCACCCCATGGCAAATCTGGCAGTTATTGGAATAAAGATCTTTTCCATTGTCATTTTTTTCGGATGCCGTGATTAGATCAGATAAAAACATCAGCCCGAAGAACAACATCAACAAAGCATATATAATTTTTTGTTTCATAAATCCGCCCTTCATTTTGGATATAAAAAAACGAAAATCAAAATTAATACGTATAGTTTTTAGATCCATTTATTATACAGATAATCGATACAGTTAAATAGAATATATTCTCAAGGACAGAAGAATCAAGGGTTCGATCTTACATATGTCCCGACTCTTTGATAATGTCCCCTGGTGAACTCGATAGAAATGATTAAGTAGCGTGATTAGTCAAATTGTCTGCAGCAGGGTTTTCTGTGGGTAAAATAGGTGTTTGTTTTTAATTTTCTCCTTACAAGCCATTGCTTACTTACAATCCATTATTAAATATAAGTAGGATTTTCTTTTGAAACGATATTGATATTTTCCTCTGATTATATCTTTTTGTTATATCCAACGAGATTCACATCAGATATTTTGCTTCACGAAAAATTGTTACCAAGGAGGTTTGTGGGGGAAAAGGAGGTAAAATTTATGCGTGCCTGGTACATACTAATGGCAACATTCATCACTCTCATTATGGCAATGGTGATCTTGCTCGGGGATCTTGGTGATATTCAAGGAAACCATTGGGCAATTCCCTCTCAAATGAATGGTGCTTACGGTACTCAAGTGGCATCTTGCACGGAAACCTCTGCATATCCCTGGCAACTTGATTATATAACCCTTGGTACCAAGGTAGAAATAGCGTATGCTTCCATGCCTAATTATGTATTGCCATGTAAAGAAGAACACAGGGTAAGATAGAAGTTAGTACGGTCCTTGTGGAACTTTGATCCGGAACAGACAATGACAGGAATATCTTTTGGGATCTGGAAAACAGGCAGGGCCTGTTAAAAAGCTTTCTGCATTGAGTATCTTGCAAGATCAGTTGCTCATGAGTTTTATGATTAAGCGTGTGATGCCCGCACATATTATTCCTGCAAACACAAAGAAATACATCACCTGTGGAACAGAATCACTTGATACGGAAGTGGATATGAAACAGCCTCCACCGCCTCCACTCCCTTTACCATCTCCTTCAGATCCTTTCACCGACACATGTACAGGTATTGTTTGAGGACTGTTTGAAACATTTGTATCTGTTGAAATGACGGTAATGTTCTTGTCATACTCTCCTGCAGCTAGGCCGGCGGTCTTCAAGTGAACAGTGATCATGGTTTGATCACTAGTCAAAGTCCCACTCAGAGGTGAACCAATAATCCAATCAGCATCGGTTGAAATGGAATAATTGAGTGTTCCTTCACCTGAATTCCATATATTAAAACTTTGATCTGCAGCATCAGACCCTTGTGCACATGATACTTGAAGTGATGTCGGTTCGATCGAGAAGGTTGATTTTGCCGGGCTGACGCTGACCGGCTCACTCACAGTCAGGCTCACGGGGATAGTCTGGGGACTGTTTGACGCCCCTGGTGCACTGATGGTTATAGTTGCTGAATATGTCCCTGAAATGAGGCCTGAGTTTGAAAAAGAGACAGTTATAACGTTATGCCCGCCGGCGGAGGTTCCGCTTGATGGTGCACATGACAGCCATGCAGCGTTATCATAAATTGTATAATTAAGCGTCCCACCTCCTGAGTTCCACACATCAATAGACTGACTCGATGCATTTGATCCTTTCACGCATGTGACTGCCAAAGATGTTGGGGTTGCTGAAATGGATGAGGTTGCGGGAGGAGGAGTTGGTGGATTAACTGTCAGGCTTACAGGTATAGTCAGCGGGGTATTTGATGCCCCTGAAGCATTAATGGTGATGCTTGCAGAGTAACTACCTGCCGTTAGTCCGGTTGTTGAATAACTGATTGTGATGGATGTTATGACCGCTGCCACTGCACGTGGTGGTGGTTGTTCCTTGCAAAGGGCTGCAAGAGAGCCAAGGTTGACTTGTTACGATCGTATAACTCAAGGTCCCACCCCCCGAGTTCCATACATCAAAAGACTGGCTTGATGGGTTGCTGCCTTGTATACAGGAAGGAGTAAGAGGTGAAGAGACATTATGTGCAATAACAGGAGGGGCTGTTGGATTGACGTTTAAAGTAACTGGAATAGTCTGCGGGGTGTTCGATGCCATTGGATCGCTAATAGTTATTGTTGCAGAATAGTTTCCAGTGGTGAGGGCAGTAGTGGAGTAAAATACCGAAATAGTCTTCTGGTCTGTTGTCCCGTTTGAAGTTCCCGAAGGGGTACAGGCAATCCAGGATTGATCGGTGGATATCGTGAAATTGAGTGTACCGGAACCTGAGTTCCAGATTTGGAATGTTTGGGTGTCTGCGTTACACCCTTGCGAACATGAATTTGTAAGTGATGTGGGAGAACATGATATGGAGGGAGAGAGGACAGTGAGACTCACCGGGATAGTCTGCGGGCTATTCGATGAGCCTGGGTCTACCATCGTGATATTCGCGGTATAAATCCCCGGGGCAAGGCTGGAGGTCGCATAATTAACAGTAATGGTCTTTTTATCTGATACACCTGTTGAAGAGCCGCTTGTTGGAGTGCAGGAAACCCAAGTTTGATCAGTTGAAATCGTGTAATTCACAGTCCCTGCCCCTGAGTTCCAGACTTGGAATGATTGGGCTGTGGCATTGTTCCCATGTGAACATGAATTTGTAAGAGATGTTGGAGAACTCGCAATTGTAGGAGGTGAAAGAACAGTGAGGCTCACCGGGATAGTCTGCGGCGCATTCGATGAGCCTGGTGCGTTTATCGTTATAGTCGCCGAGTAGTTCCCTGGGGCTAAGCTGGAGGTTGCATAATTTACGGTGATAGTCTTCTGATCTGTTGCACCCGTTGAAGTGCCGCTTGCAGGAGTGCAGGATACCCAAGTCTGATCAGTTGAAATCGTGTAATTCAAAGTCCCTGTCCCTGAGTTCCAGACTTGGAACGATTGGGCAGGGGCATTATTTCCTACTTGGCATGAATTAGTAAGAGATGTTGGAGAGGAAGATAGTACTTGTGGGATCGAGTAGGTTATATCAAGTGTCCAAAAGTTGAAGCTATATCCCTGAGATCTGCCTCCTATGGTATACGTACAACTATAGTTCATGTTCATATCGAGGTGGAATATTCCGGTCGGTCTGCCTGAGGTTACACCCCAGCTGTTCACTATGATCCAATAAGAGTTGTTGGGATCTTCATCATTGTAACCCACACAGAGCACTGCATGACCCCAGCCATAAAGATTTGAATAGGTATGACCACAGGAGAAATTAGGACTCCAAATTGTGTCTTCTGACTGGTAATCCCAAAAGCTCATGAAGTTATTGCCATCTGTCTGTGTAGGCATGATAAAACTGAAATAGACAGCCTTATTCTGATTGAGTATGCCCTTAATATTTGCAATGGCTGTAGCCTGAGTGACCCCGACTCCATGAGTCGGTATTGTTACCGCTTGTATCGATTCAATGGGATAATTTGGATCGGTGCTGATAGATGAGCCTGGAGTATTACATGATGCATCTCCATCCTGCCAGTTTGCATTTGTATTTGACCAGGGTATGGCTTGCTTGTATCCGGGAGTTAAATAAAAATCGACCAGAGATGGAAGGTCGCCACCTGAGCAACATGTTAACCCGATCGCAGTTGCGTTTGAATTAAGATATTGGACAGAGAGTCTGTCGTATGTATAATTATTTACATCGAGGGCAATGGCCATTACCCCCGTACCCGCCCATATCCAACAGTCTCCGCACTGACCCTGGTCATATTCAGAAGGGATATAATCAAGATGATTCAATAAACTGAATGAGCTTGTAGATCCTTCGGCATAGAGTAGATTCTTATTCATCTGTGCTTGTGGGGCTTGTTGATATTCTTGTTCCCATTTGATCAGGGTTTCACTGTCAGGCCGCATCACACCGTGTGCGCTTCCAAGATCATCTGCTTGAGCAGTTGGAAGAATACCGGCTAAGAAAATAAGGAAGAGTATCGTAATATTGGCAAATGATCTCTTAAGATCAATCATGTTGTTATCCCTATCTATTTATTACTGCTCACTTCAATGTTGGAAACTTGAAGATCATGGGTTTGCATGCACCTTTCGTGATAACTTTTAGAACACAATCAAGTTTCTTCCCCGGGTTAATGTCATTTCTCTGAATAAACATAAGATCAGGATAAGATGAATCGGGGAGAAGCAGTACATAATATCTAGACTCCACGTGAACAGAGGTCTCTTGAATTTTCTTCTCCGGATAAAAGTGATATGTTATTTTAAATAATTCAACAGGTTGTTTATTACTTGCGGAAACGCTTTTGCTCTCTATCTTCTCAATAGATACTATCTCGGCCTTCCCTTTGTAGTCTTTGTATTCACAAGGGCCACCGTCCTTTGGTAACGAATTCACATCAGAGGAATGTAATTGACAGCTCATTCCAAAGGTCAGCATGAAAACAAGCCAAAGAGTTAACAACTGTCTATTGGGAAAAGTACTACAACAATAATATGCTGTTGTTGTGGACCTCATAGAACAATATGTCGGCAACATACTGGTTCATTATAACATATCTATCAGATCAAATCTTTTCACCATTCCATTATGAGCTGTAATCCATAGTAGTCAGGAGCGATCAAAGGCACAACACTCAATTTATGGTCTTCTTGATCTCTTTCTTTGATACTCTGTGTTGCCTCCCATGCCATGTACCATCCCAATGCCACTTGAGAAGGGTAGTGTTGATTATCATTTATCCGGGATAAGCCCGCTAAGGTGGATGCCACATAAAGCGGATATTTTATATACCACTCTTCATCGTACATACTGGCTAGAGTCAAGAAAGGGATAGCGCCGATAAATGCATGACCGCTGACCCCATGGGTGCTCTTAAATGGCTCCCATGAAGAATTATCGCCCGGTTGTGACGGCCTGGCGGCACCAGTGACAAACTGCATCAAAAGAACTGCAGGGCCTCCAACTGCAATAGCCCGTACACTACGTTCCCCAAAGGTACCTATAGCCGATGAAGTCTGACCCTCTGGAAGAATTGTAACTACAGCTGCGGAAGCAAAGGACAAAGGAATAATGTACCACCCATTACCAAAATTCTTGGAGATAGTTGATATTTTATCTGTCGTAGAGTTGCGGACATGCTCCTGATACCAATCTTGTATATCATCGTCACGGTCTGAGCCTGCAAATGTGGCTGCAATGCCATAGGCAAGACATAGTCTCATGAAACGGTACTGGGAATAAAATTGTTTATAATCAAGCTTTAGGGTGTTGAATGTTTTTCCTGTATCGAAGATCCCATCCGCATCTCCATCTCCTGCATGGAGTAGGCTGGTATAAAGAGTTAGTGTTGTGATAACAAGGATTGTTACAATGAAGGACTTCTTTAAAGCTTTTTTGTAGTTGTTCGTAGTTGACTCCTTACATTGCCTTCCTCATGGTTGAAGTCCTATCGGTGTGTAACATTACAGTCTTTAATTGTCAATAAGAGGCAAGTATGATCGATTAATCATTATTATGTTAATTAATTAAATTAATTGATCACTATCATTGCCTTTAAATCATGATTAATAAAAATAATATAAATTTTATACTTGATCGAATCTCTTTTCTCCTATCTTTTAAAATCAAATCACTGAGGAATGTGATGTGACTGACTGGGTGATTCCTAAAGGAGGAAATAATTAGTGGCAATCAAGGTAAGAGACGATTTTCTCATATTGTTGATCCCTGCGATAGATGATCGATTCTTCTAACTCTGTCTCTGTAATGTGAACATTTGAAATGAGATTTATGATGGTCAGGTCCCATGCTCAGAGTGGCAAGATCGGTACATGATCAATATTGAACCGGCTTAATGGATTGCGCTACTTGGGAACCTTCCTTACTAGTTAGAAATATCTTTGGCCTTATACCTTTTGAAGGATCAGCGATGTGGATGTCATCTAACTTCCCTATCACTTCTAATGGGGCGATTACTTTCTTAGATACAGGAGGAGGGGTTCCCCCTTTCTGCCGGGACATGTCTGTATTCTGTCCATTGCAGGAAAAGAGGAGAACCCCGAGGGTGCAGGCAATAAACACAACACTCCTCATCCTCCTTTATCCTTTTTACTCTGCAGGTTTAGCTGCTGGCGCTGCCGGTGCTTCTGCCTTCTTCTCTACCTTCTTCATCTTCTTTGCCTTCATAACCTCGACCTTGTCAGCATTCATGCTGCCGGCTGCCAGGGTAACCTTAACCATCTCGCCCTTCTTCAGGTTAGCCATGTCTTCTGCCTTCACGGTGATGGTCTTGCCCTTTACCACGATCGTGTTCGCTGCTGTGTCGATCTTGGTGATCTTGCCCTTGATTACATCGACCTTTACTGCCTCAGCCTTTGCAGGCGCTGCTTTTGCTGGCTGCTGCCGGTGCTGCTGCATCAGCTGCGAAGACCATCGTGGTGAAGCAAACCAGTGCCAATACCGCGATCATGCTAATAACTTTCTTCATGGTACATTCTTCCTGAATTTTTTTATTGATGGTGCAATCTATACGGAAGGAATGATTAAACGACGAATAGAAGAAGATTAAAAGATTCTCAGGTTGCATGGAAGAACAGGAAAGGCACCGTCCTTATCAAGTAATTATCCTCCGGAGTCTCTGTAAACAAATTCTATGCTTCAGACGTCTTATCCAATATTACAGATTTTTTAGGGCATATATGGAGCCAATCAGGGTAAAACATTTCTCAATCGTAATCTTGCATTGCTTAAGCAGCCCTGTGGGTCAACCGATATGAGAACCATCAATGAATAACCTTAATGGACCAGAAATGAGAATATTCCTTAGTAGGAGGGTATCAGCATGAAAAAGAGATTATCTACAGCATGGAAGGGGATTGCTTTTATCCTGTTTTTATCCCTGATCTTTATCACACAGGGTTGCGGAGGTGGTGGTGGAGGATCGAGCTCAAGCGGAAGCGGATCTTCAAGCTCCGGTCAGGCCCTGATCGGCCTTACAGATGCCGCAGGGGACTTCGTGACCTATCAGGTGGATGTAACCTCTCTCAAGCTGACCAAAGCCAATGGCGCCGTGGTCGAGACTCTGCCTCTGAAAACCAGCGTGGACTTCACCCAGCTGACGGACATGACGGAATTCCTGACCGCAGGCACGGTACCGGTCGGTGACTATACCAGTGCCATCCTCACGTTGGACTATTCAAACGCGATCATTAGTGTGGAGAACTCATCAGGAGTGGCCGTACAAGTCCCGGCTTCGAATATCCTTGACGAAGACGGCAACCCCATCACACAGCCGGTCCAGGTTACGGTGAATCTGGATGTATCTTCCCTCACCATCGCCCCGGGGGTACCGGCCCATCTCTCACTCGACTTTGACCTTGCAGCAACGAACATCGTGACTTTTGCTGCAGATGGCACACCCTCAGTGACTGTAACCCCTATTCTCAAGGCCGATCTTCAGCCAAGCGCAGACAAGATCCAGCGTCTGAGAGGCCCATTACAGGATGTGAATGTGGCAGGCAGCTCATTCGATATTATCCTTCGCCCCTTTACCCAGGACCTCGCGGTGCATGAAACGAGCTTTGGGGTAGTGAAGGTCACTGTCGATAGCAGCACTGTTTTTGATATCGACGGGGTAACCTACACAACCGGCGGACTCCAAGCGCTTGCAACAGAGCCTCAATACACAGGTGTCATTGCCCACGGTCAGTTCTCAACAACACCGCAGCTCCACTTTGTCGCCACAGAGGTCCTTGCAGGATCGAGTGTACCGGGTGGCACTATGGATGTTGCGAAAGGGACTGTGCTCAACCGCGCTGGTGACGTGATTACACTCAAGGGTGCAACCCTCATAAGGGCAGGTGGCAGCATTGTGTATAATGATAAGGTACAAGTAACATTAGGTCGTGGTACCAGGGTCAGTAAGCAGTTGTCTAAAGACAAAACCCTCACAAAAGACGACATCTCGGTGGGGCAGTGTGTCATGGTATTCGGGACCCTTACGAGTACCGATACCAGCAACCTCCAGCTTGATGCTTCCAGCGGTTATGCACGCATGCTCCTGACCGTACTTATCGGAAGCGTGGCGACTCCGGACAGCAGTTCGGAGTTGGGTATGAACCTGCAGGCCATTGACTGGCGGAAGATATCGTTGTTCGATTTCACCGGCACGGGCATCGCGGCCCATGATGCTGTCCCAACCAATTATATTGTGGACACAGGCACCCTGGACACCTCTGCCCTTACCACAGGGACACCGATCAAGGTGAGGGGGTTTGTGAGCCCGTTCGGAACAGCAAATCCCCCAACAGTCCCTGACTTTGAGGCACAGACCATTGTTGATGTCTCTGATGTGGTTGGTCTGATGAACGTGGGCTGGGGACTCGGGAGGAAAGATGCATTCGGAGGCATTACCGGATCAGGCCTCTCATTAAATCTTGTGGATGCCGGGTTCTTCCATCGTATGAACAGGGTGGGGGTGATAACGGATTTGGATTCACTGTCTGTCACAACCCCGGAGATTGTTCCCACGGGAAACAGCACGGATCGATTCCGGATCGACCAGGGCAGTATCTCCCAGGTTTACTCCTCATTCTCAAGCTTTGAGACCGATCTCCAGAGCAAGATTACAGCAGGAGCTAAGGTGAAGCACATCTATGCCTGGGGCACATTCAATAACACCACCGCAACCCTTACCTCAGGGTATGTCATCGTGAAACTCAGCAGTTAGTCTGAAACAAGAACGGGGCGTGCTTTAAATACACGCCCCGTATCTTGTCTTTATTGGTATCTTTTATAAACTATCTTGTCAGGTTTCAGTGTCCACTTTTTCTGGGGAAGTCCCGACTACAAATCCAAAGGCAGCAAGTCCGAGTTTTGCTGTGCTCACTTGTTGTTGAATTTTTTAGCGTATTCTACCCCCTCCGCTCTATGCCTTCCCAGAATCGGTCCTCGATCTCCTTCTTGCGCATCTTGCCGTCGATGTGGCGGGGAAGCGTCTCGACGAATTCCACGTACTTCGGGATCTTGTAGCCGATGAGCTTGAGGGCTTTCAGATGGTCGATGATGTCCTCCTCCCTGATCATATGTCCGTCTTTGGGCTGGATCACTGCAGCAGGCACCTCGCCGAGTTCCTTATGCGGATAGCGCACCACGGCCACATCCAGAACCTTGTCATGCTTCTTGATGGCCGCCTCGATCTCGTTGGGAAAGATGTTCACCCCGCCGGTGATGATCATCTCCTTCTCCCTGCCGGTAAGGTAGAGGAATCCATCCTCGTCCAAGTGCCCCCTTAACCCGTCGTCGAACCAGAGCTCGCCGTCAACAAGTTTGAAGGCGCTCTCCAGCTTCTCGGGCGATCCCACATAATTGAGACTCACCGTGGTAAGACTCCTGGTCAGGATCTTTCCATCCTTGCCCGGCGGGCACCAGGTACCGCCCTCCTCATCATAGACCCGTGTCTCTGCACAGCGCGCTTTCCCCACGCTCTCGTATCGCTTGGGTTTTTCCTCGTAGTCCTTGGGCAGCAGGACCGTCGCCACCGCAGTCTCGGAGGAGCCGTAGAACTCGGTGAACACGTTTTTGATGCATCCTTGCTGTTTAAAGAATGCATTGGTCGCCATCTTGAGCTCCGGGGTGGCAGGTGCGGCTGCGCAGATAATCGTATGCATGGAGCTTAAGTTGTAGCGCTTCTTAACGGACTCCGGCAGGGCAAGAATCCGCTCGAGCATGGCCGGCACGACAAATACCCAGTTGATCCGTTCCTGCTCAATAATCCTTAAGAAATCTTCAGGATCGAATTTCCTCATAGGCACACCGGTGCCTCCGAGCAGGATGAAGGGTACCCAGCCCGCAATGGAACCTGCATGGTACAGAGGCCCAGGGATGAGGCAGCGCATGTTTTTTGTGATGGGGTCGGTAATCTCGGTGCCGCCGAACCAGAACATGAAGCTGAACTGGAGGACGAGGAACCTGAGATATTCTGCCAGCGGTACTTTGGGTGCCTCGGCCAGGTCGCTGAAGGCATAGCCGATGCTGTCGAAGTAATTAATGTTTTTAGGCATTCCGGTGGTGCCGCCCGTGTAGGGATTCAATGCCACGGCAAAATGGGCCTCCGGCATGGCTCCGGATGCGCTGGAAAGGAGATCCTCATAATTCAATGCGCCTTGGGGGGTGTCCCTGCCCACTACGATGTAGTGCTCAATGCTCGGAAGCTGATCTCTGATGGGCATGATCTCGCTTACAAATTCATGGTGGAGGATAAGGACTTTGGGCTTTACGCGGTTTATGGAATCAACGAGTTCAACACCTTCCATGTGCCAGTTGAGAAACGGCATGGGGCAGCCTATGAGAGAGCAGGCAAAGAAGCCCTCGAAGAACTCATTGCCGTTATAGAGCAGCTCGGCGCACCGGTCCTTTGGTTCGACCCCGAGTGTATGGAGGGCATTGGCGAGCCTGAAGACCCTGTCCTTAAGGTGGTTATACGTAAACCGAGAGCCTTCCGAGATAAGGGCATCACGGTCTCCGAATACCTCCCACATCGAAACCAGGAAATTCGGTGTGATCTTTTCCAACCTGAAATTTGCAAGTGACTTAATCGTCTTGATGTGTCCGGTCTTGCTGCCTGTCTTCAGGAGGATGCGAAGGGTGTTGAGACCCCCCCACTGTGTATAGAATGTCTTCAGGAGCCCTTTGGTCTGCTCCATGGATGCCAGGATAGGGATGGCCTTGGCAAGATTCCTGAAACTTTTATCCCCCACGTGATACCTCCTTGTGACAATTTCACTTACATAGTATCGGACCCATGCGATTGCATGAGCCGATTTTTCACATCAGGACAAATGAATACTATCATCCCCGGCAGGAGGAAGGGGCTTGCCGTAGATCTCTCTCACCTTGTTCCTCAGGACTTTACCCACAGGGCTCATCGGGAAGGCGTCGGTAAACACAACCGACTTCGGCCGCTTGAACCCGGTCATCCTATCCTTGCACCAAGTTATGATTTCTTCTTCCGTGGCTGTTTTGCCTGGTTTCAAAACCACCACCGCCCTGACAATGTTACCCCATGTCTCATCGGGTACGCCGATAACACACACTGCATCAACATTTTCATGTCCGCTTAGGACCTCTTCTATCTCGTGGGGGAAGACCTTCTCCGCACCTGTGGAGATACACTCTCCTTTGCGGTCAACAATGATGAGCTCACCTTCGGCATCGATGTAGCCGAGATCGCCCGAGTGAAACCACCCGTCCTTGATTACCTCGGAGGTCTTCTGTGAATCACCATAATATCCCTTCATGATCGTGCCGCTCTGATAGAGGATCTCGCCGGTGTCGCCCTGAGGGACATCCCGGCCCTTCTCGTTCACAATGCGCATCTTGATGCCCGACAGGGGCCTTCCTACCGACTTGTTTTTGATGGTCTCCGGTGAAGCATCGATCCGAAGTGTCGTGTCAGGCGTCATCTCTGTCTGTCCGAACACATCCACCACGAGTGAGTTGGGGAATTTCTCAAGGATCTGTTTCTTGCGATGTGCAGGGTTGGCCCCGGCACCCGTCATGGCCACGAGCACCGACCTGAGGTCATACCGGTCGATCTGAGGGTAATCGAGGACCATTTTCCACTGGGTCGGCACGAGGAGCATCACCATGGGCTGTTCCCGCACAATGGTCTCGAGTACTTCCTCGGGATCGAAATGGATTCCTTCCCGGAGGATGAAGTGGATAAGCCCGGACATGGGTCCGATAATAAGGAGCTGGTAGTTGGCCATGTGGAAGAGCGGCATGTTCATGAATATGGACAGACCGCCCGTGATCCTGCCGAGTACCGGGCCTAAGGGCTTGCCGGTGGTCTTGGAGAGCAGTGCGGGGACATTCTTGGAGACGAACAAGCGTACCTTCGGAGACCCCATGAGTCTGTTAAGGGGGCGTTCGAGTGCCGGTACATGGAAGAGGCCGGCGATTATCCTGCCGAAGTTCACCTTCTCATCGGATGCGAGTCTGCCGATCAGGTCGCTGAAGAGCGACTCCGCGAGGTTCCAGAAGTTGGAGTAGGTGAGCACTACCCCCTTGGGCAACCCTGTGGTGCCGCCCGTATAGCAGATAGTGCAGACATCTTCCTGGCTGGTGCATGCAGGAGGTTCGGTTGCCGGATGTGATGCTATCAATGTTTCATAGTCGAGCATACGCTCCGGTACCGTACTACCATGCCGGGGTATGCAGATGATGTATCTGATCTTTTTTGCATTTTGAAGGGCCTTGAGCGCCTCTTTTTCGAACAGATCCTCCAGGATGAGGACTTCTGCGTCAGAGTGGGTGAGCTGGTATTCGATCTCCCGGGCTACAAACCTGAAGTTAATCGGTATGGGAACAGCACCAAGCTTCTGGAGTGCATAATTAGCCTCGATGAATTCCGGGCAATCATGCAACAGGATTGCAGCGTGATCGCCTTTGTTTATGCCGAGTCCCTTTAGGGCGTTGGCGAGCCTGTTCACCCGGTTATTGAGGTCTTTCCAGGTGATCTTTGTAGTCCCGCAGGTTACCGCGATGCCGCTACCGTTGAAGCGGGCCATGGAGGCGATGAGCTCACCGAAACTTTTCCTGGAAGAGGGTCTCACATCATGCCCTGTCACAACGCCACCTCTGTACTATTGAGAAGATGAGCACTCCAAAATAATGCCACCGGTTATCGCACCCGGGCAAATAACATATGATAGTTATATGATAATACATTAAAACAAGATTGATTTCAATTTGAGCCGTCAGGTGCCTGGTAACCATGTCGGCGCAATAAAAAGGGCGGGCATCTCGAAGAGGCCCGCCCCACGCACCGGAATTTTTACTTGTGTGCACTTAAATCGGGTGATGTCTGCTCACCCTTTATTATGAGGAGAGTTGATCCTTGGCATACATTGTCCTGATAAGCTTTTTGTCGATCTTGCCGACGCTCGTCTTGGGTATCACTTCGGTAATGACATACCTCTCAGGAATGGCGTACTTGGGGATCATGCCCTGAGATGCACAGGTCTTCATGAACTCCTTGAGCACCTCCTCGGTGACACCGTCGCCCCTGAACTGGGGTTTGAGGATAACCAGCAGCATGGGCCGTTCGCCCCACTTGGGGTCGGGAACGCCGATGGCCGCAGCTTCCTGAATAGCCTCATGCGTGCTGATGGCATTCTCCAGGTCCAGCGAGGAGACCCACTCACCGCCCGTCTTGATGACATCCTTGAGCCGGTCGGTGATCTGGATATACCCTTCTGAATCCATGTAGCCCACATCCCCGGTATGGAGCCATCCGCCGCTCCAGAGGTCTCCGGTCTTTTCCGGATCCTTATAATAGCCGTGAGTGAACCAGGGTGCACGCACCACAATCTCGCCGGTGGTCTGGCCGTCGTTCGGCAGGAAATTGCCTTGGGGGTCGGCAATTCTCACATCCACGAGCGAGATAGGCATGCCGGTCTTGATGGCGATCTCACTCTTGCGCTCGTTGTCGCAACCTTTCATGGATGGTTTTAGGTTTGATACACTGATCACGGGGCAGGTCTCGGACATGCCGTAGCCCGTCATCACCTGGATTCCAAGGTCGATGGCTGCCTGGGCAAGCCCCTTGGCCAGCCTGGCCCCGCCGATGACGACCTTCCAGAACGAGAGGTCGTACTTCTTGGAGATGGGGCTGTTCACCAGCATCTGGAGGATGGTTGGGACGCAGTGTGAAAAGGTGACCCTTTCTTCCAGGATGAGCTTTATAAGCATCTCAGGCTCATACTTGCCGGGGTAGACCTGTTTAATACCCATCATGGTGGCTATGTAGGGGAATCCCCAGGCATGGACGTGGAACATGGGGGTGATGGGCATATAGACGTCCGAGGTGGAGAACCTCAGCGGGGTGTCATGGCAGCTGACTGCTATGCACACGCTCATGGTGTGGAGGACAAGCTGCCGGTGTGTGAAGAACACACCCTTGGGCAATCCTGTGGTGCCGGTTGTATAGAATGTGGTTGCCTTGGTGTTCTCATCGAGATCCGGGAAGTCGAAGTTCGGAGATGCCTCCTTGAGCATCTGTTCATACTCGGCATCAATCGACAGGGCGGTCTGCGGCATCTCATCCGTATCCTTGAGGACCACAATCTTCTTCACAGTCTCGATCCTGTCCCTGATGGATGCGAGCAGGGCAGAAAGTCGGCGTTGATGAGCACGACATCGGCCTGGGCATGGTTCATAGTGTACTCGATCTGGTCCGGCGATAGCCGCCAGTTTACCATGAACAGCACTGCCCCCAGCATGGGGACTGCGAAAAAGCTCTCCAGGTAGCGGTGCGAGTCGTAGTCAAAGACCGCTACCGTATCCCCCTGCTTCACACCCAGCTTGTTAAGGGCGCTGCCGAGCCTGTCTATCCTCTCGAAGAGGTCGTTATAGGTGTAGCGCACCTTGTTCCGGTATACGATCTCCTGACTTCCTGCGTTGATCCTGGGACTATTGAGCAGGTCTTTTATCGTGAGCTGGAACCGGTATTGTTGTCCGTTAAGGGATCTTGCCGCCATGCTGACCTCCTTACAGTCATTTTAGTATCTGTTCGAGATTATCGGATGAAATGGGTTTCTTAACAATCAGTTACAGACCGTTTCTTTTGTGCATGAAGGGAGGAAAAACAGATAGGTGAATGACCTACATCACGCGTGAAAGAAGCAAGTGTCTGAAGGTAAGTGGAAAGAACGTGGCGGGTGAAAGGAAAAGGATATTCTTTCCGTAAACTGTAGTAGCCAATACTTGATCGTATAATGTGTAGCAAAGTTGCTATATTTTCACACAGATCGAGGAGTAAAGATTATGTTTTGAAATATTCAATATGGCCAAAGCGTTACTCATAGCACATTATCTTCAGTTGTGGTCAGCCCGATATTAATTGAAGTAATCAAGCCTACATGATAGAAAGTGTCTGAGCGGGAGTTTTTTACACAGATTTTCATCTTACGCATGAAAAAAACGAAAGAACAGCTGATCTCTTTGTATGCATTGGTCTTCAACAAGACGACGGATAATCGTCAAGAACAGTTTGAGGAGGCGCAGAAGATTTGCGCCGATATTTTGCTCGAAAATCCTGCGAATCCCTTCTTAATTTGCATGCGAGGCATCATCGACTTTCATCTGGGACAGACGAAAGAGGCAGAGGCTTGGATGGAAAAAGCCTTGATCCTTGCGCCTCAATCGACCGATGATCATCTATAAATACGCTACTGATACTGATGGCCCAGAAGAAGTTTGCCGTCGTTTTACCTCTCATGATGCGTGTTGTCGCTCTTAAGCCGGATCATACCAAAGCCTATTGGCATATTGGTATTGCTTTAAGAGAAACTGGTGATTCGGCGGGCGCTTTGGCGGCTTTTAACAAAGCGCTGGAAATTAATCCGCAAGATGCTGAGGCTTTGAGCGATAAGGGAACTACGTTGCAAAGAAATAGGCCGTCTACCCGAAGCGACCACTTGCTATGAACAGGCCTTGAGCCTCATGCCGAATCATCATGGGGTCATCAATAATCTCGGCGTCATCCATCTTCTGCAAAACGATCTTGACGGCGCTGCGGCTTTATATCAGGCGGCTCTCGCCGTTCATCCTGCGAGTCCCGAAGCACTCAGTAATCTGGGCACGATCCTGGGATTAAAAGGCGATCTTGATGGGGCGATCCTTCATTGCCAAAAAGCCTTGGCCTTACGTCAGGATTATCCGGAGGCTTTCAACAACCTCGGCAATCGCGTTGAAGGATGCCAGACGCTTTGAGGAAGCTCTTGTTGCTTATAAAGAGGCTTTACGCCTCGAACCGGACAATGCCGAGGTTCACAAAAATCTGGCGATGGCTTTGTTGGCTTTGGGGCGCTTCGACGAAGGATGGCGAGAGTATGAATGGCGCTGGAAATCGAAGCAACTTCGCCGTGCCTTCCGGGATTTTGCCCAACCTGAGTGGCAAGGCGAAGCCGGTGAAGGGCGAACCCTTCTGATCCACGCCGAGCAGGGATTCGGCGACACCTTGCAATTCTGCCGCTATGTGCCTCTCATCAAAGAGCGCGGATTCCATGTAGTGATGGAGGTGCCGCTGCCGTTGAAACGGATCATTCAATCTTTGGATGGTGTCGAAAAGGTTGTGACCACGGGCGATGTCCTTCCGTCTTTCGATCTTCACTGTCCAATGATGAACCTGCCCTTGGCATTTCATACAACCCTCGAGACGATACCGGCCAAGCTTCCCTATCTGAGCCCCGACCCAGCCGATTTGGCCAAGTGGCGGGATCGAGTTGCGGCCTTGGCAAACGATGCTTTAAAAGTCGGACTCGTATGGGCGGGAAGTTCACGCGCCCACTTGCACTCGCCCGAACTTATCGCGTCGGACCAGCAAAGATCCGTTGCACCTGAGGTTCTGGCTCCTTTGATGGATGTGCCGAACGTGCAATTCTTCTCCCTTCAGAAAGAAGGAACGCGAGCCCCCGACGCTTTTCATCTGATTGATTGGATGGCGGATTGCCACGATTTTGCCGATACGGCGGCGCTCATTATGAATCTGGATCTTGTTATCAGCGTCGACACGGCCGTCGCTCATTTGGCGGGAGCCTTGGGTAAGCCGGTGTGGCTCTTGAACCGGTTCAACAGTTGTTGGCGCTGGCTCACTGAACGCGACGATAGTCCATGGTATCCCGGTACGCTC
The DNA here is from genome assembly GCA_963847605.1 of uncultured delta proteobacterium. GTDB lineage: Bacteria > Desulfobacterota > Desulfomonilia > UBA1062 > UBA1062 > MWEI01. The sequence continues at coordinate 84,691 of CAWKAM010000046.1, read as the reverse complement.
CGTCTTTTCAACCAGAAAGAAATGGGCAATTGGGATGAAGTCGTAATGCGTGTCCATACCGCCTTAGCGGAAAGGTCTCTGGAATCTTTCAGGATATTCTCACTCCCACTGGTCCAACCTTGGGGAGAGACACATAAACACAAAGCTGCCCCATCCAATACCAATTATCCAGATTAAAACGGCGTAGGTTATTGCTCTCCCGATTAGGGGGTTGTTCATGAAATGGAAAATATCGTACGCTGATAAGGCAAAATATAAGATCATGTGTCAGGATATGGAATCTCTTATAACGAGATGTTTTGTACAGATATCTCCAAGATCTTAACCATCTTAATGTAAGAGAATCCTATAAAATCTATAAGATCTTGAAGCATTAGCAAGACTGTTGATTTCTTCGATTTCATCAACGTTTTAAGAAGGCTGAAAACTTAGATTCTGCAGTTGAACATACAAACCGATCACTTCAAATCAGAGCGTGGCAGATGGCACATAAGCTTCATTAGTAATTTTAACGCATTGGAAGATTAACAAAAGTTAACTTAAGCTACATCATAATAATGTCGAATTTCATATAGGATAAATTTGCCTCTCAATAAAAACCCGTAAGGAGGAAATTATGTCAACAGTATCAGGGATTTCATCTGTGAACTATCAGTACCAGACTAATACGCAGAACACCTTCCAGCAGGACCTTCAGGCTCTGAGCAATGCCCTTCAATCAAATAATTTATCAGCTGCCCAGCAGGCGTTCTCATCACTTCAGACTGCTATGCAGGGTAATCAGTCAAACGGGACACAGCAGCAAAGTCAGAATAGCACGCTCAGCACCGATTTCAACAACCTTGCAAGCGCACTCGCTTCAAATAATTTGGCAGATGCCCAGAAGGCATTCGCCACTCTGCAGCAGGACATGCAGCAGGTTCAGAGTCAGAAGAGTCATCATCATCACCACCACCATCACCAAACCGATAGTACAACCGCTGAAACCGATCAGACTAGTGGAACGACCAGTACGACTGGTAACACCGTCAATGTGACAACCTGAGGGAGAAACAGAAGATCAGTTATCAGTGATGATAGAGATTTATGAGGTTATTGAGGCAGAGTCATAACAACCCTGCCTTTTTCATGATTCTCCAAGTTATCTTATACGCAGTTGAAACTGTAAATTTCTTCGATAGATGAGTGCTTTTGAAATGCCTGAAAACTGATGATCTTGAATTAAGATATATGAAAAGATCAGGCCAGCTCTGGTGTGACACCTCGCACGAGATATATACATCACCTTTAACGATTACCCCACCGATTATTTTGACGAAAGGAGAAGGCCAACGGCCAAGAGCACACCATAGATCAGGGAAAGACGGGCAGTCAAGGCAAGAGCTTCATTCAGGACAGACCCTGTCTGGATCATGACCACACGGGCCGTACTCCAGGCCAGTGGGACAGAGATCAGTGGAAGGAGCATCCAAAGACTTGGGCCTCTCACAACCCAGAGCAGAACTGCCATCAGGTACGATGATATTATGAGCATGATAAACTCCATGCGTGTTGCTCTCTCGCCAAGAATGACGGCCAGTGTACGTTTATTGACCTTGGCATCCGTGCCTATGTCCCGCAAATTATTCACCACGAGTATTGCAGCAATCAATAGGCCAATGGGTATTGACGCCATCACTGCAAGCAAAGAAATATGCAGAGTCTGAACATAATAGGTTCCGCAGACCGCAACGAGCCCAAAGAAGATAAATACAAAGAGGTCTCCGAGTCCATGGGAGGCAAGAGGATAAGGGCCACCGCTATACATAAACGCTGCAAGGATGGATGCAACACCGGCAGCAAAGATGGGTAAGCCAGCCACTATGATGAGATAGATCCCAATACACGCCACCATGAAGAAGGTGAAAAGCATGGCATTCCTTACTCTATGCGGTGAGATCAGTCCACTCTGGGTTACCCGGATGGGGCCGAGTCGCTCTTCAGTGTCGAAGCCCCTGAAGAAGTCGAAGTAGTCATTGGCCAGATTCACGCCTACCTGGAGCAGCAGGCTACCTGCCAACGCTGCGATGGCTGGTAGCAACTTAAAATGGCCATCGGCACAAGCCGCAGCCGAGCCAACTATGACAGGAGTAATGGATGCAGGTAGTGTCCTTGGGCGGATCGCCAGCAGCCAAGCCTGTGAAGAAGGCAATCCTTCTTTTCTTCTCATACTATTTTCACCATATGTTTTATCCCCGGGAAATGGACATGGTGCCGAACAGGTACTGCATAAATGTTACTTCTCGAGAACGACCGACTTCATGAGTCCTTAAGCGAACCGGGGCTAAGCCCAAGCTGCTGATAATCCGTCGCTAAATTTAAACCATATATTCCTACGATAGATAAATGCTTTCTAAAAACCCCAAAAAGTGAATGTTTTCAAACATAATCTATAAAAAAGGCATCCCATCACTCACCACTTCCTTTCATTCCTGCGACTGGCGTTCCTTCTCAACCCAGTTCAGAGCGTATCGCAGAAGCTCTGTTGCATTCTTTAGGTTCAGCTTTTCCTTTATCCGCTCCCGGTAGGTGCCGATGGTCTTCACGCTCAGGTGGAGCTTATTGCCGATCTCGCTGATGCTCAAGCCTTTACCGATAAGCTGGAAAACCTCGATCTCCCGGTCGGTGAGGGCCTGGAGAGGAGATTCTGTAGGCTCTCTTGGGCCTTCGATGAACCTGGTGAGGATATTTTCCGTAACCTTTTTGCTTGCATAGATACCTCCGGTCAAAACCTGACGGATAGCCTGGACCACAGACTCGGATGCCTCCTGCTTCATGACATAGCCGCGTGCACCTGCCCTGAATGCACGCTCGGCATAGAGCGATTCGTCATGCATAGAGATAACCAGCATGGGGATGCCCTTGTTGTACTTGTGGATCTCCTTGATAAGGTCTATGCCGCTCATGTCCTTCAAGGTGATGTCCACGATGATCATGTCGGGACTGAGTGTATTGACGGCCTTCATGGCGCCGTGGTAGTCCTCGGCTTCGCCGCATATCATGAGATCGTCCTCCTGGCTGATGAGCTGCATGAGCCCGTGTCTGAAGATGGGGTGGTCGTCCACGATGAGGATTCTGTGTTTTTGGTCTCTTGGGGGTTTATCCTGCGGCATCATCACTTTCCTTTCCCGGTGTGAGGGTGCAGGTCACCAGCGTGCCTCCGAGGGGGTCCGACTCGATCTTCAAGGAGGCATTGATCATCCTTGCCCGGTAGTTCATGATCCGCAGGCCTATGCCCGACACGCCGGCAACATCCTTGATCCCGACGCCGTTGTCCAGGATGGACAGGGATACGACCCCGCCGGTGTTCAGCAGGTCGATGGAGATCTTTGTGGCCTTGCCGTGCTCGATCGCATTGTGGATGGACTCCTTGGCGATATAGTAGAGGTGTGTGGCAAGGATGTTGTTCTTGACAGGGACATGCCGGGGGCAGTTGAAGGCGCAGGAGATCCCGAAGATGTTCGATGTGCTTGCAGCCAGCTCCTCCAGTGAAGATTCCAAACCGTGGCTGGTGAGGTGCACCGGGCACAGCCCCCGGGCGAGCCTCCTGGTCTTCACGATGGCCTCCTTCACAAGCTGGTTGATCTCGCCCGCATAGCGCATATCCTCCAGGGACAGAGATTCCAGTTTGTTTTTGAGCACCTTGGTCATGACATCGATGCCGATGAGGTGCTGGCCGAGGTCGTCGTGGAGCTCATAGCCGATCTTCTGGCGCTCACGCTCGGAGATATCCAAAACCTCTTTCTCGAGCTGTTTCATGGCAGTGATGTCTGTGATGACTGCAAAACCACCTGTAAAACGGCCCTGGGAGTCGTACATGGCCCGCGGGGAGACAATGGTGTAGATGGGGGTTCCGTCGTGTCCCCTCCAGGTGACCTCGTAAGACTCAGGGGCGTCCTTTCTCCGCATATTGAGCATCCACAGACCCAGATCCCTTTCGCTGATGAACTCCCTGGTGGGGTGTCCGATGATCTCTTCACGTGGCCGTTGGAGGATCTTGCAAATCTTGTCGTTTACATAGGTGATGACACCCCGGCGATTCTGGATTCCCAGGCCCTCGTTCATGGTCTCTACGAGCTGGCGGAACCGCTCTTCGCTGTCGCGAAGGGCCTTCTCGGCCTCGATGCGTTCGGAGATATCCACCATGGATGCGATACTCTGCCTGGTGCCCGGGATTATGGCGATGGTCATGAAGATATAAAGGGTTCCGCCGTCCTTGTTTATGATCTTGAATTCGTAGTTCCTTGGTGCTGAAGCGGGGTCCTGCCGCCTCATCTTATGGTACTCCAGCAGACGGTTGATGTCATCCTCCGCCACATATTTCGTCCAGGTCTGGCCTATGATCTCTTCCCGGGAGTATCCGGTGAAATTGGCGAAATCGGAGTTCATCATGGATATAGTGGTGTCTTCCTCGATGACGATGGTGGCCGTACCGGAATTTTCAAACAAGGTCCGATAAAAATTTTCCGAGTGTGTGAGCTCTTCCTCGATCTGAAGGTATTTCTGTGCCCGCTTCCTGAGATCCTCGTTTTCCTTTCGCAAGGAGTCGAGTTCATGTATGAGTTGTTGCTTCGTCTTTCTGTCGTCCCTCACGGGAGATGCTCCGCCATGCCGTATTGCAGCGATTGTATCCGAGAACGCTCCGCCTGTCCACGGGATGGTGCTCAAGGCCGGGTACGTAAAAGAAAAAGAATGCTATGATGTATGTGAGAGAAATCTAAAAACTGTAGGAGCGGCTTTAGCCGCGAGAGGAATTAGGGGTGCACGCGACTTTTTCGCGCCTGAAGGCGCTCCTACTTAAGCCAGAGCCGGTGCGCATGCAGCTTTAAAAAGGGATGTACAAATGCAAAATCCGGGTAAAAAGTGCCGGGGTACGTAAAAGAATGCTACGAGGTCAGTCTCACCGGGATACCGCTTGTTTTCAGAAACTCCTTGATGCCTTCTATCGTATATTCCCGGTAGTGGACCATGGAAGCTATGAGTGCTGCATCCGCATCGGCCTTCAAAAACACGTCCCGGATATGTTCAGGCTTCCCTGCACCGCCTGAAGCAATGACCGGGATGGTGACATTCCTTGATATCAGGGCGGTCAGTGTGAGCTCATAGCCTTGTGTCGTGCCGTCGGCATCAATAGAGTTCAGACAGATCTCTCCTGCACCGAGGTCCTGGGCCTGCTTGGCCCACTGCAGGGCATCCATGCCCATGGGGGTTCTCCCGCCGTTGATCACTACCTCATAGCCGCATGGGATCTTATTGCTCGGTTTAACCTTCTTGGCATCCATTCCAAGCACGATACACTGGTTGCCGAAGTACCGCGCCCCTTGAGAGATGATCGGGGGGTTGAGCACGGCGGCACTGTTGACGCTTATCTTCTCGGCCCCGGCGTCCAGCACCCGGTACATGTCATCGAGCGTGCGGATACCGCCCCCCACCGAGAAGGGGATGAAGATGTTCTCGGCAACGCCGCGCACTACCTCGATCATGATGTCCCTGCGGTCCGAAGAGGCGGTGATATCATAGAATACCAGCTCATCCACGCCCTGCTCATAGTATTCCTTTGCCATCTCCACCGGGTCACCGATGTCGATGTTGTTCATGAATTTTATGCCCTTGGTGGTCTTGCCGTCCCTCACGTCAAGGCAGATAATGATCCGTTTGCTGAGCATGCATGCCTCATAAGACAAACCAGTGGATTTTTCCAGCAGAATGTGTGTGTGACCTCTTGTCGGGTTGGTAGTGTTTGAAAAGCGCAGCCGAGGGGATGGAAAGACTACCCCCCGGCTGCACCGGGCATGGGTTCAACGTTACGAAGCAAAGCTCTCGTCTGCAATCTCCATGATGGAGAGGTCTTCGCTCTTGATGGCCTTCACCGTGCTGTCTACCTCGGGGAGTACGTTCTTGATAAAGTACTTCGCTGTTTTCACCTTGCCGTCGTAGAAGGCTGCGTCCTTGTTCTCCTTCACAAAGGCGGCAACGGCGAATGGGTCATTTGCATTGATACCCTTTTGACTGCAGAGGGCGGCGAGCTCTTTATGGGCGATCTGGGCCTCCCAGAGAAGAAGCCAGGCGCAGACGATCTTGCCCATCATCATGAGGAAGGGATATGCGTTGCCTACGGGGATGAGGTACTTGCCGGCCTTGCCGCATGAGGCGAAGAACATGGCGATCTCGGCCAGGGAGTTGATGCTTGCCTGGACGTCTTCCGCCAGGCCTTTCAGTGTGTCTATGCCACGGCATGCCGCGGCCGTGGCGCCCATCTCGCCCAGGAGGGTCATGAAGTAGGCACCCTTCTTCATGCCCATCTTCCTGCCCACGAGGTCAAGTGCCTGGATGCCGTTGGTTCCCTCGTAAATGGAGGCGATCTTCTCATCGCGCATGAACTGCTCGATGGGGTACTCACTGCAGAAGCCGTATCCGCCGTAGCACTGCATGGCCGTCTCGGTCACCTTAAAGCCGATGTCCGAGCAGTAGGCCTTAATGATGGGGGTGAGAATCTCCACGATCCCCAGCCACTTTTCCGCATCGAGAGGATCCTTGAAGCTGGCGGCCCTGTCACCGCAGGTGGTGGCATAGTACATGAGCGCCCTCATGCCTTCCACATTGGACTTCATCCACAAGAGCATCCGCCTGACATCCGGGTGAGAGATGATGGGGACACGCGGGGCCTCGGGGTTTTTAAACTCCAGGAGCGATGAGCCCTGGAGTCTTTCCTTGGTATACTGCAGGGCATGGAGGTAAGCGATGGATGCGCTTGTGAGGCCCTGCAGTCCTGTTGCGATCCTCGCCTCGTTCATCATCTGGAACATGACTTTCATGCCCTCGCGCTCGTTGCCAAGGAGTTCTCCGTAGCAGTTGTTGTTGTCGCCGAAGTTGATGACGCAGGTGGAACTCCCGTGGATGCCCATCTTCTCCTCGATCTTGGCGATCTCGAAGTCGTTGCGCCTCCCCAGTGAACCGTCTCCATTGACCAGAAACTTGGGCACAATGAATATGGATATGCCCTTGGTGCCGGCAGGGTCGCCCTCGATCCTGGCAAGCACGGGATGGATGATGTTCTCGGTGAGATCCTGGTCGCCGCCGGTAATGAACATCTTGGTGCCCTGGATCTTGAAGGTGCCGTCGGGCTGTCGTACGGCCTTTGTGCTTAAGTTCCCCACGTCGGTTCCTGCGCCCGGCTCGGTCAGGCACATGGAGCCTCCCCACTGCCCGCTGACCATCTTGGGAAGGTATTTCTTTTTCTGCTCTTCAGCGCCGTAGGTCTCGATGAGGTGTGCGGCGCCTTCGCCGAGACCAGGGTAGGAGGCAAATGCGAAGTTATGTACGAACCAGTCATGACCGGCAATCCTCATGATAAAGGGAAGGCCCTGGCCGCCGTACTTCTGGGGTAACGACATACAGTTCCACCCGGCCCCGCAGAAGAGCTTGTATGGTCTATGAAAACATTTCGGTACGTGCACCTGCCCGTTGACCAGCTTGCATCCTTCCTTGTCGGACTCGGCCAGGGTTGGTAGTAGCTCTTCTGCAGCAAACTTCTGGGCCTCGGACAGGATCATCTCGAACATGTCCTTGGAGAAGTCCGCATATCTCTCTGTTTCGCAGAGCTTTTCAATCTCGAGCATCTCAAACAAAACAAACTTCTGGTCCCTTTCATCTAAAATCAAATTAGCCATAGAATCCTCCCTCTCATGATTATCAATAGTTATTTGTTATGCAGTACCTTGGCCCTTAAACGGAATCGTGAGAGACCGTGCGATGAGTCGAGTCCCGAAACAAGGGCCATGGAGGAGATATTGTATTACAATATGAACCTCTTACAGAGATAGAATCATGTTCGTTTGTACTTGTCAAGTCGCTAAGCTGCTTACAAAGATGTGAATGATAGATTGAGGCGGATGTATGGATAATATTCTTATGTGCGCTTATGCGGATTGTCCGGTCCGTTTTCGTGCATCCGGGGGGGCGATAGGCGTTTGATATGTGCCAGGGCCTTGCGGTTGAGGAGGACCTCCTTTCTTAAAAAATGGATCTGGGAGGCAAGGAATCCAAAAGATAAAATCTGGATGCCGCCCAGTATGAAAAGGATCATGAGGGTGGTCAGGGGTCGGTTCGGATTGAGGATATGACCGTAGTAGAGAAACAGGATGTATCCGCCTATCCCCATGCCTATGAGGAAGAGCACGACGCCCACAAAGCCGAAGAGCAGGGCAGGCCGCTCGAAAATAGTGAACAGAAGATGAGAGACCGCCGTTGACTTGAAGACAAATTTCGATGTGCCCTTTTGCCGTGAGGTGAGCACGGCAGGGATCTCTCTGACCCGAAACCCCATGGCAAGCAGTTTGGAAAGGATCTCCAGGTGTATCTCCTTGCCGTTGGATTCCAGGTCGAGGCTGCTGATGACCTCATTACGATAACACCGCACGATACAGGTGAGAGTGTGGATCTTTTCAGGCAGGGCCAACTGGAGAATCTTGTTACCAATCATGGAGACGAAGAGCCTGTCCTTGGGGACACCCTCGGTTCCGCCGCCCTTCATATAGGGGCTCACGAGCACAACATCGATATCGCTCTCATCGTCGAGCACTTGTGCCATCTGAAGGATGTAGGCAGGGTCATAGGAAAGGTCGGCGTCGATGGTGGCGATGTATCTGCCGCGGGCCGCCTTGAACCCGTATCTGATGGCCTTGCCTCTGCCGCCGTTCTTCCAATAGGAGACTACATGGACATGTGGGTCTTTTGATGCGATCCCATCCAAGATATCCAGGGTGCCATCCGTGCTGCCGTCATTGACAGGGATGATCTCATAGGGCTCACCTGTTCCCTTCAGGAGGCTTTCCACACGGGCGATCGTGTCCGGGGCGTTCTCCTCTTCATTGAACATGGGGATGATCACGCTGATCTTTACCGGGTAATCATCCGGCTCTATACCCACTTCAGCACCCTTGTGCATGGTTTGATCATATCGAATATTCAAATTGTTGTATAGGAATTCTTTGATCGAAAGTGGAAGCCTGAAGAGAAAAAAGTGCAAACCATCTTGATTGTCCCATGTTCATTCATGTTGACCCCGGTACAGACAAAGATCTCCCCCGATGGGAGATCCTTATAAGACTTAGAGGAGGAACGAGGCCGGGAAATAATATCCAGTTATCGTGAGGCTACAATATATAATGCAATGAGGGTGCCAAGGACTGCAATTGTCCAACACTATGATTATACTTATAAATAAATCTCAGCTTCGAATGCATATTATTGGGTGAGTGAAAAGAAATGCCCATTTTCTGTAAGGGATTTCCAACTCTTCCATGAGGCCCCGGAAGGAGGGGCGATCGACTTTGTCAGGCATGATAGTCATGATGATTGTGTTCTCACAATACGAATGAATGCATTGTGGTATGAAGAGAGATGCCGACTATGGTTTGAGGCGGTTGATGAATTTCGATAAGAGTTCTTCTTCAAGGCCGTAATCGCCGAGTGAGAATGCATTCCTGCCGGGGCCGTGGAAATCGGTGCCGCCTGTGACCAAAAGCCCCAGCTTGGAGGCCAGGCCGGCATAGAGTGCGGTCTGCTCCGGGGTGTGCTCGGGGTAAAGGACCTCGATTCCGGCAAGGCCGGCCCCTATGAGGTCCTTGATAAATGCCTCCAATCCCTGTGAGCCCAGACCCAAAGTGTAGGGGTGGGCGAGTACCGGCAGGCCCTTGAAATGTACGATGAGGGAGACGGCCTTCTTCCAGGTCATCTTTTCCTTGGGCACATAGGCCTTCTTGCCGTTGCCGAGGTACTCATCGAATGCCTCATCGAAGGAACGGACATACCCTTTCTTGAGCAGGGCCTTTGCAATGTGGGGCCTGCCGATCTGTGCATCCTTTGCCTCTTTCAGGACATCTGCTTCGGTAATCATACACCCGAGGTCATTGAGTTTTTTAATGACCTTGGGAATCCTTTCCCTGCGGGCTATCTGCACCTGCTTAAGGGCATCCTCAAGACCATGAGGGTTGGCGGGGAAATATCCCAGGATGTGAAGCATGCCCGGATCATATTCCGCGCTGATCTCAACGCCAGCAATCACCTGGATGCCATGTGTCTTTATGGAATTCAGCGCATTTTGAAACCCTGTAAGGGTGTCATGATCGGTCAAGGCGATAGCCTTAAGGTTCAGGTGCGCTGCGAGTGTAATGAGTTGGTCCGGGCTCAGATCGCCGTCGGATGCGGTTGAGTGGGTGTGAAGATCGGCCTTAACAAGCAAAGCTTAATCTTTCATATGGGGACGGTGGTTTCCAGGACTTGTGCGATCTTTTTCTTGAGTTCGGTGAGGTCGGAGGATTTTACGACGTATGCATCCGCAGCGATGGACTTGATGTCAACCTTATAGCTTCCATAGGCGCTGCAGAGGATCACGGGAAGGTTGTAGAACTTGTTCCTGATCTCCTGAAGGACGTCCAGGCCGTTACTGGAGACCATCTTGATGTCAAGGATGATGACATCGGGTTTTTCCTTCTCGATGCGCTCCAGTATCCCCGAACCGTCTGAGGCAACAGCCACCTCATAGCCTTCCTCCTCCAGCTCTTCGGCATAGAGCAGCCTGATGTGCTTTTCGTCATCGACGATAAATACCTTTGGCATTGAGAGCTCCTTTCTCTATTGGCTCCACCGATAGGTGAGATATGGCTTGCTCTGTTCGAATACGAGGCACATATCTTCCAGATACTCCTCTGCCTGTTGATGGGACATTCCCTCGGTCTTGTTGACGAACGATAAGGTCATGCCGTAGTACAGGGGGACGAGGATATCGATGAGCTTACCCCGATCGAGGGTCTTCTTATGGTAGCCGATGGCGCAATCGAAAAGGACACGTGCCCAAACGGGGATGGGCATTTCGAAGTGATCGATGTCGAGCGATGCGATCTCCCTGATCTTTTGGATATTCTCACTGGAAAACATGGATCTGTAGACATCCCAGTGAGTGTTGAACCCCTCCCTGAATTTTATATAGAGTTTGTCTTTGCTCACCTTGATGGCAGGCGGCGCTTCCACGTCGCCTATGCCGAATCCGAAGATGGCCGTAGGTTTGCTCCATTTGGTTGTAGCCCATTTGTCATGAAACACGCCCATGAGGTTGAACATGGTGATCACCATCTGGCGGAACATGGTGCCTACCTCCAGGGCGGGATCTCTGGGTTTGCTGATCTTGGGCTTGCCCAGGAATGCCTGGCATATGGGAACGCCCTCATTCATGGCAATGGTTGTCATCCATATGTCGATGCCGAACTGGCTCACATCCTCATCCCACAGGGGGCTTTTCAGAAAGAGGCCCGCCATCTTTCCCGAGAGACCGAAGTCACCTCCGATCGGTTGCCGCACCCTCCTGCCGTACAGGCAGCGGGTGAGAGGGTAGGCGATATTGTTGGTAATGGTGCCGTCATATTTATGCCTGACATACAGTGGCGCCACAAATGCGAAGTCTTTGAAGACAGGTTCTGCAAGGTTCTTGATCCACAGCGGTGTTATGCTCTTGAGGCTGGCATCGATGATGACCGCAGCCTTTGCATCAAGATCCAGGACTTTTCTCAACAGGTTTTTCAGGTTGTTTCCCCTGCCCCTGATACCCCTGGGTGTGGAGACATACATTTGAGGGATGCCGTGCGAGTCTGTATCCATGAAGGCTTTGCCGGTCCCGTCGGTACTGCTGTTGTCGCAGTTGATGATGACGCTGTCCAGCTCTTTGAAGTAATCCTTCAACCCCAGGCAAGCCTGCTCGGTGGGATATGCGATGTTGGATGCCTCGTTATAGGACGGAATACCTACGACGAGATCGGCCTTTGTGATCCCACTGGGGTTGTCCTCCTGAAACTTCATCCCTTCTCCCTATGATTTTGAGATGATACAGACAGATCTTTATTGTCCGATATTTCGTAAAGGGTGGCAATAGAAAAATATCACTTTTTCAAGAAGTATTCAGGTTGCATAATACGTTCTCCCTTAACTTCAAACCTAAAACGTAAAACTTTAAACATACCGCCAGAAACCACGCTCTACTCACCAATGAACGGCTGATATAGGGGGAAATCCGCCCTTGCCTTTTGAGATTGTATATGTGATCCTACACAATTCACATGCATACGCCGGATAAACCATTGATCGTCCAGAGTGATGGAAGCATCCTGTTGGAGGTGCTCTCCGATACCTATGAGGAGGCACGGGATGCCATCCTGCCCTTTGCAGAGCTGATCAAGTCGCCTGAATATGTCCACACCTACCGGATAACGCCGCTTTCCCTGTGGAATGCGGCCGCCATGGGCATAACGCACGACCAGGTCCTTACAAGCCTCAGCCGGTATACCCGCTACGATATCCCCCAGACCGTCATGCACCGCATCCGGGAGGCCTTCGAGCGATGGGATGCAGTGCGGCTCTTCAAGCATACAGATAGTTCACTATTTGTAGAGGTGAGTTCCGGGCCGCTTCTCGATCAGCTTTGTGCCAAACAGGAGATCTCCAAGATCATCCTGGAGCCGGTTCCTGCGAAAGGCTTCATCATCCCTTCAGGGATCCGCGGCAGGTTTAAGCACATGCTCATCAAGATGGGCTATCCGGTGCATGACCTGGTGGGATATGACAAGGGGGATGATCTTGAAATTTCACTGCGCGCTCACACCCTGACCGGGCAGGACTTCGTGCTGAGGCCCTATCAGGTGGAGGCCTCAGACAACTACTGGGCAGGAGGAAGCCCGAGGGGCGGGCAGGGCATCGTGGTTCTACCCTGCGGTGCGGGCAAGACCATCGTCGGCATGGGGGTGATGGCAAAGGCAAAGGCCCATACACTGATCCTGTGCACCAATGTCTCGGCGGTGCACCAGTGGATAGGCGAACTGGCGGACAAGACCACCCTGGCCAGGGAGGAAATCGGGGAATACACCGGGGCTAAGAAGGAAATCAAACCGCTGACCGTGACCACCTATCAGATGCTCACCTACCGGAAGTCCAAGGACGGACCGTTCGAGCATATGAATCTTATGATGGCGCGCAACTGGGGGCTCATCATCTACGACGAAGTACACGTGGTCCCGGCGCCGGTTTTTAGGGCCACCGCGGAGCTGCAGGCAAAAAGGAGGCTCGGGCTCACCGCCACCCTTATCCGGGAGGATGGCCTGGAGCAGGACACCTTTTCGCTCGTAGGCCCCAAGTGTTATGACGTGCCGTGGAAGGAGCTGGAGCACAAAGGCTTCATTGCAGAGGCAATCTGCTGCGAGGTAAGGGTGCCCTTGCCGCTGGAAAAGGGCCCGGAGTATGTGCATGCGTCCGATAAGATCCAGTTCAGGATTGCATCCGAAAACTCCTTTAAAGAACATGTGGTGAAAGATCTCATCAGGAAGCACCCCGACGAGCCGGTCCTCATCATCGGCCAGTACCTGAGCCAGCTGAAGAAGATCTCCTCGACCCTGAAGGCGCCGATGATTACGGGTGCCACGCCGAATACGCAGAGGGATGTCCTCTATGATTCCTTCCGCAGGGGCGAGATCCCCGTACTCGTAGTGTCCAAGGTGGCCAACTTCGCCATTGACCTGCCCGACGCCTCGGTGGCCATCCAGGTGTCGGGCACCTTCGGCTCGAGGCAGGAGGAGGCACAGAGGCTCGGAAGGATTTTAAGGCCCAAGGAGCGGATCTCCACGTTCTATACCCTGGTAACCAGGGAGACATCCGAAGAGATTTTCGCCCACAAGAGGCAGGTATTTCTGGCAGAGCAGGGGTACCGGTACCGGATTGAGGAGTGGTCCCTTGATGACATCAACGCATGACCTCATTTCCAGCATCCCCGGATACATGATCAAGATTATTTCAACCAAGATCCTGGGGGTCTCGTCCGACCAGAGGGCCCTGGCCGAGGGGCTTGCCGACACGGAGTGGCTTGAGAAGGTCCTTGGCGGACTGACGGAAAGGCAGCGCGATCTGTTGATGGATCTGTATAACCTCGGTGAGCGTGTTACCTGGGACGTGCTCGGGAGAATTTATGGGAGCGGCCTTGATGAGCTGAGGTCGGACCTGGAAGAGCTCGGCATACGCGGCCTGGTCTTTCAGGGCGGACTCACCGGCAGAGACCCCGTGATCCTTTTGCCCTCGTTGGGCTCACTCCTTGAAACCCTCAAGGCAAGACATTTCACGGAAGTCAAGGAGATGAGCTGGAAAGACCCCAGCAAGCTGAGCCTCTGGGGCCATATAACCATGATCAGTGCCCTGCGCGTCGGCAAGATCCGGTGCAAGGCAGGCCTTGAGCCCTTCAAGAAGGGTTGGGAGTATCTCGATGAGAGGCTCTCTGCCGTGCTCGATGTGAAAAAGATCTACTCGGAGCTTGTGGAACTCGGGTGCCTTAAGGAAAAAAGCGGCACGGCCACCCCTGTCCAGCGATCCATCACGAGCCTTGCCCTTGAAGGTGACGCCCGTTACAACCTGTGGTGTTTCTGCCAGTCGTGCAAGCCTTTTCCTGGTCTTGACTATCAGGTATTTATGACGGTGGGGGAGAAGGGCATCCAGAAAGATTTTCTTAAAAGATCGCTCATGCTGTGGACCGCAAGCAGAGAAGATGTCGTGGAGGATGCAAGTTCCGTGGTTGATGTCCTTATGCACCTCTGGCTTGAACTTGGTGTCCTCCAGGAAGATGTGACAGGGTCATGGATACGCATGGCGGACGGGGCCTTAAGGGCATTGAAGACAGGCAAGACCGATGCGGCCGTGCACCCGTATTCGGAGGAAGCCATCATCCAACCCACTATGGAGATCCTTGTCCCAGGGGACTTCGATACGGTTGACCTGCTCAACATAGGGGAGGTTGCGGACCTCATGCAGGCGGATGTCGTGAGCATCTATCGGATCAGCAGGGAGTCGGTATTCCGGGCCTTGCAGGAAGGCTGGAACATCGAGAAGATCCTCAATTTCCTCGACAGGATCTCCCGGCATGCCCTGCCGGAGAACGTCCGCATGAACATTATCGGGTGGGCAAAGGCCCATGCCGAGGCACATATCATCAAGGGAACGTTCCTGGTGTTCGATGGAGAAAAGGCAAGCCTGCCGAAAGGGCTTGAAGAGGTTTTGCCCGGGATCTTCCGCCTTCCCGAGAGGTGCGAGGAGGAGATTTCATCATTCCTGGAGAAGAAAGGGGTCATGACCAGGAGCGCGGATGGACCCCGTGAAGGAGACGGCGACATCGACTGGGGCAAGCCGCTGCCTTTGAAACCTCCGCAGCGCATCCCTCCAAAGGCCTCCCATAAGGAAGGGGTTTATCCCTTCGGCATGGTCATGCCTTTGCCGTACGGACCGAGGAGGGAGGTCCTCTTCGAAGAGGCGCTTCATCAGAGCAAGGCCCTGATCATCTTCTATCCCCGGCAAGGCTACGGCGAGATTCAGGCCAGGAAGATCAGCCCGCTGTTCATCTTCCGAAGGGGCGGCATGCCTTTCATGGAGGCCTTCTGCGAGGACACCGGCGAGGGAGAGGTCTTCGACATCAGCAAGGTGAGGGCCATATTCCGGGAGCAGTAGGAAACGGTCGCAATCGCCCCGCAGAGATGGCCGTTGCTCATGATGAATTTCAAGAACCCTGAACAATGTCCGTCACGCAGCGACGGGCGATGATATCAGGGTAATTCATAGATCTCTCGACATAATACAAAATCCGTAGGGTGGGTGGAGCTTGGCGAAAGCCACTCTACTTGTATTATACAGTAAGGCAGATCCGTTTACAGGGAAGTGAACCCCGACGTTCATGAATGTACACGGGCATGCACGTAGCGCAGCAGGCATAGACTGAGCCTTGCATGTGCCCATCTTTCTCTCTTTACATGGATGTGATGATTTGCAGAAGTAATATAAAAAGTATTCAAAGTGAACAGACCCGTACGGGATCTATAATTCTTCCTTCTTTCTGCACATAATGATATAATTTGTACGATTTCGTAACCGTATGTACGTTTTTTACCTGATTCTTAATATTTCTCTTTTATAACCTCTCTATATTACTAGGCCGGAATTCCTGGCACATGTCTTGTAAACTATAATGTGTGAGAGTCTATCAATTTTTTAAAATTTCAATCCTGATCGTCTTCATTACCCAGTTCACCCAGTTTGCATACGCATCCGGAGTCAGAGTCAGCTGGGTAGAAAATTCTGTAAGTGATGTCGCTGGGTACAAGGCCTACTATGGAACTGCCTCTCACAACTACCAGAGTAACGTCGATGCAGGTACTTTCACGTCTGTAGAAATTGATGGCCTAACTCCAGGTGTTACTTACTACTTTGCAGTGACAGCCTATGATAACTCAGGAAATCAGAGTGCATATTCCCAGGAAGTTCAGGCAACCATACCCAATCCACCTGTAATATCATGCTCTACAACATCCCTTACCAACTCCTGCGCACAGGGAAACAACGCATCAAGCCAGTCCTTGCAAGTATGGAATTCAGGAACCGGTACACTCAATTATAATGTCTCTACCAATCAATCGTGGATCACCTGCGCACAACCTAGTGGATCATCAACTGGCGTTTCTGATAAAAATACACTTACTTTCAATTATTCAACATCGAACCTAGCCCTAGGGATATACACGGCAACAATCACTATAAGTGCATCAGGGGCATCAAATACGCCACAGACAATCCCGGTGACTCTTAAGGTTCTTCCTCCAACCATAGCATTCTCCCCAACATCAATTACCAACTCCTGCCCAGTAGGGAACAATGCTGCCAGCCAAACTTTCCAGGTCTGGAACTCAGGTGCTGGAACGCTCAATTACACGATTTCCACCAATCAATCCTGGCTCTCCTGCACTTCATCAGGAACTTCAACAGGTCCAACTGACGGGAAGACGGTTACAGTATTTTATACCGCTTCGGGCCTGACTCAAGGAACCTATGCTGCTACTATTACTATTACTGCGCAAGGGGCATCAAATACCCCACAGACGATCCCTGTGACCTTAACTGTGACACCTCCCACTGCTCCAACTATTTCAAACAATGTGTCTTCAACAGTAACCGCCTCCTGTACACAAGGCAGCAGTCCATCAGGCCAGACTTTTGATATCTGGAACTCAGGGGGTGGGACACTCACTTATAGGATTTCTACCAATCAATCCTGGCTCTCCTGCACACCGTCTAATGGAACTTCCGTTGCTACAAGTGGTGGTAGTGGGCATAATACAATCACGGTCAATTATGCAGCCTCAAGCCTTACTCCTGGTAGCTATTCAGCAACTATCACTATAAGTGCTTCAGGGGCAACGAATACCCCTCAAAAAATCCCTGTGAATCTAACAGTGAATCCTGCTGCGAACGTAACACCTCCAGCGGCTCCAACTATTTCAGAGAATGCACCATCATCCATCAATACTACTTGTGTAAAAGGATCGAATGCATCAAGCCGGACTTTCCAAGTCTGGAACTCAGGGGGCGGGACGCTCCATTATTCTGTTTATGGTAATGTTTCATGGCTCTCATGTACGCCGTCAAGCGGAACCTCTACCGGCGGTCATGGTACCATAACTCTTAATTTTACCACGTCCAGCCTAGCTGCGGGGAGTTACTCGGCAACCATCACCATAAGTGCATCAGGTGCATCGAATAGCCCTCAGACTATACCGGTGAGTTTGACAGTGAATGCTGGGAGTCCAACACCGACACCATCTCCCTCTCCAACACCGTCTCCAACTCCTAATCCTTCTCCGACACCATCTCCCTCTCCAATACCGTCTCCAACTCCTAGTCCTTCTCCGACACCATCTCCTGAAGAATTGACTATTGCATTGACTCCAGCAACATTTTCTTTAAGCTGTGCACAAGGGACTGATGCTGCCGCTCAAAGCTTTCAGATAGGGAATTCCGGTAAGGGGACGCTCAATTATTCCATTACCACTGATGCAGATTGGATTACAATTTCACCCTCTAGCAGTTCGACTCTTGCAGGTGATAATACTATGATCACAATTCATTTCAATACTGCCAATCTTGCTATGGGAGAGTATGATAATACCATTACTATTACCTCCCAAGATGAAGGTGTTACAAACAGCCCTCAAACTATCCCAGTGAACATGTCAGTAAAGAGGGCTGAGGCAGAGAGCAAGAGTGGAGGAGGTGATGGAGGCGGTGGCTGCTTCATATCGACCTCTGTATCAGACAGTCCTAATCCTCTAATACCTTTCTTTACTTTTCTTGGTATAGGTCTCATATGCATTGCACGCTTCAGCAGAATATTTGTGGGTAAATAGTTTACTGATGAAATAACTTTAGGCAGAGTCAATCGTGGCTCTTGTCAACGGGCGTTCGAAAGTTTACCAATAATGGGCATGATAAGTTTACCACTTTGAACCTCATAACCATCAATCGTTATGTTCCTTTTGAGTGAATTTTCCCCTGAGACGATAACTGTTGCCACTGATGTTGATCACAGCTGCGTGGTGAAGGAAACGATCAAGGATAGCAGCCACAATAACCTCATCGTGAAAGAGCTCGGCCCAGTCTGAGAAAGCATTGATTCTATAAACATTATATTTCAAGGTATGATTGCAATGAGAATAAATTTGTTTCATTTATACTGTAAATAATTCTATTATCAAAGAAAATAATTTCCATTAGACGCAATTAGTTAATCGTGTAATTTCTATAATATATTGAAACAAAAGTACTTAATAAGAGGCATATTTATTGCTTAATATTCCTAAGAATGAATACTATTCAGATTATAAAGTTGTCATATTAAATTTTGAATTATTTGAATTTTATAATGAGATGTTTGACAAAAAGCTTATGGCATTCGATTCATGGAAGTATGATTACAGACATAATCGTTCGAACGGTTCTCTAATGAACTGTACACTCATTGAGTTTTACATGAAAGATCAGGGACATACTAAATGATCAAATACTCATCTTTTAACTTTAAGTGGCCTAGTCAAGAGGTAATGCAATAGGACTGTTCATGAAACGAAGCAAAAGCCCCACAAGCTTAGTACTATATTTTTTAACATTCGTGATGGTCGCCTTTGCCTTTAGTAATTTGTATATTCAATCTGCATCGGCCGGAGGCCTGAGAGTCAGCCCCGTCAACCAGCGTTATTTCTCGGACTCGGAGGGAAACATCGTCTATCTGACCGGATCTCATACATGGGCGAATATGCAAGATCCAAGCAATGATACCTTTGATTGGGATGGATATCTGGATCTTCTTGTCTCTCTCAACCATAATTTCTTCAGACTATGGCACTTCGAACAGACGAAAGCCATTGTGGACGGAACCACGGCCTTGTCTCCTCATCCGTACGCCAGGACAGGCCCTGGCAATGCTCACGACGGTCAGTTGAAATTTGATCTTACTCAGTTTAATCAAGCTTATTTCGACAGGATGAGAACCAGGATAATAGATGCACAGAATCATGGAATGTATGTATCGATAATGCTCTTTAACGGGTGGAGTCTCTATAAAAAGGGTGAATGGAACTATAATTGCTGGCTCGACCATCCCTACAACTCGGCGAATAACATCAATGGGGTAAACGGAGACACGAACGGTGACGGCATGGGCAAGGAGTGCAACACACTCGAGCCTGCAGCTATAGTTACCCTTCAGGAAAACTACATCAAAAAGGTCATTGATACGGTGAATGATCTGGATAACGTTCTCTATGAGATATGCAATGAATCGGATGGCAGTACTGCAGAGATGAACTGGCAACAGCACATGGTAACATATATCAAAAACTACGAAGCGGGTCTTGCCAATCAACATCCAGTCGGTATAACAGTTCCATGGCCTAATGGAAGCAATGCAGCACTTCTTAGCAGTAATGCCGATTGGATCTCTCCGAACGAGACTGCCGCATCCCCTTACAATTATGAGACTAATCCCCCTCCTGCTGATGGCACCAAGGTAATAATTGCGGATACCGACCATCTCTGGGGAATCGGTGGGACAGTAGAGTGGGTGTGGGAGTCTTTCACTCGGGGTGAGAATGTACTGTATATGGATCCCTATGGCGATTATGGTAATTCAGATACGTCCATCCAGGTGAATTTGGGATATGTCCGCACTTATGCAAATAAGATGAATTTGGCCACCATGACTCCTTCGACCACCGTATCTTCAACGGCCTATTGCCTTGCCAGTGCCGGACATGAATATCTTGTTTTTGCTCCTTCAGGAGGAACATTCACCGTCAACCTTTCTTCCGCCATGGGCGGTTTCTCCGTGGAGTGGTTCAATCCATCCACTGGAAAAGCTACCAATGGAGGAGCAATATTCGGTGGTGCTCAACAATCTTTCACTCCACCGTTTAGTGGAGATGCTGTTTTATACCTTAGTGCCAATGAGGTTTTCACCCTGAACGCCTCTGTTGTGAACGGCCATGGTACAATCGCGGCCTCTCCAGCTACTGGTCCATATGCTAAGGGTACAGTTGTCAGTCTTACTGCCACACCTGATTCTGGATACCAGGTAAGTGCCTGGAAAGGCACTGACAACGATTCATCTACAGCTACTACAAACACCATCACTATGAATGCAGACCACACTGTAATGGTAAAATTTGAGACTGTACCCAATGCTGGAGAGAATAAAAGCAGTAACGGGGGAGGCGGCGGTGGGTGCTTCATATCAAGCTCTGCATCAGATGATCCCATTCCTCAATGGATTCTATTCCTCGTATTTTCGGCTATAGTATCCATATGCGTGCACGTTTCCGTAGATAGTTTGTGAGTAAATAAGTCAATGATATGTGATTACGTGTGATTACGTGCAGAATCATAGTAACTCCTCCTTTTCTTCTTGTGAAACCATAGATTACTGCGATAGATGAGTGCTTTTGAAATGCCCCAAAACCGATGATCTTGGATTGAAACATACGAAGCCTATCACTTCCTGCAAGAGCTTGACGATTGGCACAAATATCTATACTTTCCGTAGATTGATTTTAGGTTAGAGTTTATTATGCTCTACCCATTGGGTAACCAGCGCTTTTCGTACACATTATTACAATTATTGTCACTTTCCTGGCTACTAAAACTCATAACATATTGATCTTACAAAGTCATATTTTCTGGCATAGAGATTGTTAGTTGTTTAGCTATGGTCCAACTATACAGAATTTTCCGGACAGAATGTTGTCAACCTCGATTTATCCATGGTTGCTGGGTCAGATTTGGCTGGGACTCAATTTGTGCAATCCTTCCGGAAGCAGGTGATTTAAAGTTCCTGGTTTGCAGCAAAGATTCAAACTGGAGCATGATTTTCACCTTTGATAGCTGAAGCAAAGGAGGTTAGGTTTCTTGCGTGTCTGGTACATGCTCATGGCAACGTTCCTCATACTCATGGTAGCCTTTGTGTTCTTGCTCGGGAGTCTTGATTGCCTTAAAGAGAATCATCCATTTACACTGAATCAAATGGATGGCACCCTCATTGCTCAAGAGGCATATTGCTCAGAGCAAAAAACCTTACCGTGCCCCTGGCAGCTTGATTTTATCACCCTCAGGGCCAATGAAGAGATTGCACGTGCACCCATGTCTGATAATCTATTGCCAAGTAAAGAATGAAACAGGTGAAAATATCAGCAACCATGATATGAGGGCTTTCAAAGTCCTGAATATGTAAGATCTTCAACAGAGATCAACAGAGAAGGAGATACGCTTCCTAATGTGGCTTGCAGCATAATCGATACTTAAACCATCTAGATTGGTTTATGGGGTGACTCTTATTAAGTTAAGAAATTCTGGGTATTGGTGAAAGAGGGCATAGAATGATAACAGTGAGGTATTCAACAAATGATGGTTCATCATACCAGGTTTTCAAAGATAGCGAGCTTATAGGACATGTCAGTATTAAAAAGAGCATGACATGTGATAAATATCTAGCAGTGATTCAGGGGGAAGGAGAGGAGGATTGCAGTGCAAAGGAATTTGATACCCCTTATGATGCTATGTATTGGTTAGAAAAGCATAGAGGGAAAGGCAAGGGGAGTTAATATATAATAAAATAAAATGGCAGAGACTGTTGCCCAACCTTAATATTCAAATTTATAGATTTTTTAACTGATTAATTAACTTGTCATAAGTCCGCATCGAGAAAGCCTGCCATAAATCTTTTTAACATCTCTCGTGTAGTTTTTACTCCCCCCACTATACTTGTAAAGAGCCTCATCAAAAGTTCGTGATGATTGTAGGCAATCACGCAAGATCTCCGAACCTATATCATAGTTGTTCTTTAAGTAGAAAAGTTCATGCAGTGTGATTCCCCTCTTTTTCAACTTGTCCTGGTGAACCTGAGGGTTTACCTGCATTGCACCTATACAGCCTGATGAATTCTTAGCATCAGCCCTAAACTCTGATTCAAGATTAGCTATGCTAATAACCTTTAGGCGATCTACATGCCATTTACTTGAATATCTATCAATGTACCTTGCATGGATGGCAGCTATTTCGGGATCAAGGTGTGGCCGCAGGTAAATAATCAAATCCGCAGTTGTAGATGCTTTCACGTAGGGTTCACAATAAACTCCACGAGCAGGGATAAGAAACAGTATTGCCAAAGCAAGGATCAGGCAAATTTTTTTCATCTTTTGTCTCCTTGGCTTAGTTATTGGCCTTAGTTGCGATTAGGCTGATTTATTATGAAGAATACTTAATTATCACACATGATGACTTTTAAAGCAACAATAGAAATGATTATAAATTTATATTTATTTTATTCAATGGGTTATAATAGATCAAGAAGCCTAACTGCTAGCCTCTTCAGATTCAGGGTATAGATTCCTGCTAATTCATCTCGGTTTTGTGATGCCTGAGAACTAAAGATCTTGGGTTGAAACACACGAAGCCTATCAATTCAAACTAGTGCGTGACATCTGGCAGCCATTTCCCTAACAATGAAACGAAGGGTAGAGATGTTCTCCCGCGGAAATCCGGTGAATGTCTTTTTGTTGCTGTTGCATCCAGTAAATTGAGGTCTTCGGCATCAGCAGGGTGAGGGCCTTTTCCGGCAGCAGCTATGAACGTTCCAGGCCGTTCGCTACTCCATGTTCTGCGGCCCCTTTTTCATCATGTCCTTCATCATTTTAAGTTCTTCTACGGTATCCTTGGGGAGATCTTTGGCCTTCAACGCCTCATCGATGTGGTAGATGCAGGCTTTTGAGTTCTCGGTCCTGTAGAAGTATCGGGCAAATGACACATGGGCAAGTGCGGGTTTATTCGTCTTCTCATAAAGGGTTCCCAGTGTGTAATCCACCCGCACGCTCTGGGACTGCAAGGGCAGGAGTGTCTTGATGGCCTCATCAAGCTGGTTACGACCCTGGAGGATCTCTGCCAATGCGACCATGCCGACGGGTGATTTTGCATAATCTTTTAAAAAAGGATAGGCCTCGGCATTTTTCCCGAGAACATAGAGGTTAAGGCCGCGGTATTCATAGGCAAGGGGCAGATCGACACCCTGGAGCAGCTTGAGCGCCTGGGAATTGTTCCCGATCCGGGTCTGCATCAGGCCCAGCGCAAGCGACTTGTACGGCTCGGGGATGTGGTTCGAACGGGTATTGACCTCGCTCTCGGACAGGTTCAGGCCCACCACGCTCGCATAGAGCATCCAATAATTATTATCAGAGGCCGGCTTTCCCGAGTCTTGATTCATATTCATGATCCGGTTTTCCGTATACGGGTGGGTGAGGAGATATTCCGGGATATCGGAAAACCCGTAGAATGTGCGGAGCCTGATGAGAAATCGGGGCATTCCCGATGGGTCCACGCCCGAAGCAATGTTGATCTCCTTGCTGAAATTATCTGCAGCGTATTCATGATCTCTGGAATACGCAAGCCTGACATTCTCGCTGCCCCCCACCGACGAGAGCACCATGGCTGCGCCTGCCTCGGGGTTCTTTGTCGACAGGAGGGTGCCTGCAAGGACCCCGAGAATCGTTGCGGCGGTGATCTTTTTCGAGGATTCAACATCTTCGGAGTAATGCCGCAACTGGCAGTGACCCATCTCGTGGCCGATAACCGCGGAGAGTTCATCCAGGTCCTGAATGAAGAGCAGCAGGCCCAGGTTTATGAAGATATCCCCGTCAGGGATGCTGAAGGCGTTCACCGAGCGGTCTTTGACGACATATACCTTAAATGTATACACCGGTTCCTTGATATGGTCGGCCAGGCGGTCCATGATCTGCTGGACGGTCCAGGTGATGGCCTGGTCGTGGATGATGAGGTTGTTGGCCTCCAGCAGATTGACGAAGTCGCGCGCCGTTTTCTTTTCGTCCCCATAGCCTGTGGCATGAGCCATGCCCAGCGGGGCCGTCATGAAGATCAGAAGGGCGATCAAGATCCTTTTCATATTAGGCTTCCCATATGCCTATGTCGGGAGGTTTTCAAGGACTTCTTTGAGGTCTTTTTTGCCGAGGTGATGAAGCCCAAAGGGCATATCATCAACCCGGGAAATTTGATTACAATAGAGTAATTTCCTGAACGAAACTGTACATCTGGATTATACCCTGAACTTATCAACATATTGATTTCAAATAAGAAATGAACTTGGTCTGCATATTGCCTGCAATAGTCTCAGCAATGGAACTACTGGAGGTAGCCCCTATGAGAAACATTCGAAGCATCTTCTTCCTGATAGTAGTATTTCTGGCCTTCTTCCCGGATACGGGTATTGCTACTTCGCTGCATGTCACCTGGACTGCAGATACAGCTTCGGACCTTGCCGGGTACAAGGTATATTGGGGTACGGCGTCAAACACCTATGGCACGCCGGCAAGTGTTACCAGTGGGACGACTTATGACATTTCAAGCGTGCAGGCCGGGACTACCTACTATGTGGCAGTGAGCGCCTACGATTCATCAGGGAATGAATCGGCAAAATCCACACAACAGAGCGTAACCGTCCCATCATCGGACACCACCCCTCCTTCGGGGACCGTTGTCATTAATTCAGGTGCCGCTTCCACCTCTTCCACTGCCGTGACCCTCACCCTCAGTGCCACCGATGCAGCCGGCTCTGTGACCGGTATGAAGTTCAGCAACGATGGTACGACATACTCCAGTGAAGTCACCTATGCCACAAGCTATTCATGGACCCTCTCAAGCGGTTACGGTACCAAGACGGTCTATGCTCTTTTCAAGGACAACTCGGGAAATTGGATGACTTCTCCGGCAACTGCAACGATTCAACTCGTAGCACCTCCGGACACCACCCCCCCCACAGGGAGTGTTGTGATCAATGGTGGTGCTTCCTCTACAACCTCTACTTCAGTCACACTGACCTTGAGCGCAAGCGATGCAGCCGGCTCTGTGACCGGTATGAAGTTCAGCAACGATGGTACGACATACTCCAGTGAAGTCACCTATGCCACAAGCTATTCATGGACCCTCTCAAGCGGCGTGGGTACCAAGACCGTGTACGCGAAATTCAAGGACAACTCGGGAAATTGGATGACTTCTCCGGCAACTGCAACGATTCAACTCGTAGCACCTCCGGACACCACCCCCCCCACAGGGAGTGTCGTGATCAACGGTGGTGCTTCCACTACAACCTCTACTGCAGTCACACTGACCTTGAGTGCAAGCGATGCAGCCGGCTCTGTGACCGGTATGAAGTTCAGCAATGATGGTACGACATACTCCAGTGAAGTTGCTTATGCCTCCAGCTACTCATGGACACTTACCAGCGGTTACGGTTCCAAGACGGTCTATGCCCTTTTCAAGGATAGCTCAGGCAACTGGATGACATCCCCTGCCACTGACACCATACAATATGTAAGCTCCTTGCCGGTGGCCAATGCAGGGACCAATCAGACACTTAATCCACAGGATGTGATTCTTGACGGCTCTGCCTCCTACGACCCGGGTGGTCAGACCCTTCAGTACAGCTGGGCACAGGTGGGCACCTCTCCCACTACGGTCACGATCAATACCCCGACATCGCAAAAGGCGGACTTTGTAGGGATAAAGGCAGGTACGTACCAGTTCAAACTGACCTGTACCAATTCGGCAGGCTCATCCTCAGCTACGGTGAACGTAACGATCAATAATGTGGCCCCGACTGTGAGTGCCGGCAGCAATGTGACCATCGACGCCGGTACCCAGATTACGCTCCATGCAACCGGTGCGGACTCGAACCAGGATTCTCTCACCTACACATGGAGTGAGGTATCGGGCCCGAGTGTGTCCATACCGAGCATGGCCCAGCAGAACATCACCTTTACCCCGACAAATGCCGGTTCGTACATATTCTCCGTGCAGTGCTACGATGGCGTCAATTACAGTGCTGCATCCCAGGTCACCGTCACAGTCAATAAGGTCAACCACGCACCCACGGCGAATGCCGGAGTAGAACAAGATGTAGACAAGGGCGTCACCGTGACCCTGGACGGGACAGGTTCCACCGACCCTGACGGCGATACATTGACCTACTCCTGGACCGAGGCATCATCCGATCCGGTGAAGGTAACGCTCAGCGGCGCCAGCACCGCAAAACCCACGTTCGTGGCGAGTACGGTCGGTACCTTCAATTTCAATCTCATTGTTAATGACGGCACGGTCAATTCAACGCCTTCCAGTGTGGTTGTCAAGGTCGTGTATCTGAATCATGCGCCTGTTGCCAATGCAGGCTCGGATACGCATACCGATGTGGGTTTCGACGTTGTACTCGACGCATCCGGCTCCTATGATCCCGATCTCGACGGGCTCACCTTCACATGGACCCAGGTCTCCGGGGCCCCGGTGGTGATACAGAATGCGAATACGATGAACCAGGCGTTCTTTACGCCAACGACCGCCGGCACTTACGTGTTCATGGTTACCGTTTCGGATGGGCAGATATCATCTACGGACACGGTGACCGTGACCGTGAACAACCTGCCTGTTGCCAATGCAGGCAGCAGCATCGTGGCCACTGTCGGCCAGACAGTAACCCTGGACGGCAGCGCCAGCTATGACCCGGCTGGAACGGCCATCTCCTACATCTGGGCACAGACCAGCGGCACACAGGTGTCCCTGAGCAATCCCAACACCGTAAAGCCGTCTTTTACGGCAAGCCAGGCAGGCGTGTATGTGTTCCAACTGAAGGTCTATGACGGCATAGGCACCAGCAGCCCTTCGAGTGTGACCGTGACGGTCCAGTCCGCAGCCAACCAGATCACCCTGATCTCTCCGGCCAATGGTACAGTTTGCTCCACAAGTCCGAAACTCACCTGGGCAGGCAGCGGGTTCAAGAGCTATACAGCCTATATTTCCATCAATGGCGGCAAGAATTACACCACGGTCTATTGGGGCAGCGGCACCTCCACCACGTTGCATGCGGTCCTGTGGCAATGGTTCATCCCTTCCGGGACCACCGTTACCTGGTATGTGCAGGGAACTACAAAGAGCGGCCAGGTTGTTAAGAGCACGACCAGTACATTTATCAGAAAATAAGGATGCCTGTAGCCGACCCCACATGGGGGGATGGGCGAATGCCCATCCCCTTTTTTATTTGGAATAATAAACTTCGGAAGTGACGAGTGTCATGTCATTTCAGGTTTAGTCAGTTATTGCGTATCACTGTTCACGAACAGATCACTCCCCGGCCAACCGGCTCAGCCTGATGAACAGCTCGGTGGCGGCAATCCTTAAATTGATATTTTCGTTCACGCCTCTCCGCATGGCGCTGATGAGGCCGGTAATGTTCTCGATCTCTTCCATGCCTGTATATCTTATGGGCATCTGCCGCAGAGACTCGTTCATCACTTTATCACAGCCGAGGCGAAGCGCCATGATATCCCTGATGATGGACTCAACAGCCGCGAGCACCTCAGGCAGCACATCCCAGCCTTCAGAATCGAAATATTTTTTTGCCAGCAATGCCGGATTGCTGCCTCCAAGCAGGGCGATGATCTCATGGTGTAAGGCAGGGGACTCACCGATTCCCTGATGTCCGTCACCTGTTTGCAGGGCACCACTTCCATCCCCGGAAAGATCAACATCCTCATCCTCACTGAAACGGATGAGCTGGCAGCGTGAGACGATGGTGGGCAGTAAGAGCTTCGGCCTATGGCTGATAAGGAAGATCACTGTGCTCGAAGGCGGCTCTTCAAGGGTTTTGAGAAGGGCATTGGCGCTTTCTGTGTTCAGGTGCTCGGCCGGTTCGATAATGATGCCCTTCATGCGCGCTTCAAAGGGCTTCAAGCCGACGTCTGCAAGGACTTCCCTCACATCATCCACCTTGATCCACCTGGTGAGAGGATTCAACTCGGTAAGGTCAGGATGATAGCCAGCCATTACCTTAAGGCAGCTCCTGCACTTATCACACGCATCCCCGTTGTCTTCCAGGCAATTCAGGGCCTTGAAGAACTCCTTGGCCATCCGTGTCTTGCCAAGGCCAAGGGCGCCTGCAAACAGGAATGCATGGGGGACCTTGCCGGATAGGCAGTAGGACTTGAGCAGCTCGACGATGATGCCATGCCCTGTAATATCTTTCCACATGAAGCTATTCCACCATAAATTGATGAAAGTTTTAAGTGGTAAGTTTTAAGTTGCAGGATCTAATGCAGAAGACCAGTGTGAGTACCTTGATTCAGAATCAATTTTAACACTTAAAACCTCAAACTTAAAACCTCCTAACTTATACGCCATGAGATCCCTTTGCTTATTCATTTATTCTCCCTCTTGATGACCACCAGGAGGTCCAAAAGCCGCACCTTGACTTGAAGGGTTCTTTTCAGTTAAAAAACCTAAGCTTAATGATTCGGGTTAATAGGAGGATCGATGAGGAAGTTTCGCACGGAAAACTTAAGAGATGTGATCATCATGTCACAATCCGGCGCTGGAAAGACATCGCTCGGCGAGGCCTTTTTGTTTAATGCCAAAGCCACCACCAGGCTCGGTAAGGTGCTTGACGGGAATACCGTTCTCGACTTCGAGCCGGAGGAAGTCAAGCGCCAGTCTTCCATCTTCAGCGCCCTGCACAACTTCAAATGGAAGAACACCGGGGTTATTATGCTGGACACCCCCGGTGATACCAACTTTACCTCTGAGGTCATCCTTGGCCTGAAATCGTGCGACAATGCATTGTTCGTCATCGATGCCATTGACTCGATCAAACCCTACTCTGAGAACCTTTGGAGAATGGCGAGCGCAGAAGGCCTGACCAGGACCTGTTTCGTCAGCAAGATGGACAGGGAGCGCGCTAATTTTGAACAGGTACTCATTGATGTTGCAGAGGTCTTTGAGATCAAGCCATTGCCCATGACATTGCCCATCGGCGCTGAAGACAGCTTTGCGGGCGTGGTGGACGTGCTCAAGAAGAAGGCCTTCCTCTTTGAGAAAGACGGCTCAGGCTCCTTTAAAGAGGCCCCTGTCCCCGCGAACATGCAGGATCAGCTTGAGGAAATCTATGGGAAGGTCATCGAGGACCTGGCAGAGGTAGATGACGCCTTAATGGAAAAGTACCTTGAGGGCGGCGAACTCTCTCAGGCAGAACTCGACAATGCGCTGGCAGCAGGGCTTGCCAAAGGCCTGTTTCTCCCAGTCTTCTGCGGATCGGCGTTGCTGAACATGGGCATACATCCCCTCATGGATTTTATCAGTTCCTCATTCATCACACCTGAAAAGAGGGCAATACCCCTTTTGAAAAACAGTAAAGGGGAAACGAAAGAATACAAACCTTTCGAAGACCAGCCGTTCTGCGGCTATGTATTCAAGACCATGAGCGACCCGTATACGGGGACACTCAGCATCATACGGTGCCTCTCGGGCAGCTTAAGCCCCGATTCAAATGTCTATAACGCTAAACGTGAGATAAAAGAGCGGGTGGGCACCATCCTCATGCTCGAAGGCAAGGCCCAGAAGCCCCTCGAAACGGTAGGCCCGGGCGACATCTTCGCGGTAGCAAAGCTGAAAGAGACAAAGACGGGCGACACGCTGCTTTCAGAGTCTCTCCCCTTTACGCTTCCAAGCCCGACATTCCCCGAGCCCATCATGAACATGGCGGTAACCCCCAAGACCAAGGCCGATGTGGACAAGATTATGCCTGCGTTCCATAAGATCATGGATGAAGACCCGGTTCTCAAGGTGTTCCGGGACGAGCAGACCGGCGAATTCATCCTGTCGGGCCTTGGCCAGCTCCACATCGAGATCGCAGTGGACAGGCTCAAGAGAAGGTACGGTGTTGAAGTGGATCTCAAGACGCCGAAGGTTCCCTACAAAGAGACCATCACCGCCAGTGCCGAGGTGCAGGGCAAACACAAGAAGCAGACCGGAGGCCATGGCCAATTCGGTGACTGCTGGCTCAGAGTGGAACCTCAGGAACGCGGCAAGGGCTTTGAATTTATTAACGGCATCGTGGGCGGCGTCATCCCAAGGCAGTATATCCCGGCAGTGGAAAAGGGCGTGATCGAGGCCATGCAGACAGGCCCCCTTGCAGGAAACCCTGTGGTGGATGTAAAGGTCACTGTGTATTTCGGCTCATACCACGAGGTGGACTCATCTGAAATGGCCTTCAAGATAGCAGGCTCTCTGGCCTTCAAGAAGGCCATGGAACAGTGCAAGCCGATCCTGCTTGAACCGATCATGAATATCACCGTGACAGTACCTGAGGAATGCATGGGTGATGTCATGGGCGACCTCAACAGTCGCAGGGCAAAGATAGAGGGTATGAACTCCCGGGGCAAGTACCAGGAACTCAAGGCCCAGATACCCCTGGCCGAGGTTCTCACCTATGCGGCCAGCCTCACATCCATAACTTCGGGAAGGGGTACGTTCACCATGGGCTTCTCACGCCTGGACCCGGTGCCGTTCAATCTCCAGGAGAAGATCGTCGAGGAGGCGAAGGCAGCAAAAGATGGAAAATAACGGGTCAGATTCCATCAGGAGTCTGTTCCAG
This sequence comes from uncultured delta proteobacterium, assembly GCA_963847605.1. Classification (GTDB taxonomy): domain Bacteria; phylum Desulfobacterota; class Desulfomonilia; order UBA1062; family UBA1062; genus MWEI01. The sequence goes on along the minus strand of CAWKAM010000046.1, from coordinate 53,775 downwards.
AAAATCCAGACAATGACTGTCTCGGAAAAGCTCGACCTCGCGCGCAAGGCATCCAAGGAGGCCCGATCGATCCTTATTCGCGATTCCAACAAGCTCATCCAGCTTGCGGTGGTTAACTCGCCGAAGATCACCGAGAGCGAGATAATAGGCCTTGCCAGTAATAGGCAGGTGAGCGAAGACGCCCTCAAAGAAATCGCCATGAACAGGGAGTGGCTGAGAAACTACCAGGTCAGGCTTGCACTGGTGAACAACCCCAAGACCCCGCTCTCCATCGCCATGGCACAGGTATCCTACCTCAACCAGCGTGATCTTGGGCTGCTGGCCAAGAGCAAGGGCGTGCCCAGGCCCATAGTTATAGCAGCCCAGGGCAGGCTCAAGGAAGTGAAGCGGTGAAGAGGGCAGGGGTCATCACCCTGAGCGACAAGGGTTCAGAAGGGCTGCGTCAGGACTTAAGCGGCCCCATCATCAAGGAGATCCTCACAGCCTTAAACATATCAGTGGAGATGGCCGAAATCATCCCCGACGACTATGACCTCATCAGAAACCGCCTCATCTCCTGGTGCGATGAGCACCGCCTCGACCTCATTATCACTACCGGCGGTACCGGGCTATCCTTAAGGGATGTGACCCCTGATGCCACGCTTTCTGTCATCGACAAGCGCGTCCCCGGCATGGAAGAGGTGATGCGTGCAGAGAGCCTCAAGAAGACCCCTCATGCCATGATCTCCAGGGCCATAGCGGGTGTCAGGAAGCATACCCTCATTGTCAATGTACCCGGCAGCCCCAAGGGGGCGAGGGAGTGTCTCGAAAGTATCGCACATGCCCTGCCCCACGCCCTGGACAAGCTTGGCGGGGACATGAGCGACTGCGCGCAGTAAAGTTTTTTTGTGACTGATGCCGTAACAGCAAACGTAATGTGACTTAATTATGCGGGTATTTCCATATCAGATGAGGTGAGAAAGATTGAGGCTCAAGCGTGATCTGAGATATACCGTGGAGGCCGGTGACACCAGTAAAACCATACACTTCCACGACTTTCAGAAGACCGAGCATATCTGCCGGGTCAAGGATTACTCCCGCACCGGGGCATCCTTCTATCTTGAAGACGGCAGCCTCCTTCTGAAGATCGGAGACATCATCCCTGACCTTACGTTCTATTCTTTCAACCAGGAAGTTCATGCCTCCGGGGCAACCATCATCCACATCCAGGACGAGGAGCAGGGCGGCCAGGCGGTATCCTGCATCGGCTGCTCATACAATGACAAGTCCATGGATGTGTATTCCATCATGAGGGCCGACAAGATCACCAAGCTCCAGAATGATTTTTTAGACTTTGTCCAGTCCATGGCCATCGAGGAGAACCTCGACCCGGAGTTCGTCAACATCACCTCTCACCTCCATTACATCCTAGACGGGTTTCAGGAGAGGCTGGTCCAGGATCTCCAAACCATACACAGTGAAGACGCGTCCCTTCAAGGCGCCTTGGTGGAGACCCTGCGGGAACTTGCCTTTGATGCCCTGTTCGATGAGTTGAATCGCTACTATGACCATTTTACCAGCATCATCAGTCGATTCACCGACCCCAAACAGCATTATATCCATCGAGAATTCTTCCAGAAACGCCTTCATTCTTACCTGTCCAAGTCCAGGCTGTTCAACCGGAGCATCACCAAGCCTTTGGGGTATGCAGGCGATTATGAGATGATGAATATCATCTACCGCAACGCCTTCGAGGGCGAAGACCTTTTCTCCCAGGTGCTGAATAAAGTCGATTGCGAGGGCACTGCTTCGAGGGCCGTGAGAAACCGTCGGTCGTACTTATACAAGAAGCTTAAGGATCTTGTAATAAACAATACATCAAGCAATGACCTCAAGATCATGAGTGTGGCCTGCGGCCCGGCCCTTGAACTCGCCGACCTGCTCAAGGGTTTTGAAGGAAAGACCTTGCCGTTTCATATTGAATTCATTGCCATGGACCAGGACAACCTTGCCCTTGAAGATGCCAAGGCCCGGACCGAACCGCTGGTGAAGGATATCCCTCAGATGAGGTTCCACTTTGAGCAGGACAACATCAAGCGGCTCATTGTGGAAAAGGGTAACAACAAAGGTATTTATGGCGAAGCGGATTTAGTCTATTCTGCGGGGCTGTTCGACTATCTCTCCGACAGGGCGTCCAACAGGCTCATCCAAAAACTTTACAGCTTCCTCAAACCCGGCGGCCTCCTGGTGATAGGAAATTTCGGCCCATACAACCCACAGAGGTTCATCATGGAATTCGGTGCAGAATGGTTCCTGATCCATCGGAACGAATTCGAGCTCAAGGCGCTTGCAGGCGATCTGCCGGGGAATCCCCCCCTAATCGTAGAGAAGGAACCGGAGGGAGTAAATCTCTTTCTCAAAATACAAAAGCCCGTAGATGCTTAAGACATAACAAGTCTTGGGACATCTTGATTTCTCCATTTAAAACCTCAGGTACCCCCAAAGACCTCCTCGAACTGCGTGATGTCCGGCAATTCCGACAAAGAGGTGAGCCCAAAGACCTCCAGGAACTTTTCTGTTATGTAATACAACATGGGTTTACCCGGCTTGATGTCGATGAGCTGGTGTTTTATGAGCTGTTTGAGGCTTGAGGTGGAATCCACACCCCTGATGCCGTCGATGGTCTGCTTCGAGCAGGGCCCTTTATACGCTATAACCGCAAGGACCTCAATCGAAGCACTCGTGAGCTTCACCGGGGTCACGAGCTGTCTGAGATAGGGTGCATACTCCGGAAGCGTCACAAACATATACCCGGTGGCAACGAGATGAATCCTGAAACTCCGGTTGGAAGCTTCATAGATACCGTTGAGTTCCTCAATGTATCGCTCGATCTCTTCTCGCGAAGATCCCGGCAAAATCCTTATGATATCCTTCACAGTAAGTGCGCTGCCGGATGAAAAGATAAGCGCCTCAATGATCTCCCGCTTTCCCATGCTTACTCAACCTCTCCATTCTTCACAGGCATGCTCCACCTCATTTGTTCTCCGTCCTCTTTATCAGGTAGATGGTGGAGAACAGGCCTCTCTGGATGAGTCTCACAATACTCAGCTTCGACATCTCCAGGGCTGCCATAAACGCGCCGATGATCTCGGTCTTTTCACCGGTCGGGGCAGCTTCCTTGAGTGTAATCTTCTTTTTCCCGGAAAAGAGTGCCTGTATGCGGGCCATGATGTCCTGGATGGAAAACCGCATGGGCGCGATATTCATGATAAGCTGCTTGGTACGGGCTCTGATAGCCTGAATCGCCTCCATCAAAGGTCCGAGGCTCGTCTTTGTGATATCTCTCTCTTCCGATGTTGCACCCTTGGGAAAGGTATCCCAGTAAAGTATGGGCCTCATGCCGAGTTCACGGGAAGCCGCCTTGATGGCCTGGTAGGCAAGCAGCATCTCCTTGAGCTCATCGGCCGGGTTCTTCCCCTCCTCATCAGCGTGGGTAAGCTCCTCGGGCAACAGGAGGCGGGACTTCAACCAGATAAGGTATGAGGCCATATCGAGAAACTCACCGGCCAATGAGATATCAAGGGATCTTACCCGCTCGATATAAGACAGGTACTGGTCAATAATGGGGCATACCTCGAGGTCATGCAGGGTGAAACGATTTTTTTCGATGAGGTAGAGCAAGAGGTCGAGCGGGCCCTCGAACATGGGAAGGTGCAGCACGAAATCATCACACACTGTCTCGATGCTCCCGAGATACCCCATGGTTCCCCCCGTATTAGATATTCATGGCCTTCCTCACCTGCACAATGGTGAGCTCGGATTCCCTCGTAGCCTTGAGGCACCCGGTATTCAGAATTTCATCCACCAGTTTCTCATGGCCCCTATAGTATGCAATCTTCTCCCAGACAGGTTCAAACTCTCTGAGCAGACTCATGATAAGTAAGCGCTTGCAATCCACACATCCAATACCTGCAGTCCTGCATCCGACCAGTATTTCCGCCTTTGTGGATTCATCGGTAAAGTACTCGTGAAAGGGGTACAGGTTGCAATCATTCGGTTCCCCAGGGTCTTTTCTCGTCTTACGCTTCGGGTCAGTGAGCATCTCCATAACCTTGGCCGAAAGGCTCTCTTTACTCTCAGCGATAAAGATGGCATTACCGTAAGACTTCGACATTTTCCTGCCGTCAAGACCAGGTACCTTGGGAGCCTCCGTCAGAATCTCTTGAGGCTCTTTGAGGATGGCATCGCCATACATAAAGTTGAACCGACGCACGATCTCACGGGTCAGCTCCAGGTGGGGGAGTTGGTCTGCACCGATAGGAACCCTGTCCGCATGGTAAATCACGATATCTGCAGCCTGGAGTACCGGGTAACCCAGGAAGCCGAAGGTGCTCAGGTCTTTTTCTTTCAGCTCCTCCTTCATCTCCTTATATGTGGGGTTTCTTTCGAGCCATGATAAAGGGGTGATCATGGATAAGAGCAGGAACAGCTCGGCGTGCGACTTGATGTCCGACTGCCGGAAAAGCACTGATTTCTCAGGGTCGAGACCCACGCTCAGCAAGACAATAACCATCTCCCGGGTGCTTTGTGGGATGATTGCAGGATCTTTATACTCGCTGGTTAGGGCGTGCCAATCGGCAATAAAGTAGAAGCATTGATATTCGTCCTGAAGAACCACCCAATTCTTAAGGACCCCGAGGTAATGCCCCAAATGAAGATCTCCCGTGGGTCTGATGCCTGATACGATGCGCTTCTTGTCCATATAATTCCTTTTCTATTTCATGAGTATAGAGAGAATGGCACTGATGATCGGAAAGATCACCACATTCACCACCCGTGTGAATATGAGCACGAGGAGAATCATGAAACCATAAGGCTGTAGTCTGGAATAGGCGTATGCAGCCTTCAAGGGGAGCAGCCCCTCCATGATATGGCTCCCGTCCAGAGGATGGATGGGTATGAGATTGAAGACCGCAAGCCCCACATTGATCATGATCATATACTCCGCCATGATAACAAGGGGATAAAAAAAAGTTTGCGAGAGAAAGCCGCCGAACTGTTTGTAAACGAAGGCAGTTACGACAGCCAATGCAAGATTCGACAAGGGTCCTGCCAGTGAGACCCACATCATATCCATGCGCGGTTTCTTGAAATATCTCGGATCCACCGGCACCGGCTTGGCCCACCCGATCGCCATGCCAGCTATCCCTGTAATAAAAAGCACGAGGAGACCTACGGGGTCGATGTGTTTTACGGGGTTCAGGGTGAGCCTGCCTGCCATCTTCGCTGTGGGGTCACCGAAATAAAAGGCGGCATAACCGTGACATACTTCATGGACGGTGATGGACAGCAGCACCGGTACAATCAACAAAGCGATCTGGCTGATGATCTGGTTCATTGATCAGGCCTTATACCTTATGGGTGACAAGGTGTCAAAAAGTTAGCCCATTATATTATTTTTTAAGAATGTGTTGAAAAAGAATCGGCTCGTCCCTACACAAGCATCAAACTTGACATCAGGCTCTTCAGTGAAGACATCCGCAAAGGAGAGTGGACATGAAAAAGGAATATGAGCTGAGTTTGGCAAATAAAGAGAACGACAAAGGCTCCCCCCGAGAAAATATAAATAAATCATCCGAGAACTCCCTTGCAAAAAAGGCGTCTTCCAACGATAACATATATACGGACACCATAAGGGCATTGCTGGAAAAAAACAGGGGCAGGGTTGCACGATACTATTGTGCAAACAGAAAATGCTCTACCACGTTCTGGGACGCGGATCTCGGTTATCAGTGTCCCGGGTGCGGCTCTTTCGGCCTCATAAGCACATTCAAGGCCGATACATCATATGAGCCGAACATGTATAAGCCCGTAGTCGGATATCTCGACAGTATCGGCAGGCTGTTCTGCCCCAAGTGTACGGAGCGCTTCGGCATGGGTGATGATGTGGGCCTGGTAATCTACAATGACAGCAAACCTTACTGTAATGAAGCCTGCGAGGCATGCAGAACCCGCCTCGACTCTCTGTCTGCCTAGGGAGGCAGAGGGCGGGCTTTGGAATTAGGTTGTAAGGGATGCGTCGGCTTATAGGCGATAACACTACAATCCACATGCCAACATGATCTGAGTAAGGTCGCCACTTAAGACATACCTCCCCTGATGATTTCTTTTACGGTATAATAGAGGCCTCATGAGCAAGGTGCGCATCAACAGATTTCTCGCCTCGACAGGGGCAATCTCACGGAGAAAGGCCGACGAGCTTATCGAGCACGGCCGCGTGAGTATCAACAATGAAAAGGCACTCCTTGGTGACACCTTGGACCCGGATAAAGATGTAGTGGCCTTAGACGGCAAGACCGTATCCCGTCAGAACACCCTTCTTGTAGCCATGTACAAGCCCAAGTATGTGATGACAACCATGAATGACCCTCAAGGCAGACCCTGTATTAAGGATCTCCTTCCCGAGCAGCTTCAGGGTGTGTTCCCGGTGGGCAGACTGGATTTTGACGCAGAAGGACTCCTCATCCTGACCAATGACGGGGGATTGTCGCATTCACTCCACCACCCCTCCTTCCATGTACCCAAGGTCTATCTCGTGAAGGTAACACCCAGGGCCACCCCTGAGGCCATTCATCGCATGGAAGCAGGTATCATCCTTGATGGGAAAAAGACGCTGCCGGCAAAGGTCTTGGAGGAACACTACGTTTCTGAGGGTTCATATTTACAAATAACCCTTGTGCAGGGGCTGAAAAATCAGATTAAGCGCATGGCCGCATCCGTGGGATTACGGGTCGAGTCCATCAAACGAATCAGCGTAGGACCGGTCGTTCTGAAAAGGATGTACCCCGGTCAGATCCGCGAACTGAGCCCCTCGGAAGAGAGATCTCTTTATAAGATACTAAAAAAACATAAAAAAACTTGACATGTGCATGGAGCACTTTATAATCTATGAATAATTAGACCATGGTAGGAGGAGATACATGAACAAATCTGAACTGATTGAAGAACTCTCCATGCGCATGGCTCTCCACCCGAAGAAGGCAGAGGCCCTGGTGAACTCCATCCTCAGCTCCATGATTATTGCCATGAAGGGCAAACGGCGTGTAGAGATTCGCGGGTTCGGCAGCTTTGTCATGAGGGATTATAAACCCTACATCGGGAGGAATCCTAAGAGTGGTGAGAAGATCCAGGTCAAATCCAAAACCCTGCCCTTCTTTAAATCCGGAAAAGACATGAGAGACCGGGTGAACGGCAAGGCCCAGTAGACCTCGATAAATTCTGCCTAAGAATCTTTTTTGCAGATCAGAGCGTCTATATATTGACGCATGTGAATACTTGCGGTATATGTACCCTACAAATTTATGGGTAACCATTCTATACTTATTGTCGACGATGAAATCCAAAATCGGGAATACCTTTCCGAGATCCTCTCAGATGAAGGGTATTCCATTACTACGGCTGCAAACGGAAAGGATGCCATCTCCAGACTTACGCAGGATACTTTCCAGGTAGTACTTACCGATCTCCAGATGCCGGAACTCGACGGACTCGGCGTCATAGAGTATCTAATCGAGAATAAGCTGAACACCATTGGCATTCTCTATACGGGCTATGGCTCGGTAAAAACGGCGGTGGATGCCATGAAGCTTGGGGCCTTTGATTATATCACCAAGCCCTTCAAGGCCGACGAAATCAAAGTCGTGGTAAAAAAGGCCCTTGACCACCTCGCCTTGCAGGAGGAAAACACCTACCTGAGACAGCAGCTCAAGGCCCGCTATAAGTTCGAGAACATCGTGGGGACTTCCGAGAAGATGCAGAAGATCTTCGGTTTCATCGACAAGGTAGCCTCAACGGACTCCACGGTCCTGATCCTCGGTGAATCAGGTACCGGCAAGGAGCTCGTTGCCCGGGCTCTGCATTATAATTCCATGAGATCTGCAAACGCATTTATCCCCGTAAACTGCGGGGCTATCCCCGAAGAGCTGCTTGAGAGTGAGCTCTTTGGCCATGAAAAAGGCGCTTTCACCGGTGCGTTCAGGACCAGGATCGGTAGGTTCGAGCTTGCCTGCGGCGGCAGCATATTTTTGGATGAAATTTCTGAGATGAGCCCAAACCTCCAGGTAAAGCTGCTTCGCGTCATCCAGGAGAGGGAATTCGAACGTGTCGGCGGGATCAAGACCATCAGGGCTGATGTGCGGATAATCGCTGCAACAAACAAGAACCTCGAGGAAGAGGTCGCTGAAGGCAGATTCCGGGAAGATCTCTACTACAGGCTTAATGTCATACCCATCCACCTTCCTCCCTTGCGCGAGAAGACCGATGACATACCGTTGCTCATCAAGCATTTTCTGGAGAAGTACAGCGAAGGCAAGTCACCCAAGAAGGTTGAATTCAGCAAAAAGGCCACAACTTCACTCATGTGCTATCGCTGGCCCGGCAATGTACGCGAGCTGGAAAACCTGGTGGAACGCATGGTGGTTTTGAGCGATTCCCCCATTATTGATGTTGCAGATCTACCGGAAAAGGTCCTCACCGGTGCCATGGTGATATCTTCCGCCATCCCGCAACTCGATCTGCCCGAGACAGGAATTGATCTGTCTACCGCAGTAAATGAATTCGAGCGGAGTATTATCGTCCAGGCCCTCAATAAGAGCAATTGGGTCAAAAACCGCGCCGCCAAGCTCCTGCACGTGAATAGAACGACACTGGTGGAGAAGATCAAGAAACAGAAACTCCAAAAACCCACTGAATCGAATATTTCCTAATACAATATAAATTTTATATCATCTAACGAGATCCTGTTACCGATTGCATGGCCCCTTGAGCCTTAAGCCTTATGAATGTGGCATGGAAGTTGTATTTTCATGCTGCGGTGAAGAACAACAGCTCTATTAAAATTATGCTGAAGGAGATTTTCTCCTGCGCTATGATGCTCACATGCGTGTTCCTTGTCGATGCAGGGCCGGTGCACGCTGCAAGCGTACATGTGGGGGGCTCGGGCAATGCCACCAGGATTATTTTTATCCTGAATGAGAGGGAGGCCATTGCACCCGAGGTATCGGTACAAAAACAGACACTCATCGTCAATTTTCCCCACACTGTTGCTGACCCTCATACACTCCAGGATCAATTCATGATCCATGGGCTTACCTTTGACGGCACGAAGGCAACCATCGACATTAAGGTGCCGTTTACCTACCAAGTCTCCACCAGACAGAGCCCACCCAGCGTCGTCATCGATATTACTACGAAGAAAGATCAAATGCCGCTGTGTCCCATCAAACGGATCGATGTCATACCCGGTAAAGCTCAAATGAGTGTGTCCATACAGATCGTGCCGGGCATGCTCCCCGAGATACGCACCTTAAAGACCGGCAGGATCTACATTCATTTTCCAACAGATTTCCCCTGTAACTCAATCGAAAATCTCCTCACACCTGTACCACAGCTCAAGTTCATCAGTACCATGAAGATGGCATCCGGCACCGTGCTCACCCTGACTGTGGCTGAGCCGTACTCGCTCATGAAAACCAGGACGGATAGGGATAAAAGCCTGGTCATCCTTGAACTGAGGACATCGAGCACTGCATCTCCCGATGTCAGATATCAGGCAGCAAAAAACCTGTTCGCTGCAGGTAATATCGCAGGCGTAATCGCCCTTCTAGAACCTGCCGTTCAGGCACTTGACGCCCGGGAGAAGGTGCTCCTTGCCCGGTCCTACTGGGCCCTGGCATTTCCGTATCAGACGGAAATGCGCTCCTCCAAGGCGCTTAACATGATGAATTCCGCCCTCCAAAAATTCTCAGCCGGCCTCGATCGTGAGCGGATCATGCTCGAATACTGCTCCATGCTCATCCGGTCCGGCAGGTCCAGTGAAGCACTCGATCTGGTAAAAACACTTCATGGATCTGCATGGGACGACATTAAGACCGAGGCAGGCATCAGAGAAATGGATATCCTGAACCATAATAGTGCATATGAGGATGCCTATGCCGCCAACAAGCGCTTGATTCGAGACCTTGGCCCCAAAGGCGTCCCTGAAGGTCTGAAGGCCGATTACTCGTCCGTCCTGGGTGATACCTATCTCGGATTGAACGACCATGAAAAGGCGTTCACGATGTATAAAGAAGCCCTTGCGACAGATCAAGCGATCATCAGGCAGAATCCCTCAATATATGCACACATAGGCGAAGCTGCATTCAAGATGAACGACTTTGCACAAGCAAAGGACTACCTCATCCAGGCATTCAATCTGGGTGATCCCTCAAGCAGGCAGAAGCACCTCATCATGCTTGGGGATTGCCTCTATCAGATCGGTGAAAAGGACAAGGCCCTTGTGGTATTCTCTCAGGTTGAAACCCTGACGTCCAAGGGTGAGAATTTCGTGATCGCAAAGCTCAAGTCAGCGCGGATCATCATTGAGAAAAACACGGATGAACACGGCAAATTATCCGACAGGGCGTTCAACGATGTAATGGATATCTATGAAAACCTTAAAACCACAGAGGAATACAAAGATAAATCTCTGGCCTCACTGGTGAAGGTCAGGATAGCCCAGGCCTATGCCAAGCATGGCCAGTGGGACAAGGCATTGGATACCTACTATGATGTATGGTTGGGAACGCGGCAGAGCGACACGGTCCACCATTATGCGCAGGTAGAGGCCGTAAGAAGCATTATCGAGAGAGTCCGCATCCTGCATCGGGACTCTAAATATGACCAGATCTACGAAATTTATACCCGATACCAAGGCGGTTTTATAAAGGAACTTCAAGACAGTTCCACCTTGTGCATTATCGGAGAAGCATTAAACCGGCTCGGTCAGCTCGATAAAGCCAGGATCGTACTCGAATTGTCCACCAGGGAAGAATCAACATACAAGGAATTGGCTCTCTATCTTTTGTTTACTATCGACATCAAGCAGGGCAGATACCAGGAGGCCCTTATCTGGAACACGCTCTATCTGAATACCTATCCGAGAGGCAAAGATATTCAGATTATGAGGGACAGGCGGGGCGAGGTGCTCTATAAACTGGGCAGCCTCAAGGATTCATTGACCTATCTCGAAGCTTCGGCCAATAGCGATAGCCCTCTGGCATTGAACTCACTTTCATATCTTGCAGATGCATATCGCAGACTGTCAATGAACCAGCAGGAACAGCAGGTATTGGACAGGATCATCTCTTATAACGGCCAAAGGATCTCGCCCATCATCGAGAACGCCCTTTACCTGAGGGCAACGCAGTCCAAGGATATGGGGGAATTTGCCAAGGCAAAGTCCCTTTACCAGATGCTGCTTGATACCTACCCGAAGTCTTCGCATACCTACTGGGCTATGTACCATCTCGCTTCAATCTCGTATGCCCTCGGAGATCAGGCCGGGGCCAAGGATCTGCTCACAAACGTCATCAGGCTCAGCAAGGACCCGCTCCTTCTCTCTGCTGCAAGGGTTGCTTCCAATGACATGGATCTCCAGCAAGAACTGAAAATGTACAATTCCGCTAAAAGCCAGCCGGGGGGAAAAAAGTGAGCATGGGGATCGCCATCTTGGATGAAGACAAAGAGACCGTTAACATACTTGCCGAGCTCATTGCAGAGCTGGGCGAGTCTCCCTTTCCCTTTGTCGACAAGGATAAATTCTTAGAAGCGATCAACCCAAAGCAACATGGCCTGGCAATCATCTCGGATGACTTCCTCGATGTGATCGAAGGGACCAAACAAGTCTATGATTCTATCGAGATTGTGGCTATCGGTATAAAAGATGGTTCCACATGCCTCAAGGCCGGTGCTGCATATTTCTTGAAAAAACCCTTCCGGGCCGATGAGATGGTGAGCGTGCTTGAGGCCCTCATGACCCCAAAGGGTGGGCGGTCTGACGGCAAAGATTCAAGTTTTATCGTTGCCGACCCTTCCATGAGGGGTATCGTGGAGATCATCCGGAAGGTCGCCCCAACCCAGGCCCCTGTGTTCATCCAGGGGGAATCAGGCACCGGCAAGGAGGTTATTGCGAGAAATATCCATGCCTTAAGCAAGCGCAAGGGCGGGCCCTATGTGGGGATAAACCTCGCCGCCATCCCTGAGACGTTGATTGAAAGCGAGCTCTTCGGCTACGAGAAAGGTGCATTTACCGGGGCTTATGCCACTCGGATCGGCAAATTCGAGCAGGCCGACGGCGGAACCATCCTGCTGGATGAGATAACCGAGATCAGTTCGGCCTTACAGGCAAAGCTGCTCAGGGTCTTGCAGGAAAGGCAGATCGACCGCGTGGGCGGTAAGTCTCCCATAAAGGTGGACTTCCGTGTCATCTCCACAACCAACCGGGATATTGAAGAAGAGATTAAGACCTCAAGGTTCAGACTCGACCTCTTCTTCCGCCTGAATGTGATCCCTATCAAGGTCCCGCCTTTACGAGTACGCAGAGAAGACATTATTCCCCTTTCCGCACACTTTATCAAGAAGATCGCTGAGAGGGAGGATATGCAGGAAAAAGTTCTCAGTAAGGAGGCAAAAGATTCCCTGTTGAAATATCCCTGGCCCGGCAATGTCCGTGAGTTGGAGAACGTTATAGAGCGTGCCATGATCCTCACCGCCGGTGATGTGATCTCAGCAGAACATCTTGCAACCAGCGGCGATGGACCTGATCTATCGACCTTCATGCCCGTCATGGGTGCAACAATCCACGAGATGGAAAAAAATCTTATACTATCAACGTTAAAAAGGGTTGACGGCAACAGGACCAAGGCTGCAACACTGCTGGGCATCAGTATCCGGACCTTGCGGAACAAACTCAATGAATACACCAAAGGTGGTCAAATTTCTGACGTTGGGCATACTGAGTGCGGCGGCCCTGACCCTGAAGAAACCTTGGAAACATGAGACATCGGCCCCTTGGTACGACAATTGCTTTATGATACCTCAGGAGAGTGCTTATGGCCAATATCTTCGGCAAAATCATCTCGGAAGTGACGGAGCATATGAACTACCGCACTTATCGTCAGGAGGTCATATCCGGCAACATCGCCAATGTGGACACCCCCGGATACAGAGCCAAGGAGGCCCTGTTTGAAAGCGAGCTCGACTCCAAGCTCAAGCTTGCCACAACAAGCCCGCAACATCTGAAGAAATCGCCCGGGGAAAGTATGTTCAAAACCGTAGACGACCCATTCTCAAGGATCGGGAACGACTCCAACACCGTGGACATCGACCGGGAAATGATGAAGCTCAACGAGAACCAGATCCTTTACAGCGCCTCGGCCGAGATCATCCAGACCAAACTCCAAGAGCTGAAAAACACCATAGGAGGCATCCAATAATGGACCTTTTCACAGCCATGGATATTAGTGCGAGCGGGCTTAGGGCTCAGCGGACCAGGATGAACGTTATCTCAAGCAATATCGCCAATGCCCACACCACGCATACCAATGAAGGCGGCCCCTATAAGCGCAGGGATGTGATCCTGAAAGAGAGCTCCTTCGAAGGCCAGCTTGCAAGCGTCGATGTAGAGGGGATCAAGGCCGATTCCACCACGGGTGAACGTATTTATGACCCGGGCAACCCTGATGCGGACGATAAGGGCTATGTCACCATGCCCAATGTGAACCTCATGGAGGAGATGGTGAACATGATGAATGCCACCAGGGCCTTTGAAGCCAACACCATCGCCGTGAAGGCACAGAAAGACATGGCACTGAAGGCACTGCAGATAGGAGGGAAGTAATGCGTATCGACAAGTCTGATTTCACCCTTACAGGGCCCCTTACATCCAATGAGAAACCGAAAGGAAAGGGTCTGGATTTCGTTGATACCCTCACCGATGCCATCAATTCAACGAACAGCCTGGTCAAGGAATCCGAGAAAGCGGCCACAGACCTATCTTCGGGCAAATCTCCCAATATTCATGAGGCCATGATTGCCATGGAGAAAGCGGACATCTCCCTACAGCTCCTCGTGAAGATAACCAGCAAGCTCATCGATGGCTACAACACGTTAAGTAGGTTGACATAGCCATGATAAACTTACTCAAACAGCTTCCGGCTAAGTTCGGCGCCATGAGTATGGGCCAGAGGTTCGGCCTTCTGGCCGTGGTCGGCCTGGCTGCTGCGGTCTTGGTAGTGAGCCTCATGTGGGCCACAGCCCCTAAATATCAGTACCTCTTCACCGACCTGAATGAGCAGGATGCCTCGCTCATCGTCCAGAACCTGAAGGAGAATCGCATCCCCTACCAGCTTACCAAGGGCGGTACCGCAATCATGATCCCGGAGGCCAACGTATATGAGACGCGCTTGTCGCTCGCAGGAAAGGGCCTGCCCAAGGGCGGTGTTGGAAAAGGGTTTGCGCTGTTCGATGAATCGGACTTCTCACAGTCCGAGTTTGTACAGAAGATCAATTACCAAAGGGCGTTGCAGAACGAGCTTGCCAATACCATTATGTCCCTTGAAGCGGTCTCTTTTGCTCGAGTCCACATCGCCATGCCCAAGGAGAGCCTCTTCATCGAGGATGAGAAGCCGGCCAAGGCCTCTATCGTCATCAAGATCAAGCCCGGCATGCAGATGAACCCATCCCAGGTCCAGGGCATAGTATACCTTGTTGAAAAAAGCGTGCGGGGACTGGACCCGGAGAATATCAGCATCGTGGACATCAAGGGGAAAGTCCTTTATGAGGGCAAAAAGAACAATGATTCGGTAGCCCTTGCCAGCGACCGTCTTGAATTCAAGCGGGCCATTGAAAACCAACTGCAGGAAAGGGCCCAGAGTCTCCTTGAGAAGATTGTAGGACCGCAGGCAGCCGTAGTCAAGGTAAGTGCGGATGTGAACATGGACATGGTCAAGAGTGTCCAGGACAATTACGACCCCGAGATCCACGTGGTGCGATCCGAAGAGGTCAAGAACCAGTATGCCGGCAAGGAAAAGAACACGCAGGGCGCTGCAGGAACGCCATCCAATCTGCCCACGGGAAAGGGAGGACCCGAGGCGGTCCCGCCGAACGGGGCATCGGGTGGAGAAAGCATTGTCAGGAATTACGAGATCGGCAGAAACCAGACGGAACACGTCTTTTCTCCCGGGGATGTCAAACGGCTGACGGTATCTGTTGTAGTTGATGGGACATACAAGTCCGACAAGGGGGGCAACAAGCTGTTTGTTCCACGCCAGGCATCCGAACTCAAAGAGATCGAGAACGCGGTGAAGCAGACGGTCGGGTTCAATGCAGACCGTGAAGACCTCATCTCGGTGTCCTGCATGCCCTTTGCCCAGGAGGACACCGACCTGGCAGCGCTTTCCGAAAAGGAAAAGAAGAAAGAATTCATCCTCACCCTGCTCAAGCCGGTCGTGTTCCTCGTCGTAGTGATCCTTGTCCTGCTCTTCATAATCCGGCCCATGCTCAAATGGCTCACAAAGTCGGTGAGGGTGGTGGAGAGGGTACATGCGCACGAAAGGGGTATCCCCATGGAGGACCGCGAGCTTCTTGAGGGCGGTGAGGAAGTGCCCCAGCTCGAAGTTGCTCCCAAGAGCGAGGAGATGAAGCGGGCGGTGCATGGAAAGCGCAAGGCCATCGAACAAACAGCACGAAATGACATGAACACCGCCTCAGCGGTAGTGAAGTCCTGGCTTCAGGAGAATGTATAATGGGCAAGCTCAAGAAGGTTGACGGCCCCCAGAAGGCCGCTATCTTTCTCATGGCAATGGGTGACGAATTCACCCGGGCCATATTCAAGGGATTGACCGACCATGAGATCAAGCTGCTCGGCAAGCGCATGGCAGCTCTCGAAGATGTGACCATCCCGGTCGACACGGTCCAGAATATCATGGACGAGTTCTTGCAATTGAGCTCCGAGGTGAGCGGCGTCACCGGCAAAGGCATCGATTACCTGCGTGATGCCCTCGTCTCGTCACTGGGCGCTGATAAGGCAAAGCCTATCATGGATTCCATATCCCAGGCCATGGACACCGCTGCGTTCTCATCGCTGAGGGCCGTCGACGCATCGATTCTCGTTGACTACCTTAAGGGAGAGCATCCCCAGACCATAGCGCTGGTGCTGGCCCACCTGGATTATATGAAGGTCGCCCAGATCATAAAGGAGATGCCCGAGAAGCTCCAGCCGGAGATCGTCTTTCGCATCGCCAACCTCGGCATGGTGCCTGCAGGAGTCATCGAGGATGTGGATGACGTGCTCAAGAAAGAGATCGAGGCCATGGGGAGCGTGGAAAGCAAGAAGCTCGGCGGCATCGAGACCGTGGCCGAAATCATGAACCAGCTTGACCATAACACCGAGAACAACATCTTTGCTTCATTGGAAGAGATAGATGCCGATATGGCCGAAAACATCCGTCAGAAGATGTTTGTCTTCGAAGACCTCATCAACATCGACAACCGCGGCATCCAGACCATCCTCAAGGAGATCACGAACGAAGATCTGTCCCTGGCTCTCAAGACATCCAGCGAGACGCTCAAGGCCCATATTCTCAAGAATATGTCTTCACGCGCCTCCGAGATGCTCCTGGAAGACATGGAGACCATGGGCCCGGTGAAGCTCTCGGATGTGGAGAACGCCCAGCAGAACATCGTACGCGTGGCAAGGAAGCTGGAAGCTGCCGGCAAGATCGTGATCAGCGGAAAGGGTGGAGAGGATGTCCTCATCTAGAATCATCCGCAACAACGACAAAAAAGATTGTACGGTTACCCCCTATTGTATCAAGGAAATGCAGGACAAGGGCGGACTCAAGGATGTGCAGATGCAGGCCGACGCTATCCTGAAGAAGGCCGGCGCAGAAAAAGAGGCCATTGAGATGGAGGCCTATCGCAAGGGTCTTGAACAGGGCCAAGCCCAGGGACAGATGATGGCGGCCAAGAAGATCGAACCCCTCATCCAGACCGTTTCAAATGCCATTGAAGAGCTCAAAAAGATGAGGCAGGTCATCATCGAGAAGCACCAGGATCAGCTTCTTGAGATACTTATATTGATGGCAGAGAAGGTTATCCATCGGGAAATCCACCTCTCTCCGGATATCATCTTGGATACTATCAGACAAGCCTGCACTCATCTCACCGAAACCGAAGAGATCCGCCTGAGGATCCACCCTTCCGACTTTGAATACATCCGCGACATCGAGCGGATACTCTCAACGCATCTCACAGGCAAGAGAAATGTCCACTTTGTCGAGGACGGAGCCATTGATCGCGGTGGAATCATTATCGACACGGAATTCGGCGAGATCGACGCGAGTATCCGGTCGCAGATTGATCATATGAGAGAGGTCCTGCTGGAAAAATGACGGGGCTTAAGAGACATATCCTCGCCTTACGTGAGACGGATCCCATCCAGGTCAGAGGCAAGGTGACCAACATCGTGGGCCTTGTAGTGGAGGGTCACGGCCCGGGCAGCGCCATGGGCGGGATGTGCGAGATCTACTCCAAGGCCAGGAAAAACTCCATCATGGCAGAGGTGGTGGGCTTCCGTGACAAACGTGTGCTTTTAATGCCGCTGGGCGACCTGAGCGGGATCGGCCCGGGCAGCGTAATTATTGCCAGGAAATCGCAACCCATCGTCAAGGTCGGCAATGACTTGCTCGGCAGGGTCATCGACGGCATGGGTGAGCCGTTGGATAGCAAGGGCCCACTCGTTCTCGATCATGAGATGCCTCTGTATGGAAACCCTTATAATCCCCTGAGGAAGAGGAGAATCAAGGAGTCGCTCGATCTTGGAATCAAGGCTATCAACGGCATCCTGACAATAGGAAAGGGCCAGCGCATGGCCATTATGGCAGGCTCCGGCGTAGGTAAGAGCGTCCTCTTGGGCATGATTGCCCGCCACACCAAGGCGGATGTGAACGTGATCGCACTCATCGGTGAAAGGGGAAGAGAAGTCAAGGAGTTTTTAGAAAGGGATTTGGGCGAAGAAGGGCTCAAGCGCTCCATAGTGGTAACCGCCATCTCGGACCAGCCTTCGCTCATCCGCATCAGGGGGGCGTATCTCGCCACTACCATTGCCGAATTCTTCAGGGACCAGGGCCTGGACGTTCTCCTTATGATGGACTCCATTACACGCTTCGCCATGTCCATGAGGGAGATCGGCCTTGCCGTCGGCGAGCCGCCCACTACCAAGGGATATACCCCTTCCTGCTTCGCCAAGATGCCCAAGCTCTTGGAGCGGGTCGGGAACACCTCGTCCAAAGGGAGTATAACCGGGTTATACACGGTGCTCGTCGAGGGTGATGACCTCACGGAACCAGTATCCGATGCCGTCCGCTCCATTGTGGACGGGCACATCGTACTCTCCCGCGATCTTGCAACCAGAGGCCACTACCCCGCCGTCGATATCCTCCGCAGCGTGAGCAGGGTCATGAGCGACATCGTAGCAGAAAAACACCTGAAGGCGGCCCGAACCATCCAGTCCATTGCTGCAGTGTATGAAGAGGCCAGGGACCTCATCAATATCGGGGCCTATGTTGCAGGGAACAACCCTGAGATCGACAATGCGATCCACCACATCGATACCATCAATAATTTTCTGAAGCAGGACATCAATGAAAAGGCCACCATCGAACAGGCTGTAGCCCAGATGAGTGCCATCGTGGACTCAAGGCATAAAGGGAATGCATAAATGGCCTTCAAGTTTAAGTTAGCGACATTGCTGAATGTGAGGAAGATACAGGAGAACATAGCCCTACAGGCTTTCTCCCAGGCTCAGAGGTACTTAAGTTCGCTTAAGGCCATGAGGGAGCAGGTCTTAGCCAGAAGAGACATCCTCAGGGTAGAGCTCATGACCAGGATGAAACAGGGCTTAAGTGCCACGGAAGTCAAGATCTACTATGACTACATTTCCCATCTGGAACAAGGCATAGAGCGTATTAATGAGAATATTAAGATCGCAGGGCATCAGGTGGAAGAGAAGAGAAAAGAGCTATTAAAGGCAAAACGGGCCTCTAAGGCCATCACAAGGCTCAAGGAGATCCATCAGGCCAGGTTCGATGAGTCCGAGAGGAAGAAAGATATGGTCTTCCTCGATGAAATCGCGATCCTTAAGGCTGGAGGTGAGAGATGAAGGCAAAGATACTGCTGGGTTTGGTGTTCATCAATCTTGTCTTTATAGGCATCTACCTGGCTGTAAGACCCACGCCGGTGGAGGCAGGGAACCCTACAGCGAATAACCAGGCGATCGTCAAACCCGAGCAGCAGCAACCGGCCCCTTCTCCCATAAGCTTTTCGCCTACTGATCAGCTTGAGATCCTCAGGCAGAAGGAAGAGAGGCTCAAGGCCCGTGAAATGGAGCTCAAGGAGCTTGAGACGCAGGTCCAGGACAAGATCAAGAAGCTGGAGACGATTGAATCCTCCATTAAAAATGACCTTGCCTCTTATAAAGTGGAGAGTAGCGATCGAGTCAAGCAACTCGTCAAGATCTATTCCTCCATGAAGCCGAATGCTGCAGCGAACCTGATGAATAACATCGATATGGATGTGGCTGTCCAGGTATTTATCGGAATGAAAGGAGACATTGCGGGCAGCATACTGTCATATATGGAACCCGTAAAGGCCGCTGGTATCACACAGAGACTGGTTTACTACCGTGGAAGTAATACCACCTCGACCGAGACAGCACCTGCCGAGAAATAAGGAGAGGTATGCAGTGAAACCAGCTGTATACCGGACAGGAGAAAAGTTACACGCAGGAGCAGATTCTCGCCGTGTCCGTAGATGACGAATAATATCTTAATGTGATGCTCGGGCAACCGAATGGAGTGTCGTCCTGTTTTCCTGGTCACGGAAGAGATCTTCCCTGATCCTGCGGAACTCATCCTCATTCTTTAGAAATTCTTCCACGATATCAGGGGCGAAGTGGGTGCCACTGCTTTTCACGATAATCTCTTTGGCATCCTGATGTGAAAACGCTTCTTTATAGACCCTCTTGGAGGTCAAGGCGTCATACACATCCGCCAATGCCACAATCCGGGCGGACAGAGGGATCTGATCTCCCTTGAGACCTCGAGGATATCCTGTTCCATCCCACTTCTCATGGTGGTAATAGGCGATTTCCTTTCCCAAGGTAAGGAAGGACTGTCCTTCGATCTTGGCTTCCACCTCTCTGAGGGCATCACCTCCCAGGGCAGAGTGGCGTTTGATGATATCGAACTCATCGGGGGTGAGCTTGCCCGGCTTCAGGAGAATTGCGTCAGGGACTCCGACCTTCCCGATATCGTGGAGAATGGATGAATTATAGATGTCGTCGATGTATTCAGGGGTAATATACCCGGCATACTCAGATCTTTTAGCAAGATCTTCAGCTAATATTTTACTATACTCACGGATCCTCTCAAGATGCGCCCCGGTGTCTGCATCTCGATACTCGGCGAGTTTTGCAAGCCCAAGGATCGTGGCATTGCGGGCGCTTTGGACCTTTTTGTAGGATTCAAACAGGTCATGTTCGAGCTTCTTACGGACCGTAATATCACGGATCACGAGTTGGAAGCCAACGATCTGGTAATCCTTTATGATACACTTGGCATTGCACTCCACCTCATAGACCTTGCCCCTCTTGTTGACGATCTTGAACTGGATATCCTTGACCATCTGCTCCACAGGCAGCCTGATGATCATCCGCTCCACAAGGGTCACGTCCGAAGGATGAACAAGGTTCAAGAATCTGGTGCCGGTCTTTTCTTCAAGGGCCCCCACCATCTCATAATATTTGGGATTGGCCATGAGAATCTTGGAATCTCTGTCTACTAAAAGTACAATGTCAATGATGTTCTCATAAAGTTCACGGTATCTGAGTTCGGATTCCTTGAGTTGATTCATCCTCTTTTCAACCTCTGATTCGAGGTTGTGGGCATAGTATGAAAGCCTTTCCGCTAAGGAATCCATCTCCGACTTGAGCTTGACTCCCCGTATACGTGACCGGGTATCCTCAAAGCATTTAAGGATTACTATCACGATGAAAAAGGCAAAGAAGAAGCTGTTGCTGAAGAATATATTGATATTTTCAGGGGTCGCATGAGATAAAAGCACAATAGGCACTGCATAAACGATATAGAGTACTACCCCCATAATGGCTGCCTGCATGGCATCAAGGGGTAGAATGACCGTCACCGCCACCAGTACCATCACCACGCCTACATAATAGAAGGAATCGTATCCGCCCATGTGCACGCACATGAGGGTGATGGTCAGCCCAGATACAAGATAGGCTATTATTGATATAGGGTAAGCGAATTTCCTCCCATAATTAGAGAAATAAATACCAAGAAAGACACTTAAGATCGTTGCACATCCGATTCTATATAAGAAGAACCGGGCGAGGTGCTGGCGTACCACTACATAGTCGAGAATGGAAAACAGCGGGATCAGAACTATCCCAATGAGGAGGATGGCAAGCACCCTCTGATAGTACAACTCCCTCGTCTCCTCAAGGAAACGCCTATACCATGGTTCTTTTACTGAAGACATATCATTTCATTCTATCGGCAAATGATTGAGAAAATTAAAATGAAATACCCGTTTATTTCATATTAGAAAAGCTTAAGCACGTCATCAAACGGCCTCTGTGAATCAAAATCAGGGTTATAGAGGGAAGGTGCCTCCATATCTTGGGCATAGATAGTCTCAAATCCCAGCGTGAAGGCCCTCTCAATCACCACCTGGTATTCATCGGGGGTGATATGACGCTTCATCTCCTGCATATTCCCGATATAATATTGGGGATTATACTGTGACATGATGCTCAGCGGGATCTCCAATGAGAGCTCTGCGAGGAACTCGATCACGGAAAACGGATTGGAGAGCATCGAAGGTAGAACGAGATGCCGCACTATAAGGCCGCATATCGCCTTGCTCTCACAGTCGAGCTCGATGGGGCCTGTTGTTTCCCAGAGATAGGTTATGGCCTGTCTTGCCATGTCCCAGTAGTTGTCAACTCCGCTTAAAGTCTTTCCTATTGCATTATCCCCGTATTTGAGGTCCATGAGATAGATCTGTGCATGTCCTTTCCAGCGCTCCAGGCATTCTCGCGATTCATAGCCGCTTGAATTCATGAGGATAGGTATTTTCAATCCCAGTAAGCGGGCTGATTCAATAGCAGCAAGCACTGAAGGTGTATAGTGGGTGGGGCTTACCAGATTGATATTGGCGCATCCTACATCCTCCAATTTAAGCATGGCATCTGCAAGTCTGTCGGGAGTGATGGGCCTGCCCTTTAAGAACCGGCTTATCTGTTTGTTCTGGCAATAGCTGCACCGCAAAGGGCAACCGCAGAAGAATATGGCACCCGAACCTGAGCCCGTCACGAGAGGAGGCTCTTCACCTCTGTGAACGACCACGGCACCGACAAGGATCTCCTCACCTACCCTGCAGGCGCCTACGCCCTTTGAACGGTCTATTCCGCACTGCCTGGGGCAGAGGGTACATCCCCTCATGATGCCCCTTTGAGATTCTCCAAGACGACCTTACCCTTTTCATCTCTTAAGATCTCGGGCACGAATTCCACCTTTCTGGGTGTTTTAAAAGGGGCAAGTTGCTTGCGTGCAAACTTCTTTATTTCGTCTTCTGTCAGATTCTCATCATCGCGTACCACGAAGGCCTTGATGATGGCACCTCTCATGAGGTCCGGTTCTCCGATGATGGCGGAATCGCGTATACCGTCCATGGAATTGAGTACATTTACTACCTCACGGGAATAGACATTGAACCCTGAGGTGATCACCATGTCTTTCTTATATCCTGTGATGTAGATGAAGCCGTCTTCATCCATATATCCGAGGTCTCCGGTGTGGAGCCACCCGTCCGTGATGATTCTCCGGGTTTCCTCCTCCTGGTTGTAGTAGCCCTTCATGATGTTGGGCCCCTTAAAAAGGAGCTCACCTGCCTCACCTGGGTTCAGGATATTCCCTGCATCGTCTTCAACCCTGCACGAAACGCCGGGCACGGTGGTACCGATTGATGCAGGCTTGATGGGGAGGTGCTTCTGATTCACCGCGCAGACCGGAGATGCCTCGGTGATGCCGTAACCCTGCCGCAAATCGGTATGGAATATCTGTTTGAAAGCATTATAGACCTCGATGGGCAGGGCCGATCCCCCGGCGATGAGTGTCTTCATGCGTGTGTAGTCAATATCCGCCAGATCAGGGTGATGAACCAGTCCATAAAACAACGTGGGAACAGCACATATTATCGAAATGCCGACATTGGTAATGGCGTGGTGCAGCTCCTTGAAATCAAGCTTTTTCATGAGGTAGACAGTGCCGCCGTAGCGGAGCATGGAGAGCATATTTACACTGGCACTGAAGGAATGGAAGCAGGGGATGACGGTCAGCGTGGTGTCAGTGTCATCACCATTCATGCATATACGCAGCAAGTCAGAATTGTGATCAAGGTTGCCCTGGGTGAGCATGACGCCCATAGGATAACCGGTGAGCCCTGATGAATAGATCATGGCCGCTACATCATCCCTGTCCCTGTCTTCGACAATGCTGCTGCCACTGCCCGAGACCCACTGGGGGAAATTTCCCTCTTTGCCTGCAGTAATCACCACCTCCTGAGGGCATTCCCCGGCAATGGCCTCATAGGTGCCGATGTTATCATATTCGATGACGAGTGCCTTTGATTCGGAATCAGACAGGATATGCTTGAGCTCCCGTGAGGTGTAGGAAGGATTTACCGGTGTTACCACAGCGCCGATGCCGATGACGGCCATATAAGTGATGATAAACTCAGGCATATTGGGTAACATGAGGGTGACATGGTCGTCCCTTTTGATGCCGGCCTTTCTCAGCGAACTCCCAAGGCAATCGGTAAGTCTGTAGAGATCCGAATAGGTGATCTCTCTGTCCCTAAACCTGATGGCCGTTTTAGCGGGCCTTTCCTGTGCATGACTTTGCAGCCACGAATAGAGATTCATACCCATCCGTATAACGTAAAGATACAGAATTTGGAATATTGAAGTATGATGAAAGATTTCCTCTTCAACACCCCTAAGTTTAATTCCAATTTACAGGATTCGTCAGTAAATTTTATCAAGTCATTTTGACGATGATATCGCTGATGATGTTGGCCGCCTCATCACCTCTGTCGGCGGCGTTGCTCAAATGCCGGTAGATCTCACGCATCTTGAGCATATAGACCGGGTCGTTCCCTTCAAAAAGGTCACCCAGTGCCGAGCGGTACTCCTTTTCCATCTTATTCTCGCATGCCTTGGCCTCTTTTGCATGATCCATGGCGACATTCGGATAGTACTGGAGATTTTTCAGTGCCGCAATCAATTCCTTGCATTCTTTTTTAAGAATCTCCGTCATGGCCCTGATATGATCATCAGCCTTGACCTTGTAGATCTGCATCTCATACACCGTAGTGCAGGCATAGTCCATGACATCGTCAATGGCCCTGGATAATGAGAAGATGTCTTCCCTGTCAATGGGGGTGATGAAGGTCTGATTGAGGTGATCAATAATGATCCTCCTCAGGTCATCGGCCTCCATCTCGACATCCTTGACATGCTCGGCATTTTCTTTGGTGCTGTCCGATACGAACTCGCACAGTGCGCCCAAGCCCTCCAGGGTCTTTCTGCCCTGGTCGTGGAGAAGCTCAAAGAAGTTTTCATTCGGTTTGTTTTTTCTCCACCACATGCACAGATCCTCTTATGTCATCCTATCATATATTTTCTCGGGTATTTTCGGAAAAAAAATTAATTCAGCAACAACGTCAGCTCGACGTACGGACATTCATGCAGAATCTATAACAGTCAAAGTCTTCCCCGCTGTCCTCCTGGAGAAAACGGTTCGTCCTGCAATATACTTCGAGTTCATGACTATCCTGGTTGATGCAGATGCTGCAGAATGACTCCATGGTAAGCATAGGATCGATTTTAAGCTCATACTTACGATACTTGGGGCATGGCATACAGTCTTCAATCCGGCCCGTCCTGAGTCTGCACCAGTTGCAGTGTATTTTCCGGAAATCCATACAAGACTAAATACCTTGTTGGTTACATAAAGGGCAAGGGGCATAAGCGAATAAATGACATGTCACTCGTCGTCACTTATTTTTCCATTTCGCATAGTTCACTAAATAGCCAAGGGCCTTTATCGCCTTGCGGGTAGTGGGGTAGAAGGGAATGCCGTGCCTCTCGGTGAGGGCACCAAGCCGCCTGACCGCCTCGGATGATGGTCCGTAAGACCATGACGTAACCGGTTTTCTTAAGTTGGCACCCATATGGGAGAGTGTCCCATCGTAGATCTCCGGTGTGAGGTAGCTGCTGATGTAGGTGTTTAAATAAATACAATCGATGCCCTCATCGGCCATGAGGATATCAAAACACTGTTCGTAATAGGAGAAGAGGTTGGGTCCGCCTGTGGCCGATGCCGGCCCCAGGTCGATGGGATGGCCGGCCAAGGTGTGACTGATCCGCAGGAGATCTTCCCTGCTGTTCCGGCTCAGCTCGCCGGGTACAAGTCCGCATTGTGCGGCTATATCGATGCACTGGATGCCGATGGCCCCGGTGAGACTGATGATGCCGATGCGGTTCCTCAGAGGAAGAGGCTGCGAGAGAAAGACCTTCGCGACCTCCAGCAGGTCTTCGTAATCTTCCACCCTGATGATTCCTGCCTGTCTAAAAAGTGCGTCATAGAGACCGTCCTGGCCGGCAATACTCCCGGTATGAGAGGCCATGGCCCGGGCCGCCTCGCTGCTTCTGCCGCCCTTGAGACAGAGGATGGGCTTGCTCTTCGAGACCCTTCGAGCTGTTTCTCGTAGAGCCTTTGCGCGCCGAGTATGTTCCAGGTAGAGGCCGATCACCTTTGTATCCGGGTCGCCCTCGAGGTATTCGAGGCTGTCGACCTCATCTATGTCGCACATATTGCCCAGGTCGATGATGGTATTGATACCGAACGCATACTCATTCAGCGCTGCTGCCTGCGGGCCGTACATGCCTGTCTGGGTGATAATGGACAGGCCGCCCTTGGGAGGAAGGATGCAGCCTTTCTCATAGGGGATGGTGCTGACGCCTGAATGAGGCTTATATATCCCGAGTGTGTTGGGCCCGATGATGCGGATGCCGTTTGCACGGGCTATTTCAATGATCTCGTCCTGGCGGGCCCTGCCGTCGTCCCCGTTCTCGGCAAAACCATCGGATATCACCACAACCGCCTTGACCCCCTTGCTGCCGCAGGCCTTAAGAATCCCCGGCACGGAGCGATACGAAGTGGCAATCACTGCAAGGTCTACTCTCCCTTCCACCTGGGAAATGTCAGGGTAGACCTTCAAACCGTAGACCGATTGAGCGGTTGGGTGGATAGGGTGGATGGAGCCGGTGTACCCAAGCCCCTTAAGCTCTTTTACCACTACACCGGCGCCGAAAAACCAGTCTTCCCTCATACTCCCGAATACCGCAATACCTTGGGGCTGGAAAAAATATGTGAGCTTCATAAGGATATTCCATTTGATTAATTCAATAATGCTTATGCGGCCTCGGGGCTGTGTTCGGAATATATCCTCGGGACCCGTCTGCTCATATTGCAGGTAACCTCATAGGCTATGGTGCCGCACCATGATGCAACAGTGGCTGCCGTAATGGTGTCCGGGCCGAACATGATCACCTCCTGGCCTACGGGGTACGTGTCATCGCCTAAGTCGATGAGGGTCTGGTCCATACAGATCCTCCCCACTACGGGATAAGTCTTGCTTGCGATGAGAACTTTTGCGGTATTGGACAGTGCCCTGGGATACCCATCCGCATAACCGATGGGTATGGTGGCGATGGTTGTGTCCCGTTCAGGCCGGTAGGTGAGGCCGTAGGAGAGCCCGGTGCCCTTTTTCACCCTTTTGACGAACATGATGCCTGTCTTCAGGGTCATGGCAGGCCGCACATCGAGCTCTTTTAGCATATTTTCTGAAGGGTAGAGCCCGTAGCACAGGATCCCCGGCCGGACCATATCCATGAAGGACTCCCGATGGTTGATGATGGCGCCAGAGTTTGCGCAGTGGCGCAGCCCCACATCGATCTTCATGGTGGCCAGCCGGTTGGATAGATCGATAAATTGCCGGATTTGTGAGGCGGTGAACTCGCTTCCGGGGACATCGGATACCGGGAAGTGGGTATAGAGCCCTGAGATGGTGATCTCACGCAAGGAGGCGAGGTGTTCTATAACGGTAATGGTCTTCTCCGGCGGCAACCCGAGCCTGCCCATGCCCGTATCGGTCTTGATATGCACGGCTATGGAACGGTTCCATCTCCGTGCCCCCTGGACTAAAGCCTCTACCGGAGACATATCCACGAGTGTTGGTGTCAGGTCATATGAGAATACCGAGTCGACATCATCCTGAGAAGGGGTGATCAGGCCGAAATTGAGAATGGGAAGCACAACGCCTGCCTTCCTGAGCTGTAAGCCCTCTTCGATGCAGCTAACGCCCAGCATGTCCACGAGGGCCTTTTCCTGGACGAACCGGCCCACGGTCTCGGCGCCGTGTCCGTATGCATCGGCCTTGATGGCCATCATGACACGGCCTTTGGTGCGGGACCTGATAAGCTCGATGTTGTGCTTGATGGCCGAGAGGTCGATCTCAACCCGTGTGGGCCGCATGCGCCTCCTTTAGTCAGCCTTCTTGCGCAGGAATGTCGGTACGTTGTACAGATCCTGGTCCAGCACGCTCTCATCCACCACCATGCCGAGTTTGATGACCTCTTTCTCCTTCTCTTCCTTCTGCTCTCTTCTTCTCATGAATGCGGGTTTGGTGTAGTCGATGACCGATGCATTTTGCTGGTCCCTTGTTGTTTGATTCTGCTGATGGGCCTTGCCCTTGTCCATGCCGGAAGAGAGCACGATGGGCTTACCGGCGAATCCTGTAGCCACGACGGTAATGGAAATCTGGTCGGTCATTGTTTCATCGATGACCACGCCCCAGATGATGTTGCCATCGTCATGGGCTGCTGCTTGTATGAGAGAGGAGGCCTCATGGATCTCGTTCATGGTGATGCTGGGGCCCCCGGTGATGTTGATGAGCAGGCCCTTGGCACCATGGATGTCCATGTCCTCAAGCAGCGGGGAGGAGATGGCCGCCTGGGCTGCATTGGCCGCCCGGTTCTCTCCGCTGCCGCAACCGATGCCCATAAGGGCCTTGCCTTTTTCGATCATGACGGCCTTGACATCGTTGAAGTCTACATTTACCAGCCCGGTGTTGTTGATGAGGTCGGAGATGCCCTTGACCGCGTTGATGAGGATATCGTCCGCCATCTTGAAGGCATCAAGCAGGGGCACATTCTTGCCCGCCATGCTCAGCAGGCGGTTGTTGGGGATGACGATGAGGGCGTCAACATTCTCGGCAAGCTCTTTTTCACCGGTCTCGGCCTGGTTCATCTTGCGCTTGCCCTCGAAGGGGAAGGGCTTGGTGACCACTGCAACAGTGAGTATACCCAGGTCCTTGGCTATCTGTGCCACAATCGGGGAGGCGCCGGTCCCGGTACCGCCGCCCATACCTGCAGCGATGAAGACCATGTCTGTGTCTTCGAGGGCGGACCTCAAATCTTTCTCGCTCTCCAGGGCGGCGCTCCTGCCTGTCTCAGGACTTCCGCCCGCACCGAGGCCCCTGGTGAGCTTGGTTCCTATCTGTACGCGGTTTGACGACAAGGATGATTTCAACGTCTGGATATCGGTGTTACATGCGAGGAACTCAACGCCTTTCAGCTTGGCGTTGATCATGTTGTTCACTGCATTACAGCCGCAGCCCCCGACCCCGATAACCTTTATTTGAGCCCCTGCACTCTCTATTTTCTCCAATTCAAACATAAGCACCCCCCTAGCAGTTAAAAGACTTCCTTAAACCAGCTGATCATTCTTTCAAAAATCCTCTCGAAGACATTGGTGCCTTTCGGTTTGAAGCTGTAAGATGGTTTTCCGGCCTCATACACGCACAGACCTACGGCAGTTGCATAGGCAGGGCTGTTCACCAGTTCCACAAGTCCCTTTACTCCCCTGGGCAACCCCACCCGAACAGGCATATGCATGATGCTCTCGGACAGCTCGGCCACTCCCTCCAATGAGCTTGCACCCCCGGTGAGCACAAGCCCGGCCGCCATTGTTTCCGATAACCCGGTGTTCCTGATTTCATTATAGGCGAGTTTGAAAAGTTCTTCCACCCTGGATTCGATGATTTCGGCCAATATTCTTCGGGGCACCATGTTCACCGTGTCGCCGCCGATGGATGGCACCTCGATCTGTTCATCAGGCGATACCCGCGAGGCGATGGCATGGCCATATTTGATCTTGAGCCGCTCCGCCTCAGCGATGGGGCAGCGCAAGCCAACGGCAATATCATTGGTGATGTTGTCACCGCCCAGTGCAAGGACGGATGTGTGACGGATGGCGCCTTCGTTGAAGACTGCGATGTCCGTTGTCCCGCCGCCGATATCCATGAGGATTACACCGAGCTGCATCTCATCTACGGTCAGGATGGCGGCAGCGGATGCGATCTGCTGGAGCACGATGTCCTGCAGACCAAGCCCGGCCTTCTGCGCGCACTTGGTGATGTTGCTTACCGCAGAGACAGAACCGGTGACAATGTGCACCCTGGCCTCCAAGCGTGATCCCGCCATACCCACAGGGTTTATGATGCCGGAGATGTCATCCACGGTGAACTCCTGGGGGAGGACATGGATGATCTCAACACCTACGGGTTTTGCAAAGTCTTTGGCCTGGTCAACGACCCTGCGTCTCTCGACTTCCGTGATCTCGTCGCCTTTGATGGCTATGACCGCGCTGGTGCTGATGCCTTGGATATGGCCGCCGGCGATACCGGTATACACCTCATCAACCCTGATCCCGGCCATGCGTTCGGCATCCTCCACACAACCGTGAATAGCCCCTACGGTCTGCTCCATGTTCACGACAAGACCCCGTCTGAGCCCCTTGGATTCGGACAGTCCGAATCCGATAACCTCAAGCTCGCCGGCTTCATTCATCTCGGTGATGAGGCAGCAGATCTTTGTTGTCCCGATGTCCAGCCCGACTATGATCCTATCCCTGGCTGCCATGTACACCCCTGTTCCTGAGCACTATCTTGTCATCACACCTCAGATCCATAACACTTCCTTCCGGAGGATTCAGTTTCGCTATCGTCTTGATGGCCATAGCCACCTTCATCGGTGTCATCTGGCCAAAGGTGGTGAGCGTTATTCCGTTCTTGAGCCTTAGGGCAATAATACCACCCGGTTCGATGAGGACGTTGCTCACCTGAAGTCCTTTGGACTGAACCAGCGTTGCAGCGTCAATGGCATAGTTCAGGACCTGGCCAAGGCCCTGCTTCATATCCTGCTGTGTATAATCCTTTGCGCTGATCACAAGCCCGTTATAAGCATCCGGAGAGGAGATGAACACAAGGCCCTCTTCCGAGATCAGATACGGTCTGTCCTTGAGAAGGAGCGTCGCCTTTGGCTTGTGCTCAACGATCTCGACATCCACCGATGCGGGAACAAAACTCCTTGAGATGCTAACATCTTTAATCCATGGGTGATTTTGCAGTCTCTTCCTTGCCTTGTTCATATTCCAGGATAGTATATTATCTCCTTGTTCTATGTCCAGTAAAGTGAGAACCTCATCCGCTTTTACGTGGACATTGCCCTTGATGTTGATATGCTTGACATGAAAGGCCGCCGAGTTGCTGATATAGGCCGCAGCGCACACAGTGATGAGAAGCCCTGATATGCCGATGCATATCCATATGGAAAACCTCAGGATGGTGTTTATCTGGGAGATGGTCTTTTTTTTGGAAGGGATTTTTACCCGTTCCTTGAAGTCACTGACCAATGATCTTCACCTCCTCTGTGAGTGCTATCCCGAATTGCCCCAGGATCCTTTCTTTGATAAGCCTGATGAGTTCCTGAATATCCCTCGATGTAGCAGTGCCGTCGTTGATGATGAAGTTGGCGTGGATCTCGGACACCCGTGCCCCGCCGACTTTGTGCCCTTTAAAACCGGCCTTCTCGATGAGCATGCCGGCAGGCATCTCTTTCGGGTTTCTAAAGATTGAGCCACAGCTGAATCCACGGGGCTGGGTGCGTTTCTTGATGATAAAGGGCAGTATGATCTTTCGTACCTTTTCTTTCGTCGACTGGCTCAGGACAAGTTTTGCCGAGGTGATGACCGTCTTGGCCGGGATGCCGCTTCTGCGATAGCCGTAGTCAAGATCTTTTCTCTTTAATGTGTGAACACCCGAGCTGTTTACTACCTCAACCTCCACGGCTGCATCGAGGATACCATGTTCCGGGGTTCCGGCATTCATGAAAAGGGCACCACCAAGCATACCGGGGATCCCCGCCAAGAATTCGATTCCTGACAAAGAGTTTCTCACGCTATAGGAAACAAGCCGCTTCATGGGCACAGCTGCGCCTGCGGCAAGTCCTCCGGGGGTCAACTCTATTCCGGCGAACTCTCTGCCCAGGCGGATGACGGGTTTTACGATTCTCATATCCTCAAATATGGTATTGGTCCCTCCGCCCAGGATGTGGAAGTCTTTAAACCCTTTGACAAGCTCTGCAAGTTCTTGGGCGTTCTCAGGTTCATAGATGCGCTCGATGGTTCCCCCGCAGTGCATGGAGGTAACATCGTGTGCTTGAACTTTCTCGATCATCCTCATCCAAGCCTCTCCAACACCTTAAGCCCCTGCCTCCAGACATCTCCTGCACCCAGGAAAATGACGAGGTCTCCCTCCCTGAGGTCCCCTAAAAGTGTGTCGGGTATGTCTTCCTTATTCTCTACATAGTAAGCTTCCCGATATCCGTGATTCTTGATCTCTTCAAACAGGGCATAACCGGTTACACCCTCGATGGGCCTTTCGGAGGCTGCATAGATCTCTGTGATGTAGAGCCTGGATGCATCATAAAAGGAGTTGACGAACGCATCGAAGAGATCCCTGGTCCGAGTGTAGCGGTGCGGCTGGAAAACGGCAACCACCCGCCGGCCCGGGAAGCCGTTTTTGATGGCGGCAAGGGTCATCCTTATCTCGGTGGGGTGGTGACCGTAGTCGTCCATGACGGTGATGCCTTTTTTCTCGCCGCGGATATGGCACCTTCTCTGGACGCCTTTAAAGGCGGTGAGGCCTTTACGGATAAGTTCGAAATCGATGCCGAGCTCCAGGGCAGTACCGATGGCGGCCAGTGCATTGAGGCAGTTGTGCTTGCCCGGTACGCCAAGGGTCACTTCACCCAGGGTAGATCCATTGCGATAGGCTATGAACTTGGTATCAAGTCCGGTGAAACAAGGCTCGGTATAGCGGTAGATTGCCTGGGTGTGAGATCCGTAGGAAATGACCTTGCGATCGAGCCGCGGCAGGATATGCTGGATATTGGCATCGTCCAGGCAGACCATGTCGAAACCGAAGAACGGCACCTTGTTGAGAAACTGCACATAGGTGTCGCGGATATCGTCTATATCGCGGTAGCAGTCCATGTGCTCCTCTTCTATATTGGTGACCACCGCCACAATGGGTGCCAGCTTGAGGAATGAGCGATCGCTCTCATCGGCCTCGGCCACCAGCAACTCGCCGTCGCCGAGCCTGGCGTTGGACCCGAACATGTCGAGCCTGCCGCCGATGATGGCCGTAGGGTCTTTTTCAGCCACAGCCAGGATGGTAGCCAGCATGGAGGTGGTGGTGGTTTTGCCGTGGGTGCCGGCGATGGCGATTGAAAACTTCATGCGCATGAGCTCTGCCAGCATCTCGGCCCTGGGGATAACGGGCAAGGCCCTGTCCTTTGCAGCAACACACTCGGTGTTGTCAAGCCCGACGGCGGATGAGTAGACCACCACCTGGGCATTCCCGATGTTCTGACCTTTGTGGCCGATGTGGATGGCAGCGCCCATGGAGCGGAGCCTTTGCACGGCATCCGAGTCGGCCACATCCGATCCGGTGATGGTAAAGCCTAAGTTGAGCAGGAGCTCGGCGATGCCGCTCATGCCGATGCCTCCGATGCCCACGAAATGGATCCTGGTAATACCCCTAAACACCTATTATCTCCCCGGCTATTCTATCAGCCCCTGCACCGAGACCGATACGCTGCATCCTGGCGGAAGCCGTTTTAAGTCCTTCATGATTGAAGAGCCTGGTTTTGATCTCAATAGCCAGCCGTTCCGGGGTCAGATGACTGTCCGGGATAAGCCAGCCGCCGCCCTGATCCGCCACATACTTGGCATTGAAGCTCTGGTGGTCATCCGTGGCATGGGGGAAGGGGACCATGATGGATGGCAGCCCTGTGGCCGAAAGCTCGGAGAGCGTGATGCCGCCGCATCTGGATACGGCAAGCTTCGCAGCGCTGTAAGCGGATGCCATGTCGTCGATGAATGCATTCACGTCGGCATCTATCCCCATATTAAGATATGCATCCTTTACCCATTGATAATCCTGTTTTCCGCTCTGGTGGATCACCTTCATGGTGATCCCGTCGTTTTTCAGAAGCGCTAATGCCTTGACTGCGGCCTTGTTGATGCTGCTTGCCCCGAGGCTTCCGCCGAGGATGAGCAGAGAGGATCCGTTCCCGTTTCTGCTGCAGCAAGCAGAGAACTCACTGCGCAGGGGATTCCCGGTGAGCAAGGTCTTGGATTGGGGGAACTTGCCGGTACTGTCCGGGAAAGCCAGAAATACCCGGTGGGCTATTCTGGCGAGAAGCCGGTTGGTGAGTCCGGGGATGCTGTTCTGCTCCTGGATTGCGCAACGGCAGCCTAAGAATCTGCCTGAGAGTACCACCATGCCGGTGATATATCCCCCGGTTCCGATGACCCAATGGGGCCTGAAGTCTTTGATGATCCTCATTGATGTGAAAAATGCCTTTCCATTAACCATTACGGCCCGGAGGAGGTTGACCACTGACTTGCCCTTGATGCCGAGTGCTTTGATGGGAATGAAATCCAGCCCCTTGAGCCTGGCGATGCGTTCCTCCATGCCGCGGTCCGTCCCCACAAAGAGGATTTTCGCCCCGGGCAGCCTGTCCCTGACGGCATCAGCAATGGCTATGGCAGGCATGATGTGCCCGCCTGTACCCCCGGCTGTTATCAGAACCTTCATAGGCGGGCCCTCCTGGAAACCGACAGGATCAGCCCACAGATGCACATGGTGCTTAAGAGCGGTGAACCGCCATAACTGAAGAAGGGCAGAGGTATGCCTTTGGTGGGAAGTAATGATAACGCAACGCCCATGTTGAGGATCGCCTGGAGCCCGATGAGGCAGACCCCGGCGATCACCAGGTGATATCCGAAGGAGTCGTTCGTAGCCAGGGCGATTGCAAAACCCCTCCATATCCAGACACCGAAGAGCCCTGCCACGAGGATGACCCCGATAAAGCCAAGTTCCTCCCCTATCACGGAGAGGATAAAGTCCGTATGCGGTGCAGGCAGATAGAACAGCTTCTGGGTGCCTTCGCCGAGCCCTGATCCGAAGAAGCCGCCGGAGGCGAAGGCAACCAGGGACTGGATAATCTGATAGCCGACACCCATCATGTCCTTCCAGGGGTCGAGGAATGTTGTTAATCTGATCCTCCGGTAGGGCTCCCAAAGTAACGCCCCGAGACCCAGCGGGATACCTGCACCCATGAGAATCGATAGATGCTTCCACCTCATCCCCGCCATGAAGAGCATCATCACCGACCAGATGCCGATGGCTGCTGCCGTTCCGAAGTCCGGCTCGATGAAGATAAGCAGGCACATGATGGCCACGATAACGAGCACCGGCATCGGGCCGCGGAGAAAGTCCCCGATATTGCGAGATTTCCGTGAAAGGAAATTGGCAACAAAAAGGATGAGCGCTATCTTTGCAAGCTCGGATGCCTGAATGGTCAGGGGGCCGTATCCTATCCATCTTCTGGAGTGGCCTCCTGCATGCCCGATGTGCGGCACAAAGCAGAGCACCAGGGCAAAAGCGCTTCCCATAAGGGCAAACAGGATGATGTTCCCGGAACTGAGTTTCCGGTAATCCCAGCTCATTATGCCAAGCATGGCAACAGTACCGATAACGACGTGTATGAGGTGCTTTTTGGTCATGACGATGCCGTTGCCGTAGAGCTCTTTTGAGACAAAATAGCTCGATGAGAATATCATCACGGTCCCCAAAACCAGCAGGGCCATGGTGGCGAGAAAGAAGACGACGTCGAAGTCTATCTCGCTCTCTTGGTCTTCAAAATGCCACGGACGCATGCTTGAAAAACCTCTCCCCTGTGGGCATAACTGTTATACATGTCAAAACTTGCGCACCCCGGGCTGAGCAATACCACATCGCCCGGAGAGGCAATACCATACGCCTGTTTTACCGCCTCATTCATGTCATAGGCCGCTTGGGTATCTACAATTTCAGCTATCTCGCCGGTGATCCTATTCGTAGCCTCACCGATGATATATGCCTTCTTGATGGTATCTTTGTACCTTGAGGCGATATCAGAGAAGTCGCCGCCCTTGTCCTTGCCCCCCAGGATGAGGATAACCTTTGAGGTCAGAGTGGACAGGGCCTTGTCCAGGGCCCCCACGTTGGTAGCCTTGGAGTCGTCGATGAAGGAAATGCCGTCTATGGTGCCCACGTGCTCGAAGCGATGATGGATTACCTTGAAGTTCATGAACACATCTTCCATAACTTCGGCCTTGACACCCAAAAACCGGCCGGTCAGGGCCGTTGCAAGCATGTCCTCGATGACTCCCCCGCCGATCTTCTCAGGTGGTGGGACCTTGGGGCCGACCCCTTCGATGCTGCCCGTGAAGATGATGCGAGAGCTCTTGATATAAGCTCCATCTCCTGAAGTTGGACGGGTCAGGGAGAAGAGCACCCTGCGGGCCTTGAGCGGTATATCCCTGAGATAGGGGTCATCATCGTTTATGATGGCGATGTCGTCCCCGGATTGGTTCTCAAAGATCTTGAGCTTGTAATATACATACTCATCCATGGTGCGGTATCGATCCAGGTGATTCGGGGTGATGTTCATGCAAATGCCGATATAAGGCTTGAAGTGTTCGATCCACTCGAGCTGGAACGAGCTGATTTCTGCAACCACAAAGGCAGGGTCGGCATCCGCCAGGGAGATGAGCGGGGGCGAGATGTTTCCCCCGATACCGGCATCGAAGCCCTGAGCCTTCAAGATCTTATGGATCAGTGTGGTGGTGGTGGTCTTTCCGTTGGTGCCGGTAATGGCGATCAGCTTACCCGAAAGCAGTGATGCGGCCACCTCGATTTCGGAGAGCACCTTCTTTGCCTTGGCAAGCATAGGATGATGCTGGGGTACGCCGGGGCTCGGTATGACAAGATCAGCCCACGTCATATCCGCTGCCTCCAGGAGCTTGACAGGCATCCCCTGCATATTTTCAGGCATCTTCTCGTCCACGAGGCGCACCTCGTGGCCTTTGGCCAGCATCATACGCGCCGTCATGATGCCTGTAATCCCTGTTCCCCATACAACTATGCGCAAGCCTTTAGACCCTCCAGTGTCTGTTGTATCTGCATGATGAGTGTCGCCAGCACCTTGTCTTCCTGCTCCAGGTAAACAGCCAGGAGCATCTGCAGGTAATTAATCTCCTCATAAGCAGTCTGCATAGGTCTCACCTCAGCTTTAAAGTTGAAATAGCCACCATTGCAAGGAATATGGATATGATCCAGAACCGGACAATGATCTTGGGTTCCGGCCACCCTTTCAGTTCAAAGTGATGATGGATTGGAGCCATGCGGAATATTCTTTTGCCGTTGGTGAACTTGAAAAAGCTCACCTGGAGTATGACGGAACCCACCTCCATAATGAAGATGCCCCCCACGATGAGCAGAAGCATCTCCTGCTTGGTCATGACCGCTACAGCCCCAAGGATACCGCCCAGACTCAGTGAACCGACATCACCCATGAACATCTGGGCCGGGTACGTATTGTACCACAGGAAGCCCATGCCTGCGCCCACGAGGGCTCCAAGGAAGACACTGAGCTCGCCTACTCCTGGAATGAACGGGATTTGGAGGTAGGCGGCCGCCTTGAAGTTGCCTATGACATAGGCGAATGCGATATAGGTAGCTGCCGCAATGGTACATGGCCCGATTGCCAAGCCGTCGAGCCCGTCCGTGATGTTGACGGCATTGGCCATTCCCACGATCACCACCATGACAAAGGGTATGTAGAACGGCCCGAGGTCTATATGGAGCCGCTTGAAGAACGGGAACGTAATGGTCGCATCAAAACCCGGCGTAGTCATGAGGGCAAGACCAACCCCGGCAGCTACTACGAACTCAACGAGCAGCCTCAGACGACCGGGAAGCCCCTGCATGTTGCCTTTGACCGTCTTGATGTAATCATCGATAAATCCCAACACCGCATAGGTGATGAGAATGATGAGTCCTAGCCACACGTAGATGTTAAACAGGTCGACCCACATGAGTGTGGAAAACACGATGGCGCACACGATCAACACTCCGCCCATGGTTGGTGTACCGGATTTTGTCTTATGGGTGTCCGGAGTGTGGCCGTTTATGCGTTCCTTGAGACTTAAGTTACCCATCTTCTCGATAAACCACGGCCCGAGCAGCAGGGTTATGAGCAGCGCCGTGATGGTGGCATAAATGGTGCGAAAGGTGATGTACTTAAAGACATTGAAGACACTAAAGGTTACGTGCAGAGGATAGAGAAGGAGATAGAGCATCCTTAAGCCACCGCCTTGAGCTGGTTCACCACCTGGTCGAGCTTGAGGGCCCGGGATGCCTTAACCAGCACCATGGCATCCTTG
Organism: uncultured delta proteobacterium; assembly: GCA_963847605.1. Taxonomy (GTDB): domain Bacteria; phylum Desulfobacterota; class Desulfomonilia; order UBA1062; family UBA1062; genus MWEI01. The sequence goes on along the minus strand of CAWKAM010000046.1, from coordinate 16,093 downwards.
TCGAAGAGGTCCTGGAGGTTGTACATGATCTCCTCTTGGCTCTTAACCGGGTGGATGACAGAGCTGTTCATTCCCTCTATTGAGGCCCGGCCACAGACTACTTTTGCCATCTCACCAATGCAGATGAGCCTGTCCAGACGCGCCTGGGCCACCCATTTGCCCAGTTCTTCGTGCCAGAAATGCGAGTCCTTACCGAGCTCCAGCATGTCTCCAAGCACCGCAATCTTGATGGAATGGGGGGCATCCACCAGCATGGACAACGCCGCCTTCATGGATGCCGGATTGGCGTTGTAGCAGTCGTTGATGATGGTGAGGTGGTCGGACACGATGATTTCGGATCGCATGCCCGGGAACTTCGCCCTTCTGACCCCTTCGGCAATGAGCTCCGGGTCGATATTAAGGGCCACTGCGCAGGCGCATGCACCAAGGGCGTTCACCACATTATGCATACCGGGCAGCGGTACATGGGTGTTGATGAGCTTCCCCGCCAAGTCGATTTCTATATCGCTGCCATCGAGGTCCTGGTGCTCGATATGCGTTAAGGTAATGTCCGCCTGGTCTTTATGGGAGTAGGTGATTACCTGCAAATGGCTTGGGATCTCGATCTTGTCCATATGCTCCAGGGATGGGTTTATCACGGCAATGCCGCATTTGGCTGTGTTCTTAAAGATGGCCTGCTTTTCCTTAATGATGCCCGAGATGCTCCTCAGCCCGTTTAAGTGCACAGGATGGATGTTGGTGATGATGGAGACCTGGGGCCTGGTGATGAAGGAGAGTCTGTCGATCTCGCCGAAGCGGTTGGTGCCCATCTCGATGACAGCAAATTCGTACTCGGGGCCAAGTTCGAGCAGTGAGAGGGGGACACCGATGAGGTTGTTGTAGTTCTTCTCGGTCTTCAGACATGTGCCCTGCATCAGTAATATGGAAGCACAAAGCTCTTTGACCGTGGTCTTGCCGGTGGAGCCGGTAATGCCGACAATGGCCGTGTCGAACTGATTTCTCACCCCTGCTGCGATATCGCCCAGGGCCTGCAGGGTATCCTCCACGGATATGATGACAGTACCGTTGCGTGGGATGTCCTCCATGACCACTACCCCTGTCGCCCCCTGCGAGACGGCATCTTTAATAAAGGAGTGACCATTGAAATGCTCTCCATTGAGTGCAACAAAAAGCTGACCCGCCTTAACGCCCCTGGAATCGGTGGATACCCCGCTGAAGATCGTCTCCGATTCTCCTGAAATGATGTATCCATCCGTATAATTGGCTACATCCCGCGCACTGATCTTCATTGACCGTATACCTCCTTCAGACACTGGCGAATGCATACACGGTCGTCAAACGCAATCTTGGTCGTGCCAATGATCTGATAATCCTCATGGCCCTTGCCTGCAATCACAAGGCAGTCATCAGGAGCCATGGTCCGTATTGCTTGGCAGATTGCCGTTTCTCTGTCAGGTTCAAGAAGAATCCTTGTCTTGTCCGTGACGCCTTTGACGATATCCTCTATGATCAAGAGCGGATCTTCAGTCCGGGGATTGTCCGAGGTGATAATGGCCAGATCGGCAAGGCCGGATGCAATTGCGCCCATAATGGGCCGCTTGGTCCTGTCCCTGTCCCCCCCGCAGCCGAACACGGTCAGGAGCCTCCCTTTTGTGAATCGGCGGGCGTTCTTCAGGACAGTATCCAGGGCATCGGGGGTATGGGCATAATCTACGAAGATGCTCAGCCCCTTGGTGTTCTTCACGGATTCCATCCTGCCGGGTACCCCGTCAAGCGCCTCTATGCCCTTTCTGATCTTCTCGTTCGGAATACCCATGGCATGGCAAACGCCGAGAGCCGCCATGATATTATAGGCATTCATCTCTCCCTTGAGTTTGCTCCTGATGATGATCTCTCCTAAAGGGGTTGCGATATTCAATGTAAGGCCATGCGGATTGTTGTCCAGGGAAAGGGGGTGGATGAGGGCATTTTTGCTGAACCCGTATGTGATTACATTGCTTAAGCCATCAGCAAGCCGGACACCGTAAGGGTCATCTATATTAAGGATGGCATCGCCTGTGAGGTAACCCTCGAAGAGTCTCTTCTTGGCAAGGAAATATGTCTCCATGTCCTTGTGGTAGTCCAGGTGATCCTGGGTGAGGTTCGTGAAGAGGGCATAATCAAACCTGAGGCCTGCGACCCTGTCCTGATCAAGGGCATGAGAGCTCACCTCCATGATACATGCATGAACACCCGCAAGACGCATTTGGTGAAGCATATCGAAGAGGTCCACGGGGCCGGGTGTGGTAAGAGAAGAGGTGATCTCTTTTCCGGGATATCTTGTGTTGATGGTGCCCATAACCCCGCAGGAAATGCCTGCATTGCTCAAGACGGATTCAATGAGATAGGCGGTGGTAGTCTTGCCGTTGGTACCCGTGATCCCCACCATCCTCACTTCCAAGGCCTTAGGGTAGAGAAAAGGCAGGATCGTCCTCAAGGCGGCTTTCGTATCAGGCACGCTCAATACTGCGGCATCGGTGTTTTCGATGGTGTGGCCGGCATTACAGATAATAAGACTGGCGCCACGATTAAGGGCATCAATGATGAATTTATGGCCGTCCGTAACGCTGCCGCGAAGCGCTATGAACGCATCCCTTGCCTCGACGCGGGTAGAATCCACCTTAAGTGTTTTCCACTGCCTGTCGGGCCCTTTCGTTGTGGCACCGGGGAGTATGCGAGCGAGGTCTGAGGCCATCATCCGCTGTCCCCCCTGGTGGCGAGCGTGATGTTCGGGCTTAACTCCATGATGGTGGCGCATTGTGTTACTATTTCTTTAAACAAAGGGCAAGCCACTATGCTTGCGTAATAGTACGGTCGAGGCTCATTGATGCATACGATCATGGTCATCCTGGTCTTGCCCGTGGCGTCGATGATCCCGCCGATGAATGAGGAGACATAGTCACCCTCTGCGTAGGCCCCGGTTAAGGGGTCTATCTTCTGGGCCGTTCCGGTCTTGCCGAAGACCTGGAAGGTAGGCATATTGGCCGATTCGCCGGTGCCGCCCTTTAATGTGACGGATTTCATTACCCCGACAATCTGATCGCAGGCCTCCTTGGAGAGAATTTTTCTCATTATGGTAGGCCTGGTTTCCAGGACAGGGGTGTTCTTGGCATCGCTGATGCGCTCAACAATGAAGGGTTTCATGATCATACCCCCGTTGACCATGGCATTAAATGCAGTGATAAGCTGGATGCCGGTTACGGCAAAACCCTGTCCGAAGGAGATGGTTGCCTTGTCCACGCTGGTCCATGTACCCGAGTCTCTGACCATGCCCGCCGGCTCACCAGGGAAATCGATTCCGGTTGTGTCGAGAAAACCGAAGGCCTGGAGGCAGGTATACATGTCGCCGGCATTGATAGGTTCCATGAGCTTTGCGATGCCGATATTGCTGCTGAATTTAATAATGTCGTTTACCGGAAGCCATCCGTATTTCTCATGGTCGTGGATGGTGATCCTATGGAAGGTGAATGAACCGTTCTCGCAGAAGACGCTCCTTGTTACACTGAATATCCTTTTATCCAGCCCCCAGCTTACCCAAAAGGGCTTGATCACCGAGCCGGGCTCGAATGGATGGGTAATGGCCATGTTTGTGTGGCCTGCAAGGTGGCTGAAGCTTCCCTTGTTCGGGTCGAAGCTCGGACAGGAGGCCATTGCAAGGATATCGCCGGTCGACGGGTTTGTAATGATGACGAACCCCGATTGCGCCTTGTTGTTGACGACAGCCTTCTTCAGTTCCTGAAAGGCGATGTACTGTATCCTCTTGTCTATGGTAAGCCACAGGGTATTGCCGTCTTTTACATCATCACCCTGGAGGCCCCGGGCGTAAATGATCCTGCCCATACCGTCGCGATGGACAACGATCTTGCGCTCCATGCCCTTAAGTATCATATCGTAGGAGAGCTCAAGTCCCTCGAGCCCCTTACCATCTATGCCGACGAACCCGATCAAGTTCGCGCACGATTCGCTCTCCGGATAGAACCGCTTGGCCTCATCGTAGAACCCGATGCCCTTAATCTTGAGGGCCTTGACGGCCTCCACCTCATTGGGAGTGACCTGCCTTTTGATCCACACAAAATATCTGTCTTCGGCGAGCCTCTTCTCGATGTACCTCCTCTCTATCCCTAAGGCCTTCCCGAGCTGCCATGCGGCCCCGGCCGGGTCCTCGATGATCCGCGGATTGGCGGCCACTGATTTCATTTCCAGGCTAATGGCAAGGGGCTGTCCTGCCCGATCAAAGATGGTTCCCCGGTGAGGGTTCAGCTCGACGGCATGATCGAACCGTTTGTGGGCCTTGGTGATGATAGACTCGGAGTGGATGACCTGCAACTCAAACGCCCTCACACCGATGGCGACGAGCATGACCACGAGAAAGATCTGGATGCCCCTTATTCGTCCAGCCATAGGTACACCACCTGTTCGGGTTTAGGGAGGGTTAGTCCGAGTTGGCTTTCAGCAATGAGCTTAAGCCTTTTCGAGCTCTTGAGCGTAGAGATCTCTATCTTCAAGGCCTTGTTGTCGCTCAACAACTGTTCCTTGGCCGCCTCTTCTTGGGAGAGAGAGTATCCCAACTCGGTGACCATATGCCGCGTCCAGACATGGAACATGGCCCAGACCATCAGGAAGAGGAGCATCGCCATACCGAATGGAAGGATTCCCTCTGTTTTCAGGGCCCTCACGACATCCTCCGTGCAACCCGTAAACGGGCGCTTCGGGCCCTGGGGTTTGCCCGGATCTCTTCCGGAGAGGCCATAACGGGTTTCTTAGTGATCCGTGTAAAAATGACCGCCGGGGTTTCCTGTGGCATGGGAAGTCCCCGGCGGCTCAGGAGGGTGGTCGAGGTACCCGCAAAGAACTGCTTGACGATACGGTCTTCGAGTGAATGGAATGAGATTATCGCCATCACACCGTCTTTTGAGAGTATTGCCGCAGCCTTGGTCAGAAAACCTTTAAGGTTATCAAGTTCGGAGTTGACTTCCATGCGGATGGCCTGGAAGGTCCTTGTCGCAGGGTGGATCCTCTTCGGCCAGAGCCTTCTGGGAATGGCTGCACTGATAATTGCAGCAAGTGCCTTTGTAGTTGCAATGGGCCTGGATTCCACAATACGGCGGACAATCCTCCTTGCGAAGCGCTCTTCTCCGTAGATGGAGATGATCCGGCCGAGCGTGTCTTCATCGTATGTATTCACCACCGTGTATGCATCGAGCTTTTGATCTTGATTATACCGCATATCGAGAGGGCCTTCGGTGGAAAAGGAGAACCCCCGCTCGGCATCATCAAGCTCAAGGGATGACATCCCGAGATCGAGGAGAACCCCGTCGATATGTTCCCATCCGAGTTGGGAGCATAAGCGGTCTATCTCGGTGTAGTTGGCACAAAATAAATGGGAGCGGGTGCCATAAAGTGCCAGGGACTCTTTGAGGCGTGAAACTGCCTCAAGGTCGAGGTCGCATCCGGCGAGTTCGCCGCCGGGAGAACTGGCTTCAAGGATGGCACGGGCGTGACCCCCGCCACCAAGGGTGCCGTCGAAATATCTCCCGCCACTATGGGGCCTCATCACATCTAAGACCTCCCTAAGAAGTACGCTTGTGTGCTCCATCGTCTTACAGACCGAGCTTCGCAAGCCCTTCGCGCAACTTCTCGGAGTCTTCGAGTGCCTCCTCCATGCTCTTGTTATACGTGTCCTGATCCCAGATCTCGATGCGATCCACAATACCCACCAGCAGACACTTTTTTTTGAGGTCTGCATACTCGCGCAGGCCGGACGGGATGAGGATTCTGCCCTGTGCATCGAGGAGACATTCTTCGGCCGAGCCGACGACATGCCGCTTAAACCAGATATCTTCCCTTTTCACATTGGAAAGTCCAGAGGCCAGTTTTGCCACCCGCTCCCAGTCATCGGGGGCGAACGCCAGAAGGCAGGGGTCGATGCTCTTGGTGACTATAAGGTTCTCGGTTCCCCATTCTTTCAGGATATCCCTAAACTTTGAGGGGATGCTTAACCGACCCTTCTCATTTATGGAGTTAATGTAATGCCCTTTCAACACCGCTTACCCCCACATATATGACACTTATTGACACTTTATGCCTATATATTAAATGATATATTAAAGTCAACATGAAGTTTCACTATTTTGTTAGTATTTTATTATGAAATATCATAATATTAAATGAATACCAAGGCTATGAAAAAAGTGCCATGTTTGGAAGAGATTTCTCTGGAAGTTTTGAGGGGACTTGGCTATATGGGTTCCATGGATAAGGACGTCCTTAGGGAGATTCTTGAAATGCTGCCCGCAGGCGTCATGCTCGCGGATAAAGATGGTAACGTGATCTATGCAAACAGGGCCGCATTGGACTATCTGGGTATTGATGAAACAAGTCTTCAGGAGATCAATGTGGACGGCCTCATAGACCGCGATTCATTTAAAAAAGAGACCATGATCCGGACTAAGGGGAGCGAACGGATAACCATCCGGCTGAGCAAGCATAAGCTCAAGAAGGGCGGCTTCGTGGTATTCCTCTCGGACATCACCGAGATCCATCAGCTCCAGAAAGAGATCCTTAAGATGGATAAGCTCGCATCCGTGGGCGAGCTTACCTCGGGTATTGCGCATGAGATACGCAATCCTCTGGCCGGGATCAAAACCACTGCGCAGGCCTTGAATGAGGAGCTGGAGGTTGGTGATCACCGCATGGCCTATGTCTCACGCATCATTTTAGAGATCGACCGGTTGAACAAACTGCTGCTCAATTTTTTCGATTTTGCCAAACCCAGGGAGCTCTCCATCGTCTCGTGCGACCTCAAGAAGATCATCGAGAATGGCGTGTACATGGTGCAGGATACGGCCCGTGAATACCATGTAGAGATCATAGAGTTCCATCCACCCAAGAGGGCAATGATCAAGGCCGATCCCCACATGATACAGCAGGTCCTCATGAATGTATTCATCAATGCCGTCCAGGCCATGGAGTTCGGCGGCAGGATGGAGGTCCATCTCACCGACAAGGATGACCGTATGGAGATCTTGGTGTCCGATACGGGCAAGGGTATATCCGATCATGTGAAGGGCAGGATCTTCGATCCGTTCTTCACTACAAAACCCAAGGGTATCGGGCTTGGGCTTTCCATCTCGTATCGGATCATCAAGCTTCATTCCGGTGCCATCACCTTCGTCTCAACTCCCGGGGGCACGACGTTTATTATTACGCTACCCAAAGACCCGAGCCGGGCGAGGTGAGGTCATGGCTGATAATATAACTTTTATACCCAAACAAAATTTAAGGAGGTTGTGAATGCCATTACTGACATCCACTGCATATGCAGCGACAGCCCAGTTCAGGGGTAATATCGGGGCCATGATCGTGGATGCTGCCCCAGTGGTTAAACTCGTGTTACTGGTCCTCTTCATATTTTCCATATTCTCATGGGGTATCATTATCCAGAAGTGGATCATGTTTGCCAGGGCCCGCAAGAGGGCAAAGGTAATACTGGACATAGTCTCCAAAAGCAGCAGCATGGCGAAGATCAAGGAGACAGCTGTCAAAGTAGGTGCCTGCCCCGTTTCCAAGATGTTTGAAGAGGCCATGGATGAAGTAAGCAAGCTCTCAGGAAAGACAGGCACGGTCAACCCGGCCATGCTGGTGAACATCGAGGCCAGGCTGGTAAATGCCCATGCACGGCAGAGTATGGACCTCTCTTACGGCCTGGGGTTTCTCGCGAGCATCAGCAATGCAAGCCCCTTTATCGGGCTGTTCGGGACTGTCTGGGGGATCATGGATTCCTTCAGGCACATCGGGCTCATGGGGTCCGCAAACCTTGCCACCGTGGCGCCCGGCATATCCGAGGCACTCATCGCGACTGCAGCGGGACTCTTTGTGGCCATTCCGGCCGTGCTCTTCTACAACTACTTCACGAGCCTCATTGCCCATGCCAGCGCACAGATGGACCAGTTCCAGATGGACTTCATCAACTGGCTGCGCAGGGGGTTGTTCAATGCAGACAAATAAGCCGAAAACGTATGTGGCGGAAATCAATGTGACGCCGCTGGTGGATGTCATGCTCGTGCTGCTCATCATCTTCATGGTATCGGCCCCCATGATGAAGGAAGGCATGAAGGTCGATCTGCCCGAGGCAGAGGCGCGTGCCCTGGGCGAAAGCCAGGACCTTGTTATCACCATAGGCAATGACAAGACCGTTGATATCAACGGATCACCGGTCGAGCTCGGCAGGCTCGAGATGGTCCTCAGCCAGATCAAGGAGCAGAGGAATGTAGAGGCCGTCTACCTGCAGGCCGACAAAAGTATCCCATACGGATTTGTAGTCCAGGTGATGTCGGTCATACGCATGAGCGGTCTGACGAAGATCGGCCTTGTGACACAGCCGCCGGTGAATAAATAAGAGACAGGATGCAGTCTTTAAGAAACTTCCTTATCTTATCGCTCATCTGCCATTTGGTATTGATCCTTACCCTGGTGGATATCGATCTTTCCGGAAAGAAATTAGACACCTCCGACGTGTATGAGGTATCAATCATTCCCGGTGTCCCCTCGGGCGGAGAGGCTGCATCGAAGAGCGTTTCCATACCCGAGAGCAAGAAATTCATTTTCAACAAGAAGTCCGAACATGTCTCACTCGGAGAGGTCAAGAAGGAGAGAGCCTTGAAAGAAGGCCCTCCCAAACTCTCGCCCCCGGAAATGAAGCGGGAGACCCCTGATGAGGGAGGTCAGGATACATCGAGTGCAGGTAATCTGACCAGGCCCCCGGCACAGACCGGTACTGGTACGGGAACGGCCCATGGCCCTGGAGGAGGGAGTGCTTCAGAGATCGCCCTGTGGAAAGCACGGGTCAGGAGCATGGTGGAGAACTTGTGGAAAACCCCTCCGGAGATCGAGGGAATGGATTCATCATTACAGACCACCTATCTTCTCAGGGTGAGCAGGACAGGTGAGCTGCTCCAGAAGAAACTCATGGTATCATCGGGCAATGTGCCCTTTGACCGTTCGATACTTATTGCGCTGGGCAGGGTGAGTCGATTACCACAGCCTCCGCTCGTCCTCATTGCAGGCGAGGACTGGTTTGAGTTCACCATGTCTTTCACACCCCCGAAAGGAGCTCATTGATGCGAAGGTTCTTTGCCCTTATTTTTGTAATTTTTATCATGTCCGACGCACATGCATATGCCCAGCAGATCCACATCGACATCGAGGCGAGCGGATTCCGCAAGATGAAGGTTGCCATGCCCGCCTATGCCGGGCCCGGTGACATGGCAGGCTCAGTGTGGGCCACATGCGCCAGGGACCTCCAGATATCCGGGATCTTCGATCTCATCTCGCCACAGAGCTATGTCAATCCGGGCCCCCTTGGTGAAGTCCAGCAGGGTTCACTGAAGGACTTCTCGCTCATCGGTTCGGACTATGTGATAGCCGCTACGGTTTCAAAGCAGGGTACCACAGGCATATTCAAGGTCCAGATGGTGGAGGTTTTTACAGGGCAGGTCATCGAGAGCGCCACCTACACGAGCGGCGAGCAGACCATGTACATGGCTGTCCATGCGTTCATGGATCACGTCTTGAGGAATAAGTTCGGACTGGACCCCATCTTTTCTTCCAAGATCGCATGCATCAAAAAAGATAAGACGGCAAAACAGCTCCATGTCATATGGTGCGATGGAACCGGAGGCAATACCATACGCGGCGGCGGCAGCCTTGTACTGAGCCCTGCATGGTCGCCTGATGGAAAAAAGATCGCATTCGTATCCTACTGGAAAAACAACCCGGACCTCTACCTGCTGGATCTTGCCACGAATAATGTAAAACAGATCTCGGCCCAGAAAGGCATCAACACATCACCTGCCTTTGATGCATCCGGCGGCAGGATAGGGCTCACGTTGTCCATCGACGGTTCACCCAAGATCTATATCATGAACCTGGACGGCTCAGGCAGGACAAAACTTACCACAGGCTGGGCAACCGATACCTCGCCATCATTCTCGATCAATGGAAAGAGCATGGTCTATTGCTCATCCCGGTCGGGTAACCCTCAGATCTTCATCATGGATCTTGCAACGAAGAATGTTCAGCGGCTTACCTATGAGGGAAAATACAACTCCGAACCGACCTTCTCACCGAGGGGAGATTTGGTAGCATTTTCCTATCGTGCTAAAAATGAAAAGTTTTATATTACGACTATAAAACCTGACGGGTCGAATTTCCGGGTGCTTCCGGGGTCGGGCCTTGGAGATGAATCACCGAGTTTTTCTCCTGATGGGAGACTCATTGCCTTTGCCGGTGGAGACGGTAATATCTACATAACGGATCTCATGGGTACCATGTCCGTGCCTGTCACCTCAGGGGGAGGGTTTTCCGAGCCGGCCTGGTCGCCGTTGATGAAATGAGATATCTTTGAACTTGACCTGAATCAGAGTTGGATTAGAGTACACACAACTCCAAAAGTGGAGAGGAGAATGATATGAGGAGAATTATTCGTATTGCATATACCATAACGATACTCTGTGCGATCCTGTTCGTCATGGGTTGTGCGAAGAAGACCCTGGAACCGGTAACCCCGGAAGTTTCAAAGCCGCAGCCTCCCGGCCAGACTGAAATGCCTGCTGAGCAGCCTGGCATGAAGATGGATACGTCCGGCTCAGCACAGGGGACCACTGCTGCATCAGGTAAGTCCTCTATGGAGAAGGCGCGGACCGCCTTTGAAAATACGAATATATACTTTGAGTTCGACAGTTTCGAGCTCACGCCGGAGGCCCGGAAGGTACTGGCCGATAAGGCTGCTTTCCTGAACTCACATCCTAAGATCAAGACCCGCATCGAAGGCCACTGTGACGAGCGGGGCACGGCAGCATACAACCTTGCCCTGGGGGAGCGCCGTGCCAAGGCTGCTCAGGACTATCTTGTTTTCCTGGGTATAGGTTCGGAAAGGGTTTCAACGGTCAGTTACGGTGAAGAGAAGCCGGTGGATCCGGGGCATAACGAAACGGCCTGGGCCAAAAACAGAAGGGCCCATTTCGGCATTCTTGGGGAGTAATAATCATGAGACGATTTATCCTATTTTTTATCTTATTGCTGATCATATCCGGTTGTGCAACTCAGCAGGATCTCAATGCCCTCAAGAGTCAGGTGGATCTGCTCCAATCCCGCCTGAGTATGGCCGAGACGAAGATGGCGGAAAACTCCAAGCTCACGGACCAGTCCCTTAAGCAGCAGGGCGAGTTGCAGAATCGGTATTCTGAGCTGCAGAATCAGATGTTCACGCTCCAGGGGTCCATCGACCAGATCTCGGCATCTGCAGGGCTTACTTCGGCCGGTGGAGGCGAGACCAAGATATCCAAGCTGGAAAAGGATGTCCAGTCCCTCAAGGATCTGCTTCAGAACAAGGGGACTGCTCCTGCCCAGAATTCGCTCTATGACAGCGGCATGGAAAAATTCAAGGCCGGGATGTTCAGCGATGCGGTCCAGGACTTCAAAGGCTTTCTTGCCCAGAATCCCGATCCGGCACTCGCCGGTAATGCCTACTTCTACATGGGAGAGTCCCTCTATGCCCTGGGCAAGTATGATGACGGTATCTTAAGCTATGATACGGTGGTAAAGAAGTTCAAGGACAGCGATAAAGTGCCTGATGCCCTCTATAAACAAGGGCTGTCGTTCATGAAGATGGGAGACAACGAGACCGGTACGCTGATCCTGCAGCAGCTCATAAAAGATCACCCCAAGACCGATGCCGCCAAGAAGGCCAAAAAGGCATTGAAAAACCCTCCTGCTTAAAAAGGGATGATGGTCTTTGACCTGTAATAAGTTTTGCATCGATGAAATCGTAAATGGAGAAAGGGGTTTTCATGAAGATCAGATCATTTAGAGTGATTCCTACACTTCCTGAGATGCTTAATCCCATCCTGTCGCTTGCATACAATATCTGGTATTGCTGGAACCACAAAGGTCTGCGTCTCTTTCAGCACATGGACAGAGACCTCTGGGAGGAGACGGGCCACAATCCCGTGGATATGCTCTCCCGTATCTCGCAGGGCCGTATCATGGACCTCATGGAAGACGAAGGATTCCTCTCCCAGATGAAAAAGACCTACGAGGAATTCGAGGACTACATCGCAGAGAAGGGGGTATATTCCTTCCTGCTGGCCCAACCCATTGACTTCACGATAGCCTACTTTTCCATGGAGTTCGGGCTCACCGAGAGCCTGCCCATCTACTCGGGGGGGTTAGGTGTGCTGGCCGGCGACCATTTGAAGAGCGCCAGCGACCTTAGGCTGCCGCTGTGCGGGGTGGGTCTCATGTACAAGCATGGATACTTCACCCAGTACTTGAGCTGGGACGGCTGGCAACAGGAGGAATCACCGGATAATGACTTCTATCATATGGCCCTTATGCTGGAACAGAAAGACGGCGGAAAGCCCATCAAGATCTCATTGAAGCTCGCAGACAGGGAATGCCGGGCACAGATTTGGAAATGCCAGGTGGGCAGGGTGCCGCTGTACTTACTGGACACCAATCTGGAGGAGAACCATCCTGACGAGCGAAATATCACGGGCGGGCTCTATGCGGGCAACCAGGAGGACAGGCTCAGGCAGGAGATCCTTTTGGGCATCGGCGGCATGAGGGCACTGGATGCCCTGGGCATCGATCCCATGGTGTACCATATGAACGAAGGGCACAGCTTTCTCGTCGGATTAGAGCACATCCGTAACCTCATGAAGAGGAAGAACATGGATTTCAACACCGCCCGTGAGGTGGTGAGGGCCTCACTCGTCTTCACCACGCACACACCGGTCTCTGCAGGCAATGACATCTTTGAGATGGGGCTCATGGAAAAATATATCAAGCCCTATGTGGATGACACAGGGATCAAGTGGTCTGACTTTCTCGCGCTCGGCAGAAAGAACCCTTACGACGACAAGGAAGGCTTTGGCGCCACGGTATTCGCACTCAAGAATTCCGCCTTTCGCAATGGGGTAAGCAAACTCCACGGCCAGGTCTCCAGGGATATGTGGAGGGATATCTGGCCGCACGTCAAGACAGAGGATGTGCCTATCTCTTCTATTACCAACGGCATCCATATCCCGTCATGGATCTCGGACGAGATGGCCGAGCTCTTTGACCGGTACCTCGGCCCCAAATGGAAGGAAGACCCGGACAATCAAAAGGTTTGGGAACGGATTGACGAAATACCCGATGCCGAGCTGTGGTCCACACATCAGCGGCGTAGGGAGAGGCTGGTCGCCTTTGCGCGTAAAAGGCTCATGAAGCAGCTTGCCACACGAGGTGCCAAGCCGAAGGATATCCAAAGGGCCATGGAGACTCTGCATCCCGATGCACTGACCATCGGATATGCCAGGCGCTTTGCCACATACAAGCGCGGTCTCCTTATCTTCAGGGACATCGATCGCCTTAAGGCCATCCTGGCCAACCGCGGGCTTCCGGTGCAGCTCATCGTGGCAGGCAAGGCGCATCCCAGAGATCACGAAGGCAAGACCATCATCCAGAAGATCATCCACATCGCACGCGAGGAGCCTTTCAGAGATAAGATCGTGTTCCTTGAGGATTATAACATGAATATCACCCGTTACCTCGTAGAGGGCGTGGATGTGTGGCTCAACAGCCCCAGACGGCCCTTTGAGGCTTGCGGTACATCGGGCATGAAGGCTACTGCTAACGGCGCGCTTAACTTGAGTGTTCAGGACGGTTGGTGGGTGGAGGGATATCATCCCGACCTCGGTTGGTCCATTGGAAACGGTGAGGTCTACGACAACTACGACTATCAGGATCAGGTTGAGAGCAAGGCCATCTACGATCTGCTGGAGCGGGAGATTATCCCGTTGTTCTATGAACGCGGACTCGACGGACTGCCCAGAGGCTGGATCACCATGATGAAGAAATCCATGCGCAGCTTATGTCCAGTATTCAATTCCAACCGCATGGTTGAGGAATACACGGACAGGTGCTATATGGCCGCAGCCCTGAACGTGAAGACTTTAATGGGTGACAATTTCAAGAACGTACGCCAGGTGGTCAAGTGGAAGGACACATTGACATCGCGCTGGAGCGATGTGACGGTGCAGGACATCAGTCATGAGGGGGGTGATGAGGTCGCGGTGCACAGCGACATAACGATCCGCGCCGAGGTGAAGCTTGGCGCCATCAACCCGTATGACGTCAGCGTACGGGTATACTACGGGAACATCGATGATGCCGGCAACCTCAATGGGGCAAAGGATGTGATGATGGACCACATCAAGGAGCTCGGCAAGGGTGTCCATGTCTTTGAGGCCCGCATCACGTGCGATGATACAGGCAGGTTCGGGTATTCCGTGAGGATACTGCCGTCCCATACGAATCTCATCTACCCGGTAGATATGGGGTTGATTTGCTGGGCGTGATTGTCATGATGATATGGAGGAGCGGCTTTAGCCGCGATGAAGTAATCGCGCCTGAAGGCGCTCCTACAAACAATATTCCAAGCTTCTTGGAAGCTTGAGATATGAAACTGCCCAATCATAAGACCAAGATCGTATGTACCATCGGGCCTGCTTCCAGGACTCGTTCCATCATGGAGCGGATGATCATGGAAGGGATGGACATTGCCCGCTTGAATTTTTCTCATGGTGATTTTAACTCCCACGAACAGGTGGTTAAAGATCTGAGGGCCGCGGCTCAATCTGTAGGAAAGCGACTTACCATCATGGGCGACCTGCCCGGGCCCAAGATGCGTATAGGGGTTATGGCCCAAGATCCGGTTGAATTGAGGCCGGGCAATGACTTTACGCTCACTACTGAAGAGGTAGCGGGTGATGAGAACAGGGTATCGGTGAGCTTCAAGCGCCTCCCCCAGGCAGTCAAGGCAGGGGATACGCTCTTCTTAAATGACGGGCTCATTGCGCTTGAGGTGACCAGGGTCCAAGAAAGCAATGTGGAATGCAAGGTCCTTGTAGGAGGGGAGCTGCGCTCCCACAAAGGGCTCAACCTGCCGGGCATCGATCTGGGCATCAGCGCATTCACTCAGCAGGATCATGTATGCCTGGATTTTGCCGCCAAGCAGGGCCTGGATGCGGTCTGTCAATCCTTTGTGATTTCAGGGGCGGATATCCGTGCAGTGCGCGAGGCTGCAGAGGCAATCGATTACCATCCTTTCATCATTGCCAAGGTCGAACGATCGGCTGCGCTTGATCACATCGACGATATCCTTGATGCAGCAGACGGCATAATGATCGCCAGGGGAGACCTTGGTGTGGAGATCCCCATCGAGAAGATTGCACTAGTCCAGAAAGAGCTCATGGCGAAAGCGATCATTCGCGGAAAACCGGTTATTACCGCAACCCAGATGCTTGAATCCATGACGGAAAACCGCAGACCCACACGGGCAGAGGTGACGGACGTGACAAATGCCATCCTGGACGGTACCGACTGCGTCATGCTCTCGGGTGAGTCGGCCATGGGCAAGTATCCTCTAGAGGCTGTAGAGATGCTCGGCAGGATCGCTTCGGCCACCGAGCCGTACGGTCCCGGATATCGTCTGAGGGAGAGGCTCAAGGAGATCACGGAGATACAGACAAGCAGGATAAGTGATCTGGTTGTGTTCAGCATAGAGGCAACCTTCAAGCATATTTCACCGGCAGCGGTGTTTGTCCCCACCAACAGCGGGGCCATGGCCAGGAGCATTACACGGTTCAGGCTCCCTGTATGGATTGTTGCCATGAGCAGATCAGAGCTCACGTGTCAACAGCTCCAGTTCTCTTATGGGGTCCAAAGCGCTCATGAAGCCGAATCTCCCGATGATTGGAGGCCTTATGTGAGGTCATGGCTCCATGAGCATGAGGTGGAAGGGGACATTGCCATCCTTACCCAAGGGCCTTCGAAGAAACACCCGGAGGCGAATCACCGCATGGAGATCATTGACCTGAAACAAGTACCGGAATAAGTGTTGGCCATAAAAAAATATTTTAGTGTGCGAGAGTGGCGGAATTGGCAGACGCGCTGGACTTAGGATCCAGTGGAGCGATCCGTGGGGGTTCGAGTCCCTTCTCTCGCACCA
>CAWKAM010000045.1:0-12964 GCA_963847605.1 uncultured delta proteobacterium | reverse complement strand
TGAAGATCTCATGCCAGATGTCATGCTCAGGTATGAAGCGATAAGTTTCGTACGTTTCAACTCAAGATTATCAGTTTTGTGTGTCACGAATGCCGAGAGGCAATGCTGTGTAGGAGATGAGGGGAGGCCCCTCGGAGCCGGTTTACAGGAGCAGGCTTCAAACCGCCCTAAGCTGCGATGGTAAAGAGCCATGGTGGTGAGCGTTAGGGAAAAGGCGCAAGGAATGCGTCAGGTGAGTATCGGAGAGACGAGCGAAAGCGAACCAATCGATGAGGCATCGAAAATGATCACAGACGATGTCGAAACCAGGGTCCAAAACTAACTCTGGGAACAGCTCAGAGGAAACCTGTTTACTGTCTGAGCGGCATCCGGTGTAGAGATGGCGTGAATCCGATACGGGCTTTTACACGGAACGTGAGAACCTGTCGCCTGGATGAGAAGGGAGAAATCCAAGGGGAGGCCCCCCGAGGATGAGAGTACCGATGTGGGCACAGGGTCGGGACAGCTCGTAGTAGTGAAGAAGCTCCTGCGAGTTCACCAGAGGACATTATCAAAGAGTCGGGACATATAATTCCGTCTTGTATTGTATAACGCCAACCTTCTGTTTATATTAACAAGTGATATCACTCTTCATGGATTGGTTATGTGCCTGCTAATATGGGAGGGGGGCATGGTACCAGTAGTCATCTTTGAGCTTTTCCTCTGGTTTGTGTTCATTCTTGCACTTATAGACGGATTTCGCAGATTCGGATTGAAGAATGGCCTTCTCTTCTTTATTCCTTTGATCATCTATGGCTGGATCCTGGAAGAATCGGCCATTGCCATTTTTCACCGCTATGCATATACGCCGGGCTTCCTGGTCAAATTCTTGGATGCACCATTCTCCATTGCTGCAGGCTGGGCTGCAATCCTATATTCCGGGATCATCATCGCAGAAGGCCTGCGCCTGAGCAGATTCAAAACAGCACTCTTTGTCGCCCTTTGGGGGCTGAGCATCGACTTTTCCATGGATGCGCTTGCCGTGCGTTTCGGTTACTGGACCTGGTTCCCCCCTGCTGATGTAATACTTCCGTATTTTAACGTACCTGTGTCAAATTTCATCGGCTGGTTCATTATTTTGTCCTGCTTCACCTACTTTCACTTAATGGGCAGGAATAAACGGTACCGGAAATTTCTCTTGGGCTTCGATGCCATTCTCCCGTCTTTACCTCTGCTGCTCATAGCCATCTATGTCATGCTCGAAACCGAATATGAACGTGCCTTCACCAACCTATCCTGGTGGCATATGGTCGTCATTTTCCCCTTACCGCTGATGACCTTCCTGACGGCGTGGATAATGAGGTTATCACCCTTGAGCTGGCAGGATAATCGAACGGCCTTGCTGATTACGGAAAGTTTCCATCTGTTCTTTGTCGTCTCAGCCCTATATGTGGGGCTTGTCACTGGAATATGGACATACGCAGTTGCAGCTGCTGTTGCCCTGCTGCCAGTGGGTACTTACACCATTCGAAGCATGATCCATACACGTTCAAGTAAGGGACATCTCGAACTTCAGACTAGTGAAGATGCTTCATGACAGCTCTTCCATGAGAAGTACTGCCCTTGTATCGGTGGCACATGCTGAAATAAACCGGATGATTATGGAGGTCTTGGTCTCTAATCTACAGTTCCCTGACAGAACCTTTTAATGGGTGACATCCTAAAACAGATAAGAAATCGCAGAAATCATCCATGTAAGGGTCTTCCACCCCGAGCAATGAAAGATTATTTACTGTTATACATCATTCCCTTTATCCAAACTGTTGGAGATCCCTTGAGGCAGGAGTAGTTCTAATAGTAGGATAAATGTGGATGCTATCCTTAAATAGGGCCTGCATTATGGTCATAATATTTTTTGTCTTAAGCACGACATTCATTCATAGGAATTAACGGTTTTCTCAAGATATAAAGGAACGATAAATGACTTAGCTACCGATATCCAATCTTCCAAGACGATCGGTCAGGAAGACGGATAATCTTCTTCGTGAGGTTACTATTAGCCGAAATAAGTGGATTACCCAAATCAGACCCCGTATTCAGCCCTCTCGATAAGCTCGATCTGTTGCTGTTTGTTGAGGGTTACAAAATATGCATTGTATCCCGAGATCCTCACGATCAGGTTGCGATAGCTTTCCGGGTTGGCCATGGCATCTATGAGCATTTGGGAAGTGACAACATTGAACTGCATCTGCATCCCGCCTAGCTGGCAGTAGGTTTTCACATAACTTGCCATGTTAGTTACCGTTTTTTTACGGCTGTCCTCGGGCGAAGGGGTAAGTTTGACGTTGAATGCTATATTGTTGTCCATGTTTTCAGGTTTCAGTTGGGCAACATCGGAGATGAAATTTAAATAATTTTTGCTGGCATGTGCCTCTGGTGTAAGCCCAGGAGTAAACGGTTTGCCGGCAAGCCTGCCCGATGGAAGAGTCCCGGAAAGGTTGCCGTAGGCTGTGTGCTGGGACATGGACCAGAACCCGCTCGTATATCTTCCTCCACGGTAGTTGCGGTGTGACGCAAAAGTCTCATGGATGAGAGCTGCTACACGGTTGGCCATGTCAACCGCCTCGGGGCTGCCGGATCCGAACAGCGGCACCTTGTTCTGCGCAAGGGCTCTCATGGCCGGTGCGGTCTGAAAGTCCGAGTCCACGGCATCCTTCAGTTCCTGGAAGCTGACTTTCTTATCATCAAAAACAAGTTTTTTGATTGCCATGAGGCTGTCGGTGATGTCGGCCAAGCCGATATTCGCTGCTCCCGAGGTGTTATAACGGGCTCCGCCAGAAGTTATATCACGCCCTTTATCGATGCATCCATCAATCATGGAACTGATAAATGGAGTTGGTCTCATTCGGGCATGCATTTCAGCATACATATTGTTCAGATTGACTGCCTGTTCGATCAGGAAGCGCAATTGAACAGTGTAGGCCATAAAGAAGTCTTCAAAATTCTTAAAATCATCAATGGTGCCGGTTTTTGGGCCCAGGTCCCATTGCATGGAAGGATGAAATCCGTTATTAAGCGCCATCTCAAGGGCGGCAACCAAGTTCATAATTATTGCACCCGTATGGCCATTATGACGGCCGGAAACAGTAGGTTCCACACAGCCGGTAGCGCTCCAGTCACGGATGTGTTCTTCAGGATATCCATGCTGCCTCAGTGATGCAAAGACCGCTTCATCATTGTGAAGGGATGGTGTTGCAGCCGTGGTGAAATTCACTTCACAGAGCCTGCGGATATAGGTATCGCTGTTTTTATCCATATTGATGCGTGCATTCACGTTTGGGTCGGGTAGTGAGAGCATCTCCGTAACCTTGAGGAAGATATAGGTCATGTCATTGACGCCGTCTTCTCCCTCGGGGGTAATCCCTCCAAGGGTAATGACCTGGTTGGGGGGTGAAGTGCCGAAGAGTATGTTGCCGATGTCAGGTGAGAGCGGCATGTGATCGGAAATCCTTAGATAGAGGCAGCCTATTAAATCGGTTGTATGACGGATATATTCTTTGCGTTCAGCCGGAGAGTCAATCTTTTCCAAGTCGGCCAGATAATAGCTTTGCAGCCACTGGTCGAGGCGGCCCGGAGAAAGCCCGGCATTGGTGTTTTCCATATGCATGCCTATCCAGGTGGTCCAGACACTCTGAACCGCTTCATCAAGGCTTTTTGCCGGCATGCGGGGAACACGTTCGCACACTTGTGCTATTAGTTGCAGTTCCTTCTTGCGTATGGGATCTGTTGCTTTTGAGGCCTGCAGCCAGGCCTCGGAAGCCAGGTTGTCGGCATAGGCATTCAGTCCTTTCAGGGCATGGATCATACCCTTCAGTGTAGCCCGGCCGTCATCATCGAGGTGTTCGCTGGTGAACCTATTTTGTATGTCATTCATTATGCCACTCGTGCCTTTTTCTAAAACCGTCCTTAAATCCGGCACGGTGTGTGACACACAAATAGCCTTTGAGCACACATAGGCCACAAACCGCTCATTGAGCTGGAGGCAAAGCGGCCTATTATATTTTTCGTTGACCCATTCATGGAAAGAGCGCTTTGTCCAAAACGGGAAGATGTCATGGAGTATCCGACGGGTTTCATCGGTAATGTCATACGGATTCAAGAGACGCTTATCGACAGAGTTCAACTCTCCCCATATCGCAGTTGCCTGGGCGTCCGGATATACGATTACCCCTGATACAGGGTTGGATGTAGTTGTACCGGCCAGGAGTTGTGAATCGGCTATTATGGGCTTTTTCTGCCTCATCAGATATTCGAAGGCCAAGCCCTGCCGTAGCACAGGCTGCCATGGCCTGCCATGACTGACCTCCTCGAACCCGTTTTTACGATACCACTGCGTAAGAAGTTTTGGGCGCTCGGCACACACCTCGGGCCTGCTGCTTCTATTTCTTTCCAGAAGCTTCTTTAGCCTGGGAAAATCCTCCAGATCGAAGTCTGATAGATAGGGATCATCAAGGTATATAACGTTCTTGTCTTCCCTGCAGTCCGCCCTGAGATGCTGCCTATGCCTATCGCTCAGTTTCCGGGCCAGATTTATTTCATTGATGCAAAATTCATGTTTGCGTGACTCGATATCAGCTCTGCGAGCTTTGTCGAGCAATCTCCGAAGCAACTTACCTGACATGAGGGAAAGATAGAAATTGAAAAGCTGCAGGTAGGCCACATTCCCTTCTAACAGGATCTTGTTCTGAAGCATCATGTTAAGAACTTCACTTGGGGGTGCAAAAAGGATTTCTTTCAAGATCTTGTCATCCTTGGTTTTCATAATGACATCTGTGCCTTCACTGATCCCGGCTGAAACCGTGACCCTGCCGTCTTGAAACTTGATTGTCTGGGCAACAGTGCCGATCTCTGTGCTGATCCCTACAGAAAAGTTGATCCAGCCCTCAGAATTCTTCATGTAGCGTCTAAGGACTATGAAGTGATTAAACGCAAAGGCCATGGCATTTAGTGCCATGTGCGTAAAGAAGTTCAAGGATTTAATCCTTACTGCCGTTTTCATTATGAACCCTTTAAAAAAGAAGCATACAACGATAATGTTATCTTATAATATTATATTATGTTGGCAAAATTGTACAGGGCATAGATCTCATTTCAAAAAATGTACTTATTGATAAGCCGAGTTTAATGTCAATTGATATGCAGTCCTCTGAACTGTATGTTATAAGGAAGATGTAATGAATAGCTGACAGCTTACATCTGATCTTACGCCCTTCGGGACGGATACATTCGGTCAGATCGGATCGGAGCTAGCCCAGACTTATCACAGCAGCCACAGAGTTTTCAGTCTCTCAAATACTACCCTTTCAAAATTTCACCTTCTTATAGAAAATCTTCTTCGCTATTTCCGCTGTGATAATGTAACATATGGTGATTAAGCCTACTATCAGAAGGAACGAGATCGGCAGCCGGCTGAATCCAAAAATATCACCAAGCGTCGTAAAGGGTAATATCAGCGTCATGACAACAATTAACAGCGTAGCCAGCAAGAGATATTTCCCGGGTCTACTTTTGAAGAAAGGCCTCCTCGTTCGGATAACCAGTACAATGAGCGCTGCTGAGATGACAGACTCCACAAACCAGCCAGCCCTGAATTCCTTGTGATTCGCATGGAGGATGAATAACAATACACCAAAGGTGAGATAGTCAAACACCGAGCTCACTATTCCGAAGGTAAACATAAACTTGCGGATTGCCTTAATGTCCCAGCGCCGGGGATGATCAACCATTTCTTTATCCACCCTGTCGGAAGCAATGGTCATCTCAGGGAAATCGGTCATGAGATTGGTGAGCAATATCTGCTTGGGCAGTAAGGGGAGGAACGGCAGGAAGAGGGATGCTCCGGCCATGCTGAACATGTTTCCGAAATTTGCGCTGGTCGCCATGAACACATACTTGAGCGTGTTCGCAAACGTCGTCCTCCCTTCGCGCACACCCTGTACAAGAACGCCCAGATCCTTTTCGAGTAAAACGATATCAGCCGCATCTTTGGCAACATCAACGGCACTATCGACGGAGATGCCGACATCGGCAACATGCAGCGCCGAGGCATCATTGATGCCGTCTCCCATATACCCCACCACATTTCCGGCTTTTCTGAGAGCGAGTATGATGCGCTCTTTCTGATTGGGTTCTATTTCTGCAAAGACATCCACGTCGGCCACATTTTTGAGGAGCGCGGCATCGCTCAACTGACTGAGCTCCGGACCAGTAATAATTCCTGTATTCGATAATCCCATCTGCCCACTGAGGTTGGCTGCTACGAGGTGGTTGTCTCCCGTAATGATCTTCAGTGAAACACCGAGGTTTTTCAGGTCTGCAATGGTCTCGATAATATTGGGCTTGGGCGGATCAAAAAGGACAAGGAATCCTGAAAACGTCATGCCTGCTTCGTGGTCTTTGTTTATGCGTGACTCAGCCCCCATATTCTTATAGGCGACGCCCAGGGTACGCATACCCTTACTGCTGAATTCCTCAAAGTGTTGCTGGATTCGGTCCTGTGCTGCAGCAATCTCAATAATTTTTCCTTCTTCGGTTTCGGCCGATGAACAGACAGCGAGCACATTGGAGAGCGCACCTTTGGTTACCATCAGATGCGTATCATCATGTGAAACCAGGATACTCAAACGTTTACGGAGAAAATCATATGGTATTTCGTCCTGCTTCTGGTAACCGGACAGGTCAAACTGGCGATGGGTCCGGATGGCTTCATCGATGGGGTTGGTAAAGCCTGTTTCGTAAAAGGCGTTGAGATAAGCATAGAGCAGCACTTTATCGCTGGAGACGCCATCCACATCAAGGGCGGATTGCAGGTGTACGACACCTTCGGTCAGGGTGCCGGTTTTATCTGAACAGATCACGTTCATGCTGCCGAAGTTTTCAATAGAAGTGAGCCGTTTGACAATGACCTTATTTTGAGCCATGCGTTTGGCACCATGGGCGAGGTTGATGCTGATAATCGCCGGTAACAATTGCGGGGTCAGCCCGACAGCGAGTGCCAGGGAAAAGAGGAAGGAGTCCAGGACCGGACGTACCAAGTAGACATTGATGGCAAAGATGACCACCACCAGCACCAGCGTGACCTCCATGAGAAAATAGCCGAATCGCCGTATGCCGTGTTCAAATTCCGTTTCAAGCGGCCTGAGTTTTAATCTCTCAGACACCTTGCCGAATTCGGTTTCCTTGCCTGTGCTTATAACAAGGGCCTGTGCACTGCCACTCACCACATGGGTTCCCATCCAAAGCGCGTTTGTCCTCTGCCCAAGCGGTGTCTGGGCCGATAATACAGTGGCGGTTTTTTCTACCGGGAACGTTTCACCGGTCAGCATTGCTTCATCAACAAAAAGATCTTTGGATTCCAGAATCAGACAGTCACCGGGAACAATATCACCAGCGCCCAAGATGACGATATCTCCGGGAACAATCCCTTCAACCGGAATATCTTTGGGGCCTCCGTCACGAAGCACTGAAGCCTTGATTTGCACGATGGCCAGTAACTTCTCTACTGCGTTTGCCGCACCACGTTCCTGCCAGAACCCGAGTAAGCCGCTGACGAGAACAATAGTGAGAATAATAAAGGCATCAACAGGATCATGTAAAAAGAATGACAATCCCGTTGCAAAGAAAAGCAGGAGAATAAGCGGACTCTTGAATTGAGCAAGGAGGAGGGTAACTACATCTGTCCGCTTTGGCGGCTTCAGGAGATTAGAACCATGCCGTGCGAGCCGCTGTCTCGCTTCATCGCTGGTCAATCCTTCCTTTGTTGTAGTAAGTTGCTGGAGCATCTCCATAGTGGAGCAACTCCAAAAGGGCAGCGGATGTTGGTTCATACTCTATTCCTCTTTTCATTCATAGTTTACTCCATTCGGTGGCTCACCAAGGCAGTAACTGCACATGAAATCAGTCGGGCCTTGGGTGGGTCGGACCGGGATGTGAGGATGATCGGTACCTTTGTCCCTACGACGAAACCTGCCATCTGTGCCCCGGCCAGATACTCAAGGTCCTTGCCCAGGATGTTGCCCGAAACCAGGTCCGGCACCACCAGGATGTCAACGTCGCCTGATACGGGGCTGCTGATCCCTTTGACCCGAGCTGACTCGGCGGAGATGGCGTTGTCAAAGGCGAGCGGCCCATCCACGATGGCCCCTTCTATCTGCCCCCTGTCCGCCATCTTTGCCAGACATGCCGCATCGATGGTGGAGGGGATGGCCGGGTTGACAACCTCCACTGCCGATAAAGCGGCAACTTTTGGTTCTTCCACTCCGAGCAGACGGGCAATATCAACCGCATTCTGCACAATGTGCATTTTGGTGGAGAGGTCCGGACTGATATTAATGGCGGCATCGGTAATGTACAGAAGTTTGGGATATGTCTTCAGGTCTGCCAGGAACACATGGGAGATGCGTTTTTTCCCCTGGAGATGATGGGCGAGGATTGGGTGAAGAAATTCGTCTGTATGGATATGACCTTTCATCAGGGCCTTGACCTCACCCTTTTCAAAGAGCTCTACACCCTTCTCAGCCATTGCATCCTCTATCGGGGCATGGATAATGCGAAATTGCCTTGTGCAGGTGATGGTCTTTAAGATATTTCGAATACTATTTTCATCCCCGATTAAAATGGGGTCGACATAACCGGCCTCGGCCGCCTCGCATGCGCCTTCCAGCACATGTCGCTCATCCGCATTTATGACGGCAATGGGCATAGAGGGCAGGCCTTGGACAGCCTTAAGCATGTCCTCAAATGTGGCAAATTCAACGCTCATGGTCTGTCTCCTTGCCTGCCTTTTAAGAGCAGTGCCCGGGTATGCCGGGCAATCATCAGGTCCTCGTTGGTGGGAATCACCCGCACGGTGCAGGGACTATTGTTCGTGGAGATTATTCCTGCATTGGCATCGTTATTCATAGGGTCAAGACGTATTCCAAGATAGTCGAGGCCGTGGCAGATCATCCACCTCACCGGTGCGGCCCTCTCGCCAATACCTCCGGTGAACACCAGGGTATCCAGGCCGCCGAGGACAGCGGATAGTGTTCCGATGTACTTGCGTGCCGTATAGCAGAAAAGCTCTATTGCCTCTCCGGCATGCGGTTGTGTGGTGCGTTGATCCAGAAGAGTTTTCATATCGGAGCTGATCCCAGAGACCCCGATGAGCCCTGAACGCTCTCTGAGCAGCCTTTCGAGCTGACGGGCATCATAGCCTTTCTCGTCCATGAGGTAGAGCAGGATGCCCGGATCAAGATCGCCGCATCTCGTGCCCATCATGAGCCCGCCCAAGGCAGAGAACCCCATGGTGGTGTCTTGGGGGTGCCCGTCTTTCAGGGCAGCCATGCTGGCGCCGCTGCCCAGATGGGCAATGATGACCCGTCCTTTCGTGGCGCTGCCCAGGGCAGAGACTATGTATTCATAGGAAAGACCATGGAACCCGTAGCGATGTATCCCCTCATGCCAGAGGCTGCGCACGATCGGCAGCCACTGGGCCACCTTAGGTATTCGACGGTGAAAGGCGGTATCAAAGCAGGCTACCTGGCTGAGTCCCGGGTAGTGCTCGGTTACTGCATCGATACCTTTAATCTCACTGGGCAGGTGCAAGGGAGCCAGGGGGATGAGGCTTCTCAAGGTGAGCATCAGCTCGGGTGTCACCATTTCAGGGGCCATATGCTTCGGCCCTCCATGGACCAGTCGGTGCCCGACCCCATCCGGAGCTGGAAGATGCTGCTCCTCCATGGCCGTGGTGAACATCGCCTTGACTGCCTCTTTGTAGTCGGAGAAATCCGAGTGACTGTCCACAAGTCGTTTCCCTTGGCCATCTTTCAGCCAGAGCCAGCCGCCTGACAAACCGATCCGTTCCACTGCCCCTTCGGCTATGAGTTTTTCGGTTGTATCGATAAGGTACATGGCAAACTTCATGGATGAAGAGCCGCTGTTGATACAGAGGATATGATGTTCCATGTGAGGTTCCTTTAAAATATTCTGCTCATGTACAAAGTCCAAAATGATTGTGAAAAGGTTTACCTTTAACCCGATCTGGAAAAGATCGAAAGTAATACTTCCTCTTGAGCGTTAACCATTTTATGTCTTCAGCTTCAGCGTTAATAGCCCGAGAATCGACAAAGTCAAGAGATTGTTTAACTTCTTGCATGGGTCACTTTACATACTTTTATGTCATTATTAACGAATTTTCGTTGCCTATTGATCTTTAGAGATTATTATTCAATCTTATGACCTAATTTTCATCGCATTTTTAAAAAGAGATGAAAGGGAAAGTGCAAAATTTAAAATGGAATTCTAGGGCTGGTGCTCGAGGATATTGTTGCTGACCCCAATGACTCGTGCGGAACATGATATGTTTTTATTGAGGAAACAAGTACATTGGTCATATGATTCTCAACTGGCACGACACGTATAAAGAAAGGCTTACCGACCCCCGGACCGCACTCTCCCGGATCAGGAGGGGTGCGCGGATATTCATCGGCTCTGCGTGCGGGGAGCCCCAGCTCCTGGTAAAGACACTCATCGATGTGGCACAGAACCTTGCAGACACTGAGATCATTCACTTTCTGGATCTCGGGCTCGCCTCCTATACTGATGAGAAGTATACTGAATACTTCCGCCACAACGCACTGTTCATCGGCTCGAACACACGTGCGGCCATCAAGGAAGGCAGGGCGGACTATACACCCATCTTCCTCTCGGAGATCCCCCTGCTCATGGAAAGGGGTAGTATGCACATCGATGTTGCCCTCATCACCGTGTCCCCTCCCGATAATAGCGGGTATGTGAGCCTGGGGATCTCGGTTGATATAACCAAGACGGCAGCCGAGGTTGCCCAATATGTCGTGGCCGAGGTGAACCCGAACATGCCCCGTACCCTGGGCGACAGCTTCCTCCATGTGAGCGAGATCGATGCCTTTGTGGAGAACGATGTCCCCCTTTTGGAGTTCGTACAGCGGGCTCCAAACAATATTGCCAAGGCCATCGGTGAACTTATCGCTGATCTGATCGAAAACGAATCCACTATCCAGACGGGTGTTGGAAAGATACCTAACTCGGTCTTTCCCTACCTCATGAACAAGAGGGACTTGGGTATTCACACCGAGACATTCACCGAGGGTCTCATCGATCTCATCGAGGCGGGTGTCATCACCTGCAGGAAGAAGTCTTTGCATCCCGGAAAAATCGTCGCCGCCTTCTGTATGGGTACAAAACGGCTGTACGAGTACGTACATAACAACCCGCTCTTTGAATTCCGGCCGTGCAGGTATGTCAACGATCCCTATGTGATCGCCCAAAATGACAGGATGGTCTCCATTAATTCAGCGCTCACCGTGGATCTTACCGGACAAGTATGCTCCGATTCTTTAGGCTTTGAATTTTATAGCGGCATCGGCGGGCAGGTGGACTTTGTCCGGGGTTCTGCCCTATCCAAGCGGGGCAAATCCATCATGGTGCTGCCATCCACCACGGATGATGGGAAACTGTCCAGGATCGTCCCGTATCTCTCTCCCGGCAGTGGTGTGGTCGTCACCCGGGGTGACATCCATTATGTGGTCACGGAATATGGAATTGCCTATGTGCATGGCAAATCCATACGGGACCGGGCCATGGCGCTGATCGATATAGCACATCCCGACTTCCGCGAGGAGTTGCTGGAGGCGGCTAAGAAGCAAGGCTACATTTATAAGGATCAGACCCTGCCTGTGGTGCTCTATCCGAAGGAATATGAGACCTACTGGACCGACAAGAAAGGAACCGAGATCTTCTTCCGCCCGGTAAAGGCCACTGATGAACGGGCAATCCAGGATGAGATTTATGCCCTTCCGGAGCAGGACATTTATACCCGGTTCTTCCAGAGCCTCAAGTCCTTTCACCACAAGGTTGCCATGCCCATGGCTGCAATTGACTACAATGACAAGATGGCCATTGCTGCGAGTTATAGGGAAAGAGGAGCCCGAGAGCAGGGAGCAGATCGTAGCCGTTGGGCGATACATCCGCGACCCGCATTCCAACTTTGCCGAGGTCGCCTTCACCACACACCAGGACTGGCAGAACCGGGGCATCGGCACGTTTCTCCTCCAGTATCTGGTCCGCATAGCCAAAGAGAAGAACATCAAAGGATTCACGGCAGATGTCCTGGCCCGGAATACCCCCATGATGAAGGTATTTTCCAAGACAGGACATCCCCTCAAAGCCCACCTGGAATCCGGTGTCTATGAACTCGAGATCCCCTTCAGTGGAGAGGAACAGGAGAACGGATAGAATGCCGGAAATGGATAACTACGCTCCTGGGAGTTTAATGGGTGACCTTGTGAACGATGATGAGAAGATAAGAGAGCAACTCGAATATGAACTGTCGGAATTACTGAATGCCGCTAACAGTGGCCTTCGTGGCACCCTCGCCCTCATCATAATCCTGTATATCTTCATGGCGGAAGTAGTGAATAAAAGTATTTTATCAACGATTGAATCCTTAAAGCCGCTACGTCGCAGCAGTGCGAACTGTTCTTATTACAAGGGCTCAGGGAGAAGGGATAGTAGATTCAAGAAACAGGAGCATGAATGTCAAAATCATTGAAAATCTTCCTCTTCGCCATCGTCGGGCTCATTGGGCTGCTCATCCTCATCTCTGTTGTCCTATATTTTTTTGTTGACACTAGTGTCTACAAACCCCGGTTGGAAAGGGCCACCTCCGAAGCCTTGGGGGTAGAAGTCCGCGTTAGCGGCCGACTGGGAATCGCTTTCTTTCCGGGCTTGCATGTCAGGCTTGATGATGTGCACATCCGGAATCGGGAGAAGGACATAGCTTCTGTGAAGGAAGCCAGCCTTGACATCGCTTACCTCCCTCTGCTCCACAAGGAAGTCCGGATCACGAAGATCGGGCTGCAGCGCCCCAGGATCTCCATTAAGCGGGACCGCGATGGCATGTTCAATT
>CAWKAM010000044.1:0-54357 GCA_963847605.1 uncultured delta proteobacterium | reverse complement strand
AATCTGGCTCAGATCCATGCAAATCGTCATATCGGGTCGGGAAGAAGGGGGTTAGAGACGATTTTCTAATACCGATGATTCCTATGATTTCATCACGGTTTTGAGATAAATGGAAACTGAAGATCTTGGATTGAAACGTATGCAACAAAGCACATCATGTCAAAGCGTGGCCCCTGGCACGTTATCATCAGTTTCTCAGGTCTTGTGAAACCGCTCATTTATCGAAGAGATCTTCACTTTCCAAACTTCCTAGGATTCTACTAAAGAAACACCTGCACAGGCAGGGTTGATTTCCTGGCATAATACCCTACTAATTGATGCATCAAAGGGGGAATTCATGAAAGACGGAGACAGGAAGAAGATTGAAGAGATCATGGCGGGAATGCAATGCCCTAAGAACTTTAAGTGTTCAGAAGGAGGCTTCGAGCATTTGTGCAAGGCAACAGATTTTGGACTGGAGAACTATCTCAACTGCCTTGAGAAGAATCCTGCTAATTGTTCCTTTGCTCTGTCATTCGGGTTAAGGCATTTTTGTCAATGCCCGTTGAGAGTCTACCTCGCCAAGAAACTCAAAAAATAATGCTTATTCAATCATATGCATAGTGTCATTTTATGATCGAGTACATAGATAATGGTTTCAATACGAAATTTACAAATAGACTTAAATTCACATTCTTTTTGGTGATGATAATAAGAACCTTGCCTTTAAAGGACGTAATCTTAATTATCAGTTTCATTTTCTGGAGATTAATCGTGAATCTTATCTTGAGATCTTCAGTATGTTTTCCAAAGTGGTTGTAGCGTTCGTGAAACCCACCAGTTCTCTGTCATTCCGCAATTACGGCGAATACCCTCTTTGATAATGTCATCAAGGCCGCCGGGAGAGATCTTTCCCCCACTAAGAGTCATTTTCATGTTGCAAGATCCATCGCTCAACTTCGGCAAGATGTCTCGCTACGCCCGATATGACAGGACATTGTAGTCAAGGAGAGTACCCCTTGAATTCCGATGAATACACATCGGCGCCCCGGATAATCCTTACCGGCGGCTGGAAGTGATATCATCGGGTGACAAGGACAGACAAGGGTAAGGCCGGCGCCCTTCGCCCATGCCACCCTACCGCGCAGTCTCAATATCCTATCAATATCTATCTATCGATTTTCTACCCAGCTCCTTTTAAAGCACTATTACTGAGTTTTCAGTATTGCCGAGCGGAGAAGGAACATACTTATCTGCATCCCAGTCATTCTCCCATTTGGCGGCATCAATAAGATACCGGTACTGATACTCATGGCCCGGCTCAAGATCCAATGTGAGACTAAAAGAGCCGTCTCTCTGCTTCTTCATGGGGGTAGCATGAGTATCCCAATTATTAAAATCACCGACAAGATGTACATCTCTTGCAGAGGCCACCGCCTCTTTCGGTAAACAGAAAGTAACCTTGCACTCCTGCCTCGTTTTTTTGAACTGTTTCTTAATACTCATTGCCTGTCTCCTTTTTGACTTTTTGATATCAATGATGACCTGCTTTCATAAGGCGAATCCTTTGTTATGATGTTTATTCGCCCCTTGATACATTTCTATTGCGATATTCCTCATAATCAGGCACCAGACGATCATACTCTCCATCCATTAAGGGTGAAGATATCATGAAATCAGCAGAGGCCCGGTTGCAGGCAATGGGTATGTTCCATACCACTGCCATCCGCAGGAGGGCCTTCACATCGGGGTCATGTGGCTGCGGCTCGAGCGGGTCCCAGAAAAAGATGAGGAAATCGATCTCTCCATCTGCAATCTTGGCACCTATCTGCTGATCACCGCCTAATGGTCCACTTTGGAGTATTGTGACCTTGAAGCCAAATTCCCGTTCCAGTATCTTGCCAGTGGTGCCTGTGGCATATATCTTATGGTGCGCCAAGAGAGTTCGGTTAAATTTCGCCCACTCCACAAGGTCCTCTTTCTTGTTGTCGTGCGCCACCAGGGCGATTTTCTTATCATGTTCCATAGCGATTTTTTTATGCTCCATACGCATTTATGCTCCTTTCTATTCAGTAGAGAAAAGACCTTGAGAGAGTGACGAACTCTTTGATGGGTAATCAAGGAATAATTCATACTCGCACACTACGGCTTTAATAAGCAACAAGAGAATGTTTGGTAGATATTCAGGGCGCTGTATGAAGTTGCCCGAGCACCTCCACCCTTCTTCTCCAGTGCTTATGCCGAATTGTATTGTATTCCGCTGTGGGAGGGGTATCGTGTCTAGAGCTGAAAGGGAGGAAATCATGGAACGTATTGTCGAGCAACAGGCTAATATCGATCGCACGCGGAGGAGGATCTTCACTCTGCTTACCCAGTGTATCGCGGACATCCGAAAGACCGTCACAGCATCGGGGCTTGAATTGCTGGATGTCGGTGTCGGCGTAGAGAGGCACCAGACAACCGCGGATTCATACATCGTTGATTTGAAATTGTGTGTATAAAAACCTTTTTAAGAAAATTCCATACAGGGAGCCACAGAGGCTCCCTTCTTTTTTATTCTATCGATAATGAATCATATCAGCCTTTACAAATAAATCGATCCGGAGGGTGAACCCGACAGCTCGTGATCAATTCTCCGGCCTCAAATCTCGGGTCGACCCGACCTTGAAATTTTTCAAAAATTTTACCTTCATATATCTGAACGTAGTGTATACAGATGTTCATGCTGACCGATAAATTCATGGCAGCCTGGGCACTCACGACAACCGCCCTGTATACCGTCATACTCGGGATCCTGGTTATCGTCATCTCATTCTTCAGCAAAACAGGCAGAATCCCATACAAGTTCGCGAGGATGTGGTCCTGGCTTGTCGTGAAGACAAACCGGGTAAAGGTCCGTATAGAGGGGAGAGAAAATCTCCGGGCTCACTGCTCATACATCTTCATGTCCAACCATGCGAGCAATCTCGACCCGCCGGTGATTGCATATACCCTGGAACATACGCTGCGGTTCGTGGCGAAGAAATCTCTTACCAGGATCCCCGTGTTCGGCACCGCCATCCGGTTTGCAAGGATGATCGTCATAGACCGGGATGATGCACAAGGCGCAAGGGAGGCCATAAACCGTGCCGTGCGTGATCTCAACGGCGGCATCAGCGCCTTTTTTTTCGCCGAGGGCACGAGAAGCCTCGACGGCAAGCTGCAGAAGTTCAAGAAAGGCGGTGTGATGCTCGCAATGAAAACAAAACTCCCGATCGTGCCAATAACGATCATCGGCAGCTACGAGCTGCTGCCGAAAAACGCCATCCGGATAAAACCCGGCGTGGTCAGGGTCATCATCAGCGACCCGATCGACACGAAAGCTTATACAGAGGACGACAGGGATGTCCTCCTCGAACGGGTGCGATCCATCATCAGCGCAAACCTCGAAAAATACGGCAACGCATGAAGGCCTCAAAGGGCCGATGGACGTCTTTATTTATCAGCTCGTTCTGAGCGACTCCACGATGTTCATGCGCGAGGCGCGCAGTGCCGGCAGCACGCCGCCTGCAAGGCCCATGATCACTGCGAAGGCAAACGACTCTGCAATGATGCCAGGCGTTGAGGGCGAACTTGAAGGCAAGCTCGGAAAAGGTCTGGAAGTTCAAGGTAGATATGGTGATGAGCTGCATGAACGAGGCAAAGAAGAGCCCGATGCCCCCGCCGATGATGCCTAAGAAGAGCGACTCCATGAGGAAGCTCAGCAAAATGGCCCTGCGCTGGAACCCTAAGGCCCGTAATGTCCCGATCTCTCCGGTGCGGTTCGCAACTGCGGCATACATGGTGATCATGGCTCCGATGACGGCGCCGAGTGAAAATATCACGGTCAGCGAGACACCGAGGATCTTCAAAAACTTAGCCATCATCTCGGACTGATCGAGGTAGAACTTGGTCTCACACTTTGCCTGGAGGCTCAGGCGCGGGTCACCTTCGATGAGGGCCTTGGCAGCGTCGAATTTGTCCACATCGGCAAGTTTGAAGATGATGGAAGAGTACACCGGCCTCCTGAAGGCCTGCATGACCTGGTTCGCATCCGCCCAGATCTCTGAGCTGAAGGCCGTGTTGCCTGCATCCATGATACCGACGATCCTCCAGCTCATCAGGCCGCATCGTAGGTATGAGCCGACAATGAGCCCGCTGAACCGCGTGGAAAGGCTTGACCCCACGACCATCTCGGCAAGGCCGGGGCGCGGCATGCGCCCCTGGACGAGCCTGACCTGGGGCCTAAGTTGAAGTGAATCATCGCCGATCCCCCTGATGGTGACGTTCGACGAACCGCCCTGTTTCTTGGGGAGTGTGATGAGGATGACCACTTCCTTCGCCACTAACGGGTCGCCCGCCTTATCCGTCGCGATCTGCGGCAATGTCTCCAAAACCAAGGCCTTGTCCCGCTCTATGCCGCTGTCCACCTCACTGGTGGAGCCTTTACGCAGCACGACCACATTGTCGTAGGAACCTGTCGCCACCAACGTCTTCTGCAGGCCTTCGGCTAGCATCAATATGGTGGCAAAGACAAAGACCACAAGCGCCATGCCCGAGGCGGTCAGGAAGGTGGTGAGCCGCCTGGTCCAGAGGTTGCGGAAGCTGTAGGATAAGGGCACCGCCATCTAGCCGATCCTCCGTAAGCCGTCTGCAATACGGATGCGCACAGCCTGCCTGATGGGGATGACGGCGGCGGCAACGCCTACGATAGCCGCCACGCCGAGATCAAAAAGGACCGTAGATGACTTTACATAGAACACCGGGAAGTAGGTGCCGAGGGCAGTGCTGAAATAATGTGCCACGGGAAAAGTGAACACAATGCCGAGCAGGCTTCCCAAAAAAGAGATTACAAAGGCCTCACCCATGATGAGGGTTGCTATGTTAAGGCCCGAGTAGCCAAGGGTCTTGAGAACCGCATACTCGCCTATCCTCTCCCTGGTGGTCATGGCCATGGTGTTGGCCACCACGGCCAGGATGATGATAATGACCACGAAGGAGACGACCTGGATGACCGTCACGATGGCCTCTACCATGGAGATGAATCCCATAATGAAGGCCTTTTCCGTCTCGGTCAGCGTCTCGGCGGGCGAGTTCTTGAACATCTTATCCACCTCGACCGCCACGTCGGCGGACATGTGGGAATCGGTGAGACCGATCATGTAGAATCCCACCTGGTCGGCCATGGAGGGAAACGTCTTCTTCACGGTCTCATTGAGGTAGTCCCAGTGAAATATAAACTGTGTCTCATCGATGTTTTTGTCGCGACCCTTGTATATGCCCCGAAGCACAAAATCCCAGTTTCCCGGATAGATGGTCCCTTTCAGGGTAACCACATCTCCGAGATGCCACCCGAAGCGCTCCGCCAGCTTCCTCCCTGCAATGAAGCCGCGCCGGTCTCTGATAAAATCCGCCTTCTGAGGCCCGGAAAGGACGATCTCGGGATAGAGATCCAGGTAGCTCTTCGGCTCCACCGCGAAGCTGGCAAACAAATTCTTCTCGCTGATATAGATGCCGCCGAACCAACTCCCATAGGAGACCTCTCTGACACCGAGTGTATGCCTGATCTTGTCATAGTAAGACAACGGAAGCGGGAAGATCAGCGATACCGCATTTCGTGTGATGAGCCGGGAGGCCGAGGAGATCTCAAGGCCCAGATACCAGGTGGTGATGACGGTTCGCAATAACCCGAAGGCGAGGATGGCTATTGCCATGGCGAAGATGGTGAGCGACGTCCTCACCTTGCGCCTGAACGCATTTTTCATGATCATCCTGGGGAGAATCATACTGAGTTGAAGACGCCCTTTTCCAGGTGTTTCATGACACGGGCACGCTCGGCGGCATGCGGGTCGTGCGTAACCATGATGATGGTCTTTTTAAGCTCGGTGTTCAATCGATCCATGAGGTTAAGCACGTCTTCGGCTGATTTGCGGTCCAGATCGCCTGTGGGCTCGTCCGCCACCAGGATGACCGGGTCGATGACGACCGCCCTGGCAATGGCCACCCTCTGCTGCTCTCCGCCGGAGAGCTGTCCCGGGTAGTGGTCCAAACGGTCATCGAGGTTCACCATATGGAGCGCCATCTCCACATGCTCACGCCTCTGTTGCTTGGAAAGGCCGGTCAGGTGCAGAGGCAGGTCCACGTTTTCGAATGCGGTGAGCACCGGGATGAGGTTGTAGAACTGGAAGATGAAGCCCACATTGCCTGAGCGCCACCTGGCAAGCTCCGTCTCGGTCATGTCGGTGATGTCCTGGCCCCCGACGATGATGGAGCCGGTATCCGCATGATCGATGCCTGCGATCAGGTTCAGGAGCGTACTCTTGCCGGACCCGGATGGGCCCATGATGGCGAGGAACTCGCTTTTGGCGATGTCGAAGGTGATATCCGTAAGCACGGGTATCGGTATGCTCCCGCGCCGGTAGGACTTGGAGACGTTACGGATCTGGACGATCGGCGATTGCTTATCCATATTCATACCAGCCCCCTCTCCCCATACATTATGGGAAGAGGGACAAAGTGAGGGGTCCATGTGTAGGCTATGTTCATCATTGTAATATATTATGCTTTTACTGCTGGAGTATGGTAACCTTCGATCCGTTCCTCAGGCCCTTGGGCGGTTTTACAACCACGGTATCGCCCGGCTTGAGCCCATCAAGGACCTCCACCATGTCACCGATTGTCCGACCCGTGTGCACATTGATCCTGCGGGCCCTTTCTTCACGGACAAGAAAGACATACATGCCCTTATCCGAACGCGAAACCGCGGTGCTGCTCACCATGATACGGGGCTTCTGCTCATCTAAGTTCAGTGACTCTGTGAGGAAGCCGACCTTGGCGCTCATCTCGGGAAGGATGTGCGGGTCGCGGATGAGAAAGCGGACCTTGACCATGACCGTGGCTTTGGACCTGTCCACGGTAGGGACAATGGTATCCACCACACCCTGGAACCTTACGCCGGGCAGGGCATCAAGGCTGACATCGCATGGCTGCCCCACATGCACCATGGAGAGATTGGCCTCGGACACATCCGCTTCCACCTGCAAAGAAGACAGGTCGGCGATCGTGACCACTGCCGCTTTGGCGTTGGCGGCAGCACCTAAGGGGGTGATGATGTCTCCCACATCGGCGTTCTTGGTGAGGACCACGGCATCGAATGGGGCCTTTATCTCGGAATACGACAGAGAGACTTTAGCGTTCTCCAGTGCCGCAGCACTTGATTTCACCTCGGCCTGACCGGCCTCAAAAGAAGCCTTGGAGCCAAGATAGCGCGCCTGGGCCGCATCGAATTCGGACTTGGATATCGCACCCGACTTCACGAGTTCCTTTCTGCGATCATATTCCAGGGTCGCATTGTCCAGGTCGGCCTTGGCCTGGGCAACCTTTGCCTTTGCGAGATTGAGGTTCGCCGTGCCCTGGTCTACAAGGGCCTTTGTATCTTCGTTCTCAAGCCGTGCGATCACCTGCCCCTCTTTCACCAGGCTGCCTTCCTGGACCATGAGGGCGACCAGCTGGCCCGTGATCTTTGCTGCGACATCCGCCTTGCGCTGTGCCACCACATACCCACTCGCATTAAGCTTTGAGAGCAGCTGTGCAGGGTAGACTTCCGATACGCTTGCGACCTTGACCTCAGGGCCGTTGGATAAAAACATCCATGAGAAAATAATGACAAGGGCCACCACAAAAGCAATGAACAAGACCATGAACGATGCCTTGAATCTGCGCCCGGCATGTTTATCCTTGACGGTTCTTTCTATGGTAAGTTTGTCGAGATTCTCCCCTTGCATGTCATGACCCCGTAAATGTGATCTTGATGGTACTGTTCATCAATACCATACAACGCATGTGTTCTCACACAGCAAAAGGTGGTCAGGAGCAAGTCACAAGAGTCATCACGAATCGGCTGAAAATTTTTTTTCATTTTTTTGCATTTCTTGCTTGCAATTTTTATAAGAACGTCTAAAAGAAAATTCAGAGCAACATCTCTATAGAAGATGGGAAACAGACCGTTTTGAAGGACAGGCACTAGGGGGCGCGATGAGAGTGAATGGGCATTCATTTTGGAAGTCGGCGGCACCATTAAAAGATGCCGCACCGCATTGACGACCAGTAAGATGATAGTCACTCTCGGGCATGCAAACCTAACCACCCGATGTAATCCTATTTTTTCAGCAATTATTATTCATCATCGAAAAATATCGTGCCGATATTTCACCAAAGGAGGAGTTACGAAATGAAGCACAACGGTCCGGCAGTGTCTGTTCCCATTGATGATCCCGATCCCTTAGGTACCGAACCACCCGAGGAGCCCCCATCGATATCACGCGCCCTCGTCCAAGACCTGTTGTTCAAAACCGAGCCTGCGCGGAAATTATCCATCGTAGGCCGCATACCTGTCAGCCAGCATTCCCGCCGTTTCCTTCATGAGTTCTTCCCTAAGGCGACCGAGGCCGACTGGTCCAACTGGCACTGGCAGATCCGCAACAGCATTACCGACCTCGAGCAGATAAAGCGGATCATCAACCTCACACATGGTGAGTACAGCGGTATCATAAGACATACATCCGGCCTGCCGCTGCGGATAACCCCCTACTATGCGAGCCTGCTCAGCCAGACAAATCCACTACAACCCCTCAGGCGCGCAGTAGTCCCTGTCGGCGATGAATTCCTGTCATCAGCGGGAGAAGCCCAAGATCCGCTGGGTGAGGAGAACCAGAGCCCTGTGCATGGGCTGGTCCATCGCTACCCCGACCGCGCACTGTTCCTGACCACGGGTTTTTGCTCCACCTACTGTAGATACTGCACCCGGTCGCGCATGGTGGGCAACCATGGCAAATTTAAGGCCAGCATCACCCAATGGCAGCAGGCCATCGCCTATATCGAGGGAACCCCCCAGATCAGAGATGTCCTCCTTTCCGGCGGAGACCCTCTGACCATGACGGATGGCCATCTGGACTATCTCCTCTCCAGCATCTCCCGCATTCCGCACGTCGAGGTCATCAGGATCGGGACCAAGGTGCCCGTCGTGTTGCCGCAGAGAATGACGGCACGCCTGATGAATATCCTGAAGAAGTATCAGCCGCTCTGGATCAGCATCCACCTTACCCATCCCGATGAGTTGACCCCTGAGACAAAGGCTGCATGCAATCTTCTGGCAGATTCCGGCATACCGCTCGGCAGCCAGACCGTTCTGCTCAAAGGCATCAACGATAATGTAGAGACATTAAAGGCCCTGTTCCACGGCCTTCTGAAGATCCGTGTAAGGCCGTATTATCTCTATCAGTGCGACCCCATCCTCGGCTCCTCACACTTCAGAACAACCATTGGAAAAGGCATCGAGATGATCGAGGGCTTGAGGGGGCACACCTCGGGCTATGCAGTCCCGCACTATGTGGTGGATGCGCCCGGCGGAGGCGGTAAGATACCGCTCCTGCCCGAATACTATCAGGGTCGCGATGCCGACGAGGTCATCTTGAGAAACTACGAGGGCAGGATGTTCAGATATCCGGATAAACGCACTGAATGCCCTGCAGCACCTTAGAAGATATGAACATCGGCATCACCTACGATCTCAGGGACGACTACCTGAAAGAGGGTTACAGCTACGAGGAGACCGCCGAGTTCGACCGCATCGACACCATCGACGGGATCGATGAGGCGCTTGCAGCCCTGGGCCACGCCACGGACCGCATCGGCAACGTCAAGCAGCTCGTAAAGAGACTCTCTGCAGGCCACAGGTGGGACCTGGTGTTCAACATCGCCGAGGGTATGCACGGCATCGGACGCGAGGCCGTGGTCCCTGCGCTGCTGGATGCCTACCGGATACCCTACACGTTCTCCGATCCATTTGTGCTCTCGCTCACATTGCATAAGGGCATGACCAAGACCGTCATCCGCGCAGCCGGGATACACACTCCAGACTTCGTTGTGATCGAAACAAGCGCCGATGCGGATTCGGTAAACCTGCCCTTCCCCCTCTTTGCCAAACCCGTGGCCGAAGGTACGGGAAAGGGCATTAATGACTCATCAAAGGTTGACACGAGGGAACAACTCTCTGTACTATGTACACATCTGTTGGAAGAGTTCAACCAACCGGTGCTCGTGGAGACTTACCTGCCCGGGCGGGAATTTACAGCAGGCATCGTAGGAACTGGTCAGGAGGCGCAAGTAATAGGCGTTATGGAGGTCCTGTTCAGGAAGCACCATGAAGGTGAGAAGATCTATTCTTTCCACAATAAGTCGAATTACGAAGAGATCATCGATTACACCATCCCTGATCAGGAAGCCGTCCATGCATGCACGGATCTTGCGCTTAAATCGTGGAAAGCCCTTGGATGCAGGGACGGAGGGAGGGTGGACATCCGCATGGACAGCCTAGGCCGGCCGAACTTCATCGAGGTGAATCCCCTGGCGGGCCTCAACCCGGTCCATTCCGATCTGCCGATCATGTGCAGGCTTCTGAACATCTCATTCCAAGAGCTCATCGGGCGTATCGTGCAAAGCGCCGTATCGAGGATTAACCGAGCCAAGCCATGAACCCTACCGTTGTAATCCTCCACCATCCTGTCCCGGAAGATGCCAGCCCCGATGATCAGGATGTTTTGGACCAGGTGGAAGCGGTCGACGAAGAGCTGAAGAAGATGGGGTATGTGACCCACATCATGCCCTTTGATCTCGGCAAGAAGTCTTTCGCCTCAAAGCTGAAAAAGATTAATCCTGTGTGTGTGTTCAATCTGGTGGAGTGCATCAACGGTGACGGTCAGCTCATTCACCTGGCCTGCTCCTACCTTGACCATCTGAAAATCCCGTATACCGGTGCCGGGGCAGAGGCCATGTTCATCACCTCCAACAAGGTGCTCGCCAAGAGATGGATGCGGCTCATGGACATACCCACTCCGGAGTGGGTCGTGCCGGGTAAACTGATTGAATGCGAGCCCCCCTTCCCCAGCCAGTATATTATAAAGGCCCAGTGGGAGGATGCATCAATCGGTCTTGATAGTGATTCCGTGGTGGAGGTGCGTGACCTGGCCGAGCTCATGGGGCTTCTGCTGCAGAAGGCCCAGAAACTTGGTAAGCCGTGCTTTGCGGAACGTTATATAGACGGCCGGGAGATCAACCTTGCACTGCTTGCCGACACGGATGGCGCCCAGGCCCTTCCGCCGGCTGAGATAACCTTTGATTATGCGGAACACATGCCCAAGATAGTAGACTACAAGGCCAAGTGGATCGAAGGCTCACCTGAATATGAGGGTACGACGAGGGTTCTCGACTTCCCGCCCGAGGATGCACCGATGCTCTCAAAGCTCAAATGTATAGCGCAGAAGTGTTGGGAAAGCTTTGATCTGAGGGGTTATGCACGGGTGGATGTCCGGGTGGATGCCGACAACAAACCCTGGGTCCTCGAGATAAATGCAAACCCGTGCATCTCACCCAACGGCGGTTTCATGGCGGCATCCGAAAAGGCCGGGGTCCCCTACCACAACATGATAGCACGCATTGTCCAGGATGCCCTGCGCAAGTGACCGGGAGCACCCGCGCCACGACGATATAACAGATCATGAAATTCACCTACCGAGACCATGTGGTCCCCGCTGATAGAAAAACCGTTCAAACAATTGTTGAGTCCACCGGTTTCTTCACACCCGAGGAAATCGAGGTTGCGGTAGAACTTGTGGATGCGGGCCTGTCCGGGGAAAGCATCAGCGACTACCTCTTTCTCTTCTGTGAAGACGACCTCGGCAAGGTTTTGGGGTATACCTGCTACGGCCGCATCCCTTGTACTCATGGCAGCTTCGATCTCTACTGGATCGCGGTTCACAAAGACCACCAGGGTCTGGGCATCGGCAGAGGGCTGCTCAAAAGGACTGAAGAGAAGATAAGAAAGATGGGCGGCATGCGCGTCTACATCGAGACATCTTCCAGAGACCTCTACAAGCCCACCCAGGGCTTCTACCTCAAAGCCGGCTACAACCCGGAGGCGACGCTAAAAGATTATTACTCGCCGGGGGACAGCAAGATCATCTACGTGAAGCACCTGTAATACTTATTTGTCTGCTGGGTCACTGACCTCGTCCTTTATGAGCCACTCGATGCGGTTCAGCGCATTGATATAGGCCTTGGCCGAGGCTACGAGGATATCAGGGTGTGCCCCGTGACCTGCTACGGAGCGGTTTTTGTATTTCAGCTGCACAGCCGCCTCACCCTGGGCATCCGTACCGCCGGTTACGGCATTGACGGTATACTTCATCAGGTCATAGCCGGTCTTGGTGATCTTTTTTATGGCATCGAAGGTGGCATCCACAGGGCCCACCCCGAATCCTGCATCCTGAACGGTTTCATTGTCGATCTCCAACTGCATGGTAGCGGTGGGAATAGCAACATTGCCGCTCACCACGTTGAGATAGACAAGCTTATACTTCTCTTCGATCCTCAATACCTCTTCGTAGAGGATGGTCTCGAGGTCTTCATCGAAGATTTCCTTCTTCACATCGGCTAGTTCCTTGAAGCGGACAAAGACCCGGTTCAGCTCTTCATCGCTCAGGTCATACCCAAGGTGCTTGAGGTGCCTGGTGATGGCATGCCGCCCGGAATGCTTGCCCAGCACGATATGGCTGTCAGGCATGCCCACGGACTGCGGGGTCATGATCTCATAGGTGAGCTTTTCCTTGATCAGGCCGTCCTGGTGGATGCCTGATTCATGGGCAAAGGCATTGGCGCCGACTATGGCCTTGTTCGGCTGAACCCTGACCCCGGTAATCTGGGTGAGCAGCCGGGAAGTCTGGTAGAGGTTCTCGGTCTTGATACCGGTATAGAGTCCGAACAGGTCTTTGCGCGTCGCAACCGCCATGACGACCTCTTCCATGGCCGCATTCCCCGCCCGCTCACCGATGCCGTTGATCGTGCATTCAACCTGCCTGGCGCCGTTTCGTAGTGCCGAGAGAGAATTGGCAACCGCCAGGCCGAGGTCGTTGTGGCAGTGAACGGAAATAATTGCTTGAGAGATATTCTTCACCTTATCGAACAGATGGGCGATCAATGCGCCGAACTCTTCGGGTATGGCATACCCGACCGTATCCGGGATGTTGACCGTGGTAGCCCCGCAGGCAATGACCGCCTCCACCATTTCACACAGATATGTCCGGTCGCTTCGCGTGGCATCCATGGGAGAGAACTCGACATTCTTCGTATAACCG
The DNA here is from genome assembly GCA_963847605.1 of uncultured delta proteobacterium. GTDB lineage: Bacteria > Desulfobacterota > Desulfomonilia > UBA1062 > UBA1062 > MWEI01. The sequence goes on along the minus strand of CAWKAM010000044.1, from coordinate 41,170 downwards.
CAGGCATGCCTCACCGCGTCGCAGGCCTCTTTCAACACCTCTTCCCTTGATTTTCTTAAGCTGATACTTGAGGTGGATGTCGGAAGAAGATATGAACGTATGGATGCGCGGATCAGCGGCATCCTTGATGGCCTCCCAGGCGCGGTCTATATCATGTAAGTTGGCACGTGCAAGCCCTGCAATCTGCACCCCCCTTATTTCGCGGGCAATCTGCCGGACGGATGCAAAGTCGCCCTCGGATGCTATGGGGAATCCGGCTTCTATTATGTCGACCCCGAGCTTTTCAAGCTGGCGCGCCAGATGGAGCTTCTCATCCAGGTTCATGCTGCAGCCGGGAGATTGTTCGCCGTCTCTTAAGGTGGTGTCGAAGATAAATACCTTTTGCTGTCTGTCCTCCATATCATTCTCCTTTCGTATAAAATAAAAAGGCCATGGACTTTATCGCCCATGGCCTTTAGATTATCGTCTTTTTTAAATTATTATGGACAACCTAAAATCGACGGGCGTCTGTCAATGGTATTAAGGCATAGGAGGAGGAGTGCATGGTCAGTATGCTTGAAAAGATTCATCTTCACCATTCCTCCCCCTGTCGTCATGCTGGAAAAACAATAGCACCTATATTTGGATGAGTTCAGAGGGCATGTCAAGAGACAAACTTGGTATTTTTCATCCCGACCGGGATTTTAACATGTACGGAGTGATCATGAATTCGGTGCTTTTTCACATTTATCTTCTCTCAAAGGGGTTAACCCCTGGTGTTAAATTCTCATTGGTATTAATCCATCCGTCCCAATTATCATAAGGTGGTGACTCCTTGAACCACTCTACAGGATAGTGATTCATGCCTGGCAAAATGCGGCTCCAGACCATGGCGACCAAGGCGAGGATCATTATGCCAAGCCCAACCGGCTGCCAGAGGGAGAAAAAACCGGCATGCTGATTTATCATGATCAGGGGGTTTGCTCCGGCTGGAGGATGCACTGTCCTTGTGACAAGCATATACATGAGGGAGAGAACCGTTGCCAATACATATACCCAAAGCGCATCCCCGAATGCATGGTAACAGAGCAAACCAATGAGCGCGCAGCCTAAATGCCCGCCGAAGAGCGCTCGTGGTTGCGCTGCAGCAGTGTGAGTGAGACCAAAGAGGAATATAGTTGATCCGCCCAGCGAGGCCAGGAGAAATGGCGATGAGGGTATGCCTACAAACCACAATGCCGACCCGATACCTGATGCTGCCCCTACGGCGCACCAGAGCAGCCGCTTGATGTCCTTCGCGAGCTGTCTTTTTCTCAGTTTCTCATACCGATGTGATATACTTCTCAACCATTCAATTGCGCGAGGAGTCTTTATGAACTTCCAAGCGGTCTGCCACGGCCTTCTTCAGGCGGCGGCTATACAGAAAGCCTTCAATCATGGATTTGGGCTCCAGGCCGAAGTACAATTTGTGGAAAAGAATGGTCGATTTAACCATATCCTTGATAATAACCCATGCACCTGGCTTGGGGACTTGCCTTGTCTTTACTGCTTCCTCATAGGTGGGCACATTCACCATATCTCCGTTTGGTCCGAGCACCACCAGACCCCCATCGACCAGGAGCCGATAACGCTTGGCTGTCTCCTCCAATGAGGGACCGCAGATAAGGCTGCAATGCGCGCAGGTCAGTATGGTTTCGTCTCGAAGACCGGTGATCCCCACCTTTTCAGCCAAAGCAAAAAGCGCCTTCTCACGTTCTTCACGCCCGAGATTCTCAGGATGCTTATCCAGATATTCCTTGAGGACTTCATCGGGAATGATATCATGACCAATGGCCTTGACCATGCTGAATCGGCCGGAAGTATCTCCAGCCAGGTTGGCTCTCAGCGTCAGTTCCCTTACAGCGTCCCACTTCGTGATCGAATCGACTGGCTTTTCCATCCACTCCTTGTCCCAGCGATAGCCCCAGGTAGTCCATTTCCTGTCCGGTGAGATGCTGTGCAATCCGAAACAGGCGGCGCTGCACAGGTTGATGTCGCGCCGTTTTCCCCGCGGATGGAGCGCGCCGTTCAGGAGCACGTACTCTTCCTCATCGTCCCGGAACATTTGCGCTGAACAGGTCTTGGCGCATATCCGGCACGCGTTGCAAAAGTTGTCGATGAAATGGCGGGGTAAGTGCCGGATCGGGTCGCTTTCAAGCACTGCATCGGTCACCACAGTTCCTATATAGATGGAAGCGCCGTACTTAGCGTTCATGACATTGCCCGACCAGCCCTGCCCCGCTATCCCTGCCGCGATAGCTCCGAAGCGGTGGGAAAAGCTTGGAAGGACAGCATAGATGTACGGGTGACGGCGGTAGCTGCTGTTGGGGGGCACGCTCTCGGCTTTGTAACCCATTGACCGGATATACTCTGCCAAAGAATCACAGATGCGGTGCATCCGTTGATTCTTCTTCAATTGATCGAGCCAGTGCGGCACAGGTGACTTTTTACCCAGAAAGTCATAGATTGCCTGGACATCCATGGGCAATATCAGCGAGATGATCGAGCGGGCGCCCTTCAAGGTATATGTCGGATCGAGCGAAGGCGGCCCGTCAAGCCTATCCGGACCCGCCATGCCAACAACCTCTACACCCTGATCTCTTACAAACGCTTTGATCTTCTGTTCCAGATTACCCATTATCCCATCTCCTCTGCTAATTCTTTTTTGTGAATCTTCTCCAAGGCATCCTCATTTTCCAGAGGAACCCGAGTGGATTCGAGGAATCTGCTGACCATGTTGAAGTAACTTACACACAGGATGAGCTCCGTCGCACCGCGAATACCGTACCGGTCAAGGATTTGTGCAAGGGCATCGTCGCTGAGCCTTACGTTCCGGCTGATCTCATCCGCCACCCGGCAGAGAAGATTGCATTCATCGTCGAGGGAGGTTACCGGGTCCTCGGTCCTGATCTTTTCGATCTGCTCCTCGGTGACGCCGCATTGCCTGGCTACGGTGACATGATGGGTCCACTCGTAGTTCGCCTCAGTGACCCGTGCGACCCGCAAGATTGCGATTTCACGTTTTCGCGGGTCGAACTGGCTCTCGAAAAGGATGGAACGGGCAAACGCAGCAAGGGCCATGAAGCTGGCCGGGGCGTTTGCTGCCATGCGGAAGATGTTGAGCGGAATCGCTTCGACAGCTTCCCTGATCCCGGAAGGCAGGCTCCCAATCTCGGGGAGCGGTATTGAAATACTCATGTAGAGTTCTCCTTTCATCTCTGATGACGGCTTCGCGTCTCAAATATGTTTGCCGAACATGCCTGCAAGCTGCTTGGCCTGATATATGGAAAAGGTACGGCTCAGTTTGTGGGTGAGGTCGCCCATGTAGGTTTCGGGGCAGACGAGGAGTACGCCCGTGTTCTTCTTCACCGCCTTCACCACCTTCTTCGCCACCCTGTCCGGTGTGTAATTTCGCTTGGCGTAGAATCCGTCGAGCTTCTTGACCATATCCTGCCCGTCGGATGTTGCAGAGTACACCTTTATGCCGGTAACCGTGATGTTCGTCTTCACCACCCCGGGGCACACTGCCGTAACCCCGATGCCGTGGAGGGCCGCTTCAGCCCTGAGAGTCTCGGAGAACCCCTCCACCGCGAACTTGGTGCAGCAGTAGGCAGTCATGAGAGGCAAAGGTCCAAGGCCGGCACCTGAGGCCGTGTTCACAATGTGGCCTCCGCCGCCCTGGTCGATCATGCGGGGGTAGAAGTAGTGGCAGCCGTAGATCACGCTCCACAGATTGACCCCCATGATCTTCTCCCAGGACTCCATGGGCAGTTTCTCGAACTTCCCGGCCGTGGCGATGCCTGCGTTGTTGCACAGGACATCGACCCTACCCATACTCTCGTACACCTTATCGCAGAAATCCTTCACCTGCTCCTTTTTTGAGACATCCACCACCTGGGTGTATACAGCCCTGCCTGATGCCTCGAATTCCTTCCTGACCGCTTCCAGTCCCTGTTCGTTTATATCCGCCAGGGCCAGCTTTGCTCCTTCCCGTGCGAATGCGCGGGCCATCTCCAGGCCAATGCCGCTGGCAGCGCCAGTTATCACCACTATCTTGCCGTTGAGATCTTTCATCTGAATAATCCTCCCTTCATTCCTATGCCTTTCTTCGCTCAGCCCTGAACCAACCCACTCCCAGGAAGACGATGAGCAGCAGTCCGCTGACAATGATCCGGAAGTCGGGCAGGACCAGCTCGCCCGATGTGGGCAGGAGGTTCAGCTCGGATGCCATGAGCTTGTAGGGCATGTACGGGACGTACTTGGGGTCGGCCAGCAGATCCATGAAGGCCCGGCGGTCGCGGTACCGCACCACGATCACCTCATCCCAGTTGTTCAGCTCAGGCTTGTATCCGAACAGGTTTTTGCCCTGAGGCCTCCCGAGATACGCGGGATAGCTTCCCCGTTTTAACAGGAGCGGTATGACCGCGTTCTCATAGATCTTGTTCGACTCGGCAGGCGTGCCTTTGAAGTCCGGGGCCCCGGGATAAGGCTTCACCTGGGGGAAGTTGCGCATAAGGTTGAGCATGAAGACCGGTTTGCCGTCATCGTTCTCCGCCCAAGCCTTCAGGCGCGCCAGGGTCTCCGCCCTTTCATTCGGCGGGAAGGCGCTCTTTTCGATCATTCCCATGTAGCGGTTGATTTCGTCCTGGGTAAGCTTGCCTGTCACGGGCGAATGCCAGAGCCAGAAGAAAAGAAAGAAAACAATGAAAACAGCCCCGAGTATTACCTCGAACATATGTCTTTTCATAGATCCTCCTTCAATGAATGATACGTGTGACATCGCCGGTGATGGAGCTGAGCTGCATTAGGAACTTCGCGTGTGGCATGGTCACACCGAAAAACTTAGTTTCAATGAACTCTGTAATGACACCGCAGGTATCCACCGTATCGAAATAGGCGTACGTTGTGACAGCACCGGCAGGAGACTTCAATCTGCCACTCTGTATGGGCTCAACGCCCATAGCCTTCATGGCTGCGACTTGTCGGTCTATATCTTTGACAAAAAATCCGATATGATGAATACCGCCATCCTGTTTCCTCAGGACGTCGGAGTAGAGATTCTCAACGTCATTGTTCATCTGAATAAGCTCGATCTCCACACCCCCGGAGAATCCTACGGCTACCTCCGCAGCAAGATCCACCTCCTTGCCACGGTATAAAGTTTGCATCTCGGTAAATCTCGCACGAAACCATGGCCGGATATTGTAGATCTTAGAGAAGTATTCCACCGATCGGTCTATGTCCCTGACAATCATGCCAATCTGTCTGGCCTTAACGGGCTTGAGTTTGTAAATCTCTTCCATAGCAGCAGTATTCATGACATATCCCCTTTTATAATTTATACTTTTATCCCCAGTCTCTGATCATTACAGCCGGGCAAGTACGAGCTTTACGATTTTCTGGGTCACGAACGAATGCAAGGCCCTGCTCAGCTTGTGAATATTATCGTTGATGAATTCATCAGGGCCGATACGCAGGACGGCTGTATTCTTTTTCACCGCCTTGACGATCTTCTCTGCCACATAGTCAGGTTTCATGGCCGTCTTGGTGTAAAAACCATCTAGTTTTTCCCTGAGCTGGTCAATAGTGGAGTTGGCGGTCCTGGAGAACACCTTGCCGGTTACCGTGATATTCGTCTTTACGATCCCCGGACATACGGACGTAACGCCGATGCCGTTCAGAGCCGCTTCGGCCCGCAGCGTCTCGCTGAATCCGACGACTCCGTGTTTTGTGGTGCAGTATGCCGTCAGAAGCGGAGCGGGGTGAAGTCCCGCACCCGATGCCGTGTTCACGATATGCCCGCCGCCGCCCTGCTTGATCATACGGGGATAGAAGTAATGGCAGCCATAAATGACGCTCCACAGATTGACTGCTACGATCTGCTCCCAGGATTCCAGGGTCCAGTCCTCGAATTTGCCTGCCCAGCCAACGCCGGCGTTATTGCACAGGACATCGACCCGGCCCATCTTATCGTATACCTTGTCACAGAAATCCTTTACCTGCTCCTTTTTCGTCACATCCACCACCTGGGTGTATACGGTGCGGCCCATGGCCTCGAAATCCTTCTTCACCCCTTCCAGGCCGGACGCATTGATATCCGCGAGGGCGAGCTTTGCACCTTCACGCGCAAAAACACGGGCCATCTCGAGACCGATGCCGCTTGCAGCCCCGGTGATCACTACTATCTTGTCCTTGAGATCTTTCATGGTAAATTCTCCTTCATCTTTTATTGCGCCACAGTATCTGCTCTCACCCCACGGGCTGCCCCAGGTAATCGATCAGCAGTTTGTTCAGGCGTTCCGGTGCGTCCAGCTGAATCCAGTGGCTCGAGTTATCGATGCGCTCGTATCGCCAGGGGGCATCCACATAGAGTGTGCTCAGCTTCATCTGGCGTTCAGTCAGGAAGATATCACCGCTGCTCCATATGCCGAACACGGGAATTCTTACACGCCGGTGGCTGCCGAAAAGAACACGCATGATGTTGGCACGGTACCAGTTCATGCCGGCCGTGAGCCTTCCGGGCCGTGACAAGTCCTCGATCCAGTGGCCCGTCTCCGGATGATTTTGCGTAAGGAGACGCGCGAGCAGCCAGTTGAACGCCCGTGTCATGATTTCCGGAATGACAGGGGGCTGAAATGCATAGGCATACCAGGAGCGCAGCTTCTGCTCGACCCCGCCCTTTTTGAAGGATGAAGGATGGCCCACTGACAACGCTACATAGCGTTCCACACGTTCGGGATGCTCGATGGTGATGAACCATCCGAGGATCGCCCCCCAGTCGTGCCCGATCAGAGAAGCCTTCTTGATGCCCAAGTTGTCCATCAGGCCTGTTACGTCTTTAATGAGCGTATCGAGAGCATACTTGGCCTTGCCCAGAGAGGCCTCGGTCTGGCCGAATCCCCTCAGGTCAGGTGCGATGACGCGGTATCCTGCCTGCACCAAGGTAGGGATCTGGTTGCGCCAGAGATAGGAGGAATCCGGGAACCCGTGCAGAAGGATCACATCGGGGCCCTGGCCTTCAATAATCACATTGAACCGGATACCGTTCACTTCAAGAGCCTGTCCCTTGCGGACCATTTTCCCTTTCCCTCCTTGCATCGGATTACTGCCTTCAAGATGACTCAAAAATTCAGGCCTTGTCGACAGGCCTTCACGGTCATCCTTAGGCTGCTTTGTCCTTCCTCTTCTTGTTCGCTTCCATCATTTCAATAAAGCCGTCGATCCTCGTATTGATGGGCCCTTCGGCGTATGCCCTGGGATCGCAGTGGTCGGTGTTCAGCATCAGCACAGGTATGCCATGTTTCTTGATAATGGCGTCACGCAGATCCTGAAGCCCGGTGCTTTGCGGCCTGCAGCTCTGGTTGGCGAGCATGATGATGCCGTCTAGGTCGTAATCTTCGATGAGCTTGTCGAAATGCTTGATCCTTAAATCCAGGTTCATGGTGTACGGGGCAATCATGAGCTCCCGTGCAATCTGCCTCAGGGTTTCTTTCACGGTGGGGGCCGCGGGCTTCTTGCGAATGGCGAAAGATTCGGTATATGACTCGGCGACAATTCTGGCACCCCTTTCGGCGAGCACCTTCCTGTAGAGATCGACCTTGTACCAGATGGTGATCCCTTCCCAGGCCACCCGGTATTTCTCCCTGCCCGATTCAATGACCTTGTTTTCGCCATAGCGTTTCTGGGCCATTTTGAGGTGCTTGCGATAGAATCTCACCGCGTCTTTCTCGTTCCACTGGCACACGAGCGGCAGCATGTACAGTCTCACCCACTCGAAATAACGATTTGCCGGGAACCGCTTACGGTAGTCATAGACATCCATGAACAGACGGCTCAATTCATAGGACCTGTCTATGGTCTTCAGGAACTTGCTCTCGTTGAATTTCTTTCCGGTGTGCTTTTCGAGAAACCTTATGAGGTCCCACAGCTGTGCTTCCACGTAGTCTATGTATTCCTCGAGCCTCTCCTCTCCCTCCCCGGCCACGTAACTGGGAACATCCAGGCCGAAATGGGGCTTGCCAAAGACCTTCGCGTCGTTTTCCAGCCATTTCATGTGGGTGTCACACACCATGTTGGCTGAGAAATAGAGATCAGTCGGCTCGTTGCCGCCGAAATCCTCGGGCCAGCCCAGGCGTGATGCGCCGATGCTCGTCTTCATATAGCTGCACAGGTCCTTGCTGAGGCCGAGGCTCTCTGCGTGTTCGATGGATGGAAGTGTACATTCGGCGGCGCCGGTCAATGCTGCATATGCCTCCGGGTAATACGGAAATAAACCGAAGGCGCGTCCGAACTCCACTGGAAACCCGGCGGTGAACGACCCTGTCTTGACCCAGGGGAATAATTTCATCAGTTTCGTCCGGTTGATATACTGCATGATAATCTGGAACATCCGCGGGGTAAGAGGCTGCTTCAAATAGCCTCTCAATCCTTCGACGAGCATTTTCGGATTTTTGAAGATGAAGCGGGTTATATTTATCATGGCGGTCCTCCTGATCAAATGATCTCTCTAAAGGTTTCCAGGCGGCTCACCACCTGCTGGTCGATAACCGGGGTATACTCACGCTCGATGGTGATCACCCTGTGTCCGGCCTTCTTGATCCGGTCCACCACGAACGGCAGATCGAGGAGGTGGGGCTCGCAGAATTTGAGCGTCTGGTACACCACTCCCTTGACCGGGGTTTCCTGGAGGCATCTGAAAAGATAGTCCAGTCTCGCCTCGAAGGGTAGACGGGTGGGAGGCTGGGGGATCTTGGAGTTGTATTCCACGAGCGCCTCAACAGGATCGCCGGTCTCACGGATCGTTTCAGCGAAATATCTCTCCCCCAGGGACATGTCGTCTCTCACGACTCGCAATCCCGCACTCTTCGAGCACATCCATCCACTCCGGATACGTGATATCCGAACCGGTAAGGAGTATCGGGAGCATGCTTGAAGGGAATTCGGGCCTTTTCTTCCAGTCCTCAAGAGTGGACTCCAGCTCATTGATGAACTCGCGCTTGGGCATCTGGACGCTTTTCCTGACGATTTCATGGTAATCGGCGTTCGGGATGTCCTTATTCGAGCGTAGCGAGGCGAGCTGCCGCATGAGGCCCTTTACCTTGTTGGAAACCTTGATGGCATCATTGAGCTTGTCAGCGGTTATAGTTACGTTAAACTTCTTTTCGAGATGATCGATGAAGCGCTTCAGCTCTCGTATGTGGAACGGCCTTGATGTCTTGTTGTTATTAGCCGGTGTGTTTATCCAGTACAGGAAGGGTGTTTCGACATGATATTTCCATATGTCATACTGGTTGTTTGTGGTGTCGCAGCCGTGACAGAAGGCTATACCGGCCCACTCATCCGAATGCGCCAGCCCCTCGGTCAGCGCGCTGCGGGAGTAGGGACAGATGTAGTTGTGCACATAACTGTCTGCATGGTCAGTGGGCTCGTGAACGTCTCCCAGGATCTTGTACGGCATGAATCCCGCAGCCATGACGATCTCCTCGGGGAACTCGTGACCGGTGTCATAGTAAGCGAACTTTCCCAGGGTCTTCTCTGTTTTTCCTGAATCCATAGGATCCTCCTCAGTGAACTTTCCACGGAATGTCTTTTTGTTCTTAACCCTACTGGTTCTGGGCAAGGATAGCCGCGCCGATGGCGCCGTTGACCTGGGCCGTCTCGGGCACGTCGAGCTTCAGGCCCAGCCTCTTCTCCAATGCCTTCCTTATGCCCATGTTCATGGCCACCCCGCCGGTCATCACCACCGGCTTGACTACCCCGGTGCGGCCCATCATGGAGACCATGCGCGAAGCAATGGATTCGTGGATGCCGGCGATGATGTTCTCCCGGGACTCACCCTTACTGATGAGCGAGATCACTTCGGATTCCGCGAATACCGTGCACATGCTGCTTATCCGTACCGTGTTCTTAGCCCTGCCGGACATGATCCCGAACTCATCCAGGGGAACCTCCAGTGCCCGGGCCATCACCTCGAGAAAACGCCCTGTGCCGGCAGAGCACTTGTCGTTCATGACAAAGTCCGCTACTCCCCCGCCTTCGTCCATGCGGATGAACTTGCTGTCCTGTCCCCCGATGTCGATGACGCAGCGCACTTTCGGCAGGAAATGCCTGGCGCCCTCTGCATGACAGAGGATCTCGGTGATCTTCTTGTGCGATATGCTCACGTTGTTCCGGCCATAGCCCGTCGACACGATGCGGTCTATGGATGATTCCTTAAGGCTCAGCCTTGAGAGCATCCTATCCAGGATATCCTTCCAGGCCTTCTCAGGGTTATAGCCCGTGAAGGCGACATCCGTACCCAGGATTTTCTGGTCATCCATGACAGCTATCTTGGTGGTGATGGAACCGATGTCCAATCCTACTGAGAGCATGGTGAGTCTTCCTTTCGATCAGGTCTATGGTGCAGATAAAAACCTAAACCATATCCTTTATAATCAAATGTCGTGCCAGGAGCTGTCTGCTTGTAATATCATATGGTTGCATGATTGATTTGATTGTTAGACGTCAAATATGATATTATTGTGCTTAACATATTGACCAAATCGTCATATTTGACACTTAAGGCGGCGTCCTTATTATGCATAAACCTACGACCCTGATAGACAAGAAGTCCATCGATACATTCACCCAGAGAGTTTTCTCCAGCAAGGATCTGGAGTCCTCCATCAACGAAGTCTACAAATTCCTGAGGAAGCATTTCCCGCTGGATTTCATGAACCTTCCCATCTACGACTCACAGCGCGGCACCTTGTGGTACAGGTCATTTGTGACGGATGACGGGGTAATCCTCGCCGATGAAACGATCAGGCTGTCCGAGATCGCTCAGGCAGAAGCACTGAAGATGGTTCAGCAGAAAACAATTATGATCAGTAATGTACAAGAGCATCCGGTAACAAGGGAAGTCGGTGCACATCTTGGCATCGAAGACGTCGGTTCCACCATAATCCTCAACATGGGGCTCGGACCGGTACGGTATGGTGTCCTTGGCCTGGTGGCCTTTGGAAAAGATCGTTATAAGGGGGTACACCTCAAGTTGCTGGAAGACCTCTTTGAACCGGTCGCAGGTGCTGTGCGTCATATATTGTCCCAGCTGGAGATCGCGAGCCTCAGGGAGCGCCTCATCATAGAGAACCAGGAGATCCGGAACCGGCTGGCATACCGCGTCATCGGGGCAGAGGCAGGGCTCAAGGAGGTCATGTCCCTGGTTGATCAGGCTGCCCCACTCGATGTACCGGTGCTCCTCATGGGGGAAACCGGCACCGGCAAAGAGGTCATTGCCAATGCCATCCATCATCGCTCAAGCCGTTCCGACGGGCCGCTCATCAGTGTGAACTGCGGGGCCATACCTGAGACACTGCTGGACAGCGAGCTCTTCGGTTATGAAAAAGGGGCCTTTACAGGCGCCACCAGCTTGAAGAAAGGATATTTCGAGCAGGCGGACAGGGGCACCATCTTCTTGGACGAGATCGGCGAGCTTTCCCTGCAGGCCCAGGTCAAGTTGCTCAGGGTGATCCAGACCATGGCCTTCCAGCGGGTAGGCGGCAGCAGGTCCATATCCATCGATGTCCGGGTCATCACCGCCACCAACCGGGATCTGGCAAGCATGGTGGAGAACCGGCAGTTCAGAAGCGATCTGTGGTTCCGGCTCAATGTCTTTCCCATACGTATCCCGCCTTTGAGGGATCGCAAGGTCGACATACCTGCCCTGGCTGAGTATTTTGCCCGGCGGCAATCCGTGGAGATGAACCTTCCCCATACATACCGTTTCCTGCCGGGGGCCATAGAGCAACTCCAGAGATACGACTGGCCGGGAAACGTGCGGGAGCTTCAAAATGTCATAGAACGTGCGTTGATTATCAGCGGTGAGGGATCCCTCTCATTCCCGAACCTGTCAGATGCCCTTCACACTCAACCGGATATGGAATACCTTACCCCGCCTGAACGTTACCCGACCATGGATGAAATGATAGACCAGTACATAAGGAAAACCCTCACTTTGACAAAAGGCCGTATCGCGGGCAAAGGAGGGACGGCAGAGCTCCTGGCCTTGAACCCGTCCACCCTGAGGGGGAAGATGCGGAAGCTCGGCATCAAGATGAAACGTTACCCTGAGAACCAGTAAACGCCTCTTATCCTAATACTGACCATGCCCTTATGAGCCTTCCTCTCGTGTATCAGCCCGTCTGTTTCTCTTAATTATACTTCTGCATCAAATGTATCTTTAGTGACTCCTATGGATTTCAGCTCACCCTTCTTGATGCGGAAGGTCTCGGTCCGGGGGAAGTCATCCACCATACGAAGGTATCGGGGTATGGCAAACTTTGCGAGCTTGTCCTGGAGAAAGTCCCACAATTCTTTACCGGCAAGTTTTTTCCCCTCCACGAGCTTGACCGAAGCCATGATATCATCCTCGGTCATCTCGGATGGCACCGCATACACAGCCGCCTCCAGCACGGACGGATGCTTGAGGATGGCCTGCTCCACATCATAGGCCGACACGTTCTCACCCCTTCTCCGCATGGAGTCGGTGCTGCGGCCCACAAAGTAGATGTAACCCTGCTCGTCCTGGTACATGAGGTCGCCGGTATACTCCCATTCGCCTTTTGTCTTCTCGCCTGATGCATCCGGGTTCTTGTAGTACTCCACCGTGCTCTTCTTGTTGGGGTCCACCTTGAACAGGAGCTCACCGGTGGCGCCTGTTGAAACATCATTGCCTTTCTCGTCCACGAGCCTGATGATGGAGTTCATGGGCTTGCCGATGGAGCCCTTGGGCCCGTCGCCGAAGTTGGCGATGAACCCGGTCCCGTCGATGGCCGCATAGGCCTCCCAGATCTTGACGCCGAACCTGTTCTCGAAGGGCTCCCACAGGGCTGCAGGGCACCCGGCCGAAAGGACCCTCACCACCTGGTGGTTCTTTTCATAGGGGCTTTCCGGCTGCTTCATGAGGATGGGGATGATGGCGCCGATGGTATTGAACACCGTTGCCTTGGACTTTGCTATCTCCTCCCAGAACCTGCTGGCCGAGAACCGCTTGGACAGGGCCACCGTGCACCCCACGACCAGTGCAGAGGTGGTGGTGACATAGAGCGCGTTGCCGTGGAAGAGCTGGAGTGCGGTATAGTAAACCGAATCCGGTGTGAGTATTATGCCCGCGAGCATCTTGAGCCTGTCGATGATGTTCTTGTTGTACCGCATGACCACACCCTTGGGCAGTCCGGTGGTGCCGGATGTGTACATGAGCATGAGGATGGAGTTCTCGTCGAACTTCACTTCCGGTTTCGTGGTGGGAACATCGATATGGTATGCATCCTTCAGGTCGATCATACCCTTGGGGACCTTGAAGCCCGCAGGTGCCTCGAGGGTGTTGACGATTACACGCTCCACCTTGGGGGTCTTGTCTGCAACACTCTGGTAGATGTCGAGAAGGTCGTGGTCCACCACCAGGTATTTCGTGTCGCTGTTGTCAATGGTGTAGGCGAGCTGGTCGCCGCGCAGCGAGGTGTTCACCGTGTTCACGTACATCCCGATCTTCTGGATGCCGAAAAAGATATCCAGGAACTCGGTCGAGTTGTTCATGAGGGTGGCGATGCCGTCACCCGGAGCAGCCCCCAGGTTCAGCAGAAAGTTCGCTATCCTGTTGGCGTTCAGGTCCATGTCCGCATAACTGACGGAGCGGTCCTGGTACACAATGTATAAAAAGGTTTTGTCCTTCAGTTTGGCTGCCTGCTCTTCGAGCAGGGTCGCCCAGTTGGTTGCAGCGGCCATAATATTCTCCTTTCCTTATATGTGTGATTATCGTGTGTGCTACTTCATCCTCGGCAGCTTCAGATCGCCGGGATCAATGGTCTTGAAATGCTCCGTGAACCGGTAGCTCGATTTCATGCGTATGGCTTCTTTCGGGCAGATGGCCATGCAGTCGCCGCATGCCATGCATCCGCCTCTTCCAGCCATCACGGGCTTCTTGTCCTTCATCTCTATGGCGCTTGCCGGACAGATGCGTTCGCAGGTTCCGCATCCGTTGCACTTGTCATAGTCGAAGAAGAGCTCTCCCCAGTGGGTCTGCGAGGTCCTTGTAATTGGGAACAGTGAACTTTTCCGAGAGGCTTATACCGGACCCCGTCTTGCTGGCGTCCCTGATGGTCTGTCTTCCCGTTCTCATCCAGGCGATCTATGGGTCGGCCGCTCCACGAACCCGTCAGGCTTTCCCATGGGCCAGCCTACCGCAAGGCTGGTGATGAACTTGTAGGGGTACTTGATGCCGAACACCTTGTTCCACTTAAAGCCGAGATAGTCGAAAGCCACGCTGGCGAAGCTCACCCAGCAGGTCGCCAGACCCATGCTGTGGGCCGCCAGAGCCATGTTCTGGCCCGCAATCCCGCAGTCGAGGTCCGGGTTGGACACCCCGCGCATATCCTTGAATATGAGGATGACAGTCGGCGCACCATGATACAGCCTCAGTTTCCCGTCCGCTATCAGGGAGATGGCGCTGAACGGCACGGGATGAAGCTTTTTCGGCATGAGATGGGTATAGAGCTTCGCTATGGGGAACTTCCAGAAATTCCCGGGCGTGCGGTATTCGAGGATCGCCTTGAACAGCTTGCAGATCATGACGACACTGTTTAGTGAGGTCACCGATGACCTTGGGATCCCTGATCACAACGAACTTCCACGGCTGGCAGTTCCCGGCTGACGGTGCGAACCTGCCCGCCTCCAGGATCCGCTTCACCATGAACTCGGGCACCTGATCCTTCTTGTACCAGCGGGTGCTTCTGCGGCTGAATATGACCTTTTCTGTCTCCGTGAAGTTCTCTTCCAGACTCTTTAGAAATTCCCCTTTGTCCTTTTTTACTTCCTTTATCTCCACTGCCATATGTTTAACCTTCCTTTCGCTCAGGCAACCACTTTTGTCTTTTCTCCCCGAAGGGCAGCAAGGAAGAACAGGGTCCAGATGAGGTCACCCAGAGCCGCTAAGAAGCCGAAGAGTTTTATCTGCCTGCGAAGATAGAGTCGGCCGAAGATGAGGAAGATGAGCACCTTGGCAAGGCACCCTGTCCAGATGACCGCCTCGTTCTTGTCCGGATCACGGGACACCAGATAGTATCCCAACCCGAAGACCCCCACCGCTACCCAGAAGAACGCAAAGAAGGTCCGTGCCAGGACCCCGGTAATGACCTTTGTTGATCCGGATATGAGCCACATGGTTATCTTGGGCAATGCAAGTCCGGATAATGCAAAGCCGAAGTTCCACAATGCCCCAGAAAATAGATCTGCCTGCGGGTTTCATTCTTCATGTGATCAATTCCCCCTTAAATCCCCAGTATCTTATCCAGGATGCCTCGTGAGTACAGGAATGCATTGACATTGTAGTATGTGTTCGGTGTCATTCTCTTTAAGAACCAGAAGAGCTTGGAATCCGGCTGGGGAAGCACGTACAGCTTGTTCTTCTTAATGGCTTTTAAGGTCGCTCTGCTGACACTCTCGACCGTGCCGAATGAGAATTTATCGAAAAAGGCATCAGCCATCTTGCGCTGATGCTCATCCGTGACACGCACCTGGTCCATAAGGTTTGTCTTGAAGAAGGTCGGGCACACGACCGTGACCCCGATATTGCTTCCCCTGACCTCCCCTCGGAGGGTCTCTGAGAGCGAGATGACCCCGGCCTTTGTCACATTGTAGGGTGACATCTCGGGTAATGAGCAGATCCCGGCTGACGAGGCCACGTTCACGATGTGCCCCCATCCCTGCTTCTTGAAGATGGGGATGAAGGTCCTGCACCCGTAGATGACGCTCATGAGCATGATGTCGATCTCGAATTTCCAGTCTTCCAGGGGGATCTTTTCCATGAACCCTACGACCGGTACACCTGCGTTGTTGATGATGATATCCACAGTGCCCCATTTGGAAATCACGGCATCAGCCAGTCCCTGCACCTCTTCGGGCCTGGTGACATCGCACTTGACCACAAGACCCTGGCCGTTCCCGTTCATGAGCCGCACCGTCTCCTCGGCCCTGGCCATATTGATGTCACTGACAGCCACCTTCCAGCCGAGCTTGGCAAAATCAAGTGCAAGCCCGCGGCCGAACCCGCTGCCCGCGCCGGTTATCACGACTGTTTTCGTCTTGAATCGGTCCATGAAGCACTCCTTTTTTTTTCAAATTATTTAATTACAATTACTTATGCGCTCTCGATAATAAAAGGATCCGGTGACGCCGGAGGTGCCACCGGATCAAAGAGGGTATTGAGATTAAGCCATTCTTTTCATTTCTTATTCATCCGTTCAAGGATGTGGATAGTCATGGATGCCTCTTCAAAGGCTATGTTACCGCCGCCGTTTTCCCCAAGGGCAAGCCTGCAGCCTTGAACCTGCCTGGGACCTGCCTCGTGCCTGAGCTGGGTGACCAGCTCGTGGATCATGCCGAGCCCGGAAGCACCCACCGGGTGCCCGCGCGATTCGAGCCCGCCCGAGGTATTCATGGGTATCTTCCCGCCCAGCTTCGTGGCACCGGCTCTCTGCAAAGGGTCCGCCTTCTCCGATCTGACAGAATCCCAGTGACTCGCACTGGTGCAGCTCTCCGAATGCGGTGGCATCGTGCACCTCGGCCACGTCGATGTCTTCAGGCCCGACCCCGGCGATGTCATATGCCTGGAGGGAAAGCCGCACCGCGATATCCAGATCCACCTGGTCATGTCTCCGGTTGGTGCCGGAACCCAGCACCGATGCCAGGATCTTCACCGGACGGGCCGACTTAGCTTCTTCAGGAAATCCCCCGAGCATACGATCGCAGCAGCTGCACCATCACCCACGGGAGCGCACATGGGAACGGTCAGCGGCCAGATAACAGGCTCCCTGCAGATTTCATCCACGGTCATGGTATTCTGGAACTGGGCGTTGGGGTTCATGGAGCTGTGGAAGTGGTTCTTCGAAGCAATGACCGCCAGCTGGTGCTGGGTGGTCCCGAAGGTGGCCATATGCCACCTGAGCAGCTTGGCATACACGTCCATGAAGGCGCTCCTGGTCTTTCCGGCACCTGCCCCGCCGTCATCGACCGGGATATCCAGCTTCACTCCGTCCATGATGCCCCTCAATGCTTTCAAGTGTGCTTCCATGTTGGAAACATCCATCCCGGCATTGAAAGCCATCATGGTCTTTGCTTTGTCCTCGTTGTAGAGCTTCTCCATACCGATGGCCAACGAGCACTCATACATGCCGCTGGCTACATCCTTATATGCACAGTGAAGTGCTGTGGATGCACAGGCACAGGCATTCTCGACATTGGTGATAGGAATACCCTCTATCCCCAGTGGCCTGAGCGCCACTTGCCCCTTATGGAATGCTGCATGTTGAAAAAGCCCCAGGCCGTATTGGAAAAAAATGCAGACTGGATATCACTGATCTTGACTTCAGGGGTATCATCCATGGTTTTGGTAAATGCCTCAGCTACCAGATCCTTTTCCGTGCGGTCCAGGTGTTTGCCGAACCGGGTCATACCAACTGCAATTATATATACATCACGCATTCTCAGCTGCCTCCTTGTATTCAGTAGTACAGATCTCTTTCATATCTTTTGTGGAATCCTTTCACTGTTCAGGTGATTTTCCCCTACGTATGGCTGGAGAAAACCACCCCTCACAGAATGATTATTCGTCCTCTGGAAGAACGCCGCGGTACTTCATGATCTTCTCAAAGACCTTTGCCTTGCCCTCGGCGTCCTTTTGTAGGAACTCCTCGTCCTGTTCCACCTTCATGAATGTTGGGTTTTCCTACCAGTCGGGTTTTGTCTTGATGATGGGATTCCCGCCTCCGGAAAAGGCCATGGAAAGATCTGGTCCACCGGCCAGCTGACCTAGTGTCCTCTGTTGGTAGTTGAACGCATCCAGCCAGCTCTCACGGTCGAACCAGTTATTAAGACCCACCGGGCCGACGGGCAATCCGAGGACAAAGATGCCCCCTCCAGGTGTCCGAGGAACATGGACACTGCACCGATACTGAACATTAACCTTGCCTCGACACGATGCATCGCAGCTGCAGCGCAGGCATAGTCTGCGGCCATTCCGAAATCGATCACCTTCCACACGCATGATGGCCCGTAAGCACCTATCCCCATACCCTTGTTCCGGCTGACAAACTTGATGTATTCACCACACGAGGGAAAACCGCACGCCCCACAGTCCCACAAGACCGGCTTGCAGAGGTCTGCGCCCATTAGCAGTATGGGTGGCAGTATGCCTTTCTCGGCGATGGCTTTATATGCCACGGCATCGTGCATCTGGAACGTGGATGTCTGCCCGAAGGTCTCCAGGACGTCGATTATGGGATCGAGGTCTTCTCCTGTAACGATCTCAGTCCGAAGACCCAGCGAGTTCGTAAGGGTCGGGGCCTTGGCAGCTGCAACTGCGCATCCTTTGGTTACTTCCAGGAGGTATTCTTGAGTGGCTTGCTCTCCACTATATATTGCCATAGCCTAGCTCCTCTTTTCTTTTTTCTTGTCTTTGGATCCCTTGGGCTTGCTGGGATCGAACCTGAGATACGGATGGTTTGCCATCTGGCGGGTAATGATGGAGATCTTCCTTACTGCATCTACCCTCGGTCATGTTCGTCAGATGGTAGTCAGTCGGGATGTCGGCGTAGGGGTTCTTTGCCATGGCACCCACCAGGATACCCACGACCACCTCTGAATTCATGATAAATCAGGTTCTTCTGGTGAGCCCCACCGAGTAGCATGGTTTGGCGTCCACAAATAGACTCGATGCGATCGAGAGGGCAGATCCCACTGCATACCCGGTATCGTGGGCCCTGAGCGTACAAAGCGGGCCCTTGATCGCAGTGGTTCTCTCGGTGATCGGTGAGTATCTATGATACCATTGAGGTGCTTCACCTTGTTGTAGACGAACGAACAATCCCTGCTCGCCGCCGCACAGGCCACACGCCGCATCCATGGGTGTGCTCAAGGCTCCATGTCGTTTCCTTTACAAACAATAACATCGCTTTCCCTGACCATCACCGCCTCATAGAGAAACGGTTTCTTAAGTCTCTCGGGTACCTCGTGGTTGGCCAAGGCGCTCCATCTCCCTGCAATGTATTCCAGTTCTTTCTGTCCATAGGCTATTTCAGCCTCAATCCCGCTTACACCACCTGTGAACGGTGCTGTCAGGGCGGCATTGGTCATGAGTTTTGCCGCTAACAGCACATTGTCCTTCTTTGCTTGCTCAGAGGGTGTATACGGAGGCCATTCTTCAATATGAATCCTTGACATCGTTTTCCCCCCTTTTAAGATCCAAGTGTCCTGTAACCAGACTAGAAATCCAGCGGCGGACGCGGGTATACCTCTGCGAGGATATGTCCGCCATGCCGCTCCAGGGTCTCGTTGTTGCCATCTTCGATGAGGGTGGCCCGGGCATCCCTGAAGAGTTTCTCAGCGATATATTCTTTTGTCAGCCCATTACCTCCCATGATCTGGATCAGATCATGGGCGTTCTGGTAGGCCATCTCAGTGCACTGGGACTTTGCCACCAGCGGATACTTCCGTAAGAGGAGGGGAAACATTCAAGTTTAGGTTGACCACGTTACGTGAGATTGCCCGGCAGACCTCTGTACGCGCGAACAGCTTGAAGACACGTTGTTTGTGCACATAGTGCTCCATGAGTGGCCGTGTACCCTGGACCCGCTCTTTCGAATATACAAGGGCCTCTTCGAATGCTTGTCCGGGCAATGCCCGTTGAAAACGTGGCCATGACCATGTTGGCTGCGGCAAGGACCATCTCTAAAAGGGGCCTATAGAACGTCGGATCTGCAATCATCCAGTTCTTGGGTATTCTCACATTGTCGAAGTAGATCTCGCCCTGGTTCAGATCACGCTGTCCGAGCTTCTCAAGCGGCTTGCCCCTAGTTACACCGTCGAGGTCGAGGGGGAGAACGCAGATGCCATTTCCGCCGAAACCCTGTTTCGGGTCGATCTGTAGAAACAGAAGGGCATGGGTGGCAATGGTGCCTCAACCAGAACCCATACTAAATTCTGACAGATGATGATTCCATTCGTCACCCTCCAGGCGGGCCTGGACATTCCCCCGCATCTTGGGAGTGGTGAAGTAATCCTCACCCGAGGCAATGTAATCCGAGCCATGGTCCGGCTCCGTGATGGCCCAACAACCCCTGATGCTTGCATCGGTGCATGTCGCAGAACGGTTTTACATATTTCTCGATGAGCTCCTCATTCCCGGCCAGGCACGCAACGTAGAACGGGAAGGCGATAACGCCAAGCTGTATGGATAGCCCGAAGCTTCCCCAGGCCAACTCCTCGGATACCATGTGGATCTGGAGGGGGCTCAGGCCCAACCCTCCGTAGTACTCCGGCAGCAGGTCTTGTGGTAGCCTAGCTCATAAGCTTTCTTCAAGAATGGCCACAAGGGCAGACGTTGGCCACCACATCCTCGGCGGACATGTTATCCAGCTCCTTTGCTGCAGGTCTCATGACCTCCTCGGCAAACTTATGGGCCGCCTTTTTCAGGGCTATGTCATCTTCTGTCAGGTTCATGAATTGGATATCGAAATATTCCATGTCTGGCCCCCTTATCCTTTCATAGGGAGGTTGTACTTTTTGCAGTACTCGGGATATATCTCATACCCGGTTTCATGAGGGGCAGAAGCTGTAGGACCTTGTTCACTGGTCCCTTTGCCACGACCTGGCGCAAAGCCAGTGCCATGGGGACATTCAGGTCTTTCAGCCAGAATTTGTGTACGATGTCGCCTTTCATCTTCATGGTGACCACTGGCACTTTCTTCTCCGCCTCAGCACCGAAGATGGGGCCGTTTTCATCGACAAACATGACCATATCGGGTTCAGTCACGACAAAGTAAATTGATATTCCCGACTCCTTGAGACTTTTCCCAAATCCAAAATCCTTTATCATCCTTGTCCAGAGTTCACCGAATAGTTCTTCCGCTACTTTCTTGGTAAATATTGCCATACATTCCCCCTTTTGAGTATTTAAACACCAATTATTTTTATGGCTTACAATGAATCCCGCTGTATTGAGAAAACCTGTATGCTCAATAACTCCTTTCTTAAGATTTTATTCAACATGCCATGTCAACCATGCGTTCTTCCCAGTAATGCTCAAACCGGCGGCACTCGGACTTGATCCTCGACAACCCGTAGACACCCTGCCTTATGAGCCCTTCGATGATCTCCCTGCGACTCAATCTGAACATGTCCGGCCCCTCCTGTTTTCAAGGATATCCTTTTCCTTTGTATCCTCTTATGAGCAAGGAGCGTGCCATTAGATAATTATTATAACTAATTGATATATAAGGATAATAATAAATTACATGACTGGTTATGTTTTTATTAAGACACCTATTGACTGTATTCAGACATTAAGCCTCTTGCTTTATATCTGAAAATCTGTTATTTTTATTGTAACACTGTACGAGGTGAATCGATGAAAGAACCCATACTGACCTGACTGCGGAACAATGGAGATTTCTTGCTGCCCTGGAGGCCCTCGGCGGAGCTGTGCATATAAATATTCTCGATACATTTGCCCCGCTCACTGCAGGACAGCTCCTTGACCTCATGAAAAAGACAGCCGACTCCGGCCTGCTCCGGCAGGACAGCGACGAGCTGTTTTCGCTGGGCACATCCCTGCCCGCGGCCGTTGCAAAAAAGATCGGGGCATGAATTCGAAAAAGAACCTTTCCGCCCTGGTGGATACCATCTATGCAAAGAAGATCGACAAGGAACTGGACCCGCATGTTCTCATCGGTCTTCTGGAGAGGGCAGGCAGGGCCATCGAGGCCGGCAGGCTGGAATTCGACCTTGCCGACAGAGAACTGGCCAAGGGGAGAAATCTCGAGACAGTCCATACATACCTTATGAGTGCCGTAAGCAGACTGAAAAAGCTCGACCTGGACCCGGATACGAGCGCTCTTTATATATCCCAGACCTTGAAGCTCTCGAATCTCTGCTATGTGCTGGGCAGGGGAATCACCGAGCTGGGCGAGATCCTGGATACAGCCCAGGCGCTGGCAACCAGGCTTGGTGATAAACGTTCCCAGGCCTTTATCAACCTCCATATGGGCATGCTCTACTATTTCACCGGACGAAGGGATGAGGCCTTTTTGGCCTTATCCGTGGGACTGATGAAGTCAACGAGCTGGGCGATGAGGATATCCTTTCCCAATCCGCCGAATTCCTCGCCGTGTTCTATTTTATGAAAGGTCAGTTCCGGGATGTGATGAAACACCTGGAGTATCTGGAAAACCTCGTCGGCATCAATGAAGAGACACATCCAGACACTGACCTATATCCTCTTCAGCTACAGCGCACTGTACCTCGGCCAGTTCCACCGTGCCTTCGGGTTCCTCGATTCCAATCTCCGCCTGGCCGAGGAGAAATCCAACAAGGCCCTGGCCTCGGTTTTGAGGACCGTGCTGGGCACGACGCTCATCCTGGTGAGAAAATTTCATGAGGCCGAGTTCCATCTCAAAAAGGCCCGGCAGGAGTCCCTGGAAGCAGCAATGCATTTGGATACCATTATTCCGGTGGCGGGCTTGCCCTTCTCTATTTTATGACTGGTGACCTTGATAAGAGCTATGAGGCCATGAAGGATACCGTTGAAAAAGCAGTACAGACAGGGCTCATCCAGCAGTATTCATCACCATGGATCATCGAGATCTTTTACGAGTTCCATAAACACGGATTTGCGCCCCTCCCGCACTGGAATTATCTGGATATCATGGAAACAACCCTCAACGGGATCAACGTGCATCTGCGAGGCGTGGCGCTCCGCCTGAGGGCACGGGAGAAGATGGACCAGGGACACACGGAGAAGGAACCGTTAATGGCCGACCTCGAAGC
Organism: uncultured delta proteobacterium; assembly: GCA_963847605.1. Lineage (GTDB taxonomy): Bacteria > Desulfobacterota > Desulfomonilia > UBA1062 > UBA1062 > MWEI01. The sequence continues at coordinate 18,295 of CAWKAM010000044.1, read as the reverse complement.
AAGCAGGACATGCCTCGAGCTGTCGGGAAACCATATACAGCTGGCAAAGACCATCCTCGAGATGGCGCACATCGAGCTCCTCTGCGACAACAAGGAAGCTGCGAGCGGATATGCCCAGGAGGCATGGCGTCTGTTCGGCGGACATGCAGCCGATTTCTTCCCGGACCAATATAAGACGCTCCTGGAAAAAAAGCTGCTCTCCCCGGACATGCAGACTGCCAGGGACGATTATCTCAGGCGATATTTCGAGGAGATGACCTCCATAAAATCAAGCATGGGTCAGGAAGAAACCCTGAACAAAACCATCAGGTCCACGAACCGGTTCTTCGGCGCTGAACGGGGCGGCCTTTTCTGGTTTTCCGAGGGCAAGTATACCCGGAGCCCGGAGCTGAGGGCTGCAAGCAATCTGACAAAAGAGGAGGTGGAATCGTCACGGTTCGGGCCGTATATGGAGCATGTAATCAAGGCTTTCCGTACGAACAAACCGCTGGTTGTCAGGAATGACCCTTCAGAGGCACCAGGAAGGGCGGGAAGATCCGGTCTGTCCTGTGCATCCCGGTGGAGGTGCAGGGCATGACGCGTGGAGTCTTGTACCACGACAATTCTTACATGCAGGACGCTTTCGATTTCCTGGACCCCACGATGATGACGCTCCTGGGCAGACATACATCCGACATAGTCGATTTCCTTCTGAATACCATGAGGATCAGGGAAGAGAAAGAAAAGCTATCCAGAGAGCGGGACACCACTGAGCAGGAGTTCAAAAAACTCCAGCTCATCGCCGGATCCCGGGTTATGAGAGAGCAGTTGTCCATGGCAGGACAGGTTGCTTCTACGGACACGACGGTGCTCCTCACGGGTGAGACGGGCACCGGCAAAGGTGTGTTTGCCCGTTGGATTCACGAAAACAGCCGCGATCCGACGGGCCGTTCATTGTGGTGGACTGCACCACGATCCCGGAGAACCTGGTGGAGAGCGAACTGTTCGGCTATGAGAAGGGGGCCTTCACCGGTGCGGACAGACAGAAACTGGGCAGGGTCGAACTGGCGCACAACGGCACGCTCTTCCTGGACGAGATCGGCGAGCTCCCGCTTCACCTCCAGACAAAACTCTTGAAAACCCTGGAGGAAAAGACCTTTGTCAGGATAGGCGGCGGACGGGCCATCAGGTCGGATTTCCGCCTCATCGCAGCCACCAACCGCTCCCTTAAGGACGAGGTCGCTGCGGCCGTTTCCGGGAAGACCTCTTCTACCGTCTCAATGTCTTTCCCCTGTCCATGCCGCCCCTGAGGGAGCGAGAGGAAGACATCATCGAGCTGGCAAGGTATTTTATTGAGCTCTATGGAAGAAAAACGGCAGGACTGGGCTAGAGCTTTCACGGAAAGACATGCGCATGCTGATGAGATATGCCTGGCCCGGCAATGTCCGGGAGCTGCAGAACGTCATTGAACGGGCAGTCATCCTGACCAAGGGCAACGAACTACAGATACCACTGTTCCCGGCAGGTGACCAGGCAGGGCCAAGGGACCTTCGATGACCTGCCTTCACTCGACGAGCTGCAGCGCAGGTATATCAGGCACGTCTTCGAATACACGAAAGGCAGAGTCAGCGGACCCGGCGGGGCGGCCGATATCCTGGGCATGAATCGCACGAGCCTTTATTCCCGCATGAAGGCGCTGGGATTGAAGAAATATAAAATGTAAGGCATAGCATAGGTTCGATGTTTGTACAGAATCTTCATTATTACATTGAAGAGGAGGTAGCATGGGAAAATCTGAAGAGGGATCCACGTTCGGGTTGATTGTGCGGTTCTTCAGCCTGGTCAGGAGTTTTTTCTCCAAAGAAAAATTGTATGTGAAACAGGTAGCTCAGGAAGCTGTCAAGACCGGCATCCCGGCACTCATCCTGGGAATTGCCGGGGCGGTGCTCATAGCACTCGCGGGAATCTTTTCTCTGGTTACCCTGGTGCTGCTGCTGAATACGTGGTTTCTGCCATGGGTATCGGCACTGATTGTAACGACCATCCTTTTGTTGAGCGGTCTGATCCTTGGTTTGACGGGCCTGCGGCTTGCGCAGAAAAAATTAGGCAAGGTCAGAACCGATCTCATTCGCGCGCGGGAGGACATGAGATGGCTGAAAAGAAATTGAGAAAAGACATTAATGACATGGTCATGGAGCTCATGGAAATCAAGAAAGAACTGGGGCGCAGGTTCAGGGTGCTGAAGGACATCGTAAAACCGGCGGCGATTGTCCTGGTGGCTCTCATTGGCCTGAAAACGACATTCAAGCTCCTTCGCATGATCTTGGCACTGCTTTGGGGACACAGACTCCTGATAACAACGATCACATTTGTTGTATTCATCAGATACACCCAAATGCAATCCCGCTCCGGCAGCTGAAAGACATGCTGGACATAAGTGTCATCAGGTACGCTACGAGATCGTAGGGACCTCTGCACAAGATATCATAAGAGGTTTGTTATTCCATGGGAGAGAAATCAGGGCCAGGCACCATCTTTCAAGCCATCAATACCCCAGGAAGGTATCTAATTTTCTGACTTCATCCATGAGTTTCTCGAATCCGGAAATGGTAAGGGACTGGGGGCCGTCGGACAGGGCCTTATCCGGCTCGGGGTGAACCTCCACCATGATCCCGTTTGCTCCGACCACCAGGGCCGCCTTTGCCATGGGCGGGACAAGGCTCCTTCGCCCGGTGGCATGCGAGGGATCCACGATCACAGGGAGGTGGGTCAGTTCCTTGATGAGAGGGATTACGGACAGGTCAAGGCTGTTGCGCGTCGCGGTCTCAAAGGTCCGGATGCCGCGCTCGCACAGGATGATCTGGTGGTTTCCTCCGGCATAGATATATTCCGCTGCGGCCAGAAACTCCTCCACAGTGGCACTCATGCCGCGCTTGAGCAGGACCGGTTTGTGGATGCGCCCGAGCTCCGTCAGGAGATCGAAATTCTGCATGTTCCTGGCACCCACCTGAAGGATGTCGGCATATTCCCCGACGAGCTCAACATTCTCAGTGCTCATCACCTCGGTGACAATGGGCAGGCCCGTCTCTTTCTTGGCTAGTGCGAGAAGCTTCAGCCCTTGTTCCTTCAGGCCCTGGAAGGTGTGCGGGCCGGTGCGCGGCTTGAAGGCACCGCCGCGCAGCATATCCGCGCCGGAATTTTTTACGGCTGCAGCGGTCTTGAGGATCTGCTCTTCGCTCTCCACGGCGCAGGGCCCGGCGATAACGACCGGGCGTTTGCCTTCACCGATCTCACGCCCTTCCACCTTGATGATCGTGCCGCGGGGGTGGAAGTCCCGGGAAACCAGTTTATAGGGCTTTGAGACATGGATGATCTCTTTGATCCCGGGAAGACCGCGGATATTCGTATCATCGACATAGCCCATGTTCCCCAAGACGCCTATTGCGGTACGCTCGCTGCCGGGGATGGGTTTGGCCGTCAATCCCATGCGCTCTACAGCTTCAATGACTGCCTTGATCTGCTTGTCGAGCGCCTTATGATGCATGACGATCAACATGGTGTTACCTCCAGCTCCTCTTTCACATTATTCTTTGTTCCACCCTATTGCCGGCGATCCGTCAACCACAAACTCAAGGATAAAGAAGCCTCCCTCGGGAATCCATCCGACCAGGGCCGTTCGTCATGGTTCAAGTCCTTTTATTTTATTAATTGTTGTTATCTAAAACGCCATTTTGACGATAACATGAATGAGTACACCACAGGAGAATCTATCTATGACCCCAGGGGATGAAGAAATCATCAGCAATGGATTGAGAAAATTATTCAAAGTATTGACTGAATCGGCTGAGAAAGAAGAAAAGGAAAAGATCAAAACTGATTTGGAAAATATTCTCAAACGCGTGTAAGTCATTTCATCTTTACTATTTTAGCTCCTCCTCTTAACTGATCCGCAGCACAGGCTTAATGCTGCGGCCTTGCCTGGAATCGTCAATGGCCTGGTTGATCTCATTGAAGCCATAGAACTTCACGAGGCGGTCAAAGGGAAATTGCCCTGTTTGATACAGCGCGATCAGTTCAGGGATAAATCGCTGCGGCATGGCATCGCCTTGGATTATTTCGAGGGTCTTTTTCCCTCCCGGCAGAGAATCCGGTCCGCTTGCGCCCGTAAGGAGCGCTGCGGTGCCATGCGGATTCAACACGCCGAGAGCCAGCTGGAGCATTTCCGGATCGCCCGTGTTTTCCAGCACGAAATCAACGCCGCCCCCGGTGATACCGGTGATGCGGGAGGCGAGCTTTTCATGACGATTGTCGATCGTGTGGGTGGCCCCCAACTCCAGAGCGAGTTTGAGCCGCATGGGGTTGATGTCCACGGCTATGACCGGGTTTGCTTTAACAATGCGGGCCGCCATGACCGCTGCAAGGCCGACCGATCCCGTACCGAAGACGGCGATGCTTGCCCCGGCTCGGGACCTTGAGCGAGTTCATCACGGTGCCGGCCCCGGTCTGCATGCCGCACCCCAGCGGGGCGAGGAGCTCAAGGCTCAAGTCTTTGGAAACCTTGACGAGGTTGCGTTCGGTTGCCAGGGAGTGGGTAGCAAACGAAGACTGGCCGAAGAAGTGCCCGCGCACACCGCTACGATGCAGAGCATTGCTGCCGTCAAGGCGCTTAAAACCGAAGTTCGCCTCATAGAAGTGCTCGCAATCCGCAGGGCGCCCTTCCCGGCATTGATCACAGCGGCCGCAGGACTGGTAGGAAAGCACGACATGATCTCCGGTGTTGACACCCTTTACGCCCTTGCCGACCATTTCCACCACGCCCGCGCCTTCATGGCCCAGCACCACCGGACCGTCTGCATCGTCCCAGTCATCGAGAAAGCCTATATCGGTATGGCAGATGCCCGAGGCGACGATACGCACCAGGACTTCGTCATCCCGCGGACCTTCCATCTCGAGGGATTCGATCTTCAAGGGCCCGCCCTTCCTGCGCAGAACAGCCGCCTTAATCTTGTATACGTTCATACCTAAACCGATGCACGGTTGTATTGGACAGGCCAGTTGATCTGCTCCTTTAATTCAGCCGCCGCATGCAGCGGCCAGTAAGGATCTCGCAAAAACTGCCTGGCAATCACCACCACGTCGGCTTGCCCGGTCCGGATGATGGTTTCGGCCTGCTGAGGCGACACAATCAAACCCAGTGCACCGGTCATGATCCCGGTTTCCTTGCGGATGCGTTCGGCGAACACCACCTGGTAACCCGGACCAACGGGTATCTTGGCATCAGGCACGATATTACCCGATGAACAGTCGATGAGATCGACCCCTTCGGTTTTGAGGATACGCGCCAGCTCAACCGACTGCTCCAGATCCCAGCCTTCAGGCTCCAGCCAATCGGTAGCGGAGATCCGTACAAAGACCGGGAACCCCTCGGGCCATACCCGTCGCACTGCCCGCACAACCTCCAATACCATCCGGATACGATTCTTGAATACTCCGCCGTAATCATCCTTGCGCTTGTTGGCAACCGGCGAAAGAAATTCATGAATGAGGTAACCGTGAGCAGCATGGATTTCGATCACCTTGAAACCTGCCTCGAAAGCCCGCTGTGCAGCCTTTGCGAAGGAACTTACCGTCTCGGCGATCTCCTCGACCGTCAATGCCTTTGGAACGGCATGGTTCGGTGAAAAAGGGATCGCGCTGGGGGCAACTACAGGTTTCCACCCGCCATGGTGTTCATCCACAGAGGAGTCGCCTTCCCAGGGCCTGGATGTCGATCCCTTGCGCCCGGAATGCGCCAACTGCATACCCGCGACCGCACCGTGCGCCTCGATGAATGTGGTTATGCGCCGAAGCATCGGGATATGATCGTCTTTCCATATACCCAGATCATTGGGACTGATGCGGCCTCTCGCTTCCACGGCCGTAGCCTCGGTGATGATCAACCCGGCCCCTCCGACCGCCCTGCTGCCCAGATGCACCAGATGCCAGTCATCGGCAAAACCGTCTTCGCTCGAATACTGGCACATGGGCGAAACAACGATCCGGTTCCGAAACGTTATATCGCGGATCTTCAGTTTATCGAACAGCATGGGAACACCTCCTCGATCAGTGAGAAGTTATCTTCCAATAATCTCACCCAGACCATCAATAAGGTGGTCGAGGATTTCAGGTGGTAGATTGGTGATCTTCTTCCCAATACGCTGAACAGACAGGGTTCTGACTTGGCTGATCTTCACCCATGATTTTTTGGGGAGCTTGTCAGACTCCAGTGCAAAGGTAAGAGGGAATCCGGCGCGCTGCGGCTGACTTGCGATTGCCATGGCTATAACAGTTCCCGATCTTTCATTGAAGACATCATGACTTAAGATGAGTACAGGTCTGACGCCGGCTTGTTCGTTCCCTTTTGTGGGATTCAAATCAGCCCACCGGACATCACCTCTTAATATTCTGGCCATTCATTCACATCCTCAGAAACTCCTTCGTCAGCGAGTGCTTGCTCATATAAAGGGTCAAGCTTTGCGCATTCCCGGGCGAGCCTGGTTTTTTCAAGACGTTTAATTTTATCCTGTACGGCCTCTTGTATCGCCTTGCTTCGATTAGGAAAAACATGTTCTTTTACAAGACGGTCAAGCCTTTGAAGAGTGTCCTCATCAATCGTGATTGCAACCTTGGCTGATCCCATTTTCCACCTCAGGTATGATAATTAATCATACCAGTATGAATGTCAAGCAAGGATTGGATATCGGAAGATAACGTCACGGATCAGCGGCGGCTGCAAGCCGTCCGGTAGAGGCCTTGTCGGGCGTGAATACGCCCTAGTCTTTTTTCAAACGAACCACGTTGTTCTTAGTATTTTTCATACTCTCAGAAACAACTTTACTGAGGAAGCGCGGAGATACATTCCAATGCTGCCCGTCATCAGTAATGACAGTGACAGTCTTTTTATTGTACCGCGTCAGCATTCCAACAACCGGCGGTTGTCCCTCCGGTTGAAAAGTGACACGCTCGCCGATATTGAACTGAAGCATCTGCTCATGTGTGCGCATCTGCCTGAGAAAACGCAATTGTTCCACGATCCTATTATTAAGCTCGATGAGTTCTGCTTCACTGAGTCTGCTCATATCAATCTTCATTCTTTCACCTACCTTCGTTAATATAAATAATCAAAGCATGGTCATGTTGATATCAACGCCCAACATCGCGGATCAGCAGCGTAGCGGACACGCCGCATCCGCTTGGATGCTTTTGTTCGGCAAAGCCGCTACACATTTAAGCAGCTTGCTATGCTCTGGATTCTCTGAAGCTTCTCTTCCCCTAGGCCCTCCAGATCTTTCATTTCTATCCACCCTTCACATACCAATACACCGAAAAGACGTATCAACACCGAGTATCGGTAATCATACTTTTGATCAATTTCTTTCCTTTTATCAGACAGATAATCTTCCAACTCCCAAATCTCTTTTGGTTCAGATAAATTGCTCACCCTCTCTCTTAACGTCTCGATAATGTAATTGCATTCATTCTTGAAAGCCTTATCAAATGCAGCCCGTGCGATTGATTTCTCACTCTGGTTCCATTTCACATCTCTCATTTGTGCTTCCTTCATAAGCATAATTATTCTCCCATCAGAAATATATTATAATATATCCCTCTCAGGCGATGATTTCTAGAGACACCGAGCGAGGCGAATCAGCAGCGCGGGTGAAGTCTCCCGTCCGGTAAATTCGTTTGTTGGCCTTGTTACTAAGGAAAGAAATGGGGATCATTCCGAATATTTTCCAAACATTCATCAAGTGACAAATCAGAATAGAGTTCCTGCCATTGCCCGGTATGCCTCATGTATGAAAGATTAAAATGTTCATTCCCGACATATTCTAAACGTGCAACTCCGATTTCAAAAAAATCTGATATGCTGTTTCGTGCAGAGCAATGATATTTAGCATAAAAATAGAAATAGCTTTTATACCACTTTGAATAAATATCTACGATATAATTGAAAATCTCATCTTTTGGTGGCGGCTTGATATGCTCTCGTTTTAGCTCGGACTCAATGAAGAAATTTGATTTCTCCTGGACGTGCATCTTAAAATTTTCAGGCACTTTATGCTTTGGATTTTCTAAATTACCAGATGCCCAAATCTTCTTTTTCGCCATAGTATCATATTACGTGGATAAGATAAATTCTTCAATATTCAACAAGATTACCACGAACGGCAGGCATCACCGGCGCGCGAGGCGGCCTGCGTTCCGTCTGAACCCGCTGTTAGACGATTTCTTAAAAAAACTAGTATGGTGTCCCCAGAACTCCCCTATAATTTTTCATGTAATGCAAATAATTGCCCAGCTTCTCACCAGCTTTCTTTAACTCTGAAGTAACAGGAGTATAGTAAAAGCAAACAATTAATTCTCCATTATCCTTATTGTGAACAGCCCAGCGAATAATTTTATCACCGGTTTTAAAGGCCTCTTCTAGATTTCTGCCTAGATTTGCAATACGCCAACCTTTCTTCTTCTTTTTGGATATGTGATCCCAAACTTCCAAATACTCTTCCATACGTGATTCGATCCCGCATCTTAATTCAAAAGCAGCATAAAACAATGAATCAATTGTTCCCATTTCTAAAATTAATCTGGCTCGAAATAAATAATCACGTGAGGATATTTTATATTCCATGCGTTATGACCCTTTACCAGCTAACAGTGCGCATCAGCAGCGCGGCGGACACGCCGCGTCCGACATACGCTGATTATAAGCTCCTTGGTATAAGCAATATATTGACGGATAAGCCCCGAATAGGGACATAAAGTTTATCAACACCCAAAAGCTCAAATTTTTCCCAGTAATTCTCATAATCAGTATCACATTTCAAGAAACGGAACTGGCACAAAGGAGGGATCTCCAGTTGAGTCAAGTCAAGCAAGAGAGATACTCGCCCAGAATGATGCACGATCTCACTCTCACCCAACTCGAAACGCTCAACAACAATATCCCGATTAGTCGATGTAGTTTCAGGGTCCGCATAGGCCAACACTGCGGGACAGCTGATTTTTCTTGCTATAGTTGTAGCCTTTCCTTTAAGTTCAACTTCGACCACCTCTTCTCCGCACAAGAGGAAGCCTTCAAGTTTTAAAAGAACCCCGAAATTGACTGGCTTATCCATGTACTCAGGTCTCTGTATATTGAGGCTATCAAGATATTCTGAAGCGGAGTTGAATATTGATTGATATCCAGCATAGCTTTTCAATTCTTTTATAATCCGGTCCTTGTCTAGTTTCGCTTTGCTTGATTCATAAAAAAACAGGGACAAATCGAGATCACTGTATTGATAGAAAATAAGAGTTAACTTAATTGATCGTCCCCAGTTACTAACCTCAAAATTACTAAGCTCAGCCAGTTCTCGCAGTATGATACCGAATCGCTTCGACTTAATAATTGCGCCACTGGTAAACCCTGAGGATGAAACAGCAATGATGCTGTCTGCGTTTAAGCTGGCTCTTCTTCCAATTAGCTCTTCAATCCATTTAACGTTTTGCCTAGACTTGTGTATGCGACACTCTACAATGGTCAGCTTCCCATCGCGTTTTATTGTTATGTCAATTTGTCGCGGCTGGGATGGGTTGTCTGGATCAGGAATCCTTTCATCCCAAGTAACTTCAGCATCCATCCCTTCTAACAACTCATGAATTCTGTGAATTTGCCTTTCAAAAACATCTGATTTGCTTGGCAAAGGCTCTCTCGCTTTCCCTATCTTAGCTCTCTAGACGTATAACGGCGAGTTGAGCGGAACCCCCTTGGGCGCGGCGCTGTGTAGAATTTTTTCCAACCAATGAAAGCCCCCCCCCCCGCTTTTTCCACTGCAACTACCAAAGCGCCGCGCCAACCATTTATTAACAGGTAAAATTGCCTTGATGATATTATAGAGAATGCTTCTTCAGGCAAATTTGCCTTGGTCTGTTATTATCGCTATGCTTTAATATAGACAAGGTCGATCTCATGTCAACACCTCAAAAAGGATGCAGATTGACTGCAACCCGGTATGGGCGCGCACACACTCCGTCCCTGAAGGGTGGATTCGTGGGGATGTTATGGACCCTCCCTTATTATTTCCATGCATGCCCTCATTACAATTCATGCTGAAGCACACCAGCCGATAATCAGAAGTTAACTGAGAGTTGCAGACGAGTCAATCATGGATGAAGATTGCAAACTCTCCCGGAACTTAATTTTACTCTACATTTTTCCAATGTCATTGCCGATAGCATTAACAGAACATAGAGTGGTGCGATAATCATGAGAGGTATGTATGGATGTCAAACTCGTCAACCCGTTCATAGAAGCGACAATGCATGTCTTGTCTTCGCTGGCCTTTACCAGGGCAACGGCGGGCAAACCATTTCTTAAGAAGGACTCCTTTGCAAGCGGTGATGTGTCCGGCATCGTGGGGCTTTCCGGCGAGGCCAGGGGCACCATCTCGGTGAGCTTTTCCGAGGAGAGCATCCTCGCCATCGTCGGGAATATGTTCGGTGAGCCGGTCAAAGAGATCAACGATGAAGTCAAAGATGCCGTGGGCGAGATCCTGAACATCGTATCCGGCCAGGCGCGGCTGAAGCTTGAGGCTATGGGAAGATCACTCAAGGGTGCGATCCCCACGGTGATCACGGGTAAGAACCACGCCATCTCCCACATCACCAAGCAGCCTATCGTCGCCATCCCGTTCGAAACGGACAACGGCCACTTCACCATTGAGGTATGCATAGAAGATAAGCCGTCCGCCTAAGCAAGACGCAGAATAGAGAGTCCCCGGGGGAGGACCGGTCCTGTCAACCGGCCTCCCCTTTCTATTCCATTCGCTTAAGCAGCCCCATACCCATGATTCATCGCGTAAACCTTTAAGCCCTTGACATGATACTACCCATCGATTTGAGATCGTGGTAGAAATTGTTCGAGGATGGTTTCATGTTCACATCACATCCTTTGCGGTTTTTTTGAATCGGGCACTCAAGGGTGCATTTGATGGTGACGAGGGGGGGCTTATCCATGAAGGGCAAGGTTGATTATCTTGAAGCCGTCAGGTCGTTCCTGAAGCAGGGCATGTGGGAAGTACCACTTGATGATCTTACAGGAATGAAAAGGTTTTTCGTTGCCTCCTTACGGATACTATCCATCACCTTGAGAAAATATACGGCCGATGAGTGCGCCCTGCGGTCATCCGCGCTTACCTTCTTCACCCTCATGTCCATCGTGCCTATTGCTGCGGTGGCCTTTGCCATAGCAAAGGGTTTCGGCTTCCAGAAGCTGCTGGAGCAGCGCCTCATGGAAGGCCTGTCCGAACATCAGGAGGTGGTGGTATATGTCATGGAGTTCTCAAGACGCCTCCTCGAAAGCACAAAAGGCGGGCTGCTTGCCGGTGCCGGTATCATCGTGCTCCTGTGGTCGGTCATTAATGTTCTTGGTAACATCGAGGAGTCATTTAATAATATCTGGGGTGTGACACGAATGAGGTCTTTCAGCAGGAAGTTCAGCGATTACCTTGCCATCATGGTCATCGCCCCGGTCCTGATGATCACTTCCGGCAGCACCACGGTCATGGTGTTAACGCAGCTGCATTCCATCACCGGAAGCCTAAGATTCGGGCTCTTCACCCTCATTATAACAATCCTTATGAAGCTGATCCCCTATTGCCTCATATGGATACTGCTTGCGTTCTTGTATATGTTCATACCCAACACGCAGGTAAAACCTTCATCAGGCCTTGCTGCCGGCCTGGTGGCGGGAACCATCTTTGTCATAGTCCAGAGGATCTACATCTACTTCCAGGTCGGAGTGGCCCATTACAACGCGGTTTACGGCAGCTTCGCGGCCCTGCCCCTGTTTCTTGTATGGCTGCAGCTCAGTTGGTTCATCGTGCTGTTCGGGGCCGAGCTGTCATACACATATCAGAATGCGCATGTGTGCGGGATCGAGCCGGACATGCACAAGATGAGCCCCTCGCAGAAGAAGCTCGTCAGCCTCTCCATAGCACACCATTACGTGGCGGGATTTGCCGCAGGATCACCTCCGCTCAGTGCTGAGAGCATATCCGGGCAGCTTGGCCTGCCCCTTGTACTCGTAAAGCTTATAATCAACGAGCTGTGCGAGACCGGAATCCTCGTTGAGGTCGCATCGCCGGGGAATGATAAATCCGCCTACATGCCTGCCAGGGACCCGGGCACCATCACCGTGGCTTCAGTCATAGAGGCCGTGGATGGACACGGTATTTCGTGCATGGGTATGCCTGCAGGAGATAAGTCGGAAGACCTCCAGGGTATCCTCAGGGAGTTCAGTCGGGTCATTGAGGGTTCGCCTGCCAACAGGCTTCTTAAGGACATCCCTCTGCACAAAGTCTCTTAACGGAAATATCTATGCTTATACCAGAACTCGACCGTGCCGCCATTATTCAAAACAACTCGGATGAATATGGCCCCGATGCAGCTGCGATGAGATGGCTCAGCCCGCAGGAGGCTGGGGAATCAGAAGGCTTGAGACGGGACCTGCTGAAAGGGATCAGAAAAAACGGCCTCTTTGCATTCAACGGCACCAAGCCTTTCTCCAGAGAACTATCCCCGGGCTGCCGGCTCTGCGGAGAAGGGTCATGGTCCTGCCTGTTCATCAACAATCTGTGCAATGCCGGGTGCTTCTTCTGCCCCGCCGGGCAGGACAACCAGGATGAGCCCGGAACAAGCACGCTCACCTTCGCATCGCCTGCCGACTATGCAGACTACATCGAGGAGTTCGGGTTCACGGGCGCAAGTATCAGCGGCGGAGAGCCCCTGCTCACCTTTGATAAGACAGTCTCGTTCGTCAAACACATCAAAGACCGCTTCGGCGGCGGCGTTTACCTCTGGCTCTATACCAACGGCACCCTGGCCGCCGAGGACAAGTTCAGAAAGCTCGCCGATGCAGGGCTGAACGAAATCCGGTTCAACGTCTTCGCAACCGCATACGACCTTGCCAAGGCGCGGACGGCATCCCGCTTCATCGGAAACGTCACCGTCGAGATACCGGCCATACCCGAAGATTATGAAGTCATGAAAGCGAAGATCAGGGAAATGGCCGATTCCGGGATATCCTTCCTGAACCTCCACCAGATCCGCTGCACGAAATACAACGTCAAACACCTTGCCGGCCGCGGTTATACCTTTCTCCACGGTCCTCAGATCGGCATACTCGAATCCGAGCTCACCGCGCTTAAGCTCCTGAGATACGCCATGGAAGAGGGGATCGAACCGGGCATCAACTACTGCTCTCTGGTCTACCGCAACCGGTTCCAGACCAGATCCTCACGGAGGAGATGGGCCCCTCTCATGGCAAAGCCGTTCGAGGACGTGACCGATGCGGGCATGATCAGAATGATCCGCATTGATGGGAAGCCCGAAACTATCGCGCATATCTTAGCCGATCTTGTGTCCAAAGGGTGTGACCCTGCACAGTGGTCCTTAAGCGCTGATAAGGGCAGGCTCTCGGTTGCGGCATTGCCCTTTATGCTCATCAGTCCTCTGCCTGATGCGTTTAAGCTGTCCTATGCACTCGTATCCATGCGGCCCGGAATAACCTATCGGAACCCGTTCAAGGAGATCAGGCTTGCATCGGGCAAGAAGATCGTGGTTGAACGGGCCACCACATTGAGCGAAATCGAGCTCTCAGGGTCCGAGGTCGAGCTCTTCAGGGCGTCATTCCTGGAGAACCCGGCTCCCATGGATATGGACGCTGTCTATGGAAAAGCCTTATCCATCGACTCATCCGATGCCCTTCAAAAGAAGTGGCAGAAGATCATCCAGGCCGAGGCGCTCCGCTCGGGGCTTATGGAGTATTACTGATTATCAGGAGATATTTCCTCATGCACTTAAGGCTTGATATATCTCGAAGAGAGCAGATCATCAAGGACATCGGGTGAGGTGCCTTCCAGATCGTGATAGCGGATATCGGGTCTATATCCCAGCAACTCCTCCATACGCCGGCTGTGCAGCCGCTCCTCTTCGGCTCCGGCATCTTCAGGCAGACCGGCCCAGATGGGTCTTGATGCATCGGGATGAAGGGGTACCTGGGTGTATATGACCCCTCCCGAGGTTGTCCTGCCTTCAAGAAAGAGCCGGCAGGACCTCTCCGGGGTGAAGGTGGCCATGTATTCGCGATCTGACGGATGCACTACTTTACTGCACAGGCAGGAGAGAAATTCGATTGTCTCGCTGCCGCGATACGCCTCTTCAGGCATGACCCAGCTCACCAGGGTGAAGGGGTTCTTGGCAAGGAGCGCCTGCACCCTTTCTTTGAGTGATTCCTGAGTGCTTATCAAGTCATGGCTGTGGACCTTGATGCACAGGGCCTGTCCGATCTCGTCAGGAGAAACATCCGGGCCGTCGTCCTTTCCATCTATGACGATCCGATGGATTATTGAACCTCCTCTGTGCACCTTGCTGCTATCCATACGCGGAAGCTCTACGGGGAAAAAATCCCTGCCGGTCGCATCTTCGGCATAGCGAAAGGCCTCGCGGATGTCTTCACAGCCCATATCACTCGTCTGGGTAACGAGGTAAGGCGGTTCGCACTGGTAATTGATGCCGAGGTGCCGTGCCTGCCGTCTGAGCAGCGTTCCCGGCAGAATGCTTAAGGGATAGAGGCTTAGATCATCGCAGAGGTCTTCCGTGAGCACGAAGTCGATGGAGCGCTTCACATCATCTAGGGTGTCTCCGGGCAGCCCGGCCATGATATCGGTCATGACCCGCACACCTTATGAACGCAGCATCTTTACGCCACGGATGAAGGCATCTCTCATGAAGCGGCGGCCGATAGTGCGCAATGCCTTTTCATTGGTGCTCTGCAGCCCTATCTCCACATGTTCAAGCCCCGCCCTCACCAGATCATCGACGATCCCGGGGGTGAGGTCCTCGGCGTTCAGCTCGCAGCTGAAACGGAGTCTGCCGGATCGTACCGAGGCTAAAGCAGCCAGGAGTGAATCAAGGTCGGGCCTCCTGGCAAAGCATGGGTCAATGATCGTCACTTCGCCCAGTTGCCCGTTTCGAGCCCGGGTGAACTCCTCGTTGATCCGTTCGATGGCGAACGCGCGCACATGCGGGGAACTCTTGTGGTAGTAGCAGTATGTGCACCTCATGGGGCATCCCCGGACAGTCTCCAGGAGCATGCTGCGGTTCAGGGAAGGACCGATGAAGCCCTTCAGGTAGGGCGACGGTATGGCATCGAGGTCCCTCATCCTGGCGCGCCTGCCTGAAAAGAGCACCTTCGAGTCCCGGCGCACAATCAGTCCTTTGACCCCATGGAAATCCCTTTGCCCATCCGCCACCGAACGGATCAGCTCCACAAAGGTCTCCTCGCCCTCCCCCACCACACCGAAGTGGAAGCAGTCATGGCTTGCAAGGAAATCATTGTCAGTGGTAACCTCGGGCCCGCCCAGTACGATAAGGCAATCCTCCAGGCGCTGTCTGATCAGGCTGCAGAGGTGAAGGGTGCGCTGAACATTCCACAAATAGCAGCTGAACCCCACCATATCGGGCCGGACATGCTCGACCCAGCGCAGGACGGCGGCATCACCGCCTAAGTTTGCGATCTCCGCAGGGCAGATTACGATGTCCGCAGGCACATTCCGGGCTGATACATAAGACTTAAGATAGCCGGCAGCCAGAGGTATGTTCTCCAGGGAATAGACATAATCGTGCGATTGCAGCGGCAACTGTATGAGTGCGACCCTCACGGAATCCTCACGCAGTCTCCCATGAAAAAGAAGGAAAAATAAAACGCTACTGCGCCTGGATGATGGTTTTGTTGTGTCACTTGCTGATCTTTGTGAATTTCGCACCCTCCAGTGTGAGGTTATACATAAGCCCTTTCTGGTCAATGATGAAAGCGATGATGGGCTCCTTGAAGGTAGTCGAGTCAATTGTTTGGCCGACACCGACATCAGCCACGGCAATAGAGCCGTCTATGCCGGCCTTCCACCCCTCACTCTTGCGGAACTTCTCCAGTGCCTCCTGCTGGAGGAACACGAGTATCACGGTCTTGACCTGGGCGCCGAGCTGCGGACCCAAGGAACCTGCGGCAATATTATAATAGTCCGTGGTCTTCCCGTCGATCCGCAGCGCCCCTTCACCATACTCGCCCCCGAGCCAGAAGAAGCCCGCCTTATAGACCTTCGGGAATACGAGGACCCCCTTGGATGCCTGGAGGAATTCCTTGGCGCCATTGACACCTTTTGAGAAGCTCGCCAGGGAGGCGTCGACGCCCACGTTGATCTCACTTGCCGAGTCGGCCCTGGCATTAGGTGGAGCGGCAAAGGCAATCATGCAGGCGACCAGAAGCGGCATGGTCTTGAGGCCTATCTTTGAAAGTCGGCTTGTTGTCTTCATGGAATCATTCTCCTCTTGCAATATGATAATTTCAGGTTACCTGTAATGTCTTACGCCGAAAGTATCAAGAGATTATATCTCTCATCCAGAAAGGCTATTGATAGCTGTGCAGGCCCGGCAAATAGTTCACCCCGAGATAGGTGAAGAGGACGCTCACCAGGCCGATGATGGTTATGACGGCAACACGCCTGCTCACAAAGCCGTCTTTGACACGCACGTGTATGGCGGCTGCATAGATAAACCAGGTGATGAGCGCCCAGGTCTCCTTCGGGTCCCAGCCCCAGTACCTCCCCCAGGCAAAGTGCGCCCACACCGAGCCGGTGATGATGCCGAACGTGAACAGGATGAACCCGGTCTTGAGGCTCTTCTCGAGCATATCACGTAAAGAGGCCTGTATTTCAGCCGAGTCTTTCTTCATCAGAGAGATGATCCCGAAGGAAGAGGCCATGAAAAAGGCTGCATACCCCAGGAAGCATGTGACCACATGGATGATGAGCCAGTTGCTCTTGAGCGCAGGGATCAGCGGCTGGATGCGGGTATCCACGGTGGGGGAGAAGGATGCATAGGCCATAAGCAGGAAGGCAACGCCCATCATGAAGACACCGATGAGCGCCTTCGCATCCTTTAAGGTATAGAGCAGGTAGAAGAGGCATACGGCCCAGGAGAAAAAGACCAGGGACTCATAGAAGTTCGACAGCGGGGCATGGCCCATGCCTGCCTGGTGCGATTCGACCCAGCGCATGACGAGGCCGACGGTATGGAAGAGCAAGCCCATTATGGCGATAATCCTTCCGGAGCGCCCCCACGAGCCCCGGCCTGTAATCCCTCCGACGAGGAACACCACAAAGGACGCGAGGTATATGAAGGTGACTGAAGCGAGGATAACAGTATTCACGATTGTCCCCCTGCCAGCCGCTCTATGTGCTTGAGGATGCGGCCATCGATTGCCGCAGGCCTTCCGTTTAAACGCTGTGCAGCATGTATCATCAGACCCTCAGACCCCTCCTCAATCTCGACCCAGATCCTTTCATGGACAACCATGAAGGCTATGATGATGCCGAAGAGAAAGAGAATGGCTCCGAGCCCGACAAGGGGAACACCCGGGTCGCTGTTGATGCCGAGAATTGTGGTATAGCTGCTGGTGAGGGCATCAAGGGTGAAGGTGTAAGGCTTGAGGAGGGAAGGATTGAACTCGGGCATCTTTTCAATGATCCCGGGGTGAATCGCCTGGATCCGTTCAAACTGTTTGAAGATCCACAGTTCCTTTTGATCGTTCGGGGTCTCGATAATGAGCTGTACGGCGGGGCCCAGGTGCATGACGTCCTCCACTACCCTGACGACCTTCATGCGGTACCCGGTATCATGCATCTCAATCACCGAGCCCTCTGTTGCCCTTATCTCTTCACTCCCTGTAGGGGTGCTCACCCTTATGACGGCGATGAGGTTCGGATTGTATCCACTCTGCGAAAACAGGACGTGTTTAAAGCTCACCGGGTGGTTGACCATGACGGATGCACGCGCGATATTGCCGCCTGCCTGACTGAACGAGATCTCGGAGCGGTATTCCCTGGGCATGCCGTTGTCATAGTATTCCACCTTGAAATCCTCGCAGCGTACCTGAAAGGGCAAGTGCATGAGCGTGCCATCGCTCAGTGCGACGGAATCGGATGCCTGACCGACAGGGATCTCGATGGAGCCCTTATACCCGAGAAACCCCAGGGCTACCCCGAGTAGGATAATAAGGATGCTGCCGTGTACCAGGAGCGGGGCATACATGCGGAGTCCGCCTTTCTCGCCCATGATCGTCAGGCTCCTACCGCTCTCGTGCCGGACTATCCTGTAGCTGCCTTATCAAGCCGGCCAGATCCGCGCCGATTTTCTCCTGTCTGTTTTCCTTAGGTATAGTCACCTCATACAATCC
>CAWKAM010000043.1:0-100508 GCA_963847605.1 uncultured delta proteobacterium | reverse complement strand
AGTGTAATAAGTGTAAAAGTATCCGTCACAACAACCCATATAGGTGGATAAAAAGTCCACTTATTGCGATAACCAATGGTGAACCATGTAAAATTGCCCACCCATCGTTCCACATATTACCGAAGAACTTGAAATATTCCTCAAACGCACTTGTCTTTCTCTACCGTGATGTCCTCGACATGCCCCTTGAGAGCGGGATCGCACCTGACCGCAGCAAGCGCCTCCCAAGGCCTCCCACGGTCCTTACCAAGGCCGAGATCCAGCGCCTTCTTGCCGCCATGGAGGGCAAGCATGCACTCATGGCAAAGCTCCTGTACGGCAGCGGGCTGCGTCTCATGGAGTGCATCCGCCTGCGGGTTCAGGATGTGGACTTTGGGCAGAACCTCATCTTCGTCCGCGGCGGCAAGGGAGGCAAGGACCGGACGACCATCCTTCCAAGGAACCTGCGCGAAGAGCTGTATCGGCAAATAGAGGCGGTGAAGGCCCTCCACCACCAGGATCTCGAGGCCGGTTACGGAGAGGTCTATGTCCCCGAGGCCCTTGCACGGAAATACCGCAATGCTTCAAGGCAAACCGGATGGCAGTGGGTCTTTCCGGCAAGGGAGAGATCACGCGACCCGCGATCCGGCAGAGAGATGCGCCATCATGTCCTTGAATCGGGCCTGCAAAAAGCGGTAAAACGCGCCGCACAGCAAGCCGGCATTGTCAAGAAGACCGGATGCCATACCCTGCGCCACAGTTTCGCCACCCACATGCTGGAGAACGGGGTCAATATCCGAGTCCTTCAGGAATTGCTCGGCCACGCGGATGTTAAGACCACTGAGATCTATACCCATGTAATGGCCCGTGACATCCGCAACCTGCAAAGCCCGCTCGACCTCATGGGCTGAGGGCGTGCAGACTCCGTCCCGTAAGGGTGGATGAGTGGGAAAGATCCGGGCCCTCCTCGTAAAATGATCATAGAGTCGTCATGCCATTCCATGGTGTGTGGGTACTTCGGTTCAGCCCATATTTATAGCAGCTGGATATTTAAATTGTCAAAGGATTGTATATAATGTCGTTTTTACTGTACGCAGGTCTTATGAAAGAGGAGCTGGCACTAGGCCGGCCCCTACAGGTGTTCAACCGGGTATAAACTATTTCGCCTTGTACAGGGCGTCTATCCGGTCCTGGAGATTCTTGAGCACTACCCGGCGCTTCACCTTCAGGGTCTGGGTGAGCGTGCCGTCGTCCACCGAGAAGTTCTCGCTCAGGAGCAGGAACTTCTTGGGGATCTCGTACCCGCCGTACTTGCCCTTGAGTGCGTTGTTCACCTCGCTTGAAATAAGGTCCTGGACCTCTTTGCTCTTGATGAGCTGTTTGGGGTCGGCTGGCAGGCCGTGATCCTTTGCGTACTTGGCCAGCACCTGAAAGTCCGGTATGATGATGCAGACGTTGTACGGCCTGTTTTCGCCGTAGATCATGGCGTTCTCGATATAGGGGATCAGCCTGATGTCCTCCTCCAGCGAAGCGGGGAAGACAAACTTGCCGTTTTCCAGCTTGTACTGCTCCTTGATGCGGCCCGTTATGAACAGGTATCCGTCCTTGTCGAGCCTGCCGCGATCGCCGGTCCGCATGCCCCCGTCCTTGGTCATGACCTCTGCCGTTGCCTCGGGCTTGTTGTGATAGCCCTTCATGACATTCGGCCCGTAGGCAACGATCTCGCCGTCAGTGGCGCCTTCTTCCACCACGGACTGGTCGATCACCACCTTCACCTTGTCGATAGCGCGGCCCACGCTGCCCAGCTTATAGCCCGCAGGGCTGTTCATGGTAATGGCAGGGGATGTCTCGGTCATGCCGTAGCAGTCATAGGTGGGAATGCCGATGTCGAAGAAGAACCCTGCGATGTCGGGGTTCATGGCCGCACTGGCGGTCATGGCTCCTCTGAGCCTGCCGCCGAAGCGCTCGCGGATCTTTGAGAACACAAGCTTGTCGCCGATCGCGGTCTTGATATTGGTTATAAGGTCGGACTTGCCCTGTGCCGCAAGCTCCCGCTTCTTCTTTGCGCTCTCTACTGCCATGAAGAACAGCTTCTTCTTGAGTCCCTTCTCCTCGTTCATCTTGGCGAAGATGCCGTCATAGATCTTGTTGAACACCCTGGGCACCGCGATGATGAAGGTGGGTCTCAATGCAAGCATGTCCTGGCCCAGCGTGCTGATGCTCTCCATAAACCCGAGCTGACCGCCGAGATTGATAAAGGTATAGAGCTCTGCGGTCTGGGCATAGGAATGGGCCCAGGGCAGGATGGAAATCCCCATGTCGTTATGGTTGAATTCGGGGTAGAACTTCCGGCCGCCTAAAGAATTGCTGGTGAAGTTGCCGTGTGTCAGCAGCACGCCCTTGGGGTCGCCCGTGGTGCCTGATGTGTAGATCAGGGCCGCGACATCGTCGGGGCCCGGTTTGATGGACGGCACGGGCTTCTTTTCGCCTTTGCGTTCGAGCCCTTCCATGGTGTCCTTGCCCGTTCCTTCAACGAGGATCAGCTTTTCCAGTGTCTTGATGTCCTTGGGGAAGTCCTTCACCTTGGCCAGGATCTCGGGCTTGGAGGCAAAGAGCACCTTGATGCCGCTGTCCGCTACGATGTATTTCCAGACCGAGGCAAGCTCCGCCTCGTACATGGGCACCCAGCGTGCACCCAGGCCGTAGGCGGCAAAGGCGCAGATGGCCCACTCGGTGCGGTTGTTGGCGATGATTCCCACTGCATCGCCCTTCTTCACGCCCAGCGTTACAAGGCCGGCCCGCAGGTTGTCAACCCGGCGGCCGAACTCGCGGTAGGTTATCCACTCGTACTCACCTGCTTTATTCTTGGTGCCCAACATCTTGCTGTCGGGGTATTTCTTGACGCTGTCTTCGAGAAAGTCCACAAGGTTATCCGGTTTGTCCAGCTGCCACTGATGCATCGTGCCCTCCCAGGTGTATGTCGTGTTGTGCAGAGCATATACACACCAAGGCCCACTTTCCTGTCAACCTAAATTACAAGCATCATGACATATATTGAAAAATCCCCATACATACCCATGTAATACGGATCACGTTGCAGGGATTATCATTTTCGTGGATATATGGGAACGAGGAGCCACATATGTCGGAGAGAAAACTCATCATCCTGGGCACGGCGAGCCAGGTGCCCGGGCGCACCAGGAACCAGAACGGCTATATGCTCCGTTTTGATGATGAGGGTTTTCTCTTCGACCCCGGAGAAGGCACCCAGCGGCAGATGATTCCGGCCGGGGTGTCGGTATCCGAGATAACAAAGATATTCATCACCCATTTTCATGGAGATCACTGTCTGGGGCTTGCAGGCCTGATCCAGAGGATATCGCTGGACCGTGTCCCCCATGAGGTTGAGATCTATTATCCCGTTTCAGGGCAGATCTACTACGAGCACTTGAGAGACTCGTGCCTGTTCTACAATGCAGCCCACCTCAGGGAACGCCCGATCAGTTCCGAAGGGGTGATCTTTGAGGATGAGAAGATCGTTGTTGAGGCGAAGAGACTCGATCACGGCGTGGATTGCCTCGGTTACCGTATTACGGAGAAAGACTCCTACACCCTCGACCCTGACAAGCTGGAAAAGGCGGGCATCAAGGGCAGGGATGTGGGAAGCATGAAGGCTTCAGGGCAGCTCAGCATCCGGGGAAAGACCGTTCGCATTGAGGATGTAGGCATTGTGCGATATGGCCAGCGCTTTGGCTTTATCATGGATACCAGGGTGTGCGAGGGGGCATATGACCTCGCCAAAGGGGCGGACCTGTGTGTGATGGAGGCCACCTACCTTTCGGACATGGAGAAGACCGCGCACGAATACTGCCACCTCACCGCGGCCCAGGCCGCACAAATTGCTCATGAGTCCGGGGTGAAGAGGCTCGTGCTCACACACTATTCTCAGCGCTACAGCTCTGTTGATGAATTTGTCCGTGAGGCATCGGCGTATCATGGGGATGTTGTTGTCGCCGTTGACGGCCAGACCATCCCTTTTCCCAGAAGAAAGCGGGCCCTCGGCTGAGGTTGATAGTGTCGATAAAATCCTCCCCTTGTCCCCTGCTTATAGAGACCGTGATGACCGCATCCATTGGGCGTGGAAGGTCTACGGGCCTTCCGGGGAGATCTCCTCTTCTTCATCAATGAGCCGCCTCTTCCTGATGCGGTAGCGCGCATAACCCGCCATGGTGAACAGGGCGGCGAGGAAGAAGATGATCCCGTAGATATTGCCCATGATGAATGTAATCAGGGCGGGCAATGTCCTGAGACTGTTCTGCCACTCCTTTTCGAACTCGGGGTAAGGAGTTCCTAATGACATCATGATTGCATCTTGTGTCGATTTCCCGTTCTTCAGGGCCGTGAGGATATTGATGATGCCGTTCTTGCCGTATCTGGAAACGATGTAATCCACGATGCTCCTGCTTTCCTCATAAGCCAGGACAAGTCCCTGCTCGTCCTGCGGAAAACGGGTATCCAGGGCGTTCAGGCCGATAAGGCCCCCGCTGATGGAGGCCCATCTCAGGTAAGACTCCCGATTTTCCGAGAACAGCTCGGTAAACCCGCCGCTTGCCCATTGGCTCACCCCTTCGTCCAGCCAGCGGGGCAGGGTGTGAATGTAGTGGTGGAGCAGAAGATGGCAGAGCTCATGCTTGAGGATGGTCCGGGTACTGAAAGGGTCTTTGCTCGAACGTGAATAATCGATGACCATGAGCATCTTTTCAGGTACGGCATAGGCTACGATCAGACGGTTGCCCGTTATCTGCTCGAAGGCCTTCTGATCAGATACGAGGACTACGGCAGGTTGGAAATCAACCCTGTAACTCACCGCAGTCTCCAGCTCTTTCCTGACGCTCGGGTATATTTCTGCAATCTCCTGAGCGGCACCCTTGAGGGGCTGTTCATAAAATATCTTAACATCGTTTGTGTTGAGCGTTTCAAACTGCCCTGAATATACGGGTACTGGTAAGATAAAGAAGAAGACCATCAAAAGGGGCACAGCGATGAGAAAATGTCCCCATCGAACACTCTTTTTAATAACCGCACGGTTCATCGGCATGGTCCTCTTGGACATGCAGAACCTTATATCATGAAATGGATAAGGATTATTCCTGGAATGCTTCATCTTGAATTGATAAAAGGACTTTGATGAGAGCATCTTTGAAATTTTTCATCGATGGTGTAGGTGAGGTGCTGGTCGAGCGCAGCCGCAGGGCCCGCAGGATGAGTATTTCAGTGCGTCCTTCAAGGGTGAGGGTTGCCGTACCTGTTGGTGTAGCGCTGTCCAAGGGTAAGGATTTCGCCTTTGCCAAGAAGGAATGGATAAGGCGGCACCTGCGTCGTATGAAATCTCTGGCAAGGACTCAAGCCGGTGAAGCCTGCTATTTACCCCCCATGACAGACAGAAAAATTGCCCGGAATAAGATCATTGCTCGCCTGGATGAGCTTGCGGCACAGCATGGGCTCCCCTATACCCGTGTTTCGATTCGCAACCAGAAGACCCGCTGGGGGAGCTGCAGCATGCGGGGTGCTATCAGCCTCAATATCAATCTGGCAAGACTCCCTGTTAAACTCATGGATTACGTGATCATCCACGAACTTCTCCACACGAAGATCAAAGGACATGGAAAAGATTTCTGGCAAAGGCTCGATACATTGGTAGGAGATGCCTGCGGGTTGCGGAAAGAGCTCGAAAAATATTCAGTCAACTTACTGCAATCAAGGTAGGGCATTTCCCCCCCTGATAAATAATCAACTTATACCTAAGATCACTCCTGTCCATCGAGGAGATGAACGGGACAATTCTTCGATTAATTTTTCAGATCAGTTAAGCCGATAAACCAATCGTGAGATTTAAGATAACACATCCAAGGGACTATGTGCATTAGGGGCGGAGGATCATGAAAGAAAACACAAAGGTAATGTTCCTGAAACCATTGTTATTCCAGGAGTCGATCACTGCGGTGATCGTTGTGCCCATGTTACTGGTCTTCTTTATGAATGTCTCACAAGGTGTCAAAGACCATTTCCTTACTGCAGCCATGGGTGCATTGAACGCAGCGAATCTGGGCCTGGCATTGGGATTTCTTGTCAAATATTTCCTGATCCGACCTTCCATTGAGCTCATGGAGCAGGATACCTTCAAACCCGAAGAAGTTCAACGGGCTTTGCGTTCAATTTCCATTCTCCCTTTGGCTGAGGCCATAACCGTATTCTTAAGGTTCGCCCTGTTCGGCAATCTCATCGCCGTTATGCCGATGTATCTCAAGGGCTATGTAAACCCTGAAGAATTCGTTTCCGCTATAAATGTCCTCATCATGACAGGGCTGTTAGTCATGCCGTTCTTTTATCTTGCCTCAGAGAACAGCCTCGTGCCCTTCTACATGAAATGCAACATGAGGGGGGTCCTGGATAAAGATATAAGATTTTTCCATATGAGCCTCAACAAGAAGCTCCTTGCCACGGTCCTTCTGACCGCCATCCCCCCTATAGGACTCCTCCTCGGTACTATTTATCTGTCCATTGCGACCGGACTCAACCTTTCTTCCATGCAGTTCGGGTTTGTACTCCTCCTTGTCCAGACAGCGTTCATGACACTCATCAATGTCGGCCTGCTCATGAAGAGCCTTTCGCTATCGGTGGGCAAGATGTCCGTCATGTTTGAAGACATGGCCAAAGGGCAGGGCGATCTCACCAAGCGGCTCCATGTTACCGGGCTCAATGAGGTGGGTAAGCTCGCCTTCTGGTGCAATGAATTCATCAATGACATCGAGGAGATTATCGGGCATGTCATGGAGACATCAATGCAGCTCCACCAGGCCATCCAGGATGTGAGTTCGGGCTCGCAGGATCTGTCTCAGGCCACCCAGGAGCAGGCGGCATCCATTGAGGAGATCTCGGCCTCCATCGAGGAGATGAACGGTACAATTCTGCACAATGCGGACCTTATCAGAGAGGGGCAGGATACCTCGAACGCCATAACCAAGCTCATCGACCACAGCAAGCAGGTCTTTTCTGATCTGACGAAGGCGATCCAGGGTATCTCCATGGACTCCAAGAAGATCGGGGACATCGTGGTGACGGTAAACGAGGTGGCCTTCCACACGAACCTGCTGGCGCTGAACGCCTCGGTTGAGGCGGCGCGTGCGGGAGAGCACGGGAAGGGTTTTGCTGTGGTGGCTGGGGAGGTGAGGTCGCTGGCGCAGCGTTCAGCAGGAGCGGCGAGCGAGATCAAGGCATTGATCGAAGGAACGGTTGGAAGGATCAAGAACGGCGATGAGATGATGAAGAAGACCTCGTCATCACTGGAAGAGCTTATGAGCCGGATGGAGTTTTTCTTCAGGATGATGGAGGTGATAGGCACGTCCAGCACGGAGCAGACCCAGAATATCGGAGAGCTGAGCCGGGCGATATTGCAGATAGACGGATCGACGCAGCACAATTCCTCGACGGTGGAAGAGCTGGCGAACACACTGGACAACCTGCGCACCGCGGCAACCGTTCTTGCGGAAGACGTACAGAAGTTCAAGACATCCCAAAGGGAATAGGGGAGTAGCTTAAGACTCTATCCCTGCAGACTGACACACACCCACAGGGTCCCGGCAATAAGGGCCCTGTGTTTTTTTGTTCAATAATGTTAGTCGATCGTATAAATTAAATTGTTGACGGGGGGGAGCGTTTCCGTTTAAATCTTAGTCAATCAACTAAATAGGAGCCGCATATGAACATCGGCATACCAAAGGAAATCAAGACCAGGGAAGGCCGGGTAGCTATGACACACGTCGGTGTGAGGACCCTTGTCCACCACGGGCACAAGGTATTTGTTCAAAGGGATGCAGGGATCGGTTCCGGTATAAAGGATGTCGCGTACGAGCTGGCAGGGGCGCGCATTGTGGATGGCGCTGAAGCGCTCTGGACAGGTTCCGATATGATCGTCAAGGTCAAGGAGCCCATCGAGCAGGAATACAGCCTCATGCGGGAAGACTTGATCCTGTTCACCTACCTCCACCTGGCAGCCAATGAAGACCTCACCAGAGAACTGCTCAAAAGCAAGATCACCGGCATCGCCTATGAGACCATTCAGACGGAAGACGGGAGCCTGCCACTGCTTGCGCCCATGAGTGCAGTGGCCGGGAGGCTGGCGATCCAGACGGGCTGCACATGTCTTGAAGAAATACACGGGGGCAAGGGCATACTTCTCTCCGGGGTGCCGGGGGTGCATCCCGGGAAAGTAACCATCCTCGGGGCAGGCATATCGGGTATCAATGCAGCACACATTGCCGTCGGGGTGGGTGCCCAGGTCACCATCCTCGATATCAACCAGAAGAGGCTTAACTATCTTGAAGATATATTCCATTCCCGAGCCGTGCTGCTTATGGCCAATGCCGGGAATGTTGAAGAGGCCATCATCCATGCCGATCTGGTCATCGCGTCGGTCCTTATCCCCGGAGCCAAAACACCTCACCTCATCACGCGGGATCTGCTGAGAAAGATGGAGCCCGGCTCGGTCATAGTGGATATTGCCATTGACCAGGGAGGATGCGCAGAGACGAGCAGGCCCACCACCCATGACAATCCGACCTACATCGAGGAGGGTATTGTGCACTACTGTGTGGCAAATATGCCCGGAGCAGTGCCCAGGACCTCAACCTATGCGCTTACCAACGCCACCATGCCCTATGTGCTGGAGCTTGCGGACAAAGGTGGTGAGAAGGCCATGAAGGAGAACACGGCGCTGAGGAAAGGTTTGAACGTATATAGGGGCATACTTACCAACGGCGAAGTGGCCAATGCCTTCGGCTGGGACTATGTGGAATATCTGGCGCTCTGAGGGCAGGGATATCTTAAGTAAGTTGCTATGAAAAGAGCAAAGGTATTGTCTTAAAGGAGGAGTCATATGAGCCGGCAGCAGGAGGTGGTGCTGGGCAATGCAGTGCTTTGGGCCAGGAGCCCGATGGAAAAGATACATGGCGGTCTGCGTTTCCGAGACGGCAAGATCCTGGAGATCTTTAACCATGAGCAGGCAGCTTCAGCGGGCGGGCCATCAGAAGATCTCGGGGGGATGCATATCATACCCGGGCTCATCGATGCGCACCGTCACTTCTTCATATCTGCCCTGCTGCCGCTCTATGGCGATGCGGGCACGTGGACATCAAAAGACGACGCACTCGGAGCCATCGAGGCTGCATGCAGGGTAGGCGGATCGGACAAGCGCTGGGTCTTCTTCTCCGGGTTCGACCATACCAGGTGGAAGACCCCGACCCTCCCCCGTTTGGATGAAATCGATGCGGCAGCTTTTGGATCGCCGGTGCTTGTCGTTGATACCACCTTTCACCGGGGCCTTGTCTCGACTTCAGCGCTCAGGCGCGCCGGGGTCAGCAGGAACACCTTGCGGTGCCCCATAGATATCGACATTCGCAGCGATGGTACGCCCAAGGGTACCGTATGGGAAGATGCACTCGGCAGAGTGCTCGTTACGATGTGCCGGGAGGTCTTCCAGACATGCTCTGAAGAGGAGAAGAGGAAGATAATCCTCGATGAGGCTACCAGGTGCCTGCAGAAGGGGCTCACCCACGTCAATGATCCCGGAGTCCCCTGGGATATTCAAAGGCTCCTGAAGGATGCGCAGAGGCATACCCCGTTGAAGATCAGCTGGTGCGTGACGGCCTATGACAGCATATTTGCCCCGCCGCACCAGAGAGATGATGCGGATGCCCTGAACTCCGATCACGCGCCTAAGAGTGTGAAGTTCTTTCTGGATGGGGCTTACCGGGCTGCAGCGAGCATGCCGCTCGCAGGAGGTCTGAAGGCGGCCCTCATGGCTGCAAAGGATAGTGTCGCCCTTGGCAGCCTTTCGCCGTTTCGTTTACTCTTCGAGCAGAAGATCACCCTGAAGAACGGGAAAATATACCTGCCCTACCTGAGGTTCGAAGACCTCGATGATCTCATCGGCAGGGCAAAAGTCTTTACCGACAAGGGGTATCGACTGGTCATGCATGCCCTGGGCAATGTGGCCGGCCGCCAGGCTGCAGAAGTAATAAAGAAACTCAAACCTGTCGGGGCATCGGTCGAGCATCTGCTTATCATGGACGATGAGGGCCTGGACATCTTTGCGGGCTGCGGGGCGGTCGCATCTCTGCAACCGGGATTCATCCCCTACTATGCCCATGACATCGAGCGGCAGGGGGCAATCCCCTACCTGAAGGCATTCCCCTTGAGGAGCCTTCTTGAAAGGGGGGTTCCCATCTGTATCAGTTCCGACGGCCCTTGTGCAGCCGATGACCCCCTGCATAACATCAGACGTGCGGTTGATCGGAAAAAACCGGACGGGTCGATATTCGACCCTGAGGAAAGGCTCAGCGAGTTTCAGGCCCTCACTGCAGGAACCATCGGGGGCAGCAGCTCTCTGGGCACAGTGAATAACGGGCTCAACGAGGGCGCGCCGGCCACATTCTGTGTGGTTGATGGTGACCCATTCTCGGATTCGAGCCGGGTGGTCCAGACCTGGATCGACGGAAAGAGGGCATACTGAGAAACGGGTAAGAGAAAATCAACCTTAAAATCTGAAAACAGATGTGCATGAGTTATCTCATGAGATCAAGGAGGAGCATATGGCGATCAATAAAATGGTCAAAATGGACGGAAAAAGGAGGTCTTATGGCAATAGATCGTGAGAAGATCAAGAAGCAGGCCCTAGCAGATTTCTCCGAGTACTTAGGCCCCATGAAGACCCGCACCATGAAAAGTGCGGGCCTGGATATCATCGAAGGAAAACGCGACGGGGCATCTATCTGGGATCTGACGGGCAAGAAATACATCGACTGTCAGACCGGCTCCGGCATCATGAACGTGGGCCGTCACAACCCCGTGATCGTCCAGGCCCTCAAAGACGCCCTTGACACCTATGACATCGGGGTCTTCCTCCTCTGCTCCAAGCAGAAGGCGGACCTGGCGAAGAAGCTTGCAGAGATAACGCCGGGCAACCTCAAGTGCACGATCTTCGGGACAGGCGGGGGAGAGGCCAACGATGCCGCCATAAAGCTTGCGCGCGGCTATACCATGAAGAAGGAGATCATCTATGCGGATAAGGCCTACCACGGCCATACCGGATTTGCGCTTTCCGCCATAGGCCGTGATGCCTACAAGGAGCCTTTCGAGCCGCTCATCCCTGGGTTCAAGATGGTACCGTTCGGCAATGCCCAGGCAATCTGGGATGCCTTCACCGAAGATACTGCGGCAGTTATCCTGGAGCCCATACAGGGCGAGGGAGGCATCAATCTTCCTCCAGAGGGTTACCTCCAGGAAGTTAGGAAGATCTGCAACGAAAACGGGGCTCTGCTCATCCTGGATGAGATCCAGACCGGCTTTGCCAGGACCGGCAAGATGTTTGCCTCCGAGCACTGGGGCGTAGTGCCGGATATCATGACCGTAGCGAAGTCGTTGGGTGGTGGGATCTATCCGATCTCGGCCACCATATTTACCGAAGAGCTCATGGATTTCTTCATCCCCCATCCATTTATCCACCTCTCCACCTTTGGAGGCTCTGATCTTGGGTGCCTTGTGGGCCTTGCCGTCATTGAATACATACAAAAGAATCACCTGGCCGACCACGCGGCTAAGATGGGGGATCGTTTCAGGGCCGGGTTTGACCGGTTTCTGAAAGATTACCCTGACCTTCTGATCGAGGTGAGACAGAAGGGGCTCATGATGGGGCTCCAGTACACGAACCAGTCCATCGGCCCCAGGCTCACGAAGAAGCTTGCAGAACGCGGAGTGATTGCCGTCTATACAGGCAATGATCCGACCATATGCCGGTTTATGCCTCCGCTGGTGATAACCCCTGAGGAGGTGGATTTTGTACTTAATGCGCTTGAGGATTCGATGAAGGAACTCTCAAAGGAAAGCGGTATAGGCAAGAACGATTGACGGAGGAGAGATATGGCGACAAAAGAGAATATCTTAGAAGCCCTGGCTGATTATCAGGTTCAATGCAACAATAATGCACGCCTGAGAAGGATGCAGAGGGACTGGTCGAGGCTGATCCACTTTCTTGCGGAAGACACGGGGGATTACTTCACCATGGACGTGAAAAACGGCGAGATCGTGTCATACGAGGCAGGGGCGAAGGGGACCCCCGACGTCATTGTCACGACCCTGAGCGAGAACCTGTGCGACATGTTCTGGGGAGATCTCAACCCGTCACAGAAGTACCTGGACGGGGAGATCAAGGTGAAGGCGAGCCAGGAGGATGTCATGAGGCTCGATGCCATCACCATGATCATCTGGCCCGATGCATGAGCTGTATCGAAAGCCTGTTTGATCCGCCTGATCCGCGAACGGACGAGGTCTATAAAAGGTAGAGCGGGGAACAATACCTTTTTTGAGGAGGGATCATGGATACAGCGAGTATGAAGCAACGGCTGTCCGGACGCCTCATAAGTCTGGGCGTTTTGCTGCTTCTCGTGGGTCTTTTGTCAGGCTTGCTTGTTCCCATCCTTGCAAACCCCAGGATGGGGCTTGCAAGTCATGTTGAGGGCGTGATGAGCGGCATGCTGCTTATTATCATGGGTCTCATCTGGCCCAGGCTTCGTCTTGGTAACAGAGCCATGATGGCCACAAGCTGGTTGCTCATCTACGGCGCCTATGCCAACTGGGCTAACCCGTTCCTCGCAGCCGTATGGGCAGCCGGAGGCTCCATGATGCCCATGGCCTCCAAGGGTCTCAAGGGTACACCCTTGCAGGAGTTGCTCATAAGCATCCTTGCCGTGTCGCTGGTCATTGCCCTGCTTACAGGCATCTGCCACGTGCTGTGGGGGCTCCGCGGAGAGGATAAGTAATGGCCACTCTTGGGTTGAATTTAGTCGCTTCGAGATATGTTGAGTCCATCACAGGTGGATCGGACTGATAATGAGATGGGGGAGGATCCATGACTACGCTCAAAAAAGTGCTTAAGCTCAGGACTGTTATATCTACATCGGTCGGTATGGCCCTTGCCACTTCCTGTTATATTGCCGGTCTGCAGGTGGCCATCATCGTCGTGGGCGAACTCGCCTGGATCTCCATACTGGTTGCAGGCTTATTCTGCCTGCTCTCTGCCATGTGCTTCTCCGAACTCACATCACTCTACCCGAGTGCCGCCGGTATCAAGCTCTTTATGCAGAACGCCTTCAATGAGCCCATCGCCATTACCATCGGGATGTTCTATGTCGTGCTCGGCATCTCCATGGTGGGAACGGAGAGCTATATCCTTTCGAGCGTGATGATAAGCGCCCATACCTTTGTAAGCCCGATGTTCGACCGGATCGTCTGGTTGAGCATCTTCATCCTGTTCGTGGCATTCCTCAACTACCGGGGGGTGAAGATCACCGGGCTCGCGGAAGACATCATGACCTTCAGCAAGATCAGCCTGCTCGCCTTTGTTTCCATCTACGCCATATCCACCATAGGGATCGATTTCACCCCTGCCCTTGCGAGTCCGAATTTTACGATCCCGAAGATAATCGAGGCTGCGGGAGTGGGCGTATTCCTCTTCGTGGGCTTCGAGTGGGTCACCCCGCTCGCCGAGGAGACAACGGATTACCGGCTCATCGGCAAGGGTATGCTCATTACGGTCGGTATCCTGTCCATCCTTTACTCGCTGTTCACGGTGGCAATATGGATCGGACTTACCCCCGAGCAGCGCCTGAGCGGCACGGTGATCCCGCATATCCTCCTGGGCAGAAACCTTTTCGGCATGCCGGGCGTGGTGCTCCTGATGTTCATGAGCGCGCTGGCATCGGTCACGTCTTTCAATGCAGGGCTCTTGAACACCTCCCGCTTCACCTATGCCATGGCCCGCGACAATGTCCTGCCCAGGGTGTTCAGCAAGCTCCATCCGGACTATGCGACGCCGTGGGTGGCGATCCTCGGGCTTATGATATTCGCCATTGGCACTGAGCATTGTCATATTCATTACCGGCAAGTATCTGTTCATCATATTGATGGCTGCGGCACTCGAATGCTTCATCTATGTGGTCATGGCGATATGCGTGCTCAGGCTCAGAAAAAAGTTCCCGGATACCCCGCGTGACTTCAAGATACCGTTCGGACCGGTGATACCGGTCATTACTGCCGTGGTGTTCTTTGGACTCATGATCGGCATATTCATGGATGTAAGCAAAGACTACTCGGGCAGGGTCCTGTTCGCGAATTACTGGGTCGCCGTGTTCATGGCAGGGTTCCTTTTACTCTGCACCCTTTATACCGTGCTTGTCGTGCCCGTGTTCAAGAAGAAGGCAGCCGTGAAGGCCGCCACGAGGGTGAAGAGAAGGCCGGGAAAGCCGGAAGGGAAGGCTCCAGGCTCCCAGGATGGGGTATGAGGAATGTGATCAATGGCGAGAAAAAGGATACAGGAAGAACGCAAACAGCAGATCCTCAAGGCCCTGGATGCCTGTCTTCAGGAGAAGTCCTTTGAGAAGACCTCCATCAAGGACATCGCCCGCGTTGCCGGGGTGAACCACGGTGTGCTGCACTATTATTTCTCCAGCAAGGAAGACATCCTCCTCAACTACATCGACTACGTCATCGATGATTACCAGGTACAGGTACAGGAATGGCTCAGCACAAAGGACATTACCCAATATGGGAAGAGGGATTTCATTGAGGAGTTATTCGGCTTCGTAAACAACCGCATCACGCTCAACAAGGGCCTCTCGACGATATTCGTGGAGATATGGGAGATCGCCCTGTACCATGATTCCGTCCGGGCAAAGCTGCGAAAGGCTTATAACAGATGGATTGATGAGCTGGTGACACACTTAAGCAGGTACATCGACGATAAGCAATTTATAAGACAGGTGAGCATCGCCATGGTAGCCTTCTGGGAGGGCATGGCCCTCTTCTCGACCATATTCGAGCCCGGCATGCTGGATATCGAAGAGGTGCTCAAGGGATTCCAGAGCAGGATCCTCGAAATCCTCTGAGCAAGCATGTGCAGGACATTAAGTGCCGTTGTCGAAATACAATCTATAAATTATGTTTAGAAATATCCAAAAGGGGGCACGTGAAGGATCTGGCACGAAAGTTATGGTTTAAGCATTTTAAAAGCATAGTGCCTTGCACTCAATATTTGGATAACTGCAATTATGCTTTGGATATTAGAAGAGGATGATTTGATGAAAAAGTTGGGATTGTTTCTTGTTATTACGATGATTGCTGTAATTTGTTTTGGATGCGCATTCAGTGTGCCGTTTGATAACGGGCCTTCCTATCCGGCAGTCCACGATGCAAAGAATTTTGCTGCAACAACTAAAGGGCCAATATCAGTTAAATGGATTCCACCATCATTTTCAGAACGTATTGATGTGCAAGGTGCGCCTGGATTTATAGGTGGAGGTTCGCAAACGCGAATACCAACTGGCGGTGCACTGGCAAGTCGAATAGTGGTAGCATTGGATAATTCGATTGGTGTGATCGATTCATCCAACAAAACCCTTACTATTGAGATAATTAAAGCGGAAACAGAGTTAGAATATTCTGCCGGCTTTTTCAATATTACTCCTGCTATCGACTTAGGAAGATGCAAGCTGGAAGCTGAATTCACTATTGGAGATAGGCGTTGGAAAGAAAATTTTATCTCAGAATCAAGGGCTCCGACTATTGGCGGCACGAGCCAGACGGCTGTTTTGGAACAAGTCTGGGATGACATAGCAATACAAGTTGTGCAAAGTGTATTACAGCATCTATAGGGCACGACCCAACCAGACACTCAAGAGGGACTCGACAAAAAGCCGCCATGCCCCTTAGCTTCCACGTTATCCGATATGAATATTTTTTGCGATATCATCTCGGTTCTAAGATGTACGAAAACTGAAGATCTTGGTTTGAAACATACACAGTAAGACACATCATATCAGACCGTGGGCAATGGCAGAGTCTGTTGAAAAAGTTCATTTTTAATCTTTTTAAAGAAATTGCGCTCAGTAATATTAAATAGTTACAAACATCAAAAACCTGTGTTTAAGGTTTTTCAACAATCTCGCACGTAATCTATGGTTTTGAAAATCCCAACTCAATTCGTTACCTTTGGCACAAAATCATCAGTTTCTCAGAACTTTTAAAACCGATCATTTATTGCAGTAATCACTGGTATTAGAAAATCGTCTCTGACCCTATATACCCTCTGTGACGTTCATTCTTTGTTACAAACCTTATATGATCCTGTTACGAAGCATAATGATCTTCTATTACAATTGTTACGGATTGACTTAGGTCTTCTGACTTATATTATTTAGCTAGGGCCATAGAAGGTGGTGATTAAGAATGGCCATATCCTACCAGATACTCAAGGACAAGAGGCTGGTAATTGTAACTACCAGTGGTGAGACTAATCTCAATGAGGCCATTCAATCCTTAGAACAAATGTTTGCCGATCCTGAATATTCTCTGGAGTATGACTTATTATGGGATGACACAGAAAGAACCACTGTATTTACATATGATGATATTCAGAAGATGGCACAGCACTTCAAACACTACAGGGGAGATAAACCTCCTAAACGAGCATTTGTGGTCTCACGGGCTGTTAAATATGGGATGACTAGAGTTTTTAATACTATGGCATCCGTCAGCTCCCAAGCTCAAATCGGGTTATTCTATGACAGAAAGGAAGCCCTTAAGTGGTTGGAACATTGAATTTGGCCTTTAGAGTTTTAGGGAGTTCCTCTATAAGGATCAATTCTTCGATCAGATGATTACCACAGGACAAGTCGCATGGATAACTATATATTGGGCCACTGATCCCATGATAAACTTCTCAACCCTGGATTTCTTCTCGGTCCCGATAATGATCTCGTCTACCTTGTGCTCCTTGGCAAACTGGATGATATCATCTCCGGCATCATGGCCCTTGATGAGAAGATGGGTTTCACATGGGATCTTCTCCTTAGCTATGTTACTCTTTATGTATTCAAGCTCATTTTCTCTTGACTCGATTTCCTTGATCTGCGTTTCTCCACCCTTTGGCAGAGAGGACACTATATCAACCTGGGCATTAAAGGCTTTTGCATGCTTTATGACCAATGGTAAGGTTTCCTTCGTATATTCCGTGCCGTCATAGTACATAAGAATTATCATGATCTGCTCCTATCGTTATTTTGGATTAGGGTCCCTATCAGTGTTTATGAGTCACGATACCCGATATGGAACCCTCATGCGTGCACATATGACGTCTTGCAGCTTCTATTTCTTAAAAATCTTTGCTAGGAGTGACTTTTCCTTCCCTGTGTTCTCCACAATCTTCCCCAGTTCATTCTGGTATCCGGTAACAGTGGCATGGACAAGCCGGTCAAAGAACAGGTTTACGTAGTAGTTGATCTCCATGAACTGGTTGAGTGTGAACCCGCTTTCGATGGCGATCTGGTCCCTGAGTTCATGCCAGATAGCCCTCTTGATGAGCTGGAAGACCATGACAACCTCGTCCAAGGGCAGGCCTTCCCTGCACCGAGTTGCACCTAAATCGGAATAGTAGGCGAAAAGGGTGTTCTTGGGCTTGTTCTTGTTCAGCCAATTTCCGAGCCTCACATGCACATTACGTATTACCTGTGCTATACGTTCTTCCGTTACATCCTTGGAGAGATCCCAGTAATGCCTTGTCTCATCCCTCTTCTGGACTTCCTGGACAACATTCTTTGTTATTTTCTCTGCATGATTCTCAATGAGGGTCATAAATCGATCGTACATAGTTAATATCTCCTTTTCAAAGGTTAAACAGCAGAGCCGATATTGGCTGTTTAGGATTACCGTGATTATATCCGGTATTTGTCCTTTCTACATGATAGAAAGGTATAGTCTATGTCAATATGCTCTGTACTTATAATATAATGCGGCAATGATGAACTTTCAAGGAAGAACGAACATAACAGAAGGGATTAAGGCTCCTTTGCTTCTACGTCTATTGACTTTCTTGGTGTCAGAAGTAATTTATAAAGTTAATTTATTGGGCATATAGATTCATTGTAGAAGCCATCAAGTGATCCTCTTCTCTGATTATTGATTATCTTTTCATTTCCATTACACCTAGATAACCCAATAAATTCAAACGTATTATGTAAGTATCTAAAAGGAGGTGAGTCTATCGATACAGGTTCCATCTGGTGTTTATGGGATAGCACAGTAGAAGAGTAAAAAGGAGGGATATATTATGGCAAGGTTTCATAAAAGTATAGAGATCAAAGCGCCGGTGAGTAAGGTTTATTCTTTTATAGAAGATCCCAATAACGGACCTGAGGTGATGACGAACTTGATTGAAGTTAAGGATGTAAAAGGGTCAGGCGTGGGAAGCCATTACAAGTGGACCTGGAGCATGGCTGGGATGAAATTCAAGGGGGAAAACACATATATCGAAGATGTGCCTAATAAGCGAATAGTAATTAACAGTAAAGGGGGTATTGAGAGCACTTGGACTTACAACTTTGAGTCCCGTGGAGATGTGACAATATTAGATCTGGATATCGATTATAAGATCCCGGTTCCGGTCTTGGGAAAGCTGGCCGAGAAATTGCTCCTGAAGCGGAATGAACGTGAGGGGGACACGAACCTTATGAATCTTAAAGATAGATTAGAGTCATAAGACCTGATTTCGTTCTCACCAAAGGATTTAAGAACGATTAGAAATAGATAACTCAACAGAGATGTTAAAGTCTGGGTACAATGACCCTGCCTTTATTTTTTTCTGGAGCTTATCCAACTACTGTCTACTTGAAGATTACTGCGATTTCTTATCGGTTTTGAGATGTCCGAAAACTGATGATCTTGGTTTGAAACATACGCAGAAAAGCTCTATATATCAGTGTGTGTCCTGTACCCAGAGTTTCACCTTTTTATTTTGATCTAAAAGAAGGTCCTAGGGTATAATTTAGCCAAGCTTGAATCTCTTATGGATATATACATATTTGCTTCGATGGGATTGGGCAAGAGGTGTTTGTCATGTATTTTGCAGGGAAGAGAAGGAGGATCATATGAGAAAAATACTGGTTTTCCTAGGTATCGCTATTGTTTTGTCAGGATGTGCTCACAATAAATCAGTCTATATTCCGTATAATGATACTGGTCATAAAGACGCAATTTATGAATGGTCTCCCCATGATGATGGAGGAGAGTGGTGGTATCTTACCGGGTATGCGTCTGATCAGAACAATAAGTTGTATCTTTATCAAATTACGATATTCCGCGGATATGTGATCCATCACGTGGTTTCTCTGCTGGAAGCGTATGCTCTCCATTTGTCGTTTACAGATTGTTCAACCGGGCAGCATATGTTTTCCGAAGAGATTAAATTTCCCTCTGATGAGGTCTATGCTGATTCACGATGTGCTGTTTTTAAGGACAGCATGATGTGCTTGGATAATCAACAGATTAAAATAGTGGGCAAGAGTGACAAGCTCAAGCTGAATCTTGAATGCATGCCCACAAAGGATGCCGTATGGCATGGGAAAGACGGCATCATCATTATGGGACATCCCGAAATTCCAAAAGAGAAGAGCTTCTACTATTCTTATACCAACATTACAACAAAGGGGGCGATCGAATTTAAGGACGAGAAGGACAATTGGATAAAGATCGATGGGAGCGGCAAAGCGTGGTTTGATAAGCAGTGGGGAAGGTTCTCCGAGTTGGGTTGGGAGTGGTTTTCCTTCAGGTTCTTTGATGATGAGGAAATCATGCTTTTTCCCTTTCCCAGAACAGGAAGCAAGGAAGGGACCTATATCGACAAGCAAGGAAATGCCATCAGTTTTGATAATTTTACCTATAACGTAAAAAAATTCAGAACGTTCAACGGTAAAAAGATCGGACTTGGATGGAACGTGACTGTTCCATTTAAAGAAAAGGAATATGAGGTAGTCCCTATTGTTGAAGACCAGTACAATCCATCAAGGTTACAGGATTACTGGGAAGGTATATGTAAAGTGTTCAACAGCAGAGGCGAGCTTGTAGGGTACTGTATCATTGAAACTCCAGGGAGCGCTTACTGATCGGGGAAAATATAATTGAACTGTCTCATTCTTATAAATAGTTTCTATGCCTTACTATTCAACAGATGTATGTACGAGATAGAGGGTCAATATCGAGAGTATTGATTTCTGCGATTTCTTATCGGTTTTGAGAAGGCTGAAAACTGAACATCTTGGTTGAGGGTGTCGAAAAACTCAAAGGATGGAAAGTGACAAAAAAACGACCTCGTAGAATACCCTACGATTGGAAATCTTTGATCGGGCTTGTGTTTTGATGATCCAAATTTGATGGTTTTTGAGCTTACCGGACTTTTTCAACAGTCTCGTTTCAGATCTATGGTATTCAGACTACAGGCTCAGAGCGCCGATCTTGGCATGAAATCTACACATACCTAGTGCTTGTACATCGCACCCGCGCCTGAGCCGTCGACGTGCGGCATAGGCGGAACATTTATGGTGTGCTCACAGAGCCACTTGTTGACTTCGATCGCAAGTCCAAATCCACCTGGTGCGCACGGTTTCACCTTGTCGCCTCTGAACAACCGCTAAAGCGTTCCGGTGCCGTTCGGACGACGACTGCGGGCGCCGTTACCGTTCACATGGACAACCTGTTACGGCTTTGCTTCAGGAGGAGTCACGTCCACCTGCCCGTTCTTCACCGGCAGCGTGGCGCCCGGCTTGAAGGACGTCCGTATGACCCCCTCCTTGCCTTCAAGGCGATATGTGACGTCATAGCCGACCACCTTCTGCGACTTGTCGTAAACCGTCTTGCAGACTCGTTTCGTCGTTGTGACGACGTCACTCTTCTGCATGCTCCCCTGCACCTGGTTTCCGACATACGCGCCGCCCGCGGCCCCGGCGACCGTGGCCACAGTCTTGCCCTGGCCGTGGCCGATTTGGTTGCCCAACAGGCCGCCCGCAACTCCGCCAATCACGGTCCCGGTGACGCGATAGGGGTCCTTCACTGGCGCCTGCTGCTGCACCGGCACGTCCTTGCATACCTCACGCGGGGTCTTGATCGTCTCCGTTATCTCCTTCACTGCGACAACCTCGGCGAACTTCGGCTTGACCAGCACCTTGTAGCCCATGACTACGCCTGCCGCGAGCACCACCATCGCGATACCGCCGATCGCGATGCCCTTGATCATTGACTTTTCCATAGATTTTCCTTTCCTAGATAGATTACCCACTGTGTTCCCGCGACTTGTGGATTGTACAGCAACTGCATTGCAATGTTAATGGTGTTCTTGTAGACCTTCCCATCCTTCATGATCACCTGCGGGAATCATGTATAACTGTATAATAATCTTTCATTGGTCGGGGTGGAAGACCCTTCCATGGATGATTTCTGCGATTTATTATCGGTTTTGAGAAGGCTGAAAACTGAACATCTTGGTTGAGGCTGTCGAAAAACTCAGTGGATGAAAAGTGACGAAAAAATGACCTCACAGACTGCCCTACGTTGAATTTATTTAGATCAGGACTGGTGTTTTGATCATCCTAATTTGATGGTTTTGACACTTGCTG
This sequence comes from uncultured delta proteobacterium, assembly GCA_963847605.1. Classification (GTDB taxonomy): domain Bacteria; phylum Desulfobacterota; class Desulfomonilia; order UBA1062; family UBA1062; genus MWEI01. The sequence goes on along the minus strand of CAWKAM010000043.1, from coordinate 78,975 downwards.
GAGTTTTTCGACAGCCTCGTTTCAAATCTATGGTATTCAGGCTACAGGCTCAAAGCGCCGATCTTGGCACGGAATCTACGGTTTTATCGAGCATTGTCAAGCTATCTCAGCCCATGCTGCTGATGAACTAGGTCTACGGTGGAAGGATGGCTACTGCAGAACCTCAAGCAAAGGGATATTGGATAAAACAGGAGGCACTACTCCGGAGAACAGAGACCCTGGTCAAAAGTGTGAAATATTGTTGATACTACCGTGATGATTGTTTAGTTATTACAATTAGATATACTATTTTCTGCCACTCTTAACCAGTAATATCACAATAAATCTCACCTAAGTTGTGCAGGGGTCTTTGAGATAAAGAAAGCCCAGTTTTACGCTGGGCTTTTTCTTCTTCATGATCCTGCTGTGTTACTACTGTTTTGGAATAAACGCTGGGGGGAGCGTATCGTTATTATTCGGATTCCATAAACCACGGACCCCCTGTGCCACCCTTAAGGTGAGTGTTTTGCCGGCCCAAGTATTGTCTATCGTGCCATTAAATGTAACTGTAATATCTGCGTTAGCCGGATTCGCAGTGTTATGCGGGGTTATTGATACACCAGTAATATAGGTCTGGGGGACGATATTTACACCAAAGGTGTTCTCTACCGCTGTCATGTTCGCGCATGTTGGATATACACTCTGGTTGTCGTAGTAATCTATTTGAGCATTACCTAAGGCTCCCATAGAATGCGACACCTCTGTCAGCCTCGCCTTTTTCGTGTAGTTGGCATACGCCGGGATTGCGATGGCCGCCAGGATACCGATGATCGCGACGACAATCATCAATTCGATCAATGTAAAACCTTTTTTGTTTGTTATAATCATTTTCTCATTCCTCCTGGTTCGCTTTCTATGCACATCGGCAGGATTGTCTTCAACGTTAACAGCCTCCTTTATATCTAACCAATTTGTAATGTTCAGGTAAACAATAGGTTACCATTATGCAAAAAGGCTTCTTGTTTTATATATAGCAAGTTATATATTGGTGATTACTTCGATAAATTGCTGATCCCAATCACAGAATATGAACCATAGATTCCTGCGATAGATAAACGCTCCTAAAAAGGCCTGAGAAGTAAGGGTTATAGGAAGAGACCTCTGTTCGCCATTTTCGGATATTCTGGAAACTCATTAAAAAATACCTGTAAGATTCTCTCTTACTTCTCTACTTATAAGGATCAGTACTTGGTATTTGAAAACTGTATATAAGTGCTCGGTTAAGGTAAAAATTTTCTCACCCCAGGGTCTAAGGCATGACGCGAAAAAGCCGAATTCACGAGATTTCCTCGTCACTCAGGTAGCATGCCGGGTCCTCGGCCCATGGGTCGCCCGCTGCCGCCTCGGCCCGGGCGCGAAAGTTGCCCGCGCATACGTCGAGCCACCTGCAGGAGCGGCATCTGCCCTGCACATAGTCCTTTTTGTTCTTGAGCTGCATGAGGAACTCGTTGTCCCTATTGTCCCAGATCTCGGAGAAAGTCTTCTTCAGGACATTGCCGAGCACCTTGGTGCGCCAGAACTGGTCGGGATAGACGTCACCGTCCCAGTTGATGCATCCGATGCCCAGGCCGCTCGAATTGCCTGCGTTCATCCTGAGCAGCTCCAGCACCTCTCCTGCACGGGGACTGCCCTCTTGCTTCATGCGTAGGTATACGTATGGGCCGTCCGCATGGTTGTCCACGGTGAGCACCTCAACGTCCTGTCCGGCATCGATCATCTCTTTGGTGCGGTCCATGATGAGGTCAAGCGTCTGCCTGGTCTGCTCATGGGAGAGGTCCTCTGCCATGAGCTCCTTGGCCCTGCCGGTATAGACCAGGTGATAGAAGCATATCCTCGGGATGCCCTCTTCCTTCATGAGGTCGAAGATGCCTTTGATCTGATCTACATTTCGCCGGTTCATGGTGAAGCGCAGCCCCACCTTGATGCCTTCGTGCATGGCAGTATAGATACCTTGGAGTGCGTCCCTGAATGCGCCCCGAACCCCCCTGAAGGTGTCGTTTACCTCTTCCATGCCGTCCAGGCTCACCCCGATGTAGGAAAGGCCGAGGTCTGCAAAACGCATGGCCATGTCTTGCGAGATAAGCGTGCCGTTGGTGGAGATAACCGCACGCATGCCCGACTTTACCGCGGCCTCGATGAGGGTAGGGAGGTCCTTGCGGATAAGAGGCTCACCGCCTGAAAAAAGGATGACCGGCGAACCGTAATCTTTGAGCGTCGCAATCAGCTCAAGGCCCTGCTTTGTCGTGAGCTCACCCGTGGCCTTGCCCGCTGATGCATAACAATGCACACACTTGAGGTTGCAGGCGCTCGTGATGTTCCAGACCACTACGGGTTTCTTGTCGAGGGAGAACTGTAGCAGATGAGATGGCAGCTCTTTGGATGAGCGGCCATAGCGCAGCGGATCAGATGCCTCGATGGTGCCGCAGTAGAGTTTCGATATGCCGATCATGGTGTCTCTCCCAACAAAGCCTTGATGATGCCTTCATCGGTATATTCGGCGGCGATCGCAGCCGGAGTCAGGCCATACCCCTCCATGGCCTTGGCCGTGACGGGGCCGATGGCAACGAGTCTCTTGGAGGCAAGTGTGGCGGGATTACTCTCCAGGAGCTCAACGGCATGCCTGATGCCGGACGGACTTGTGAATATAGCGGTATCCACGCCATGAAGGGCCTGCATGAATCCTTCACGAGTCGCACTACGCGGAAGGATGGTATCATAGACGATGATCTCATCCACCTTTGCACCCTTTTCCCGCAGGGCCTCCACAAGGTAGGGCCTTGCCCCTTTGGCCCGGGGCAGGCACACCTTTTTGCCGATAAGATCCCTTGCCCCGAGAAGCTCCATGATCCCCTCGGCCCGGAATTCTTGAGCCGTACCGTCGGCGACGATCCCGTAGGATTTTAGGGTATCCCGCGTCTTGGGCCCGATGCAGAAGACCTCGATGGCGGAAAAGGCCCGGGCATCTTGCCCGTGTGAAAACAGTCTGTCAAAGAACAGGCTTACCGCGTTCTGCGAGGTGAAGATGAGCATGTCATAGGCCTTCAGATCCGGGAGCTCAAAGCTCAGCGGAGAGATTTCAATGAGCGGATAGACCACTGCCCGGGCACCCTTGGATGCAAAGAGACAGGCTGTCTCGAAGGCCAGGTGGTCAGGCCGGGTGATGAGAACCGACATGCCTGCAAGCGGGAGGTCATCCTTGCCGGAGAGCTTTTCACTCAAGCCCACTACTTTGCCTACGATAATGATGCACGGAGAGGTGATGTGCTTGAGTTCGGCCTCCTGTCCTATCGATTCAAGGGTGGAGACAACAAGGCGTTGGGAGGGGGTAGTGGCATCCTGGACTACGGCACAAGGCGTGTCTGCGGGCATGCCTTCTTCCATGAGACGGGAGGAAATGGGGCCTATCCTGCCTGCACCCATGAGGAAGACGATGGTGCCGGGTTCCTTGGCAAGATGAGACCAGTCAAGGGATCCGGGTTCCTTGGCGGGGTCTTCGTGGGCCGTGACAAATGTCACGGAAGCTGCGAGCCCCCGGTGCGTGGGTGGTATGCCCGCGCTGATGGGGCCGGCAATTGCAGAGGTGATGCCGGGGACGATCTCGAAGGGGATGCCGTTCTCGGCCAGGAAAAGGGCCTCCTCGCCGCCTCGGCCGAAGATGCAGGGATCTCCGCCCTTGACCCGGGCTATAGTGAGCCCTTCCCGGGCAAGACTGACCAGAAGATCATTGATCTCGGGTTGCTTCATGTATTCTTTGCCGCCGCGCTTGCCCACATAGATCTTCCGGGCATTCCTGGGAGCAAGCCCCAAGATCTCCACGGGGATAAGGTCGTCATAGACCACGGCGTCGCATTCTTCAAGGATGCGCTTGGCCTTAAGCGTGATGAGTTCCGGGTCTCCCGGACCTGCCCCGATAAGGAATACCTTCATACCGAACTGTTTCCGTGTATCTTTTCCATCAGGTTTCTTGCCAGACGACTTCCCACCTCCGGTGTCTTTCCCATGAGCGACATCCTTGCGACGGCCGTCTCGTCGGGGGAACCGAGTATTCCGGTGATCGATATCTCTTCCCCGTTCACGACGGCCAATGCACCTGCAGGGAGGTTGCAATCCTGTCCGAGGGTGGCCAGAAAGGCCCGCTCAGCCTCTGCACAGACTTTTGTAGCTGCATGGTTGAGGCTCCGGAGCATCCGTAAAATATCCTGGTCGTCGGACCTGCACTCCACGGCAATGATGCCCTGGCCGGGAGAGGGTATCATTATTTGGGGATCAATAGCAACGCCCAGCGGCAATCCAAGCCTGATGACGCCTGCTGCCGCAAGGATGACGGCATCGAGTCCGTCACCGAGTTTCTTCAGGCGGGTCGGCACATTCCCCCTGATATCCGCTACCTGGAGGTCCGGACGGAACATCTTGAGCTGGCATCTCCTCCTCATACTGGAAGTGCCGATACGGGAGCCCTTCGGAAGGGTTTCCAGGCTGTAGTTTCCCCTTGAAAAGAGCATATCCCTATGGTCTTCCCGTCTAAGGTAGGCACCGATCACAAGCCCTTGGGGCAGGAGGGCCTGCATGTCTTTCAGGCTGTGGACCGCCAGGTCAATAGTGCCGTCAATGAGCTTCCGCTCGATGTCCTTGACGAACACACCCTTGCCTCCGATGGTGTCCAGAGGTGCGTCGAGAAGGATGTCACCCGTTGTCTTGATGGTGAAAATCTTTAGTGTTACCCCGGGCGCTGCCTTGAGCAGTGCCGATCTCACCATCTCCGCCTGGGCCAGGGCCAGGGCACTACCCCTTGTACCGATCCGAATAGTCTTCATCGAGCTGGAATATCCTTCGTACATGTTCGATATATCTCATGTCAGGGTGCTCCTTCAGGAAGCTCACGGGCCGGTGCAGCAGTCGTTTGTATGAGGCACGGAGTCTCTGCTCCAGCAATGAGCGTTCTTCCCGGGAGACGCTAAGTCCTCTAAGCTGGTCTTCGATATGGGCATCCATAAGGGAAAACAGATCCTTGATGGTAGATTGGGCCGACAGCGAACCAAGCCATTTTTCGAACTTGTCGGTCTCTTCGTCAATGATGGAAATCGCCCTGGTTGCTTCATACTCCCTGTGGGCAAAGTGTTTGTCGACAATGGTCTTGAGCGCATCGATATCGTAGAGATAACAGTTATAGCACTTGCCTGCAGCCTCCTCCACATCCCTCGGTACTGCGATATCGATGATGATGATGGGTCTATTTTTTCTGGTTTTCATGGCCGAGGCCACAAGGTCTTTGGTGATGATAGGGCGGGCAGATCCTGTGGAGGTGATGACGATATCGCTCTTTGAGAGCTCATCTGACAGGTGCTCAAAGGGTATCGCAATTCCGCCGAGTTCTTGGGCAAGGTCACAGGCTGCGCTGTGGGTCCGGTTGACGATGTGCAATTTCTTTACCCCCCTATCCTTTAAACGCCTTGCCGCGATGCCTGCCATGTCTCCTGCACCGATGATGAGAACCGTGCTCTCGCCGATGTCTCCGAATATATGGCTTGCCAGTTCCACCGCCTCTGAAGCCACTGAGACGGGATAGTTCCCGATGCTGGTCTCGGTGCGGATCCGCTTGGCCGTCCTGAATGCCCGGTGGAGGGCCTTGTTCAGGATGGTGTCGGTGGTGTCGGCTGCAAGAGCCTCCCGGTAGGCGTCCTTCATCTGCCCCAAGATCTGGGGCTCGCCGATGACCAGAGAATCCAAGCCGGATGCTACCATGAAAAGGTGGCGCACCGCCTCCCTGCCGATAAGATATTCAGATACCCGCCGCAAACCTGCTTCGCCAATGCCGGACAGGTTTCCCAGGAATTTAAAGACAGAGCGTTTATCCAGGGATGTCCAGTACACCTCGGTCCGGTTACAGGTGTTTAAGGGGAATGCCTCAGAATCCTCCTCCATGATGGCATGGATATCCAAGGGACTGATTCTTATGCGCTCCCTGATGTCTACGGGGGCGTGCTTATGGTTGATGCTGATACAGCAGATCCTCTCCATCAGATGAGCCTTATTCCGTGGGAATCAGGGAAGGCAAGGTTGATTGCGATGAAGAGCAGCACCATCAAGGTGAACCCTATGAGGGTGATGATAGCGGTGCGCCTTCCTTTCCAGCCGATGGCATATCGCTGGTGCAAGCTTATGGCAAACACGGACCATGTCAGGCCGCCTGCAAGCACCTTGGGGGCGATATGGCTGAACCTGAGTCCCATGGATGATGCCCAGAGGCCTCCGAGTATCATCCCTGCCGTAATGGCAAAGAAACCCAGCGCAAGCGATATATAGAGGATGGAATCCAGCAATGTCAGCGACGGCAGGGCGGATACGGACGAATGGATGGAGCCTTTCTTGATGATCCGCTCGTGGATGAGGTATACCACCGAGGCAATGGCTGCCACCACAAAGAAGGCCTCCCCCATAATCACACTTATAGTGTGGAGCGGGTACCAGTATCGGTACGAGGCGATCATCACCTCATGGCCGGGCTGCAGGGAAGCGGCGATGAAGGCGAGTACAAAGGCGGCAACCGGCAGGAAGAAGGCAGCGAGCACCGTGGTGTTTTTCCTCAGAACAAAGGGCATGAAGGCCAACGATGAGAAGAGGATAAGCATATTGATCGCCTGGGCCGGCGTGGCCATGGGTAACTGCCCTGTGGTGTGCCAAAGGGTAATGACGAAGAGGAGATGGCAGGCAACACAGGCTGCATACAATATCCTCAATGGGGTTTGCCCCCCCCTTTTTTTTAAGAAGAGATAGGTGATGAAGGCGAGGCTGGCTAAAAAATAAAGGAGGAGGACCACAGAGATTGTCATGGTATGATCCCCTTGAGGTCGATATGCTGCCCAAGGGCCTGGAAGAGGATATCCTCGGCCTGTTTGCGATCGCCCGAGCGGACGGCATCAATGAGCTCCGAGCCGATGATCAGCTCGAAGACCCTCTTGTGGTCTTCGGCGCTACCTGCCTGAGACCGGACAATAGGACGAATCAACCCCAGGATGGCGGCCAGGCCGACATATTCGTCACCGATGTTCTTGCCGATGAGGGCCCGCAGTCTTCTAGACAGGGCAGGGGAGAAACCGCCTGTGGAGATGGCGACCTTGATGGGACCTCTTTCCACAACCGAGGGTACGATGAATGAACAGAGATCGGGCCTGTCCACCACGTTGCAGAAAATACGTCGGTAAAGGGCCTCTTCGCTCACGGCTCGGTTGGTTTTATCACTGTGGGTGGCTGCAATAACCAGAAAGGCGCCCTCCAGATCGTCTTCTTCGTACTCCCTCAATTCTATCCGGACATCCGGATACTGAACTATCTCGTCGACCACCACAGGTGCGATGACCTTTACTATCGCCCCTGCCTTCACCAGCGATTCCACCTTCCGGGCAGCCACCAAACCGCCTCCCACCACCACTACGGGCTTGCCTGTCAAGTCCACAAAGATGGGGAGATAGATGTTTTCAGGGTTGTCCATGTGCTTCTACAGGACCTCCTTCAACCAGCCTTGGATGACCTGGATTATCCGGGGGTCTTTTCTTAGCTGATGGTTTGCGCCTTCCAATATGGTCAGTTTCTTGGGCTGCCATGCCGCATCATAAAGAATCTTTGCATGCCCTACGGGGACGGTCTCGTCGCAATCTCCATGTACGATGCCCACGGGACGGGGATAGATAAAAGGCAGCCAATGGGCGGGTTTTATCTCAAGGAAATTGTTGTACCACTTGGCGAGATCACTCGGATACGAGCTGTCCCGTATGATCCCGATGCTGAGGAAGTGCGCCTTGAGGAGAAAGGGGTCCTTTGGGAGGATATCGGCGAACGTCTGAGGGGTGGCCATTAAAAGTAGGCTCGAGATCTCCTTCTTATATGCAGCGATTTTGCAGGCTATTGCCCCGCCTGCAGAAAACCCGATGCAGTGGATGGACTTCGGGTCAATGCCGGGACTGTCGAATACCTTATCGACTACAGAGGCCAGGTCGCTTTCCCAGCCTTTCATGTCGATGTTGCCGTCAGAGAGGCCGCATCCCCTGAAGTTGAAGGTGGCACATGCAAACCCTCTGCTTGTGAATTCCTCGAAAAGGGGGATATACCCCCTGTCATTGGGGTCTGGGTTTGAGCCTGGTATCCCGTGGCAGAAGATTAATACTGGAAGCAGGCCTTTCGGCGCCGGCTCAGGAAAGTAGAGCCATGCCTTGATTTTTATCCCCTCCTGGGTGAGTGTGAACTCTCTCGATTTCATCCTGAAGAAGCTTGTATCTCCTGTAAACGTATGCCCATGATGTGAGCTCGTTCTCGTCCAGCACCATCTCATCGTTATCCGGGAATGCCCTCACGGGTATCCGGTTACTGAGGGCGAGTTGCCTGATGCTCTGCTCCGGAATGCCCAGGAGCTTTGATGCCTCCTCGATGGATATGCGGATCTTCTTGCCTCCGCCGACCTTCTTGAACATAAAGGTCTGGAGAATCGTCTTTTGGGTCTGCTCAGCATCAATGGCATAGGCCTTGTCCAGATACGTAACAAACTCCTTATCCATCTGGTACTTGATATTGGCGATCTCCACCAGGGCCCTTATATCATCAGGATGTTCTTCGAGCATCTTTTCAAGGATATCGTAAGCATGTTCCATGTCATTTAAGAAGAAATGGATCTCAGAGAGATAGAGATAGGTATCCTTTTCTTTGTCGCCGAGCTCCATGGCACGGTTGAACATATCCAGTGCAAGATCGAGATGCCCGAGTTCACGGTGGCATATGCCGATGAGCTTTGATATGAATGGACTGGTTGCGCACAGGATGTTCGCCTTTTCCAGGTCGTCTGCGGCTATGGTATAGTAGCCTTGCGACATCTTTTCCGTGGCGCGGCCCATGAATATCTTGAAACGCTCCTCAAAGCCCTTGGCGCTGAGACTGTTTGAGCCTTCCTTGAAATGGAACCCCGATGTGCACAGGTCTATGAATTCGCGGTTTTCATGGAGATCTTCTTCGGTATTGAGTACATCGATGACCCGCTGGCACAGGTTCTTTATGGGCAGCATGGTGTCTGTCTTGTTGGCCACATAGAGGCCGACGTTCAGGGTCTCGTTCTTCTCAATCTCGGAGAGGTGCTTGGCCTCGCTGATAAGCTCTTTGAAAAAGAAGTTCGCCATCTCTTTGGAGTTGCTGATGGGCAGCACCATGGCGGATTTATACTCACCGCCGGGGCATGTATATTCGAAACTCAGCCACAATTCACGGTACTCGTTGTCAATCCGCTCCACTTCTACAGAGATGAGCTCGATGAGTCCTCTCGGGTGTTCCAGTTTTCCGCGCATGGCTTAGATGTATTCTTACGAGTATGAAAAGTCAACACGAACCCAAGATGGTCTCCAAAACCCTATGGAAAACGTGTAGGTTTTGTGTTAGCCATAAAAAACGGAGGTGATTCTATGGGTAAATTCTTAAAGTTTGCGATCTTGTTCGTAGCTTGTCTTACCCTTTCCCTCATCGCTGAGATCTCATGCCATGCTGCAGCGAAGATCCAGGTGGATCAGACTGTCTACGATGCGGGATCAATCCCCGAGGGTAAGGATTTATCACACGAGTTCATATTCAAGAATGTCGGCGACCAGAAGCTTACATTCAAACCCAAGCCCTGTTGAGGGGTAACAGTGACTGCCCCGGGAGGGCAGGAAATTGAGCCGGGCAAGACGCAGAAGCTTGTTGTAAGTATTTCCGCCAGAAATATGAGAGGTGATTATACAAAGAATATCGAGGTCGAGACCAATGATCCGGCCATGCCGGTTCTGAAGTTGACCATGAAGGCTAAGATCGTGGAGGTCCTCTCCATCGTGCCTATGGAGATCGATCTCGGGCCGGTAAAGGTGGGTTCAATAAATAAGAAGATGATCACTATTACGAACAAGGGTAAAGAGACCATCACTATTACCAGTATATCCGCAAATCCCTCAAACGTGCTTTCCGTTTCCCAGCAGGGCAAGGTGAAGCTGGACGCCGGCAAGTCCATTTCGGTTGAATTGCGATATCAGCCAACCCAGATTGATAAATTCTTTTTCGGTTTGGTCCATGTGGAGACCGATCAGGAGAATATCAAGACCAAGGATGCCCGTATCAGGGCAAAGGTCGTGGGGAATTAATACGCCTCTTTACAATCTTAAGAGCCCACCGACATGAAGGACGGCTTCAGGAAGAACGTTGCTACGGTCGGTGGGCTCACTGCTATAAGCCGTATCCTAGGTTTTATCCGTGACATGGTGATGGCCTGGCTTCTCGGGGCAGGGCCTCTTGCCGATGCCTTTGTCGTTGCAAACAGGATCCCCAATCTCTTGCGGAGATTCATGGCCGAAGGGGCGGTCAGTGTTGCATTTGTCCCTGTATTCAGCGAGGTCAAGGAGCGTGAGGGGATAGATAGTGCCTACCGCATGGCCCAGGAGATCATGACATTGATGTTCTACGGCCTGGTGGTGGTAGTGATCCTCGGCGAGATCATAGCACCTGCCTTGGTGGCCCTCATGGCTCCTGGATTTCTCCACAGTAGTGTTTTCGGCATTACGGTTCACCTTACCCGCATCATGTTCCCGTACATACTCCTTATCGGTGTTGCCGTACTCTTTATGGGGATACTCAACTCCATAGGCCACTTTGCAGCGCCTGCCGCTGCCCCGATCCTCATGAACCTCTTCATGATCTCTGTGCCGCTGCTCTGTTTTGTGGTCTTCCACGTATTCTCTTCGCCTGCGGATGCCTTTGCGTGGGGGGTGATCATAGGAGGGATCGCTCAGATCATCATCCAGATGCCCCCTTTGTTGAAGCGAGGAATTCCCTTGCGTTTCACTACCACCTTCCATTCCTCGCGGGTAAAGCAGGTGTTCCGCCTTTTAGGTGTAGCCGCCATCGGGGCCTCCATCTACCAGATCAATGTGCTTATAGGGACACTCTTTGCCTCACTGCTCTCCGAAGGTAGTGTTTCTTATCTCTATTATGCCAATAGATTACTCGAGCTCCCTTTAGGGATATTCGCCTTTGCCGTGGGCAATGTGATGCTGCCTGCCATGAGCTCCGCTTCTGCACGGATGGACACGGAACAATTCTCTTTTCTCATGGGCAGGGGTCTTTTGGCAGTGCTGCTCTTCACAATCCCGGCGACTATAGGCGCATGTGTATTGGCCAGGCCCATCTTTACGATACTCTTCATGCGCGGGGCCTTTACGTTCAATGATGCACTGGCATCGGCCTATGCATTACAGATGTATGGATTAAGCCTCTGGGCAGTGGGGTATACGCGCATACAGACCCAGGCACTCTATGCCATGCAGAAGGCCAAGGTCGTAGTAAACATTTCATGGCTGAGTCTCGTTGTGAATATTGTGTTCTGTCTTATCCTCATGCCGTTCTTGAAGCATGCAGGGATCGCCCTTGCAAGCAGTATCTCGGTGTTCGCTCAACTCGTTGTTCAACATAAGTATCTGAAAAAGGCGGGAATCCACATTCCCAAAGAGTACCTAAGGCAGTATGGAAAGATGATTGCCGCCGCAGCAATTATGGGTATTACGCTGATACCTTTAGCCCACAGGTATCTGTGGAGACCGGGGTTGACAATAAAAAGCGGCGCTGTGCTGCTTCTCTGTGTGGTGGTTGGCGGTGCGCTGTATTTCGGGCTCCTGTGGATTATGGGAATGAGAGGATTTCCCGTAAAGCATCGCCCGTCTTGATCAGTCTGTCGAATCAAGGGTAACATTATCCATATTGCAGTAAAACTGAATAAGGTATGAAATTTATTTCTTAAAAAGAGTAAGAAAATTTCTATTAGTGAATCAATACTCCAAAAGGTGGTAGTAACTTTTTATATAAAATAACAATACGTTATGTCACAAACGTCCTGTGGCACCATGTTTGCACTTATTATTGAGAATGTATGGAAATGCACGGGGGTTTTCATAATGTGGCTTACAAGGAGAGAAATTCTCGAACAGCTTGGTAGGTTAGGCATCAGGACCTTGCGTGACCTGAAGAAGGCCTGTCGAGAATTCGAATCCTATTGGTATTCTCAGCACCATCGGATGTAAAACCCCTGCGTATATCTATTTCAATTTCTAAACTGTGGGGAGAGAACGGGAACTGTTATGTGGCCTGAGCGATTAAATGAATATATTGTTGAGCAAACACTTGAACTCTCCCCGGAATTCATAAAAAACAATGCAAACATCATCCCGATGCTTTTTCAGGTTTCCCTTTTATCCGATTGGGAAGTCAGGAATGATCAGCTTGAGAAGCTATCTGACCTTATCCTCAATTTCATCAACCACATCACACCCTATGATGTAGCCCTTGCATATATCTGGGAACCCCAGGATACCTGGTTCTGCAGGGGCCTACAGGGTGAGATCCCCAATAAAATTGATAAGGGCGACATCTTCACCCATGCCATCAAGGAGATGGCCAAACCAATTCTTATCCCCGATATGATCCAGACCGGTATCGATTCTGAAGAGATACCTATCTGTTGCACATCCATGATCGGGCTCCCCATCTATAGGGATACAAAGGTCATTGGGTGCCTGGAGCTTTTTAGAAAAGGGGCAAATCCATTCAATATCAACGACCTCATCCTGACCAAGCAACTCCTGCTGAGCTCGGAGAAGGTTCTTAAGAGCGTCCTGACTCCTGATAAGGATTTTGATGATGTGTTGGATGTCCGTATCGATATCCCGCAGCGGCACATCCTCCTTGATGTCCTTCACCAGTACGAGGAGCTTTCCAGGAGGCTCTGTTTCCCGTTGAGTGTTGCAATCATCGAGATAGATGACAAGGATAAGTTCGGTCTGTATAGATATATTCCCGAAGGAGTGAGGACGCTTAGAACGCTGGCCAGGAGGATTCAGGAAGGTTTGCGTTGCTACGATAAGGTATTGCGGTATGAAGAACTCAGCTTCTTTGTGATCCTGTCCGGCTGCTCTTCACGGGATGCCGTCACCGCCCTGCACAAGGCCACCTTAAGCCTTGGGGCGGATCTTGCAGACACTATGACCATTGGGGTGGCGACGTTGCCCGATGATGCCCAGGATGCAAAAGGGGTCATTAATGTCGCACACCAGGCACTTTCCCATGCAAAGAAGAAGGGGATTCACGTGGCCACCTTTGCCCAGACCGGGGCCATGAGGCAGGTCAATATTTCGCTGGAGCTTCCCATGAAGAAACGCCTCCAGTCAGGGCCGTCCTTGAAATCTCTTAATGATTTACTGAGCCTTCTCAAGATCCAGTGCCAGGCAGATGAGGTGTCCATCCGATACGATACACAAGGTGTGCCGGTTACCTGGGAAGGCCATGACCTTGGATACCTCCACCAGGAAGGGTTGCCGCAGGACCTATTTGACTGGATCACCACTTTTCTTGCTCCTGCCTGGGCTGTTGCCTCGGGTTTTGATACGGATATCCAGAACTGGTATATGGGCATCCTGAACACGGCATCCATTATGAGCGATCTACGCGCAGGATATCCTATGGGATATTCTTTGAAGGTCTCTGATCAGATATATACACTTGCCAAGGAAATGGGTGTCGGAGACATGCTTGCAGGCCAGTGGGCCAATTCTTCTCTGGCAGCCAATATCGGATACCTTGGCATACCCACAACGCTGTTCACCAAGGGCGATCTTACCCCCTTTGATAAGAAAAGACTTAACAATCACCCCATCATCACCGCTCGTATCCTCAAGGATGTGACTGTACTCGACCTTGATGAGGACCTGCTGATATATCACCATGAGAATTTCAACGGCAGTGGTTACCCGCGAGGACTCAAAGGTGAGGATATTCCACTGTCTGCCCGGGCTATGAGGGTGGTGGATACATACAATGCAATGACTACCCCAAGGCTCTACCGAGCACAAATGCGGCATGAGGATGCGCTCAAAGAGCTGTGTGCCATGTCCGGCAAAACCCTTGATCCGGAGGTCGTATCCCTATACGTTGATCTTATCGGTTCTTGATCCACCGGGGATGTGTGATGCCGTATTTCCTGATTTTATAATGGATCACCCTCTTGCTGATCCCGAGGGCGTGGGCAGCTTCTTTTTGGATCCAATCGTTCTTCTTCAGCGCTTCGAGAATCATATCGCGTTCGGACAGCGCCAGAGTCGACATGGACTTTTTATGATCACCATTCCCTCCGTCCTGGGCTAAGGGAGCCTGGCTCTGGCCTGGATGGAGTATGGAGATGTCGTGGACTCTTACTACATTCCCTTCTGCCAGCAGCACTGCCCTTTCGATACAGTTCCTGATCTCACGGACGTTGCCGGGCCATTCGTATTCTGTGATGGCGGCAAGGGCTTGAGGTTCTATATCCATCTCGGTTTTGTTGAACTCTCTGCAGTACTTTTTGATGAAGTAGGTCACCAGAGGCTCGATATCCTCCTTGCGTTGACGAATGGGCGGGATGTGGATATTGACTACATTGATCCGATAATAAAGATCCTCACGGAATTTACCCTGTTCCACGAGGGTATGCAGGTCCTGGTTGGTTGCAGCTATCACGCGCACGTCCACTTTGATGGTACGCTCTCCCCCGACCCTCTCAAATTCCCTCTCTTCCAGCACCCTTAATATCTTTGACTGCAGGCCCAGATCCATATCTCCGATCTCGTCGAGGAAGATGGTCCCCATGTTCGCCTGCTCCACCCTGCCGATACGCATCCGCACGGCCCCTGTAAAGGCACCCTTCTCGTGTCCGAACAGCTCGCTTTCAAGTATGTTTTGAGGCAGTGCTGCGCAGTTGACCTGTACGAAGTTGTTCCCGCTCCGGCTTGAGTTATGGTGAATGGCCCCTGCAATAAGCCCCTTGCCTACGCCTGTTTCGCCGGTGACGAGCATGGTGGAATCGGCCTTGGCAACTTTCTCTACAAGCTTGAGCACCTTTTTGAGCGCCTGGCTTACTCCCACAATGTCGGCAGTACGGTAGATAACGTCTTCTTGGGCATGCCGCAGGTAATCAATCTCATTTTTCATCCGTTTGATAGCCAGGGCATCATCGATTTTCTGTACCAGTTCATGCAAACCGAAGGGTTTCTGAATGAAATCCTGGGCTCCGTTTTTCATGGCCACAACGGCTGTGTCCACAGAGGCATATCCGGTCATGACAAGCACAATAGTGGTGGGGTTGGTCGCCTTGACCCGCTTCAGGAGCTCGATACCGTCAATGCCAGGAAGCTTCAGGTCGGTGAGCATAAGATCATAGATATATTTTCCCAAGCGTACAAGCGCTGCTTCGGCATTCTCTACGAGCTCCACCTCGTGATTGTGCCTCTTCAATTCCTGGAAGATGACCTGTCCCAGGTTGATGTCGTCTTCTACTATGAGAATGTGTGCCATACCAGTAGATGTAATCGGATTTATGCATGGAAAACTTTATCTCCGGGAAAGAATTATTCGGATTTAGGTTTCATGAAGAAAGGGGTGATGGCAGTTGACCTAAACTGGCTGGTATACTATTTAGTATGTGTGTTCTGACGTTAACATGCTATTATTGAGATAAATTAAGGTCCAGTAGCGATGGGAGAGATCGATGCTGCTCAATACGGTTGTGGTTACGGAGTTCATGACGAACTGCTTCATCCTCGGGGATGAACAGACGCATCAGGCCATTGTGATAGACCCGGGGGGAGAAGCGGACAAGATCCTGCGCCTGATAGACTCCATGGGCCTTACGGTCATGGCTGTTGTGAATACTCATGCACATGTGGACCACATCGGGGCTATCAGGCAGATCAAGGATGTAACGGGTGCACAGATCATGATGCATGAGGCGGAATTGCCCTTGTTGCAGGCTGCATCGCGTATGGGCAGGCTCTTCGGGATTCGTATTGAGCAGCCTCCGGACCCGGACCGATTCTTGAGCGAAGGTGAGGTAATCTCTCTGGGCGACGGTATTTCCCTGTCTGTCCTGGATACCCCCGGACATTCGCCGGGCGGCATTTCGCTCGTCACTTCCGATAAGAAACTCTGTTTTGCGGGAGATACCCTTTTTGCGGGTTCTATCGGGAGAACGGACCTTCCCGGCGGTGACTATCATACGTTGATCGCATCCATCAAGACCAAGCTGTTGCCCTTAGGGGACGATATGAAGGTGCTGCCCGGACATGGACCTGCAACTACCCTCGGGGTCGAGCGCAGGTATAATCCATTCCTTTAGGGAGGATAATGATGAGAAGAGCTGTATTGATGAGTCTTGTTTTGGTGCTTATGCTAGCCGGTTGCGCCCAGTTAAAGAGCGTCACTTCGAATGAGTCTTCAAGTCAAGAGACACGGCCGTCGCCGAGGTATCTTGATTTTGCCGACATACTCATCCCCGGCGAGCTCGAAAGGGTGCCCAAGGAGTGTAGTATCACCAACGGGTTCGGAAGGCTGGTTGTCTCGGGCCGAATAGAGCCCGAGTCTCTTTCGCAGTTTTTCATCACCTCCATGAACTCTGAAGGCTGGGTTTCCCTGAGCCAGTATAAGTTTCTTGGCAACATTAAGCTATTCTTTAAGAAACAGGACAAGTTTGCTGAGATCCTGATTGCAGAGAATCCCCTTTCGACAAGGGTGGAGATATGGATGGTACCCCAGGAGAAGATCTAGAGGGCAAGACGGTTGTATTCGGCATAACCGGCGGGATAGCGGCCTATAAGGCACCGCTTATTGTACGTGGCCTCAAGCAGCTCGGCCTTGACGTACATGCGGTGATGAGCCAGGCTGCGCAGCACTTTGTGACGCCCCTTGTCCTCCAGACACTGACCAACAGACTCGTGCATACCGAGATGTTTCCCGCAACACAATCAGGGGCTTATGAAATCGACCACATTGCGCTTGCAGACAAGGCGGATCTCTTCCTCATCGCACCGGCCACGGCGAATTTCATTGCAAAGTTGGCCCATGGCATTGCGGACGACCTATTGACCTGTACGGTGCTTGCCACCAAGGCCCCTGTCCTTGTCTGTCCGTCCATGAACGTGAATATGCTTGCCAACAGGGCAACCCAGGACAACCTGGAAGCCATTAAGGTCAGGGGCATCCATGTGCTTGAGCCGGCGACAGGCGAGCTTGCATGTGGATGGGAAGGGGCGGGAAGGTTGCCGGAGCCCGAGCGGATCATCGCGGAGGTGAAGATGTTACTTTCCCAGCGCGACCTTGCAGGCATCAACATCCTCATCACCTCGGGCCCTACATACGAGGATATCGACCCTGTACGTTTTATCACCAACAGGTCCACAGGCAAAATGGGGGCCGCCATTGTTGAGGCATGCTGCCTCAGGGGGGGCAGGGTGAAGGTGATCAGCGGACCAGTCCCTGTTGAGTATGCGCCATGGGCCACCGTGATAGATGTCCGCTCCGCCCAGGAGATGCTCGCATCCGTAAAAGAGAACCTCTTAGATGCTGACATTCTCATTATGGCTGCCGCAGTGGCGGACTACACCCCCCACACCTACTCAAAAAGCAAAATCAAGAAGGGCGAGAAGACGGCCCATATAGAGCTTGCATCAACACCCGACATCCTTGCAACGATTCGCACGATGAAGGAGTCAAAAATATTTGTCGGCTTCGCCGCTGAGACGGAAAATCTCAAGAGCTATGCCCAGGACAAGATGGTCAGGAAAGGGCTCGACATGATCGTGGCAAACCGGGTCGGTGAGTCGAACACCGGTTTTGCTTCCGACACCAACAGTGGAGTAATACTCTCCCCGGAAGGCGTGATCTACGATTTTGAGCACATGGCAAAAGAGGTGCTCGCCCACAAGATCCTTGACCTCGTGAAAGAAAGGCTGTGAGGGAACAGATCATAGAACTCCTGCGTGTTGAGGCCCAGTGGGCAGGTCCTTTTCTTATACTGCCGGAGTTTGGGGTTTCGAGGCCTTCGGACCCGCAGGCACATCTTGGTGCTGAGCATGAGCTGGAGCGTATCGTAAAGGTGATCGGTGAATGTACCTCATGTGGATTAAGCCGTACCAGGAAAAATGTTGTATTCGGTGAGGGTAATCCGGATGCATCGGTCATGTTTATAGGAGAGGCGCCGGGGGCAGTGGAGGATAAGACAGGCAGGCCCTTTGTGGGCCCTGCAGGCAACCTCCTGACGGATATCATAGAAAAGGGTATGGGCCTCAAGAGACAGGATGTCTACATTGCCAATATCCTCAAGTGCAGGCCGCCTGATAACCGGGACCCGCTGCCGGATGAGGTGGGCAGGTGTATTGGATTTCTTCATACACAGATCCAGGCCGTTAACCCTAAGATCATTGTGGCCTTGGGCAGGATCGCAGCCCATAGCCTCCTGGATGAGACTACACCGATCAGCAGGCTTAGGGGTATATTCAAGGAGTATCGGGGGATCCCTGTCATGCCGACCTATCACCCGAGTTATCTGTTGCAGAACCCATCAAAAAAGAGGGATGTATGGGAAGATATCAAGAAGGTAATGGAAGTACTTGGGTTAGCTCTACCGCGCTGATCAACTGTGCTGCCCTGATTGTTTTGCTTTTTTCAGGGCCTTTAAGTCTCCGCGCAGCCGATATCCTCGTCATTGATGTCAGGGATGCCATCAGCCCTCCTATTGCTTCTTTCATTATGGAGAACATCGATGATGCAGTCCAGACCAACAAGGCCGCAATTATCATACGCCTTGACACGCCTGGGGGGCTGGATACCGCCATGCGTGATATTATCCAAAAGGAGATGAATGCAAACGTCCCGGTGATCGTCTATGTTTCTCCCAAGGGTGCACGGGCAGCCTCTGCAGGTGCCCTTATTACATTGGCTTCGGATGTGGCGGCCATGGCACCCGGGACTAATATCGGTGCTGCACACCCCGTGGATATAGGCGGCGGCGATGATAAAGAGGGTAAAAACAGCATCATGGTGAACAAGGTGACCAATGATGCCGTTGCCTATGCCAAAAGCATTGCCCGGGAACGTGGCAGGAGCGAGCAGTGGGCCGAGGATATCGTGCGAAAGAGCATATCCACACCATCCCAGGATGCACTCGCCAAAGGTGTCATCGACATCGTGGCCCAGGACATGGACGATCTTTTGACCAAGCTTGATGGCAGGAAGATCAAGAAAAATATAAACACCTTTGTGCTCCATACCAGGCAGGCCAACCTGGTGTTTAAGCCCATGGGATTCAGGTATCACCTGCTTTCCACACTCTCGAATCCCAACATAGCCTACA
The DNA here is from genome assembly GCA_963847605.1 of uncultured delta proteobacterium. GTDB lineage: Bacteria > Desulfobacterota > Desulfomonilia > UBA1062 > UBA1062 > MWEI01. Next base: position 59,726 of record CAWKAM010000043.1, on the reverse strand, counting down.
TCCTTATGCTCATAGGGCTTGCTGGTATCTACTTCGAGCTTTCAAGCCCGGGGGCTGTTCTGCCCGGCGTCATCGGCGGCATCTCTCTTATCCTTGCCTTTTTCGCATTCCAGACCTTGCCGGTGAATTATGCCGGGGTCGCGCTCATCCTGCTTGCCGTAATCATGTTCATTGCCGAGATCAAGGTGCCCAGTTACGGCTTGCTCACTGTGGGCGGCATCGTATCCATGGTGTTGGGCTCGCTCTTGCTCTTCAGGACGCCTGAACTCTATGCCCAGGTTTCCTATGGGCTTATTCTGCCTGTCACATTCTTTTTTGCCGCGTTCTTTGCCGCTACCATCTACCTTGTGGTCAAGGCCCAGCGGAGGACGTCCAGGGTCGGCGCAGAAGGATTAAAGGATGAGATTGCTACGGTATTTGTCTGGAACGAGGACGGTACAGGAAAAGTCTTCTGTCACGGTGAGTACTGGAATGCCAAAGGCCCTTCCACCTTGAAGGCGGGTGAGCAGGTGAAGGTGGTGGACCTTTTCGGCATGGATCTTATGGTCAGACCGCTTACCGGTACGGACGAAACAAGCACATAATTCAAATTGCTTTTTTTAGGATAAGCGGCGCATTGAGATTTCTTTCATGTCAGCGAATTTCAAATGACTCATATATCTCGGGACAGTTTTTTCAGATGAGTAGACTTCATTAACAGAGCCACAGATGACATCCAAGGGATGAATCGGCGAAAACATGAAGAGAAGCGTAGTTACCATCGGGGGAAGGGCACATACCATAGAAGAGGTTCATGAGGTTGGGCGACTCGGCCTGCCTTTTGTGGAGATGTCTCTGGATGAACCGGAAACGGTTTTTCGCTGGATTCCTACGCTTCTCGAACTGAAGGAAATCTACGGCATTTCATATCTTGCCCATTTCCCCAACGAAGACAACCCATTCGATATCGGCATCCTCAAAGAACGTTTCCTGCCGCGGATTAAGGCTCTCACAGACCTCTCTCGGCAGCTGGGGATCGATAAGGCGACCATGCATTTCTGGATCGATAAGAGATGGGCCCCGGAAGGACTTATCCCTCAAAAGCTCGAACTCCTTAAAGAGATGGTAGGCTATGCATCAAAGGCGGGCATGGTGATCTGTATAGAAAATTTAAGCGAACGCTATGATAGTTTCCAGGCTGCATTCGAGGCCATCGGCGATCTTAGGATGACCTTGGACATCGGCCATGCTCAGCTTCTGGCCAAGGTGAACACGTCTTACCGCTTCATAGATAACTGCCCCGAGAAGATTGCACATGTACACGTTCATGACAACCACGGGGGGACAAGCGTGAAGGACGATCTGCATCTCCCCCTGGGAGAGGGGAGTGTTGATTTTCAGGCTATCATATCCTCTCTCTTAGGTACGGGATACGATTCAACCATCTCCATGGAGGTGAAGCCTGTCGACATGCCTCGCACGAGACAGGCGCTGGAAGGCTGTATAAGCTTCGCCGGCCCTTCTTGACTTACTCCCGCAGCAGGGTTAAGGAAAGAGGCATGATATGTATATCTCCCGAATGGGTGATCCGAGGGCAGGTCGATGAGACTGCGTTGCCGTCTCTGAGGTTCACTCCGGCCTTTCGGTCCCTTGTGCGCGGCCGGGGGATGATGGATCCTAAAGAGGTGCTGAACTTTCTTGCGCCGAATCTCGGGCAGCTCAAAGACCCTCGGTCCATGAAAGGGATAGTAAAGGCATGCGAGCGAATCATAAGGGCTATTAATCAGAAAGAAACCATCGGTGTCTTTACGGATTACGATGTGGACGGCGTGTGCAGCGCAGCTCTCATACACCGCTTCCTCGTGGGTATAGGCTGTGAGCCGCCGATAATCTTCATACCCGACCGCGTCACTGACGGATACGGCCTTAACATGCGCGGGATCGACGAACTGCACGCCAGGGGTGTGAGCCTGCTCATCACCGCCGACTGCGGGATTACTGCCACTGATGAGGTGAGCTACGCAAAGTCGCTGGGAATGGATGTGATCGTCACTGACCACCATGAGGTGGATGAGCTGGTTCCTGATGCATACTCTCTCATCAATCCCAAACAGACCGATTGTCTGTTCTTCGGGGAAGATCTCTGCGGTGCAGGGGTCGTATTCCACCTTATCGTGGTATTGCGCTCCTTGCTCAGAGAGCGCGGCCTGCAGGATCTGCCTAACCTCAAGGATGAACTCGATATTGTTGCTATGGCCACAGTTGCCGATGCGGTCAGTCTTTCCGGGGTGAACCGCATTCTCGTTAAAGAAGGATTAAATGTCATGAATTCATCGCTGAGGGTGGGCATCTCGGCGCTGATAAAGGTTGCAGGCATCAAAAAAGAGGTCATCTCGCGCGACCTGGGGTTCATATTAGGTCCAAGGATCAATGCAGCGGGCAGGATATCGGATGCCAGGAAGGCCTTTGACCTGCTCACCACAGACGATGAGAAGAAGGCACAGGCCCTGGCCCAGGAACTCGACGGCTTGAACAGGAAAAGACAGATCCATGAGCAGAAAGTCCTGGTGATGGCGCTTGATCAATTGAGGGATCGGCCCTCCGAGCAAAACGTGACCGTAGTCTGGGGAAATGACTGGCACATCGGTGTCCTGGGAATCGTGGCATCGCGGCTGGTGAGCATTTTCTCCAGGCCCGCCATAGTCATATCGTTTATGGATGGTATCGGTATCGGTTCAGGCAGGTCGCTGGTGGGTATTGACCTGCACCAGGCCCTCAACAGTACCACAGGGCTTCTCAACAGTTTTGGAGGGCACAAGATGGCCGTGGGCTTGAGCATCTCTGAAGAACAGATTGAGTTGTTAGCCCCGGCCCTTGATGAGGCCGTCGGCACTCAGATGCACCGGAAACTAACCACATTCGAGGTAGATCTCAAGATATCCCCCTTTGATCTCACACCGGCTTTTTTAGATGAACTGGAGCTGCTTGCCCCATTCGGCGAGGGTAACCCTGAACCGGTGTTCTTGATCCCCTCCATGGAAATCGTTGGGTGTAGGGTCTTTGAAGGCGGGCAGACCAAACTCGTGCTGAAGCATTCCAACAGGGTCTTTCACACGCTACGGTGTACGGTGGACTCGGATATCTGTGAAAAGGGAAGATGCCTCGATGTAGCCTTTACTCCCGTGAAGATGCGCCTCAATGGCCATAGTTATCTGTATCTGTCATTGAAAGCGCTGTCTGCTTCCCGCTGAAACGCTGCAGGACCGTCTTCTGGTCGTTAAGGTATGTCTTGATCTCCTTGGGGAGGAACCCTTTGGTAATTCGGGGCTGGCCTATGATTATGAGTGTGAAGATGCTGAGAACGAGCACGACATAGAGAGCCACCTGTTTGATCTTGCTCAAAAAGAGGTTCCGGGCGATTGTGACATCACGTATGTCCCTGGCGCCCTCTGGAAAGACCTCTACGAGCCCGATGTCCAGGAGCCTGACAATTGAGCTTAATGCCTCGAAGGGGGGCTCCAACGATTCTTTTACAATCCGCTCGACGGTCCGTTTCTCATCAATCAGGTCGTAGATGTGCATATCCACGTCCGATAGGTCGTGATGGCGGACGATCTCTTCGGTGATGGGGATGATGGTCACAGGACAATAATCCACCGGAGGTATCTTCTGCTTGATTGTAGGCCATTCATCAATGATGCGTAATGTGTCAAGGATGGCTCCCTCAGTGGGAATATGGCAGGAGAGCATACTTTCTGACTCGGTGTTCCAGTCATCGAACTTATACCCTCCTTCTCTCCACTGGAAAACTTCAAGCAGTATCTGCTTAATCACGACGGTGGTAGCCCGGTCCAGGAAGATCTTTTTTAGCTGACCTTTTGAGATCAATATCTCATGCCAGCGATCAGAATTCTTCATCTCGCTCTCGAATGCCGCCTTGAGCTCTTTATCGTTGACATAACCCGCCTTCAGCAGCACATCGGCCCTAGGATCCCTTTCCCACTGGTCAGAAGTTATGCCCACGATGATCCCGTTTTCAAAAGTGATGGTGACATTAGCCTTAGGTGAGGATAGGATCAGCGCCCCTGTCTTCATCTGCTGGGAGATAAGCTGGAAGATCTCAGTAACCCCGAATCCTTTTAGCGTCCCGAGCAATGCCATGTTACACCCCGTACCTGATTGGAGGGGCTTTGTAAGCCCTTGTCAAGAGTAACACCAAGGAGATAACACCGGTGATCCTGACGATCGTAGTGAACTCTACTTGAACCTGAATGAAAGAGATGATGAACTGTCCACCGGTTAGGATAGCCATGAGAGAAGCGCTTAAGACGACGATGCGGATCAGACCGATACCCGTCTTGTTGGTCAGGAATGAGCCTAGACCCGGCAGCATAAGCTCAAGCCGAAGCAGTTTCAGATAACTGTATGTCTTATATTTTCTGATCTCTTCGGTCTTATGGTGCAGTATGCTTCCTTGCTGTTTCTTTGTTTTCACATCAATCCAATGGCACTGGAGGCATATGGGGCTGCCGGTTTTTGTTTTGGTGCCGGAATAATACAGCTTTCCACATCGGCTGCACTGCTTGGTGAACTTGTCATCAGGGATGTAGCTTAACATAATGAAGATGAGGAAACTTCCTATTGCCAGAAAAACGGACGCCTTTCTCGGAAACAGGCCATAGGCAAAAGTCCACAGGGCGTCGGCAGCGGCCTTTAGATCCTGTGAAGGTCTCATCTGCCGTGCGAGTTGAAGCAACAGGGGAGTGTATTCCTGGATATACAGAGTCCTTCCTGCAGCATTTTCTACGTCCAGAAGGCGCCTTACCCCATCTGCATCAAGACCGCTTGCAGTGGCAATGGCCTTTTCCCCTTCATAGAAGTTATAGGTCGATTGGTAGAGCCTGCTTAGGTTGTAATGGTAGACCATGTTATCAGGCATGAGCGATATGGCGTTTTGGAATGACTTCAATGCTTCTTTGCTTTTCCCCGAGCCGAGATATGAGATGCCCAGGTGATTGTAGAACCTTGGATTGTTGGGTTCCAGATCGATTCCCTGGTTGAGGAGCTTGATGGCATCACTATAATTCGACCTATTAATCTCAATAAGTGCCATGGCGTTCATGGGTTCTGCATCATCAGGATGAGTCTTGATCCATGAGGATATTTGAGCGGTATCCGCTTCATTTGCTATCTTGTGTTCGGTAGTATAGATCTGCAGGTTAAGCTGGTTTTCAGTGTAGGTGATGAAACCCGCCCCTACATGTGCAATCCAGCTGGACATGAGGGTCAGGAACACGAAGAAGAAGGTGATCCGCTTTTCAGCAGGGATCATGTACCCCCACAGCAGGAAGAGCCACCAGAGAAGGAGCAACATGGGGCCGACATTGAAGAACAGAGGTATGAGCAGGATAAAGACTATCCATAAGACGATGCCTTTGTCCGGCATCTCATTATTGGTGAAGTTCTTAAGGTCATTGAACATGAGGGGTGAGTACTTGATGAGCAGACATACCCCGATAAGGAAGATGGTCAAAAGTGTTGTTGCAATGACAAAAAAGTAACTATCCCCAAGGATTGTACTGATGACGGGCCAAGATAAGGGAACCCTATTGAGAAAGGTTATCGGCAGTATCCCCGTGAGCATAGACACTGCTTACACACCCTTAATCCTCGGGTTTGAAGCCATCAAGCTTGATGGCCAGGTCCATCTTGTACACCTTCATGTCACCCTCAAATTTTATCCGTATTGGAATGCTGATAGCGTTTGTCGAGATAATTTCTGCATTATCTGTGCCCACAATCTGAATCCTGCCTATAACGGACTTTGACACGGGTTCACCCGAAGGAGGCTCTGGTTCATTAAACCTGGACAGATCTAGGGTCGGCTCCATTTGCCTCGCAGGAGAGGGTTCCTGCGCCTTTGGTGATGCAGGAGGCTGGGACGGGCCGGGTTGTGTTGCGCCATGAGGGGATAAGCCCGGTTGCGATATTTCGACCTGAGGCATGCCTGGCTGGGCCCGGCCTGGTTGGGACAGCCCTGGAGAAACGGAAGGTCTTTCTGGAGGCGTTGGTGTAGAGCGCTGCTGCTTGCCGCTCGTTCCCATCTCGATATGCTGGAGAACCATTTTCGTGATCTTGGTGAGCGTATCCAGAACACCTTCTCCGGTAGTGGCCACCGACTCGAACGATGGGTATCCATAGGGATTGATGATCTGCTCCATTTCGGCAATTGGAGGTACATCCGCAAGATCCCTTTTGTTATACTGGATCACAATCGGTATCGTCTTGATACTCTTCCCGTAGTAATTGAGGTTCTCTTCCAAGTTGTTCAGGCTTTCGATGTTTTCTTCCATCTTGTCCCGCTGAGAGTCGGCGACGAATACAAGGCCGTCGACACCGGTGAGCACGGCCCTTCGTGTGGAATTGTAATATACCTGGCCGGGGACGGTATAGAAGTGGAGCCTGGTTTTGAACCCACGGATGTTTGCAATCTCTATGGGTAGGAAGTCGAAGAACAGAGTACGGTCGGCCTCGGTTGCCAGTGACACAAGCTTACCCTTTTGATCAGGCTTGATACTGGCATAAATAGACTGGATGTTTGTGGTCTTTCCACAGAGGGAAGGGCCATAATAGACGATCTTCGCGGAGATTTCCTTTTTTGAATAGTTGATAACGGCCATATTATCCTCCACCCGCCAGGCGGATTATTTCAAGCTCGACATCTTTGAATTCCTTGTGCTCTTTCTGAATCTCTCTGAAGATGGATAAGGCATTCAGATTATCTCCCAGGGCCTTATACGTCTGTGCGGTCTCGTAAAGGATCCCGACTTTCATTTCCGTAGATGCCTCTTCCAGGGATACCGCCTGCCGAAGCGCATCAAGAGACTCATTGAAAAGGCCCTTTTCCCGACAGGTTACCCCGAGCATGACATAGGCATCGTAGAGTTTCTCGCCTGTACCGATCACCTTTTTAAAGGCCTCGACGGCCTCATCCAGCAGTCCTGTTTCCCGGTAGGCAAGGCCCATATTGTATTGGAATAGAGGGTCATCTTTAGCTTCCTTTGGTGTGTTTTCCTCGATGGCTTTGAATACGGACTCTACCCCGGTGGTATCAACAGTATCCTCGAAAGTCTCATCGATGGAGAACTCCTCTATTTCCTTTTCCAGTTGCTTGTCTAGTTCCTTGTTAAGATCATAGAAATCAGTACGTTCCAGATCAGGCTTGAGAACGGCCTTGGGAATGGATTCCGTCATGGCCTTTTCCTTCACCTTGAAGGATTGGACCTTCTTGTTCATTTGGGTGACGGCCGGGTCGAGCTCTGCGGCCTTTTGCATATACATCGTGGCCTCTACACTGTCCCCGTTCTTTTCGAGCATCTCAGCAAGCTTGACATACTGGGTGGCTGCCTCCCGGGAAAATCCCTGCACCTGGTAGAGATCGGCAAGCTTCTCATACGGCCCTTCCCAGGATGGGTTTATTTTGATGGCCTGTTTGTACAGAGCAATGGCCTTGGGGTAGAACCCTTTCTCACTGTAGATCTCACCGAGGCGGACATATACATCGGAGGCGCTCTTGATATTGTTCGCCTGGTTGTATAAGTCCCCAAGCTTCTTGAGGATCATGGTATCATTCGGGCGCTTCTCCAGTGCTGCTTCGCAGACAGCAATCTCTTTGGATGCCTTATTACGCCCGAAGAACTTGTCAAATAAGCTCATCTCTCAACAAAACCTTTCCGAGGATAGTACAGCACCCTTCATAGGCCATGATATATGGTTCATCGGTGGAGCGGGATACAAACTTTAACCGGATTATCAAGAGATAACAATCATGGAATGCATTGTGGCAACACGATGATCGGCTTGACATCACTGAAGATATGGTCATCTATGAGAAAGGACATGGGAAAGTCATAAAGGGAGAGACAGTGAAATTTGTACATCCTTTACTTGGGGTAGGAGTTGATGCGATTGGAGGCCATTATCTCTTCATAAAAGAAGAAGAACTCGACCATAGAACAGGCAAGATCCTGTACCTTGTCGGATATGCAGTAACGGACCGGTCATGTTGCGGGCTTGCCGGATGCGGCTATGCGGTGGTGGCCGGCCATGTCCGATCTCTTCGGAACGGTTTCAGCCATGACAAAAGGCCTGTCTCCACGGTGGAGCCGATTGAAGAGAAGCTGTATGATGAGGTAGCAAAGGCAATCCGAATGAAGGAAGCTCTCAGCCAGATTCACTTTCTCTGTGAGAGCGGTGGTACGAAGGTGCTGTTCTGAGAATGAACCATTCCTTGGGATAGTGACTGATTGTATCGTGAAGGCAGGGAATCTGTTATATTTTACAAGGCAAGATATGTCTGCCATAGGGAATGAGCTAAATGGCCACTAAGAGCGCTACTGCAGGACTTGATATGCTATCCCGGATAGAGCAGGGGGAAAACCTCCTGGAAATTAAGGACCTGCATACATCTTTTTTTACCCCCGAAGGTGTTGTGAAGGCCGTAGACGGTGTTGACCTGGCACTGAAGGCCGGGCATACACTCGGCATCGTGGGCGAATCCGGTTGTGGTAAAACGGTGCTTGCCCTGTCCATTCTGCGGCTGGTGGCTGATCCGCCTGGAAAGATTACTAAAGGCAGCATCATGTTCCAGGGCATCGACCTCATGGGTCTTGACGAGGATAGGATGCGGTCCATTCGAGGTAATAAGATCTCCATGATCTTCCAGGAACCCATGACCTCCCTGAACCCGGTGTTCACCATAGGCTCTCAGATTGCCGAGGTGATCCTTTTGCACCAAAGCCGGCGGGCGGGTACAAAAAAACAGGCCCTTGAGATCGCAGTAAGCATGTTGAACATGGTCGGCATACCTGAAGCCCAAAAGAGGATTGGAGATTATCCCCACCAGCTCAGCGGAGGCATGTGCCAGCGGGTTATGATCGCCATGGCCATGGCATGCAGGCCAATGCTGCTTATTGCCGATGAGCCCACCACCGCCCTGGACGTAACCACCCAGGCACAGATCCTGTGCCTCATGAACGATCTGAAGGAGGAGATAGGCACATCCATCATCCTGGTGACCCATGACCTTGGCGTTGTTGCACAGGTATGCCAGGATGTGGCTGTCATGTATACGGGCCATGTGGTGGAATACGCTCAAGCTCCTGCGGTATTTTCAGAGCCTTTGCACCCCTACACGAAAGGGCTTATGAAATCCGTACCAAGGCTCAGCGCAGGCTTCAGGGGCGAAAGGCTCTATGCCATCCCGGGTAATGTACCTACGTTCAAGGATATGCCCTTGGGATGCACGTTTAACCCCAGGTGCCCTGAAGTTATGGACATCTGCAGGGTGGAATTTCCTCCGATTTTTTACCCTTCTGAGGGCCGAGAGGTGAGCTGCTGGAGGTACAAGGAGGCATGAATCCTCTCCTTGCCGTACAGGGGCTCATGAAGTCTTTCCCTATCCGATCAGGGGCCTTTGGAAAGTCGATCGGACAAGTTCAGGCAGTCAACGGCGTAGATCTCGACCTATGGCCGGAAGAGACCTTGGGGCTTGTGGGGGAGTCTGGGTGCGGGAAGACTACATTAGGCAAGCTGATCTTAAGGCTTGAAACCCCGGATAAAGGCAGGATCATCTTTGACGGGACGGATGTCATACAGGCAAAGGGAGAAATGCTCCGCAAGGTCCGCAAGGGTATGCAGGTAGTCTTCCAGGACCCCTTCGGCTCTTTGAATCCAAGGAAAAAGGTGAGGTCCATTATTGAAGAGCCCATGATCGTTCACAAGACTATGACCAGGGCCGAGATCAGGGATCGAGCCGTACAACTGCTTGAGATGGTTGGATTAAGCCCTGATATACTGGGCCGCTATCCTCATGAGTTCTCGGGCGGGCAGAGGCAGAGAATCTGTATTGCCAGGGCATTGGCCATCAAACCGAAGCTTATTATCTGTGACGAGCCGGTCTCTGCTCTGGATGTTTCAATCCAGGCCCAGGTTATTAACCTCCTGACGGATCTCCAGGCACAATTTAAACTGTCGTACTTGTTTATCTCCCATGACCTTGCCGTTGTGGGCTATTTGTCTCATCGCATAGCCGTCATGTATAAGGGGCGGATCGTAGAGCTTGCAAAAGCGGGGAGAATTTTTGATAACCCCCTGCACCCGTACACAAAGTGCCTGATGGCCGCAGTGCCCGGTGCGGAACTCCAGGACCATGCATTGAGTCCGACACAGGTGGGTGCAGGGTTCGTCCCTGTACGGATCGAAGGCGGATGCACATACAGGGCTACATGTCCAATAGAAGATGAAGAATGCACTCATGCACAGCCGGAGCTGAAGGAGGCCGAAGCCGGGCACTTTGTTGCATGCCTTCGTATATAATACCGATTAAGGAACGGTCGCGGCAGTTCCCTACCGGCCATAAAGGCCTTGACAGAAATGTGCAGCCCATATATTAAGATTCACCTCGTAGCTGTGATACAAAGGAGGATAAAAGTTAATGGCTAACCATGCTTCAGCCCTGAAGAGGCAGCGACAGAGTGAGAAGCGGCGCTTGAGGAACAGGGGCCACAAGTCCGTTATTAATACCACAATAAAGAAGATATTCTCCTCTGTGAGCGAGAAAGAAACAGATAAGGCACGTGAGTTGTACCGTGAAGCCGTCGCCCGCCTGGACAGCGCCGTGAGCAAGGGGGCTCTCCACAGGAGAACCGCATCCCGGAAGATCTCCCGCCTGACCAAGATGGTGAATGCCCAGCTCTCCTAAAGCTTAAAACCTGCCAAGTATCCTCCCCTCATTCCTGGGGGGCAGCACAAGCCGCCCGATCACTTCGGCAAGGGCGGCATATACATGAACGATTGAGCTCGATTTGAGCCTTTGTTCTATCTGACGGACATCCTTAAGAAGGGATAAGAGTTGAGCCATGCTCCAGAGGGACTTGCGCCTCATGGCCTTGTCTGCAATAAAATCGTGTATCTTCATCTTTTTCCAGTCCCTGCCGGAAAGTACGACGTAGTGATTGATGATCTGGTTTTCTATCCTGCTGATGATCTCAAGCTCGGCGATCCCGGTAAGTTCCAGATCATAGAGCCTTGAGAGGGTATCTTTTTTCCGGTCGAACAGCGCATCAAGGAAGGCGAAAATGGCGGGCTCAAGCGTGCGCATGACGACTTCATGGACATCCTTTGTGATGATGGATGGATTATCAGCCACATACAGGCAGAGCTTTTGAATTTCACTATCAAGATACCACATGCTGCTCCCTGCCATCTCGGCAAGCAGCACAGCGGCATCCTTGTCGATCTTCTTTCCATGAAGGAGCGCCCTGTCCATGATCCAGGCTATGCGCTCGGATCTGTTCTTTATGGACTCGAACCGGTCGATTTCCGCCATGCCGTCGAACCTTTTTAAGAGCTTTGCGAGATCTTTATCCGTTTTTTCCGCCTCCATGACCAAAATAAGCATGGTGGTCTCACACGGGTTATCAAGGTATGTAATAACCTGGTCCGTCTGTTTTGCAGTGAGCTTGTGGCCGTTCCTGATTATAATGACCCTTCTATCAGAGAGGAAGGGCATGGTGTTGCACAGGCTTATGACTTCATCCATAGCCGGTCCTTCTTCGGCATTGAAGACCGCCCAGTTCATTGATGCATTCTCGCCGAGCCGATTCTTCAGGCATGAGAGCTCCTCTTCCATGAGGAATGTTTCCTGGCCTATAAAAACGGCATTGAGAAATGGTTTTTTGGATTTCTGTGCGCTCATATCCTCAGTGCTGCCAGGGCCCGTGCGATCTGAAGAGAGACTTGTCTGCAGGCCTCATCCAGGGCATCTTCGTCCTGGCCGCCTTCCGAGAATGTCCCGGTATCGGAGAAGGTGTTTTGCCAGAGGACCTTGCCCGATGCATCACGCAGCGTTGCGAGCACGCTGATGGTCAGCCGGTATCGGTCTCCTGACTTGAGCGAAGCCGATGTGATACGCCCACTGGTAGAGGAGACCATGGAACACTCGAGTCTCTGTTTGGGATCCTTGGGTGAGAGCATGCCCATAGAGGCCAGCGACTGTTCTAGATAGGTATCCAGCACAATGCCCGCCTCCCGCAGGTGGGTCTTGTTCGTGCTCGGGTCCAGGGCGATCTTCTTGCCGCCTTCAGTCCCCTCCAGGACAAAGCCGTATCTGCAGGAGACCAGGCTAACCAGCAGCGACAATAATATTAATGATCTTGTTCGGGACATAGATGACCTTCCGTATGGATGCGCTCTCAATGAAACGCTTAACGTTTACGTCTGAAAGAGCAGTAGTTTGCACAAGGGCCTGCTCTGCATCTTTAGGTACTTCAATGGTGGCTCTCAACTTACCGTTTACCTGAACTGCGATGGTGACTTCCGAACTCTGAGCCCAAACGGGATTGTATTCCGGCCAAGGGTGGTCGAAGAGCTGTCCGGTCAACCCCATGGCCTCCCACAGCTCATCGGCTATATGTGGCACAAAAGGTGAGAGCAGGATAAGCAGCTGTTCGAGAGAATGCTTCAGCACTGCTGTTTCGTCTTTGTTCTTTACCATTTCTTTTGCCTTGTAGAGCTCGTTGATGAGTTCCATCATGGCGGCAATGGCTGTATTGAATCGGAAACGCTTGTCTATGTCCTCGGTGACCTTCCGGATGGTCTGATTGGTCTTTCTCATGATTGGCTCAACGGATGCCGGGATCTGGCTGATCATTGATGAACCCTGCATGTCCTTGATATCCATTGCGAGACGCCAGAGCCGGGTCAAGAACCGGTAAGTACCCTCAATCCCCTGGTCGCTCCAGTCCATGTCCTTTTCCGGGGGAGCGGCAAAGAGGGTGAAGAGCCTTGTTGCATCAGCACCGTAGCGCCTTATCATGTCTTCAGGATCCACAACATTGCCCTTGGACTTTGACATCTTGGCGCCGTCCTTGATGACCATGCCCTGGGTGAGCAGCCGGTCAAATGGTTCGTCGAAACCCACATATCCGAGGTCGCGGAGCACCATGGTGTAGAACCGCGAGTACATGAGGTGCAGGATGGCGTGTTCGATGCCGCCGATGTACTGATCAACCGGCATCCAGTAGGCCACTTCCTTGGCATCGAATGCCTTGTCTTTGTGATTCGGACTGCAGTAACGGATGAAGTACCAAGACGACTCCACAAAGGTGTCCATGGTGTCAATCTCCCGTTTGGCCTTACCCCCGCAGCACGGACAGGTGGTATTCACGAAGGATTCCACGTGTGCTATGGGCGATTCGCCCGTACCCGTAAGCTTAACATCTTCCGGAAGAATGATGGGCAGGTCCTCTTTCTTAACCGGGACCGTCCCGCACTTCTCGCAGTGCACAACCGGGATGGGTGCTCCCCAGTAGCGCTGTCTTGAGATGCCCCAGTCGCGTAGGCGAAAGTTCACCGTGGTCTCGCCCCTGCCTACCTTAAAGAGGTGCTCCGTGATGGCCGGCATGGCATCGGTGTTCTTCATGCCGTTGTGGCTGCCGGAATTCACCAACACGCCCTCGCCCTCGTAGGCCGCCTCCATGGTTTGAGCCTTGAGTTCCTCGTCTTCGGGCTGGATGACCACAATGATGGTAAGCCCGTATTTCTTGGCAAACTCAAAGTCGCGCTGGTCGTGGGAGGGAACCGCCATGACCGCCCCGGTGCCGTAGTCGTAGAGCACGAAGTTTGCCACATAGATAGGCATCTTGAAGCCGGTGAGCGGGTTGATGCAGTATTTGCCCGTAAACACACCTTCCTTTTCATACGAATCCGATGTGCGGGTAATCTTGTCCTCCTTGAGGGTCTTCTCCACGAATGCCTTCACTGCTCGTTCCTGATCCGTGCCCTTGGACAGTGTCTTGGCCAGGGGATGCTCAGGTGCGATGCTCATGAAGGTTGCTCCGTAGAGTGTATCGGGCCTGGTTGTGAAGACCTCTATGTCCTCTGTGGTTCCTTCGATTTGAAATCTTATGAGTGAGCCTGTGCTCCTGCCGATCCAGTTTTTCTGCATAATGAGCACGCGCTCGGGCCATCCCCCTTTGAGTCGTTCAATGTTGTCTAAAAGCTCTTGGGCGTACTGAGTGATCCTGAAGAACCACTGGTCGTATTCCCGAAGGTAAACCTGGGTGCCGCAGCGCCAGCACGCCCCGTCTTCCACTTGCTCATTGGCGAGCACGGTTTTGCAGCTGTCGCACCAGTTCAAAAAGGTGCGGTCTTTATAGACAAGGCCCTTCTCGAACATCTGGATGAAGAAGAGCTGCTCCCACTGGTAGTAGTCCGGATCGCATGTGGCTATCTCACGGTCCCAGTCATAACTGAAGCCCATTCGTTTAAGCTGGACCTTCATATACGCCATATTCTCATAGGTCCATTTTTTGGGGTGCACGCCGCTTGCAATGGCCGCATTCTCGGCAGGCATGCCAAAGGCATCCCATCCCATGGGGTGCAGCACATTGAACCCCTTCATCTTCTTGTAGCGCGCCACCACGTCACCGATAGTGTAGTTGCGTACGTGGCCCATGTGAATGCGTCCCGAAGGATAGGGGAACATCTCAAGGAGATAGTACTTTTGCTTTGTATTATCGACGTGCACCTTGAAGAGCTTGTCGTCTTCCCAGCGTTTCTGCCACTTGGCCTCTATCTCCTGAGGTTTGTAATCATCCGTCACCATTTGTTCCTCCGCATCAATGGTGCCTTCGCGACCGCTAAGGCGGAAGAGAAGACTTATGTCTTATTAAAGCAGCTTGATATGGTATATCGTTCCAGAGCCCGCTCTGGGGTTCGTACTATCTATTATTCTATTGTTGACTGCACAATTAACACAACCCCTCGCCTTCGTCCAGACCCTGTTCCCCACCTCTTTGCACTTGCATTTCACAGCCATATTGATATGTAAGGGAACACTATGAGATGGCTCAGATTCATACTTCTTTTCATCGTGATCACCATTGTCCTGTGTTGTGCATGGGTCTATGTGTTCGTGCTCAGGGGGCTCCCCTCCATCGAGGAACTGAGAAACGATGAGACCACCAAACTCAGCAAGGTTACTGCTGCAGATGGTACGCCGATAGCATACTTTCCTTCTGAAGGCAGGATCGTGCTGAACGGACACAACATCCCCATCACCCTCAAGCAGGCCATTGTGGCCGCAGAGGATTCCACCTTCTACGATCATGTAGGCCTTGAACCGCGCAGGATCATCAGCGCATTACTTGCCGATATCAGGGCAAACTCCTTTGTCCAGGGTGCCTCCACCATCACGCAGCAAGTGGTGAGGTCATATCTGCTGACAAGGGAGAAGACCATCAGTAGGAAGATCAAAGAGATCGTACTGGCCCTGCGAATTGAACAGGCACTGACCAAGGAGCAGATATTAAACCTCTATCTCGACCGTATATACCTGGGCAGCGGCGCCTACGGCGTCCAGGCTGCGTCTTTACGCTACTTCGGCAAGGAATGCAGGGAGCTCGAGCTCTCAGAGATGGCCCTGCTTGCAGGGCTTGCCCCTGCTCCCACACGGTACTCGCCGTTAAATGATTTCACTGCGGCAAAGCGAAGGCAGTGGTATGTCCTTTCACGCATGGTATCGGAAGGATACATCACCCAGGCTGAGGCACGTGAGGCATACAAAGATCCGCTTCGGATTGTAGCCAAAGATGTGGCCTTGTTCACCGATCAACCCTACATCACCGAATATGTGAAGACACTGGTAACAAAGCAGTTCGGCGAGGACATCTTCAACACAGGGATCATTATCCGAACTTCCATCGTTCCGGATCTCCAGCGCGCAGCGACACTCGCCGTTCGAAAAGGGGTCATCGAGCTGGAGATGCGGCAAGGCAAGTATCAGGGTTCCGTCAAGAACGTGAGCCTAACCGAAAAGGAGCGTATCTTTGCCTTTCAGTCGAACCAGCTTGAATGGAAGGGTTACGAGCCCTATGAGCTCTATTGGGCAGAGGTGATGAGGCTGGATCCTTTGACAGTGAAACTCGGGTCCAGGCACCTCGAGCTTGGTCCCAGCAGCTATGCCTGGATCGAACCTAAGGGGAAGTGGAGACCATCAAGCAACCTGAAACAGGGTGATCTGATTCAGCTATGCTCTACACCCAGGGGCTTTGAGATCTCCCAGCAGCCTACCGTCCAAGGTGTGCTCATGGCTTTTGACCTGGAAAAGGCTGGTATCCTTGCCATGGTGGGCGGGGTAGATTATTCCAAGAGCCAATTCAACAGGGCCATAGATGCTAAGAGACAGAGCGGGTCTGCCATAAAGCCCTTTATTTATGCCGCAGCCATCGATAAGGGCATGACGCCGGCTTCGATCATCTTCGATGCACCGGTGACCTATAAGGCCGGTGCGGATGAGGAGATGTGGCAGCCCAGGAACTTTGAGAACCGGTTCTATGGTGCAACCACGTTAAGGACCGGCTTGGTCCTGTCAAGGAACGTCGTCACCATCAAGATTTTAAACGAGATAGGCCTTGATTATGCCATCTCTTACCTCAAGCGGTTCGATATGCAAGGAGAACTGCCCAGGAACCTTTCCCTTGCCCTGGGCTCCGGTGTGCTGACACCTATCAACCTGTTTAAGGGCTATGCAGAAATTGCCACGTACGGACAGAAGTTTAATCCCCATATGATCGAAAGTATCGTCCAGAGCGGGAAAGGGACAATATTCAGAGCCCCTGCAGGCACTTTTACCTCTGCTGCCCCTGAAGCCACAGCGACCTCGGAAGGCATTGTCCCCCCGCAAGATGCGATAAATACCCAGACGTCCGTACAGGACCAGCGGGTGATCTCGGAACAGACGGCCTATATTGTTACCAACATCCTTAAGGACGTGGTACAGGAGGGGACAGGCTGGCGGGCTAAGGCCCTCATGAGACCGGTGGCAGGCAAGACAGGGACGAGTGATGACAGCAAGGATACCTGGTTTGTCGGATTTACACCCGATGTATTATGTGGTGTATGGGTGGGTTATGACAGTATGACTTCGCTTGGTGCCAGCGAAACCGGTGGTAATACCGCATGCCCCATCTTTGTCGATTTTATGACAACGGCATTGCGTGACCGACAGGTGCGTGATTTCAGGGTACCTGATGGTGTAGTGTTTGCCAGGGTCAACTCCAAGACCGGGAAGGAGGCACCGGGGGATTCAATGGAAACACGTTTTGAGGTCTTTAAGAAGGGCAGCGTGCCTACTGCCGAAAAAAATGTTAATGATGATCAATTGCTGAAGGAGGTCTATTGATGCATGTCCGCACGGCCGTACTCCTGGCGGCCTTGATCGCCTTCTCGCTGAGTGCCTTAGCCGCGGACATCACGCTGGTCAAACATGCCAGGAGAGTCAAAATGCTTCCTTCAAACGAGTATGTGGTCAGGGAAGGCGACACCTTGCGGAAGATCCTGATGGAGGGATACAAGGCTAAGGAGGAAGACCTGCCATACCTCTATAAACGGTTTAGACAGGAAAACCCCTCCATAGCAGACCTTGACTACATCCCTGCAGACACCAAGATCATGATCCCGATGATAGGGGATGAAAAGACTATTCAGGAGGCCGCAGAAGCCTCAGCCCCGGGAGGAATTTGAAGTAAAGGAGGTTTCTCCCAATGAATATGTAATTCAACAGGGTGAATATCTCGCCGAGATCCTCAGGAAAATCTATGGTGTCTCTGATGAGCGTATCTTCCATGAATATATAGGCCTTGTTAAGAAATTAAACCCCGAGATCACTAATCCTAATCTCATAATGCCAGGTCAAAAGCTCAGGCTTCCTGAAATCAAGCAGGTGTTGACTGCTGCAAATCGTGCACAGACTCCGACCCTGCCGAGCTCCCCTGTTTCAGCGACCACCTCCGGTGTGCGGCCGGAGAATAAGCCCAACCCTCTTCCTTTTCCTGAAGTCGCAGCAACAAAATCTCATGACAGGGAAGATATCTCGGCATCCGTCTCTCCCCAAGCCCAAGCAGCCACACCGGCGCCATCAATAAACCAGGGGGCCAGCACAAAAACTGCAAAAGCGGGAAAATTTCAGGATCTCAGGGTGGTCAAGGGATCGGTTCTCCCGGCATTGAAGGCACTGGGCGGTACACAGAGAGACAAGGGAACCTATTACATGCCCGTCACGGGCGGCACCAGCATGTCTATCAATACCTCCGAGGTCCCGGTCATGGAGTTGGATACAGGCAGAAAGATCATCTTTGATTTGAACGCTCAGATCACTCCGGAAATGAAAGGGTTTATCGAAAAGGCATTCCCATCCTTCACCATCATCTCCGGATCGCAAGGGGACCTGGAAGGGCTCATGGATAAGGTCTTAAATGTATCCGGGTACTTCTCTATCAATAAAGATGCAAGCCCGCTCCTCGTTGGGTCAGAAGAGAAGCT
Organism: uncultured delta proteobacterium; assembly: GCA_963847605.1. Classification (GTDB taxonomy): domain Bacteria; phylum Desulfobacterota; class Desulfomonilia; order UBA1062; family UBA1062; genus MWEI01. The sequence continues at coordinate 41,363 of CAWKAM010000043.1, read as the reverse complement.
CAGATTTTTCGGCAAGTGGATCGTATATAAGGACTTTTCCCGGCGCAATGTGTTCGTTGTCAATCTCCTAGGCAATGAGGAACAAAAGACACCTTCTGCCATCAGGAGCTATGCAGGGCACTTCGGTATAGATCTCATTGAAATCGGCGGAAAAGATCCCGGAAGGGCACAAAAAAAACCCATACAAGTTGTCGACCTGAAGCATTCATATCCTGTACTTTTCAATCGCCTCAAGATCCCTTTTGAGACAAACAAGGAGATTGACCTGACAAAAGGCGGCGTGGTCAAGATATCCTACAAGGCCCCGGTTCTTTTGGGCAATGTGATACTCACCGATGTCATGCCTGGACAGGATATGGTTGCCATGCTCGGGCAGCAGTCATTTGAGGTGTTAAATATGAACTCGATGCAACTCGATGAGGTGCTGAAAAAAATCGGCCTTGAGTTTGAGGGACCCCCGCTGAAGATGACGGTGGCCCAGGGCAGGACTGAACTGGAGATCCCGGGTCTTCAGTTGGGCGGCAATGTCATCCTCTTAAAGAATATCGATAAGGATATCGCAGCCTATCTCGCAGCTTCAGGGATGAAAGTGCTGGCCTGGTAGCGGTCTATCCGACAGCCGAGGATATGGAACTCGCAGGGAGCTTGTCGGGTAGGGTGAACTTTTTACGATCGGGTTTGATTACATCCGGGCTGACGAGATGAAACAGCCCCCGCCGCCACTACTGCCTGTGGAAGAGGGTTTTGCCTCGGTGGTGAAAGAGACCGAGTAGCTCGATGCCAGAGCATTCCCTGCCGGGTCTTTCACTCCGTTACTGCCTCCTGTGACGATAAGGGTATAGGGGGTTGAGAATGCATCATCGCCGCTCACGCTGAGGGTCATGCCGTCACTGGACAGGCTCACCTGTTCGGGTACCACGGTAGATCCCGATTTCAGGATAATTGTTGAGGCGTTGATGGTCGCCGGATCCATCTTCTCGGAGAATAAAAAGGTTACGGGGGTCGATATATAGGCAGTGCCGTCATTATTCTTTGATATCTCGGAAAAATTGATCACGGGTGGGATGTGGTCGGGCCTGGTATAGAAGAGGAAGGTGCCGTCTTTGCCTGCAAAATAAACTTTGCCCGAGGTGCTTCCCCAGACGGCATTGATGTTCGTGATGGAAATGGTAGGGGTAATATCATACCAGTTCAAGGTCACCCCGTTATTGTAATAGTGGTAGATCTTGCCGTTTTGCCCCGCGGCAAAGATGTCGGTCGAGGAGCTTCCCCAGAGAGAGGTAAGAAGATTCCCGCTTGCTGTATATACAGGTGACCATTTATTCCCGTTATAGTGGATAATCTCTCCAAGCGTACCTGCGGCATAGATGTCTGAGCCGGATGACCCCCAGAGGGCGCGGATATCCTGAGAGGTCGGTATCGATGATACGGCTTTCCAAGTAGTCCCGTCATAGTTAAGCATTGTTCCGGCTTCACCGCCGGCATATATATTATTGGAAGCACTTCCCCAGAGGCTGTATAATGTAAGCGTAGTCGGACTATCCATGGTACTCCATGGGGTGGTTCCGTTAAAGGATAAGATAGTTCCTAATGACCCAACGGCATAGACATTTGTTGCTGATGATCCCCAGAGTGCATTGAGATGACTGTCGGTATACGTGGACATTGGCTGCCACCCTGTGACGTCATTCAGGAAGATCCTCCCTATAGTCCCTAGATCGCCTGCCGAGAATACTGCAATATCGGGCAGTTCCCACAGTGATGTCAGGTCGCTGGATGTATTGGTAGTTATCTCCTGCCAGGTGCTCCCATCCCAGTGGATGAGCGTACCGCTTTCCCCGGCAACATAGATATCCCCATCCGATGAACCCCATACGGCAGAGAGATCCTGAGTGACGGATGAGGGAAGAGAAGCTTGCTGCCAACTATCGGCGTAGCTGACGGAGTTGGATAGTAACAAGGAGAGGATGAAAGCGGTGATCATGAAAGATAAGACATGCGTTCTCATATGTTTCCTTTCTCGGCATGATGAAGGTATTATGTAATACATTATAAAGGTGACCACGGGTGTTTTCAATTTATTTGGTACATACCTTCGATTATTCCGGGCATACGCCTCTCTGGATTCTTTTTTGTCAGGGTCTTCAAAGGCAATAAACCGGCCGTCGTGAACGGGCAGGCCCGGTATCACCCGCCGGGTACGGTCATTGATGGTAAATGGTCAGCTTGTCGCCGGGCTTTATCTCGGTTGCGGATGCGAGCCTGTTCCAGCGCAGGATATCCATGGTGGAGACGTCGAACTGTCTGGAGATCCCCCAGAGGGTATCGCCTTTCTTCACCTTGTATTTCAGAGCCTTTTTGAGGGCATGTCTGCTTTGTGAAACAGGGATGACAAGGGCCGTCTTGGGCTGAATAAGGCTGGGGTTTTTGATATCGTTCGCACGAATGATCTCATCCACCGGGATCCCATGTTCTTTGGATATACCTTTAAGGGTCTCGCCCTTGGCCACTAAATGGACATGATCCCCTCCGGCGTCTTTTTTCATAGCGATGTGGGTAGGGCTTTCCGGAATGATAATGGTTTTCCCCACCTTCAAGCCCTGTTGCAGGGAGAGTCGGTTCGCCCTGGCAATAGCCTCCACCGTGGTGGAATGCTTCTTGGCAAGGGAATACAGGGTTTCACCTTTGCGAATGGTATGAGTGACATAGGGTATGGATTCTTCGGAAGAATCCATCTGGCGGCCGGCACCATGCTTTAATGATCTTCCTGAGTTTTTGCGGACCTTTTCTCTCGCATCTTTGATAGATGTAGGTATGGTATCAGTAATGACATCAGCGCTATTTTCAGCAATAGACCCTTTGAGACCACCGCTTGCCTTGGCTATGTCGTCAAGATACCCGGGACTATACACCTTATCAGAGGCGATCGGCAGCGGCCTTGGCTCGGATTTGCGCAGACCATAAGCCTCGCGGTTCTTGGCCAGGATGACCGTAGCGATGTACTTTGGCACGTAATCAATGGTTTCAGGTTTGATGTCCATGGAATTTTTAATATCCCAGAATGTGTAGACACCCTTGCCTTTCATGAGCCTTGAGACAGCCCCTTCACCTGCGTTGTATGCGGCAATGGAGAGATACCAGTCGCCGAATATGGAATAAAGATGCTTCAGATACTGTGCGGCAGCGTGAGTGGATTTATCAAGGTCTTTACGCTCATCTACATACTTATTTACCTGCAGGCCATACTTTTTTGCAGTATCCGGAATGAACTGCCAGTAGCCAGTGGCGCCTGAGCAGGAGACCGCATGGGGGTTAGCGTTGCTCTCCACCAGACACAAGTACACAAGTTCCTTGGGGATCCCGTGCTGCTCAAATATCCGTTCCATGGCAGGACGTATCTTGTCGAGCCTGGCCAGGGCACTTTGGAATTCCTGGCGGTCTTTGTTAGATAGGCGGTCAACCCAGAGCTGTACCTGTGAATTGACCTCATACTCGGTATTATAAGTCTTTTTCCCCCGGGGGTAACTTTCTTATGAACAGGTTTATCCACATTTGGAGTTGGAGTTTCCTGTATCGTTTCTTGGGGTTTTTCTTGTACTTGGGGTTGAGGGGTTTCTATGAGAGGTTGCTCTATTTGAGCCACCGGTCCCTGGATAGAGCTTAAGTCCAGGTCGGGACTAGGCGGATGTTCCGGCGGATATTTGTTGTGGAGGGTATATGAGCATCCCAGCAGCGCAAACGCAAGCGTATATATGAGAGTCGCCCTGATTGACTTCATCCTAGATAACCTCCAAAGTTTTTGTTATTTACCTTGAATAGATGAAACCTTCAACCCTTTTTTTCATCTAAAAATACGGATTGTTGGAACCGATACAATTTTATGAGAATTTAGGTCATATAAAAAGGAGATGAATGAAAAATGCAACTGCCTGCAATACAAAGTAATTCCACTGCGAACCTTATAGGGAGATTTGACAGGCTGCCTTCGCTCAGCAAAGAAGAGGAATACGAGCTCGCTCTCCGCTTAAAGGAGCATGGTGATGTCGATGCCGCCCAGCGGCTCATCACTGCGAACTTACGGAATGTCGTCCGTATCGCAATGGACTATTCAGGCTATGGGCTGCCCCTGGAGGATATCGTGCAAGAAGGCACTATCGGCTTGATGATTGCGGTTAAAAAATTCGATCCTAACAAAGGTTATAGGCTCATGACCTATGCCGTATGGTGGATCAAGGCCATGATCCATGACTACATCTTAAGGTTCTTTTCCCAGGTGAAGCTGGGTACAACCAAGCTCCAGAAGAGGCTCTTCTACGGACTTAACCGGATGTCGGCAGAAGAAGATGTTATGGATGAGCACATAACCGAGCAGTCCAATGCCCTTTCAGCCAGGCTTGATGCAGATCCCCACGCCATTGAGGAGATCATATCACGCCTCATGAACAGGGATCAGTCTCTTGACACCCCCATGACCGACGGCAGCGACAGCAGCTTTTTGGACTTCCTGGTGGACACAAGGTCCAATCCCGAGGACAGGGTCATAGAGTCACAGCGGGCGTCCTTTGTGAAGACCCAGATCGAATCCGCGCTTGAAAAGCTTACTCCGCGCGAACAGGATATCGCACGCCAGCGACTTATGGCCGAGAGCCCGTTGACCTTGGAAGACCTGGGCAGACAATATGCTATCTCCAAAGAAAGGGTACGGCAGATTGAGAACAATGTGAAGACCAAGCTGAAGAAGGCCCTTGCGGGCCATATTGACCTTATGCTGCCATAAAGACCAGGGGGTAATTCCATGGCGATACAGAACTACAAGAAGGCACCGACTGGAGAAGATCTCCTGATGCTTCAGGAAAGGATGAACAGGGTTTTTGAGGAGAATCTGAGGGACACCGGCATTTCCCGTAGTCCGGGTCAATGGATACCTTATGTGGATATCTTCGAGGATGATGTATCTCTGACACTCAAGGCCGAGCTGCCCGGGGTGAGACGCGAGGATATTACGCTCGATATCACCGATGGGGTGCTCACTATCAGTGGCAGGAAACCCTTTGAACATGAAGAGACGGCAGAAAACTTCCATGCTATCGAGCGGCAATACGGGTTTTTTAAGAGGTCCTTTACCTTGCCGGAAGTCGTTGAACTTGATGCCGTCGAAGCGAGCTATCATGCAGGGGTGTTGCAGGTGGTCTTACCGAAGCCTACGGTGAGCGCTTCGAGGAAGATACCCATCATCAGGGAAGGTGATTGAAGATTGCAAGGTTCAGAGAAAAACCTGCGCACGTATGCGAAATAACGTTCTCTGGCTGAAAGTCTTGGGCCAATTCAGGTGTGCTGCCGGTGAAGAGGTAATAAAGTCTCCCGTTTGGCTTAAGGATTTTGAGGCAGACATCTGTCAGTGTCGATAATGGTGAGAACGATCGGGCAAGCACGGCATCAAACCGCCCGATATATTCATGCAGGGGGTCTCGTGAGATGATCTCCACTCCCTCCAACCTGAGTATCTCAATGACATGACGCAGGAAAGTGCATTTTTTAACACTGCGCTCAATCAGGTAGAGGTGTGAGTCCGGGTGGAGGATCTTGTAGGGGATTGAAGGCAGGCCCGACCCTGAGCCGAGATCGGCAAGCACAGGCTCATGTATGCGCATCAGCAGCGGCAGCATGACTTCAAGCTCCTGCTCGATGCCGTCCAGCATGGCCGGCCCCATGAGATGGAGCTTGCCGTTGAACCGCCTCAGCTCATGAATCCATGTTATGAGATTGTCGTCCATCATTTGCCGATGCAGAAACTTGAGAAGATCCTCTCAAGGATATCCTCGTCAACAGCCTCACCCATCATTTGTCTGAGATACTCTACGGCCTGTTTCAGATCAATGGTGAGCACGTCTGCGGTGAAACCGTCCGCAATGGCCTTTGAGCATGACACAAGGCTCTCAAGAGTCTTGCCAAGCAGATGCGCGTGCCTGTCCAGAAACACCAAAGGCTGGTCATGGGGGAATGCCTGCCGCATAGCGGATAAAAGGTCATCAATGCCGTGTCCGAATTTTGCCGAGACGGCTACGGTATCATATCCCTCTAAAGGCTTAAGGGTGTCTTTGATGAGATCGACCTTGTTCATCACCACGATTGTCTTGTCTGCCAATGAGAGCATGTGTCTTTCCTGGGGTTTGATTCCTTCCCGGACATCCACTACATACAGGACAAGGTCTGAACCCTTCAATGTCTCAATAGTCTTTTCCACGCCTATCTGTTCAGGACCTGATGCGGTTTCCCTGATGCCGGCGGTGTCGTGGAAGACGAAATCGATCCCGCCCAGGCTCAGGTGCTCCCTGATCACATCCCGGGTCGTTCCCTCCTCATGATGGACAATAGCCCTGTCGTATCCGAGAATAGCATTGAAGAGGGAGGACTTGCCCACGTTTGGAAGCCCTGCAATGGTTGTAACGATCCCTTTATAAACCCCTTTGGCCTGGTTAGCGTCCTTGAGAAGCCCCTTGGTCCGGGAGGTGGCGTCCTCAAGTCTCTGAAACAGCTCATCGGGTCGGATTGATGAGTCATCGGTGATGAAGGAGGCCTCAATGTCGGCAAGGATACCCATAAGATCCGTGATGAGGGCCTTTATCCGCTCCGAGAGCTCACCTTTCAGAAGGGCATGAGCCATCTCGCAGCCTGCAGAACTTGAAGATCCTATCAATGCGCCTACGGCCTCGGCCTGGAGGAGGTCTATCTTGTTGTTCAGAAATGCCCTTCTGGTGAACTCCCCCTTGTGTGCAAGGCGGGCGAGACCGGTCAATGCGATTGTCTCCATAATCCTGTCCACCACCAGCGGGTTGCCGTGACAGCTGATCTCAGCAAGATTCTCTCCGGTATAGGAGTTGGGGCCGGGATGGAACGCCATCATAACCTGGTCTATGATGCCGCCTTCATGATTATTGATGATTGCAAAGGCTTGGGTATGGGGCTGCCGGATTGGGCCGTGAGCTGATCCTTTTAATGATATCGAGGGTATGCACCCCGCTTATGCGGATGATGCTCATGGCGCCGTGACCTCTGGGGGTCGACTCGGCATAGATAGTGTCCGTTACTGTCTCGATGCCTTCCTCGGTACGATTACCACTTTTTTATAGATGCCCTCGCCGATACTCTTGGTATTGAGCCCGTTCTCGTTCTTGAGGGCAAGGTGGATGATCCTGCGGTCATAAGGGTTCATCTTTTCCAAAGAGATGGACTGGCCTGTGCGTCTTGCCTTTTGCCCCATTTTCAGGGCCATGGACTTGAGATGGTTCACGTGCCTTTGGCGGTACCCTTCCGTATCCAATGTGATATAAATAGGTTCCTGCCTTAACTTGTTCACGATCCGGTTAAGAAGGAACTGCAGTGAATCGAGTGTCTGCCCGCGCTTTCCGATGATCAGCCCTGAGCCGTCACCTATAATCTCAAGGATACCCTCTTCGCGGATTTTGATCTCGCAGGGCATATTCATGAAATTTAAGAGCGTGCTGATGATCTCCTTTGCCTCAAGGAGGACATCCGGTGTAGGTGTTTGTGCCTCGGTACGTGGCGCCGGCTTCGGTTCAGATACAGCGGCAGGAGTTGTCTTATCTTCTGTGATGGTCGAGGTCTGTTTTGGTCCGGCCTTTGCTCGCCTGGCCATTATCTTTGCCGTCTTTGTCCCTACGAGGCCAAACAGTCCCTTGGAGCCTTCGGAAAGGACCTTGATGTCGAGGTCTTCGAAATCGGCATGAAAAGTTTTCATGGCGAGGATGATGGCCTCATCCACGGTCTTGGCTTCAAATTCTTTATAGTCCTGATCCATTCTTCTCTCCTAAACGTGCTTCCTGTTTATATAGGCCTGCTGGGCAATTGAGAGGATATTGCTCACAAGCCAGTAGATGACAAGGCCGGATGGGAATTTCAGGAACAGGAAGGTGAAGACCACGGGCATGAAGAGCATGACCTTCTGCTGGGTGGGGTCACCGGTAGTCGGTGTCATTTTCTGCATAACGAACTGGCTGCCACCCATGAGGATGGGGGTGATGAAGTACGGATCCATAGCAGAGAGATCAGGCAGGTAGGTCCCGACGATGTGGAAGGGAGTGTGTCTGAGCTCTATGGCCTGGTAAAAAACCCGGTAGAGGGCAAAGAGGATAGGGATCTGCAGGAGCATGGGTAGGCAGCCGCCCATGGGATTTATCTTGTGTTCCTGATAGAGCCGCATGAGCTCCTGATTCATCTTCTGCTTGTCATCCTTGTATTGTTGCTGGATCTCCTTCATGAGCGGCTGGATCTTCTGGAGCTCCTTCATAGAGGTGAAGCTCTTGAGGGTCAACGGATAGAGCACGATCTTGATGATGATTGTCAGGATGATAATGGTCCACCCGAAACTCCCCACGTATTTATAAATCCAGTTCATGGCGATGAGCAGGGGCTTGGCGATGATGTCGAAGAAGCCGAAATCCAACGCCTTGTTCAAGTCATAGCCCGCAGACTCCAAAGTTTTCAGCTGCTTGGGGCCTATGAATATGAGATTATCCTTGATGAGAGCAGATCCGGCCTGAATAGTCGCAGGTGCAAAGGCATAGTGGATCTCAACAGTCTTTTCATCGGTACGCTTGAGAGTGAGCGTGGTGCTTGATGCGGCCTTGGGGATGATGGCCTGGAGGAAATACTTGTCCTCAAACCCGAACCATTTGACCTCTCCGGTGAAATCCCTATAACTTCCGACATTCTTGACCTTGTCCAACTTGAATTCCTCAAGGTGCTTGTCATTCAGCAGGACCGGGCCTTCAAAGGCGTAACCGCTTCGTTTTTCATCCAGGGGATAGGTATTATTGAACAGGATCTCTCCCGAGGCGGACACAGGAGCGGCGGTGTGATTTTCGATAACGGCCTGGTATCCCAGCAGATAGGTCTTGGGGTCTATGGAAAAAATCTTCTTTAATGTGATACCCGCTGAAGCCTCCGTACGGAACTCGATTGCCAGTGGTGTATCGGCCATAGTGACGGTGCCCTGTTGGGAGGATTCATACATAAGGCCCGCATCCGAAAAGCCGCCATTCAGCAGGAGTGTGGGCATAGGAGCCTTTAAGAGCTCCACCGGCTTTGCATCTTTATCCATGGTGGTGGAGTATTTTTTCAATTTCAGAGAGACGAGCTGGGCGCCTTTGGTGGTGAATGTGGCCGTATACAGGGGCGTTTCCACAACAACAGAGCTTGCCGACTTGATGTTTGACTGAGGCGTTGCAGCAGGGGATGCAACATTCATGGGTTTTGCCGGCTGGCTCGGTGTGACGGTTACGGTCTTCTGTTTTGGCTGTGGTGTGCCTTTTATTTTTGTTTGGTCAAATACAATACCCCAGACAAACAGAATGGCCATTGATAAAACTATGGCAAGCAGGGTCCTCTTTTCCATCTTGTCTTCATCTCCGGATGAGTATTATACGGGATCGAATCCGCCTTTGTGAAACGGGTTGCAGCGAAGCACTCTCCATGCCGCTTTCAGGAGGCCTCGTGCCGTACCGTACTTCTCTATGGCCTGGGCTGCATACTCAGAGCAGCTCGGGTGAAATCTGCATGAGGGCGTGAGCATCGGCGAGACGGCCTTCTGGTAGAGGCGTATCAGTTCAATGAGTATTGCTTTTCCCATGTGTGTGATCCAATAGCCCTTGCTATCTCCTGAAGCAGGTCTTGGTATGTAATATCCGTCATGTCGTTTTTTGCGATCAGGATATAATCATGGCCTTGAGGAAACAGATGCTTGTTTCTTCTGTAAATTTCTCGCAAGAGCCTTTTTATCCTGTTTCTTATAACAGCACCGCCGATCTTCCTGCTTGCGGTAATACCGATGCGGGCATGGGTGCATTCGTTTGGAGCAGCAAGGATGACCAGGTGTTTGGTGACCAGACGTGCAACCTTGTTCTTTTCAGCCCTTTTGAAATCAATCCGTTTCCTCAGCCGCTCTATTCGGGGGAATGTCTCGTCTGGCATCAGACCGACAGACGTTTCCGTCCCTTGGCCCTCCTCCGGTTGATGACCAGCCTGCCGCCTTTGGTGCGCATACGAACCAGAAATCCGTGCGTACGTTTCCGCCTTGTATTGTGCGGTTGAAATGTGCGCTTCATGAATTACCTCAAATTCAAATAGTTTTGAGCGGTAAGTATTTACATGCAGGGTAGGTCATTGTCAAGCAACAAAAGCCTTAAGCCGGATAGACCCTACAGGATGGAAGCACAAGGCTTCTCCTTGTCAGATGACGGCCTTGTACGCTATAGCTCATTATATGCAAGGGGTATTCTGCACAAAAGAGGTGACAAAAGACCTGGACAGGAGCCCGGGGTCTGTGGCAGGGAGGCTCAGGGAGCTCCTGCCCGGCAGCCGTATCATCTGTCTTCAGCAGATCCACTCCGACAGGATTATCCGGGCCGAGGATGTAGCCCCTGGTGTATTCCCTGAGGCGGATGGGGTCATTTCCTATGACGGAAGTTTTGTTTTATGTGTCCGTACTGCCGATTGCGTTCCGATCCTTATGTGGGCCGATGACAGCCCTGTGATCGCGGCCGTGCATGCAGGCTGGAGGGGTCTGGCACAAAAGATCGTCACCAAGGCGGTTAATCTCATGCGCGCCAGCGGCGCGCATGAGATCCACGTGAGTATGGGGCCTGCCATCGGACCATGCTGTTATGCAGTGGGCCGGGAGGTCATCAACGCCCTTCAAGCTGATCCCGACCATACCCTGGATGGGAGGCTCTCTGTGGACCTTCACCGCATCGCAACCCTGCAGGCGCAAAACACGGGCATGTCACCGGATATGATTCACCATGTGCAGTCCTGCACGTGCTGCACCAGGGAAACATTTTTTTCCTACCGGAGGGAAGGTGAGCATACCGGCAGGAACATCTCGCTCATCGGGGGGGAGTCATGCTCGTTGCCGGGCTTACAGGCTCGATAGCCACCGGGAAATCCACGGTCTCTTTCATCCTCAAGGACCTTGGTGCATTCATCGTCGATGCAGATGCTTCGGCCCGCGAGGTGGTGGCCCCCGGCATGAGAGCCTGGGACAAGATCATTGAGATCTTCGGCAAGGACATCCTTCAGAAGACCGGTGAGATCGACAGGGAGCACCTGGGGCGGTTGGTGTTCAACGATGCGGCCATGCGCAGGATGCTCGAAGAGGCCGTCCACCCCGAGGTCATAAGGGCCATGGATGAGCGGATCAGCTCCATCAAGGTCGGCTTCCCGGATGCGGTGGTCATTCTCGATGTGCCGCTGCTCATCGAGACGGGCATGCACAAGGGCTTAAGTGAGGTCATCGTGGTATACTGCCCTTTGAATATGCAGATCACGCGGCTCATGGTCAGGGACAAGATCAGCAAGGAAGAGGCCCTCAAAAGAGTCCGCGCCCAGATATCAATCGAAGAGAAGCGCCGCTATGCAAGCCTGCTTATCGACAACAGCGCATCAAAAGACGAGACCCGCAAACAGGTGGAGATTGCCTATGTCCGGCTCAAAGAGGAGGCCACGAAGGCTAAAGGATAGAGGCCGGTACAAAGTCATATAGGAACATGTCATGATAAGAAGGTGAGCAATGGTGGTATATGGGCTATTGCTTTACCGGCTGTCTCTGATGGGGAGCGCTCTTCTTCACTTCAACGGGAGGTTTTTCCTTCGTACCGGCATCAGGTTCACCCTCTTCTCCATCGGGTGATTCCCCAGACATGGCGGCTTTCCCGGATTCTTCCTTAATGGTGTCCGGGGTAATACCCTGTTCCTTCATCTCCTTAATGATGAGTGCTTCGAAGATCTGGGCGTCCCTGAAGTGGGGGTTGATCTCAAGGGCCTTTTGCAGCCATTGGAGGGCATTGTCCCATTCTTTTTTATCATAATGAATCCGGGCCACATTGAAATAGAGATGCTCATCTTGCGGCGAGATGGTGATGGCCTTCTGGTAGTTGGCATATGCCTCATCAATCATGTCGGCCTTTCTCAGCTCGATACCGAACTCGTTGAAGATGTGCTTATTCTCTTCTTCAAACACCGCCTCGATCTCCGAGAGCTTCTGGAAGACCTCTTTGGCCTTGCCGGTATCACCCATCTCCATATATAAGGTCCCGATGCCGAAGTTGGCCCGGACACTTTCAGGGTCGATCTTCAGGGCATTCGTGTACTCAAACTCGGCAGAGTAGTGCTCTCCGCGCACCCTTTGCTTTTCGGCAATGGCTATATGCCTGTCCCGTTCCGCCTCATCCTTGGTCTTTACCCGGTAGTTGGGGTCAAGGGTATATCGTTTCAGGAACTCATCGCAGGCGATCTCGATGACAATGCCGGTAGGCTTTCCCTCATTTCCCAGGAAGGTGAGCTTGACCTTCTCTTCATCGATCTGATCTGCCTGGCAGTAGTTCTTCACCTTCTGTGTCTTCTGTGTGTGACCGGTCCCCAAGGTGATGGTGGATTCTTCGAAGAAAACACCTTGAATTTTTTTAAAGTATTTTGAACGGTCCATATAGTAATAAGTATCGGATATTTTTAAGGAGAAGTTTACATATTTTCTTGGGCGGATCCGAAGGTTGACGTAAGCATGTATACTATGGCAATCCTATGATGCATCAAGTACATGGTAAGGGGGTGTGATGAAACCACTCGGCTTCATCGGTGCAGGTAATATGGCGGAGGCGATCATTTCCGGTCTGATCAGGAAAGCATTGATAGCACCCCATGATATCAGTGTGTTCGATATCAAACCGGACCGCATGGACTATCTGAGGTCGTCCTTCGGAGTCGATGGAGCCTCTTCGGCTCAGGATTTGGCTCGTTCACGGGATGTCGTCATCTTTGCAGTCAAACCCGATCAGATCCTGCCGCTGATGAAAGAAATCAAGGGTGTTCTTGCCAAGAAGTTCGTCATCAGCATTGCCGCGGGTATAACCCTGAACAGCATGCTCGATGTGCTTGGAGAAGAGGCCAGGATCGTGAGGGTCATGCCCAACACCCCTTCTCTCGTGCTGGAAGGGGCGTCGGTCTTTGCACCATCTCCATCGTGCACGGAACATGACGAACAGACTGCGCATGCCATATTCTCCGCAGTGGGCATGTGTGTTCACATGGAAGAAAAATTTATCAATGCCGTCACTGCCCTTTCAGGGTCAGGCCCAGCATTCTGTTTTCTGTTCATGGAGGCACTATCCGACGGGGCCGTGAAGGCCGGGCTGCCGAGGGATGTGTCCTTGCGCCTCGCAGCTGCTACCATGCGGGGTGCGGCATCCATGGTCCTGGAACTTGGAAGACATCCCGGTCAGCTCAAGGATATGGTGACCTCTCCCTCCGGAACGACCATTGAGGGTATTGCAGTCCTGGAGTCCAAGGGGTTCCGCTCGGCTGTTATCGATGCGGTCACTGCAGCTTATAAAAGGGCGGAGAGCATGTCCGGGAAAAACTGAGCCTCATGGACCCAAAAAATCATTATCGTGAATTCCTCGCGGTAGCTAAGTTCATTGAGTTGCAAGCATTAATACACTTTAGAATTCTTGATGATCTCCACAGCGTCGTTCGGGGAGTCCACCAGGGTGAAGATGGATCTGTCCTCGGTCAGGATCATGCCCTCTTTGAGCATAGTGTCGTTGATCCATTCGAGAAGGCCGGCCCAGTATTCGGAGCCGATCATGATCACCGGGAAGGGCTTGAGCTTGTCGGTCTGAATAAGGGTGAGGGCCTCAAAGAGCTCGTCCATGGTCCCGAAACCGCCCGGGAAGATGACATAGCTCATGGCGTACTTCACGAACATGACCTTGCGCACGAAAAAATATCTGAAGTTGATGTGAATGGTGGTGTAGGGGTTGAGCTTCTGTTCAAAGGGCAGCACGATATTGAGGCCTACTGACTGGCCTCCGGCTTCAAAGGCACCCTTGTTTACCGCCTCCATAATGCCGGGTCCTCCTCCGGTGATCACCGAGAACCCTTCATTGGCCAGCATCCGGCCTAGCTCTTCGGCCATGGTATAGTACTTGTCACCGGGCTTTGACCGGGCTGAGCCGAATATGGTAACGGCAGGTTCCAGCGGGGACAGCTGCTCGATGCCGTCCACGAACTCTGCCATGACACGGAAGACCCTCCAGGATTCCTGGGGTTTGATCTGATCAATGAGGTATCTGTCGCTTTTCATCCTGCGCTCCTTGATGGCACAACCATCAATTGCCTTATCGGCATCCACAGTGGTAGGATTTACCCGCCGTGTATGACCTCCATATCCATACATCACATTCTTCAGACGGGCAATATACGCCTGAGGAAATCCTGCGTATGGCTTTAGGGTGTAATCTTAAAGGATTGGCCTTAACGGATCACATGGACATCTCTGCCGCGGCCGAAGGTATGCGCCTGGCCGCTTCATACCACTTAAGCTTTTTCACGGGCACAGAAATTTCAACAGTATTTTCTCACCGGGAGTATCACCTCCTGATCTATGGGTTTCATACAGATGATGAACCGTTGAAGAATTTCCTTGATCATCACTGTCAGGCCATCTGGGATAAGGCCTATGAGGTCCTCGATATCTTCTCAAAGATGGGTTTTGATATAAAGAACGAGGATATAGAGAGTTGGGGACACTCTGTACCGACCGGTGTAACTTTTCTTAATGCATTGATCAGGAGGAATCGCGGGGACAAGAGGCTTCAGGAGTACCTCTCAGGACCGAAGGCCTCATCTCCGTATCTGAACTTTTATCAGGATTATGCGTTAGGCGATATCGGAACCATTGTTCGCTCAGCCCTGCCCGATCTCATCGATACGATGAGGCTGCTGAAGGGATCAGGGGTGCTTATCCTTGCCCACCCCGGGGATGCGGGATCGGATTTCCTGAAGGAACTGAAGGACGAAGGTCTCACCGGAATCGAGGCCTACAGCACACATCATACTGCCATGATGACAGATCGCCTTGTCGGGGAGGCAAGGTCCCTCAATCTGTTGTTAAGCGCGGGATCGGACTTTCATGGAGAGCGCATAAAGCCGCTTATTCATCTCGGGGATATGTCCGGACAGCCCGATGAAAAGCTCATCTCCATGCTCAAGGGCATGACCGATCGGTAAGATGCGCACACCATATGCCATTTTGCAGGAACGGGGATGTTTCCGATTGTTTTATACCCTGCCGTTCATTACTGGGCCAGGATTGTAGGCTCCAGGAGAATAACCAATTCGACGGTCTCAACCCCCTTTGTCTGCTGGCTGAAGAGGTATCCGATGATGGGGATATCGCCCAGGATGGGTATGCTATTGTTCTGCTGCGTGAGGTTCTTGCTGATGAGCCCGCCCAGGGCGATGATGTTGCCGCTTTTTACCCGGATCTGGGTGGTTGCCTCTTCAAGCCCCACCGTCGGCAGCGTATACGTGTTCCCGCTTATGGAGCGTTCATCGAGCTTCTCGAGGCGGCTCTTGATGGGGGTGATGCTCAGGTTTACCGAGCCGGTATCAAGGTCGATATTCGGCACGACACCCATCATGATGCCGTCGAAGATAGACCCGAGGGTCACATTAGGCTGGGTGATCGTTGTCCCCCCTTGGGTGCTGGTGGTGGTGAGCTCTATCTGCTGGATATATGAAGTGTTTGTCCCAACACTGATCAAAGCCGGCTGTCCGTTGGTCACCCTCACCTGCGGGTTCGAGAGGACCTTGATGTTCCCGAATTGCTCCAGTGCATTCATGGTGGCATCAAAGCCATGCACATCCGAGTGTGCTTGGACTTCGAATGCCGGTGTAAGATTATCCGTGGAGAGTGCAAGTGTCTGCTGAATGGGGTTGAAGGCAAAGCCACTGGCGCTGAGGTGTGTGCTTGTCCAGTCAATGCCGTATTGGCTGGTGTCATTAAGGGATACCTCTATGATCTTGGCCGTGATCAGGACCTGTGAATTGTAATATGTCTTGATGGTCTTTATGTATGCATCGATGCGCTCTATGGCGTCTCTCCTGTCATTGACCTCGAGAAAACCCAGGGCCCTGTTGATGGAGTATGTTCCGTCACGGGTAAGCGAGGCCTTAACCTGGTCCTCGACCTGCGCGCATATGTCGCTGGTGGCCGAAGGGATGGAATCCTTGATGGTGAACTCACCGCTCAGCGGATTCAACCCGCTGTTGCTTGATGAGACACCCGAAGAACTGCCTGATGAAGAGCTTACCGGCAAGCTGCTTGAAGAGCTGCTGATAACATCCCCCCCCACCGTCATTGTTGTCTGCTTCTGTGAAGAGAGGAAATTGAGGTGATACGTCCTCGATTCAGTGCCCCTTACCATGAGGGTGTGTCCGTTCACCTGGTAGAATATGTGCAGGGCTGAAGTGAGATTCTCAAGGGCCTCTTCCAGAGGTGTCCCGTTAAAGGCTATGGAAACGGGCGGGAGAACGATGGAGCCCTTGGTCTGTTGTTTCTCTTTCCCCGAATCGGGGGATGGCCTCGACATATCAGCCCCTTCCCCGGCAATGAGGCGGGAGTCCACTATCAGGTCCAATCCGGCCCTTTGCGCTATGGCAGAGAATACATCGGTGAATGCGGCATTGCTGGCATTGAGTGTGATGGTCTTGTCTTTCAACTGGTTCACAGGTTCGACCTTCTCCGTGACTAAGGGCTTAGAAGGTTCCGCCTTTTCCACAGGGGTTATGCTGGCCTTTTCCTTCTCGATGGAGAAATCCTCTTTCTTCAATAATTTTGCAGCCGTGCAACCAGCAAGGAAAAAGCAACAACTAGCCGTGAGAACTATATACTTAATATACTTTGACATGGTGGATCTCCCTGGTACCGTTGTTGTAAGTGATAGAAACTTGGTTCGACCCGATGGATGTTATCCGAAAGTTATCCGTCTTGTCCCCAAGGTGCATTTGCCGTCCATTGATGATGCAGTAGCTATCCGCGCCTGCCTCAACGATCATCGTTAAATTGACCGGGTCGGCTGTAAGTTGTGCCCTCGGATCTGCCATAGGCAGTATCCACTCGTGGCGGAAGACATCCCTGATATCCTTTGGTGGGGGGTCTGGATCATCCCCGAGGGTGAAAACACCCAGTTTGTCAACATAGGTGAGAAATTCAGGCTGCTCGGGGGTGTAGTTTTTATGTTCGCGAATAAGGTAAGGAGAGATGACACAAAGGATAACCGCCGCAAGGGGAGGGATAAAGATCATTGCTAATGTCTTATCGAGCTTCATTCATTCCCGCTCCCGAGCTTGAACCCCTTCATGGTGACCGTGATCCCTGCAGAGGTGCTCTCCACAGTTGCCTTGTCAAGAAAGAACATGTCGTTTTTATATGTCGATGCAACCTCGGAAAACAAATTTTTTACATCATAGTCTTTTAATATAATCTCATAGTCGACATTTGTATTTCGCTCATGTGATAGGGCGATCAGTTTGGAGCTGTATGCCTTGATGGACTCGATCTTCTTGACATAGTCTTTGCGATGAGAGTTCGCTGACAGAATAGCTTCCAGCTTTGTGCGGTTATATGTTACCTTCCTTGCGGTGTGAATATAATAGGCAAAGGAGGATGTCACCAGCACGGCGCTGATGATGCCGATTGTCAGGGCTACCCTGTAGTACCTCATAGCTTCATCTCGCAATTCAAACTGAATTCCGCACCATTTTCCTTATGGACGTATTCGGCCTTAGAGACTTTATAGACCTCCTGCACGGCTATGATAAAGGAGGAGAAGACCTCTTTGGACTGCGGAAATGACAGGTTGATGATGCCTTGTATTACAAGATCAAATGATTTTGCATGAGAGGTGCGCTGGGCGTTTGCTGCGGCCGGTGCAACCCGTGCCTGGGGCGTTCCCTCTTGTGTGGTTGCCCTGTTGACCTCGATCTTGGTGATGAAGACGTTTCCCGGGACCCTTTGGGAGATTGTTTCCATGATGGATTGCAACTTGGGCTCTGCCTGGAAGTCCTTATATGTCTCGATAATATTGTTTATGTTTGTCAGATTCAGGTTCTTGCTGAGAGATGCATAATCATCTTCCAGCACCTTGAGCTCCCGGGAGCTTTTATAGATTGCCGCATGGGTCCTCTTCTCGTAGCTTCGTGCATTGATGGCATTACCCCACCCCAAGGCGAAGAACAAAGCCGAGACCATGATCATGACCATTGATACGGCAAAAGATATCTTTGCATACCCCACAATCCTTCTGGTCTGGTGCAGCCTTTCAGGGGTGAAGTCATAACAGGGATTCATGGCAGTCCCCAAGAGCACTATTGTTTGAGGATCGGTTTCCCCGTATTCGTTCAAACTAAACGGCTCTGCGTGGACATCATGCTTTTCGAGATCGGATATACTAATCTCTCCTTGTCCGATGGCATAGACCTTCTGGGATTTTTCCTGATATGAACTCAGCAACATGGAAGTCATCTCCCTGACACCTGCAACAGTGTCGGCGAGGGCATCGAAGGATTCGGCAGAATGAATGGTTATGAGATAATAAATGACCCCGGCCTTTACGCCGATAATGCGGACGAACCGGGTATCTTCATAAACAATGATCACCATGTTCGGGTCTACGGTTCCCACCGCTGTTGCAATGGATGCCTCGATGGGGCAGAACATGTCGACAAGGGCCTCCTTCTCATCGATAAGCTCGGTCTTGTTCATCTCATGTAGAGGAATGGCCAGGTAGGAATATTTACTCTTGAGGTTATCAATATCCTGGATCTTGGTGAATGTGATGCAGTAGTCATCTCTGAAGAGACCGATCTTATCCACGGTTGCGCGGATGTGAGCCGTTGTGGCCTCTTTACTGATGCAGGAAAATTCACCCACGTCCGAATAGATGCCCCTGGGTGAGAAACAGAGCGATAGCATGGGAGCCTTACGGGAGATATCTTTCAGTGAAGAGGACTCAACTGTTTTGATATCCTTGAGAGTTATGTCACGCCCTGCACCACTATATGATGCAAGGACATGTTCCTCTTCACCCAGGATAACGGCAATGCCTTTCGCCGGGCCCATTTTCATGGAGACAATTTTTGTCAATATATCCTTCATGTTCGTCAACGCAGAGGAGGTACACCTCTCCTGCTACCTATGTTCTCGGAATTACGATTAGGCTTCTTTAGGTTATTTTATCAGGGAGGGGCTATTCCGTTGAGAAGGGACAGGCTCTCAGACTCGAGGATATCATCATAGTTCGATGTGACCGGGGCAGAGGGAGCAGCGAATGTATTGCCATTAATATTATTGGGAGGATTATTTAAAATCCGATTTTGACCGGCAGAGATGACCACAAAGGCTACCCTCACGGCTCCAAGGTCACTGTAGAGTTTTTGATTCGGTGGGAGGGGGGGGGTGTCTGATATGAGCTTGCCAATCACGGTCTGGGTTACGGATCCTGCTGTAGTAAGGTTGAAGTCAACGGCATAGAAGAGCGTGGTTTGAAACGCATCCACGCCGGTAATTCCGATCGTGGACCAGGGAAGATACCCATTATATTGGTTTGGAGTCTCTAATCCATTGGTGCTTAAACTTGCAAACGGCAGCCTTCCGGTGGCCAGGGCATACCCGATGAGCGCGGTCTTCGCCTCCTTGACCCGCGTTCTGTCATCGGAAAGTTTATTTTGCGTGACCAGCATGGGTATGAGCTGCGCACCAAGCCCGAGGAGCAGGCCGACAATAACAAGCACGAAGGCCAATTCGATGAGGGTAAATCCTTTGCGGGATGATGACTGGGCAGGAAAAACGATGTTCCTTTTGGAGGCAAGGTCTTGGTTCATCTCTCTAGCCTCCTCCGAGCTTTGACATGAGATCGTACACCGGCCCGATCAGCGAAATGACGATAAAGACGAAGATGCCTCCGGTCATGACTATGGCTATGGGTTCAATCATCTTACCCATTACCTCTACAAACCGTGATGTCTTGAGTTCGTAGGTGTCAGCCAGATAGCTTAGTCTCTGATCCAAGGTGCCGGTCTTCTCTCCGACGCTGATCATCTTTAATGTGATGGCGTCAAAGAAGTCGGTCCTCTTGAAGGCCTCCAGCAGCGAATTCCCCATGTTCGTCTCTTCCCGTATGCGCACGATGACCGAGCGGACAAGATCATTATGAAAGATCTTCTCAAGTATATCGAGCGATTTTGTGAGGGTCACCCCGGAGCGAAGCATGAGTGACATGTTCGAGAATACCAGGGTAAGGGTGGAGCATTTCAGCAGATCGCCGATCACGGGGAGACGGAAGGCAGTGCGGCTCAACAGAAAACGCATCTTTGGAATCCTTCCGAGAATGACAAACAAAGCAATGAGGCCCACAGTCGCAAGGGGGTATATGAACCAGTTCTGCTCTGAGAATTTGACGAAGTTGACAAGGCTTACCGTGATATTTGGCAGCTGGACATTGATCTCCTTGAATGTTGCGACCAGTCGGGGGAGAACGAAAAAGAGCCAGAAAATGATGACGCCCAGCATGGCACATACCACGAAGCATGGATAAATAAGGGCCCTCTTGACTTGAGATACGATACCGTCCACTCTTTTTAAATAATCCGCCGTGTTACTCAGGGCAGTTTGAATGGTACCGGTCTCTTCCCCGATATTGCAGAAGAACATGAGCATCTCGGGGAATACGGCAGGCTGGTGGGAAAAGGCCCCTGATAAGGATTCTCCTTGGGCAATCTCTTTGACCACTTCCTCGATCGCTTCTCTCAAGCGTTTCACCCTGATCGTGTCCTTGATGCTTTCCATGGAGTCCAAGAGCGGCAGGCCGCTGCCGATCATGGAGGCCAGCGATTCACAGAACTCCGCTATCTCCATCCTCTTTACACTGGGTTGGGTGAGGGTCTTGATGGTCTCGAATATCTGGTACTTCTGCTCGCGGTAGCTGACAAGTATCAATTCCTGAGAAGAAAGGGCATCCATCAGCTCCCCGATGCTCTCAAAGTTGCCCTTGGACGAGAATATCGTTCCATCCTTCTTGAGGGCATTGTATGAATAGATCATTACCGCAGCACCCTCCAGACCTCGGCGAAGCTCGTCCTGCCACTGAGTATCTTGCGGATACCGTCGCCGTTTAAGGTAACCAGGCCTTCCTGGACGGCCTTTTCCTTGATCTCAAAGGGGTGTGACCCAAGAGAGATGAGACGCTCGATCTCCCTTGAAACGACGAGAATCTCTGCCACCATGATCCGGCCGAGGTAGCCTGTCTTGATGCACCTCGGACATCCGACAGCGGTATATAGGGTTGTGCCGGGCTTGATTCCGAATATGCGGTTCTCATCCTCTCCTGAACCATATGCCTGCTTGCAGTGCGGGCAGAGTGCCCGGACGAGCCTCTGGGCTATGACGCATATCAGGGAAGATGAAATCATGAAGTCCTTCATGCCAAGGTCCTTAAGCCTGGGGATGGCCCCTGAGGCATCGTTGGCATGCACCGTGGAAAGTACAAGGTGCCCTGTCTGAGCTGCGCGTAGCGCCATGGTCGCCGTATCGCCGTCACGTATCTCCCCGATGAGGATGACATCCGGGTCCTGCCTGAGGAATGCCCTTACAGCACTTGAAAAGACATATCCGGCCTTTTCATTGACCTGCGTCTGGCGGATCAGCGGGAACTGGTACTCGATGGGGTCTTCAACAGTCACGATATTCTTTTCTATGGAGCTTATCTCACGTAGCGCCGCATACAGCGTCGTGGTTTTTCCCGACCCTGTGGGTCCTGAGACGAGGACCATGCCGTAGGGCTTGTGGAGCAGGTCCCTGAGCTGGGTGATATCGTCATGATCCAGGCCAAGGCTCCGGATGTTATACAACTCCTCTGAGGAAGACAGGATGCGCATCACCATGTTCTCCCCATTGGTGACTTTTAAGGTAGAGACACGGATATCATAGCTCTCATTGAGAAAATCAAAGGAGAGCCTGCCATCCTGGGGCTTGCGCTGCTCCGAAATGTCCATCTCGGCTTTGACCTTGATGCTCGAGATAACCCTGGAATGCACCTCGATGGGAAAGGAGTAAAACGGGTAGAGTATGCCGTCGATGCGGTAGTGTATCTGGGTTGTCTTGTTCGTAGGGGTGATGTGGATGTCGGTTGCACGTGAATTGATGGCGGACATGATCAGCAATCTTACCAGCTTTTCCGTATCCACATCATGCGGATTATATTTGGCGTGTTCAAGCTGCTGTTCGATCTCTTCGTCAATGGGGTGCTCCAGGAGGTAATAGTCTTTTTCGATATGTTTCTGTATCTGCGAGGGAGATGCCGCCACGCAGCGGACGCGTTTCTTTGAGACTCGAGAAGCAAGGTCCAAGAGCTTTGAGTTGTCCGGCTCGCTGGTAGCAACAATCAATGTGGTGTCCTCGACACCTATCGGGAGTAACGAGTTGTCTCGTGCGAATTGTATCGGCAAAGCAGAGAGGGCTTCTTTTTGCGGTGAAAAGTGGCGTAACTCAAGGAATTCGATGCCGAACTGTTTAGCAACGGCCTGGGCAAGCTCGGTTTGGGTGACAAGGGCTAAACGGATGAGTATGTCACCGACCCGTTCCCTTGTGGCACGCTGCTCCAGAAGGGCAAGACCGATCTCCTTATCACTGATTATCCCCTCATCTTTGAGAAGATCGCCAATGCGCTTTTTTTCCATGGGGTTCGTTCCAGTTCCTTACGCCGTTCAGGTTGAAGGATCACTCAATGATCTTTACCCACAAGGTTCTTGTGCCGGAGATGACTCAATGGGTTTTTCTTCCACCACCTCTGACCCGAGATATACATTTCACCCAACCCCACACCCTTATCTTCTGTATAAAGGCCTGACCCACCAAGCCCTTACTCCAGGCGTGCCAAACTAAGACATCCGAGATCCTGCACTGGCGCTACATGCCCCAGTAGAGCGTCTTGTTCGCAGCATTGGTATATATAGTGTCGGCCCGTATGCTTCCTGTATTCCAAACCCCGTCATCATACTTTCTGTCGATTTCCTGGGCCACATCAGGCGGAATCTGGTTGAAAATTACACAGTTTTCATTGATCGCCGGGACGGTAGTGTATAGGATTACTGCTGTGCCCCCGAAGGCGTTCGTCGGGCAACTGTTTGCCGCTCCGGTATAACCGCCGTTGATGATCTGTGCAAGTGTAAGATCTTGAAAGAGAATCCATTCCTCTGTTGCATCAACCTGGCCGTTTCCATTCCCACTGTCGTTATGGCCTTGCACGGGGAGATTATTGCCGGCCGGGTTAGGTGCATCTCCCGGATAATAGTTATACCTGTCGTAATAGGTATAGAAGGCCGCGGTGAGTGTTTCCTTCTGATTGACAAGGTTCTTGACCTTGGCATTCCGTATGAGGGCCTCTCCTTTGAGTATCCCTGTAATCAATAATCCGATGATCACCAGCACCAGGGCAAGCTCAACGAGGGTAAAGCCGCCTTTTTGCCGATTTCTGAACCGTTCCATTCAAGCACCTCCCTGTGGGAAAGAAGTTAGTAAGTGCATAATCGGTATTCATTAGATTCTTCTTGAATTCACTCGATATGTGTGACGAGTCGTCTCCCCAGGGTGCAGGGTATTATTCCCGGCAGCTTGGAGATATCCTTATCAAAGACCTTGCCGGTTGGTGATATGAATTTCATGACACCCCGGTCCGGATCAAGGGACGGACCAAATGACCTGCCGATGAACATGGTCTCTGTGCCGGTTTGTTTCCCTGTCAGGGCGTCAAAATCCAGAAATTTTGATACGCCGGTGTCGATACCTCCACAAGGAGCATCTTCTCTCCATGTGCTTAAGAATATCTTGTTGTCCATGATTGCCATACCCGTGGGAGATCCATCTTCCAGAGAGACAGACCATTCAATGCGCTCAGGGGTGTGGCACTCAAGCCTTGTCCTGCTTGCCGTAATGAGATGAAGCCTCTTGCGCCAGGTGAAAGGCCGTATCTCCATGATGGGCTCACCGGCGACGGTGTTTATGATTCCTAAAGGCTCGAGCCTCTGGTTCATGATGGAGACGAGTCCGCCAGAGGTACCCGTGAATACCTGTGCAGTGCACGGATCATACCGCACCACGCTTATGGGACGGTTCAAGTCGAGTTGAGCAAGCACCATGCCGTCTTCAAGGTTGTATGCACTCATGAGGGAACCATTACCGATATAGACTGTGGAATCGGATGCATCCATACATGTCCCCCGGAGCTGCCAGAGGACCTGTGGCCCCTGGGCGATGCATGAGATGAAACCTGTCCTGTTCGGCCCTGCTATGATCCGATCGCCTCGGTGGAGCACAGCCCCTCCGATGCCTGTGACGAGCCAGGTCAGCTCGCCTGTGGGCATGGTGATCTTGATGAGCTGGTCACGTGATGTGGTAAAGAACAGGGCATCTTCGCCCACGTCAAGGTCATGGGCAAGGCCGTTTAAGACAAGATCCGGGCAGGATACCAGACTGAAAGGATTCACAACACCTTGCCGGTAATACAGGGATGGATCGGTTTTGAGCCAGGGCGGATCGAATCGGGCGAGGCAGTTTGAAGGCGTCAATTCCCGATCATTGAGAAGCACCATCGGCTGGGTAACCAGCACCTTCTCAGGTGCGAAAATCTCCCGCCCGGGCATGTACCGGCCTCCACCCTTGGCGGCAACATTTTTCAGATAGTCCGTTTCTCTGCCAATGGCATGGACATGAATACCCAAAGATTTTGCATAGGCCGATACATCGTCAAGACAGTGGGAGCCCTCACCCTCAAAGGCAATGTCTTTTGAGTTGCCGTCATGATCATAGTCCATGAGCCAGGAGGGGAGATGTCCGTCTTTAACCGGCACGCCTGCGGTAACCAGGAGGATGTGCTTGTCGGTGACGCACTGCGAAGGGAATAGTGTGGTTGCCTGATACAGGGCCTCAGCCAAGGGGGCCGAACCGGATGAGGGATGGACGCTGTCAAGGGCTGCCATGATTTCTTGCCAGTCCATGGTGAAGGGGCTGATAGTGCCGTGTGAAGTACTTATGAGGGCCACTTCGCACAGCTCTAAAGATGAAATGAGGGATCTGGCATAAGAAAAGGTTTTTGCCCACACAGACATAGCGCCGGAGAAACCGCCTTGTGCAGGGGCTCTCTGATATGAGTTGCCCCAGCTACCTCTAAAGTACATGCCTTCAGCACATGTGAGGGTGTCTGCCAACTCACATGTATCGGAAATATGAACCGTGGAGCCCGCAGTTTGCTTTATGTAGAGGGCTTCATCCCGGTAATCCTGATCGGATGAGGCATTCATGGTTAGTGAATCATCGATGATAACCACTATGTACGGTCTTTGGATGGTCCGAATGATGTTTTCTGGAATATCCGGGCATTGTTCCCGCTGCGCAACACGCCAGGAATAAGACCGCATCGTGCTGGTGGCCTGTTCGGTAAGCTCTGTGAAAAAACAGATATGATCCCACCCTTCAGGTGATCCAAGAAGGCTGCGGGTGGAAGACGGTGGGTTTCCATCTTGAGGAGAGAAGAGCTGTCCCTTTATTATGTGATAGAACGCGTTGCTCGATTTCATATGGTAGAACATTATGGATGCGGATGCCATGGTAAGCCCCAGGATCACTGCCAGGAGGAGGAGCACGAAGGCAAGGACCCACCCGTGCTCATTGGATGGGGTAGGATAATGATAGTTCTTTTTTGGTTCCATGATAGTCGGACCTCATTTGAATAGTGAGAACATTCTCTGAAATTATCGGATTAAAGAAAACCACCGACTCGGCGAGGAGTTGGCCGTTTCGATAGAGACCGTCTTCCTTCAGTTCATAATGGACAGCCGGTACCACCCTGTCACCGGGTATGGGCCTTTTGGGGCATGCAAAAGTAACATTCGTGCTGCCCCGGCTGTAATTGTGTGAGGCTACGCAGGGGCCGCTATCCGAGATCATGCCGAGGTCTGCCCAGAAATCTGCGTGACCGTCATTGTCAATGTCTACGGTTTCGAATACCGCACTTGTCGCTGTTGAGGAAATGATGAGTGTATAGTATGAAGGGGGGCTTGTTTGCGATATTTGGATGCCTGGATGCTCTGATGTAACGGGCACTCCGGCAATGAAGAGCTGACTGCCTGCAACCGCAATCTTGAGGTCCTGGGGCAGCAGGCAGGCGCACTGCACCATATCGCTGTTCAGCTGTATCGAGGCCTGCCGGAGGGACTGCATGCAGTACCATGCCTCTCTCATCTCCTCATGGGTAACAGCCGACACTTGGTAAAACTGATACAGCGCCAATATGAGTATGGATGAACAGGCAAGTGAAACGAGCAGTTCCACAAGACCAACGCCTTTTTCCACTGCATACCCCTTTCGATGAAGAGAGGTCGTGGTAAAGGAGGGGTATTCATCTTAAATTGAAATCAATCCCAGAGGGTATTGCGCTTAATATTAATCAGAAGGCTCAGGTGGAAAGGGCTTTAAGCAGCTCGTCACAGCACCGTATTCTTAGTTGACTGGTCCGGTTGGTTATCCTGAAATCCTCCTTCATACCATAACAGAATTACAGTTTAATAAGATACTACAAGGCCGATGCTTGTCAAGGAGAAAAGGCATGGAAAAAGGAAAGTTCACCTCAAGGCTTCCTGTTATCCCTTAAGATGAAAGGTATTCGAGCATCTTGGCTCTATCCGTTGTGGGTTCCAGGCAGGATGAGTCTGTGCATACATAGGCCGTGGCCTTGCCTTCAATAGAGTGCTTGTCCTTGAACAGGGGTTCTTCGCTGTCCTTGTCTCCTTTTTTGAGGCGCACCGTCATGTGGGGCAGGAACCGGCCTTGAACGGCATGGATCATGTCGCGGGTGTCCTGGCATTCAGGGTCGCCTGCTATGACCACCTCATAGCTCGGTCCTGTCAGGTAATCCAGGCCGCATATCATGAAGGTATATGCCGAAGGGATGCGGCTTACCAGGTTGGAGAAGGCCTTGCCTGTCTCTTGTGCCAAGTCTTTCAGTGTTAGGTCGCTTGTGAGCCCTGCAAGTCTCAGGAGGTTGAGCATGGCCACCGAGTTGCCTGACGGTACGGCGTTGTCATAAGCGGTCTTTGTACGGGCTATAGGCACATCGCCGGCCTTAAGAGTGGACATGAACCCCCCATTAAGGCCATCCCGGAAGTGATCTGTGAGTGCAGTATTCAGTTTGATGGCCGCACTGAGATATCTCTGCTCAAAGCAGGCCTGATAGAGCTCGATAAGCCCCCAGATAAGGAATGCATAGTCATCGAGACCCCCTTCAAGACGTGCGGCACCGGCCATGTATACATGCTTCAGACTTCCATTCACGAGTATATTGCCCAGGATGAAGTCCGCAGCCGTCTTTGCTGCATCCACATATTCGGATCTATCAAATACCGCTCCTGCCTTGGCAAGGGCTGCGATCATGAGGCCGTTCCAGTCAGTGAGCGCCTTGAAGTCTTTAGAAGGTGCTGCCCTGGCTGAGCGCGCCTTGCGCAGCTTTTCCAGGATCAGATTTAACCTCTCAACAAAGACTTCTTTCTTAAGATTAAACCGTTCAGCAAGGTGTTCCTCATCATGCTCCATGTGTATGATATTGAGCCCGGTCTCCATGCCCTCAACGAAATTCCCCTCGTCGAGGAGAGAGAATGCCTCCCGTGCAATCGTGTAGTCGACATCAAGAAGCGCGGCTTTTATCTCTGAAGTGGTCCACACATAGTATCTTCCTTCCCCGCCTTCGCTGTCAGCGTCCTGTGCACTTATAAAAAGCCCCTCAGGTGTGCGCATATCCCTGAGGACATAGGTAATGATTTCATCTGCAGTCTTTTTGAAATCCGTTCTGCCGGTCGCTTGGTAGCCTTCCGTATAGGCAATAGAGAGCAAGGCCTGGTCGTAGAGCATCTTCTCAAAGTGAGGGACAATCCACTGCTCGTCTGTGGCATAGCGATGGAACCCGAATCCCACGTGGTCATAGATGCCGCCTAACCGCATGGAGTCAAGTGTTGTGACGGCCATGCCCAGGGCATCCTGGTCATGTGTCCGACTGAAATATCTAAGCAGGAACATGATGTTATGCGGCATGGGGAATTTCGGCGCAGGGCCGAACCCTCCATAGGCTTGAGAAAATCGACTCTTAAGATCGGCATATGTTCTGGTAATGAGCCTGGTGTCCAGTCCTTCGCCCGGCCGTACGGCGACAGATTGCCTGATGAACCGGCTGATCCGGGAGGCCTCGCTGATGACCTCGTGGCGCTTTTCGTGCCAGAGCTTGCCCACAAGCGGGACCAGCTCCATCATGCCAATGAGGCCTTGCCTCGTATTTTTAGGAAGATAGGTCGCAGCAAAGAAGGGCTGCCTGTCGGGCGTCAGGATGACGGTGAGCGGCCATCCGCCGCTGCCGGTCATGATCTGGCAAGCCTGCATGTAGATATAATCGATGTGGGGAAGTTCCT
The DNA here is from genome assembly GCA_963847605.1 of uncultured delta proteobacterium. Taxonomy (GTDB): domain Bacteria; phylum Desulfobacterota; class Desulfomonilia; order UBA1062; family UBA1062; genus MWEI01. The sequence continues at coordinate 12,998 of CAWKAM010000043.1, read as the reverse complement.
CCCGGTCCACCTTCACCGGAATGAAGGTCTTGTTCATGAGTGCCGCAACCTCCTCATCTTCAAAGCATTCATGCGCCATTTCGTGGCACCAATGGCAGGATGAATAGCCGATGGAGAGGAATATGGGCTTGTCTTGGGTTCGGGCATTCTCGAACGCCTCCTCACCCCAGGGGAACCAGTCCACCGGGTTTTGGGCGTGCTGGAGAAGATAAGGGCTTGTCTCATCTCTGAGCCGGTTGCTCATCACATCCTCCTGAATCCGTACTTGATCATCAAGGATTCCGCCTATCCGCCAAGAACGTATCTGCTTTCAATACAGTAGGGTGGATGGATATGGCGTTCAAGGGGAAGGGCAAATGCATACCCATTATGGAACCTGTCATTTTATCATCTGAATATGAACCTCACTCGGGAGTCGATCCGGTGTATCCCGGCTTTCCGAGCAGCCTGGCGGGCATCCTCATATTCGGCAGCCGTGATCCTTCTGTCTATCCTCGAATCTGATTCAGCCTTGTAGCAGGGCCGGTACTGGTCCATGACATTCACATAGGTATTCCGGGATATCTCCCCCGCTAAAAATTGCATGACCTGCTCCGTGCCTGCAAGGCCGCCCGGCATGACCAGGTGCCGAACGAGCAGCCCTCTTTGTGCGATGCCTTGTTCATCTAGGATCAGGTCCCCTACCTGGGCATGCATCTCTTTGAATGCCTGGCATGCCACCCTGCGGTAATCCGGTGCCCTGCAGAATATCTTTGCAGGCTCTTCTTCCCAAAACTTGAAATCGGGCATATAGATGTCGAACACACCGTCCAGCAGCCTGAGTGTCTCCAGGGCATCATAGCCGCCGGTGTTGTAGACCAGCGGCAGGTCGAGACCCACATCAGCTGCAATGACAAGGGCCTCCAGGATCTGGGGGACCACGTGTGATGGCGTTACGAAGTTTATATTGTGGCACCCGCTGTCTTGGAGGTCCAGCATCATGCCGGCGAGCTCTTTCGGGCTCACTTCCTCGCCTTCGCGAAGGTGACTGATGTCGGAGTTCTGGCAGAAAGAGCAGAGCAGGTTGCACGAGCTGAAAAAGATAGTGCCTGATCCATGTGTGCCTACAAGCGGTGCCTCTTCACCGAAGTGCGGGCCGAAGCTTGCCACCTTTGCATACCTGAGAGTCTTGCAGAAGCCCATCTCTCCTTGGATCCGGTTCACCCCGCATGAGCGGGGGCACAATTTGCAATTCTCAAGTAGCGCCAGTGCCTTTGCCGCCCTGTCCCTAAGAAGCCCTTTGGCATGGAGCACACTATATGCCGGTTTATGCATGCCCTTACCTCGCCGGGAACTACACGGTAAGGTCATTGTTATCACAAAGGCCGTGTATGCGGCAGGGGGATTTCCAAAATGGGGAGGTTACATGGATGGAAATGGCATGAAGCTTTCCTCATTGGAGTTTGCTCATCATTGATAGATGAAATACACCCAGGTTTCCCAATCCTTTGACTGGGCTTATTCAATAAAAAATGATAATATCATTTACTAAAATGATAAGTCCTTTTGAGCGCCTCAAGAACATGTGTTTCCAGGCCATGATTGATTTTGAGGCATGGTGGCTTATATTTTAACGAGAAAGGATAAAAGGGTCCGACACATATGGCCGGGAAATCAAAAAAGGAACGCATAAGAACAATGACTGACGCAGTCATAAGGGCTGCTACAGGAGATTATTCGCTACAGCTTGATTTAACGGATAAGAATGATGAGATAGACGCTCTGGCAGATGCGCTTAACAAGATGATGAATACCATTGGCTGCGATTTCACCAAGCGCAAACAAGCCGAAGAAATTATCCGTGAGAGCGGGGAGAAGTACCGCACTATCCTTGAAAGTATGCAGGAATCATACTTCGAGATTGACCTGAAAGGCAACTATACCTTTTTCAATGACTCCCTGTGCGAGGACCACGGGTATTCACGCCAGGAGCTCATGGGCATGAATTACAAGGCCTATACCACACCGGAGACGGCCAAGCGGGCTTACCAATTCTTCAACGAGATTTATCGCACGGGCAGGCCGAAACGAATTCTCGATCATGAGATCATCAGAAAGGACGAGTCCAGGAGGATGATTGACATGTCCGTCTCCCTGATGCGCAGCCCTTCGGGTGAGCCCATCGGATTCTGGGGCGTGGGAAGGGATGTCACGGAGCGGATCGAGGCGGAACAGGCTCTCAAGAAGAGCGAGGAGAGATATCGAACCATCCTGGATACTATGGAAGAAGGGTATTTCGAGGATGATCTTAAGGGTACACTCACCTTTGTCAACGATGCTGCCTGCCGGCTGATGGGGTACGATCGCGATGAATTAATAGGCATGAATTATCGAAACTACTCCTCTCCTGAAACGGCACGGCATATGTATGAGGTTTATCACCGAATATTTGAGTCAGGTAACTCAGAGTTCATGATGGATTATGAAATTATCCGCAAGGACGGGTCTGTCCGCACCCATCAAGCGAATGCCGCACTCCTGCGAGACCAGGCAGGAGGGCCAAAGGGTTTCCGCGTCTTGGTGAGGGATGTGACCGAGCGCAAGCGGGCGGAAGATGAAAAAGCAAAGCTTGAGGGCCAACTGCTTCAGGCACAGAAAATGGAGTCTGTGGGACGCCTTGCAGGTGGGGTGGCGCATGATTTTAACAATATGCTCAGCGTTATTCTCGGATATACGGAATTGATTAAGCTCCGGCTGGAACCGGACAATCCCTTGCTGCACGATTTAATGGAGATTGAGAGGGCGGCCGGAAGGTCCAAGGACATCACCGCCCAGCTCCTGGCTTTTTCCCGTAAGCAGATCATCTCGCCCAGGCCCATGAATCTCAACGACCTCATCTCAAGCAGGCAAAAGACCCTTGCCCGGCTCATCGGTGAGGACATAGACCTGCGTTTCTATCCGGGGGAAGGCCTCTGGAGTATCAGGTTCGACCTCTCGCAGATGGAGCAGATCCTTGTCAATCTTGCGGTCAATGCCAGGGACGCCATGCCCCATGGGGGTAAACTAACCATTGAGACAGCGAATATTCTCATGAATGAAGACTATTGCCGGATGCATCTCGGATTCACACCCGGTCCCTATGTACTGCTGGCAGTAAGCGATAATGGTTCAGGAATGGATAAGGAAACCCTGCAAAATGTTTTCGAACCTTTTTTCACCACCAAAGAAACCGGTAAGGGCACTGGGCTCGGGCTTGCGACCGTGTATGGGATCGTCCAGCAGAACAATGGATTCATCAATGTCTACAGTGAGCAGGGGCAGGGTACCACCTTCAAGATCTATCTTCCCAGGAGCATGGATGGAGTGGAAGTCTCTGAAGAGATCCTCGAACAACCGGTGGCTTTGGGATCAGGCAAAGTCCTTTTGGTGGAAGACGACGATCTGATGCGCAAGATGACAACGGATATGCTTAAGACCATAGGGTATTCGGTCCTGGCTGTGGGGAGTCCCCTGGAGGCCCTTTCCATATGCGAAGAAAAGGATGCTCGCCTCGACCTTGTGATCACGGATGTGGTCATGCCAGGCATGAGCGGCAGGGAGCTCAGGGACAAGCTCGGGATCATCCGACCCGATATCAAGGTACTCTTCATGTCCGGATACACATCAAACGTCATTGTGCATCACGGAGTGCTGGAAGAAGGGGTGCATTTTATCCAGAAACCCTTCAGTTTAAATGATTTTGCCAGGAAAGTACAGGAGGCGATGACAGACAGATAAATATACGCCTGGCAGGGGTTCACCGCATCAAGGAATGCCCTGCAAGGTCATGGTTTCGGAGGAAGATTGAATGCCGTTTCCCTACTTTTTTTTGTATATGCCCATGAGCTCGGTCTTGGCCAGGACATGGCCTTCCATGGCCTTCAGTACATCTTTTTTTCCAGCCCCCTGCTTCAGGATCAGCAGCGTATCCAGCGCGTAGAGCCGGAAATAGTACCGGTGGGTCCCCCAGGGCGGACATGGTCCGCCGTAGCCGAAGTCGCCGAAGCTGCTCTTGCCGTGGATGCCCCCGAATGCCGGTCTCTCGGTTTTCGGGGAGGCCTCCGGCAGTGATGAGCATGAAGGGGGAATATTGTAGTAGACCCAGTGGACCCATGTGCCTAAAGGGGCATCCGGGTCATCGCAGATAAGGGCAAAGCCCTTAGTACCATCAGGAGCCCCTGTCCATGCAAGTGGCGGTGAGATATCCTTTCCCTGGCAGGTATAGGGCGATGGGATCATGCCCCCTGCCGTGAATGCCGTGCTCTTGAGCTCAAAGGCATATGCGTCACTGCTAAGACCTGCCGATGAAGATGCCCCCATGATCAGACCAAGAATGCTTACACATAAAACAAGATATCCGAACCTCATGACAAACCCCCTTGATACGTTTTCATTGACAATTATAATCGGATCAGGGCGATTTCCAAATCAGATAAGCTCCTTGAGCCTCATCGCATTCATGGGGGCGTATGCCATGAAGTCATTGTCAAAATATACGTACGTATCCAGACCCCAGGCATGGATTTTTGCTGCCCATGCCTTCAGCTCATCTTCTGTGTAGCATGAGGCATAGAGCTTTTCGGAGCCGTGCAGACGGATGTAGGCAAAGTCGGTAGTGACGGTTTCAAGGTATGGATAGCGCCCTGCCGTATCGGATATACACCAGGCAATACAAAAGTCTTTCAGACAGGATAGTGCATTATCACTCATCCAGCTCTTGTGACGTGCCTCGATGGTATATCTTCTGTCCTGCGGCAGAAGTAAGCAGAATGATTCCAAAAGATCTTTGTCAAAGGTAAGCGAAGGTGGGAGCTGGAAGAGGACGGGGCCGAGTTTTTCGCCAAGGGGCCTTAAGGATTCCATGAATGTCTTTAACGGCTCTTTCACTTCGTGGAGCCTCCTGATGTGGGTGATGAACCGGCTCGCCTTCACGGACCAGAGAAACCCGCCGGGTGTACCTTCCCGCCATTTCTCAAAGGTGGACGGCCTCATCTGGCGGTAAAAGGTGGCATTCACCTCCACCGTGGAGAATATTTCACTATAGTGTAAGAGCCATCTGGTCTTGGCAAGATTTTCCGGATAGAAGACCCCTCTCCAGTGGCCATAGTTCCAGCCCGAGGTGCCGATAAAAATCTGCGGAATATGCGGCGCTGAGGAATCGTTCATCTTTTCAGGCAATCTCAGGTGTCAGCACCCATCTTATGGCCCATGTATTTTCCATCCGGTCGTACTCAAGGCATACGATACCGCCGTTCCTGAACCGGATCACAGGCTTTTCCGGCGTCCCGGTAATGATATACGACACGAGCCGTTCCATGAAGGGCAGGTGGCCTACCACCATGAGGTTATCCCTGGCGGGGAGTGTTGCGGCAAAAGCCGCCACGTCATCATGCGGGTTCAGACCCGGCTCCATTACCGGCTGACTCCCGGGCGTCAATCGGGCGGCAAGGATCTCTGCAGTCTTAAGTGCCCTGGTCTTCCCGCTGTGGATGATCAGTGGGATGCTGAGCCCGATCCCGCGAGCCTTGGATGCCACGTGTTCCACCTCGGCCCTGCCCTGGTCGGTAAGACCCCTGTCCGGGTCCACCTCCTTGGGGAGGCTCCTGCCATGCTGCACCAGGTATACGACCATGTGTTTCTCCTCCTTGCATGCAGCATGGGTAAATGCAAAATTTTACTTCACCGGTTCTTCCTTCTGCCCGCATGCCTATTACTTATTCTCTACGGATTTAAAGAATAGGGGGATCAGATGGAGAATGCAAGCATTCAGGATATCCTGGCAGGCCAGAGGCGGTACTTTGCCTCAGGGAAGACAAAGGATGTTGCTTATCGTATCGGGCTGCTCAAGAAGCTCTTGGAAGTTATCCGAAGTAACCACAAGCTCATACTCGATGCATTGGCGGCCGACATGAATAAGCCGAAGATCGAGGCCTATGCAAGTGAGATCGCCATTACACTTAATGAGATAAAGTACATCATGCGCAAGCTTCCCTCATGGACCAGGCCCAAGATTGCAATGACCGCCAGGCCGTTGCTTCCGTCCTTATGCTCCATCATTAAGGAACCATTGGGTGTCGTGCTCATTATTGCCCCGTGGAATTATCCCTTCCAGTTGGCCGTTGCCCCCCTTGTAGGTGCTATAGCCGCAGGGAACTGCGCCGTTGTCAAGCCCTCCGAGCTGGCACCCAACACGAGCGAGACGATCAAAAAGATTTTCAGCATGAACTTCGATTCTAGCTCTATTGCAGTGGTGACAGGGGGGCCCGAGACGGCACAGGCACTCCTTGCGGAGCGCTTTGATCACATCTTCTATACGGGAAGCACGCGGGTCGGTAAGATCGTGATGGAGGCTGCATCGCACCATCTCACCCCTGTGACACTCGAACTCGGGGGGAAGTCTCCCTGCATTGTGGATGCAGATGTCCACTTGGAGTACGCTGCACGAAGGATTGCGTGGGGGAAATTTTTTAATGCCGGCCAGACCTGCATAGCACCCGATTATCTCCTGGTGGATGCGGGGATCAAGCAGGCGTTTCTCAAGGTGTTGAAGGAGCGGATCCTTGGATTTTACGGCATTGACCCTTCCTTAAGCCCCGATTATGCCCGGATCATCAACAGCAATCATTTCAACCGTCTTTGTTCATATCTCAGCCAGGGAGATATTATCATTGGGGGCCGGACAAAACCGGATGAGAGATACATCGCACCGACCGTCATGGACAATGTCGCACTAGAAGCCCCCATCATGACCGAGGAGATATTCGGCCCCATCCTGCCTGTCGTCTCTTATACCGATCTTGATGAAGCCATCAACTTCGTGAATGCCCGGCCCAAGCCCCTTTCACTCTATGTTTTCACCAGGGACAAGGCGAAGCAGGACCGGGTCCTGTCAGGCACCTCCTCGGGTGCAGTCTGCATCAATGATGTCGTGGTCCAGTTCGCGTCGCACTACCTGCCCTTCGGCGGCGTGGGGGACAGCGGTATGGGCAAATACCACGGCCGCACCAGCTTCGAGACCTTCAGCCATACAAAAAGCATCGTGAAGAACACCCTGTGCTTCGACATTCCTCTGCGGTATGCCCCCTATCGTTTCAAGTTCCCGATCGTGAAACGATTTTTCTGATCAAAAGCTTTTTTCCAGGCTTGCCCTTTCATGTGCCATCGTATATGGGGTGACCTTTGAATGAAAGGAGCTAGTATATGGGGATCATGTCGAACACCGTGAGTATCTACCAGTACAAGGTCATCGGAGAGCCTAAAGGTGCTGCCTGGGTGCGTGAATGCCTGGCCAAGAACCAGTTCATGCCCATCGATGCAACCGCCGATGAAGAGGGCCTCGGCTGGGTGAATCTCGATGACCACACTAGTGCAGATTTCGACAATGAGAATGTATTCCGGCGTGACCCTTACCATGCCTTTACCTTGCGACGGGACCAGCGCAAGGTCCCGACAGCGGTGCTCAAGAGCCTCGTGGACAAGGAGTGTTCCAGATGGCTGTCGGAACGACCCGCCATATCGCGCATGCCATATAAGCGCAAGGCCGAAATCAGGGAAAACCTTCATGCATCGCTTCTCTCAAAGACCCTGCCTGTGCCGGCGACCTATGATGTGGTCTGGAATACGGATACGGGCATTATTACGGTCGCCAACATCAGCGAGCGGGTGCTTGACATAGTGGAAGACACCTTTTCCAGGACCTTCACGGGTCTGACCTTGGAACCGATTCACCCCATGAGCAGGGCCTATCGGGTGCTGGATGAGGGCAGTCACCGTCTTCTTGAAAAGGCGGATCAGGCACCTTCCAAGGATGTGCTCCTCCAGATCAAGCGCAACCGGTGGGTCGGATGGGATTTTCTGCTGTGGCTCATGCATCGTACGAGCAGCAGCGGCTCGGTATATCAGGTCAACCAGAAGGGCCCCCTGGAGAAGGGCGAGGGTTTCATGGCCTATCTCCATGACAAGTTCGTACTGGTGGCCGAGCATGAGCAGGGTAAGCGCAAGAGTTCCATTACCGGGATCCAGAGGGAATTCGCCGAGGCCAGGGGGGCCATCCGCGACGGCAAGAACATCACAGAGGCCCTTATCTATCTGGAAAAGGAGCCGCGTACCTGGAAGGTTTCATTGAAGGCCGATATCTTTGCCCTTGGTTCTTTTGCCTGCCCGGTGGTTCAGATAGAACAAGATGAGATCACCGACCCTGACCAGGAATGCATAGCAGTGTTCTACGAGCGCATGAGCCTTCTGGAAACAGGCCTCCAGCTCTTTGACAGCGTATTCTCTGCCTTCCTGCAGGAGCGCATCGCAGGCACCTGGCCTGAGAAGCTCAAGCACATCAATGAATGGCTGAGCAGGCCATAGACTGATTATAAGACAATATATCAATTTATATATTTGGAAAGGAATGCCGAAATCTACCCCATGGACGTATTCCGGCCCATACCTATTGATGTCATTCAGCTCGACGAAAAGTCGGTCGTCGATCTGTATATAAAGCACGAGGACAGGCTCATGCCCTTTCTCCAGAAGGGGGGCATCTTCACCAGGGACCACCTTGTCGAGCTCAACCAGTACGGCCTGAGCAAGATATTCATACGTGGCAAGGAAGCCGTTGTCTTTGAAGAATATGTCAGCGCATATTCGGACAGAATCCTTACCGACCCGACCGTACCCTCCAGGGTAAAGGCGGCGACATTTTACATATCATCCATCCATGCACTCAGAAAGGCATTCGATGACCCGAATTCGGAGCGGATCGAGGAGATTAAGAACACCCTGAAGCCCATGTTCAAGAATATCATGAATAACCAGGTCCTTCTGAACGACCTCTTTTCCATCACAGAACACGATTTCAACACCTACACGCACAGCGTCAATGTCGGCATCTTTGCCACTTCGCTCGCCATCCATCTCTTCAAAGGTGACAGCACCATCGGGAATATACAGCTTGAACACCAGAGCTATGGATATTTCCTCCATGATGTCGGGAAATCAAGGGTGCCTCTGGCAATTCTCAGAAAACGGGGAAAATTGAACCAGGATGAATGGGCCGTCATGAAGAAACACCCTGAATGGGGATACACCATACTCATGGAAACGGGGCACCTTACGGACGAGGCTGCCTACATCTCGATGCAGCATCACGAGCGGCCGGACGGCTCGGGGTATCCTTTCGGCATGAAAGATATCCACCCGTGTGCCCGGATCTGCGCTGTTGCGGATATCTTTGATGCCCTGACGTCCGCCAGGCCTTACAAGAAAGCCATGAGGCCGTTCGAAGCCATCGATATCATCAAGAAGGATGCCTTCACCGAATTTGACCACAACCTCCTGAGCACTTTTATCAAAATGCTGGGGCCCGCCGGGGATACCACACACTGATTCTCTCTGGAGACCTACCCTTCTTTTTTTGGTAATTTTTTCTATGAGGAGGCAGCCTTGCTATTTCCCCGGGATGAACTCTTTGGGCCGTACCTCCAACAGGGCGATGGCCTCCACTGGGCATGCTGTTGCGCATAGGCCGCAGCCTATGCATGCAGCCGCACTCACTTCGGCAATGTCATCGTTATTGAGTGCAACGGCCTCCACCGGGCAGATCTCAACACACATGCCGCATGAGGTGCACAAGGCGGCATCCACCTGGGCCTGGAATCGACTCGGTGCGAGTACGCCCTTTGCTTTCTCATTCTTGGCGAACCTGAGCAGTTGGCAGCAGCAGCTGCAGCAGTTGCACAGCATATTAGAACGTCCTGCAGTGTTTTCGGTCATGTGTACAAGCCCTGCCTCTTCAGAGAGTTTAAGGATGGCAAGCGCCTCGTGGTAATCGATCTTTCTGCCTGTGCCTCGCTTCAGGGCATAATCGGCACCGCGGTCCATCTGGATGCATGCCTCAAGCGGGCCGTCGCAGCGTTTCATGAGCTTTCTGCACGGGCAGATGACTACAGCTATGGACTTGGCGTTCTTCAGCATGCTGGCGGCATCTTCATAGGCAAGCACCTGACTTTTTGCCTCGATGGTCTCGTTCACCGGGATCACACGCATGAAAGAAGGCAGCTTTAAGGAGGTTGCAATCTCCATGAGCTGGGGATACTCTGTCTCTTCGAACTCTTCCCAAAGCTCTAACATCTCGGAAGGCCCCTCAGCCCACAGGATGGAAGAATCGTGGAACTGAACCACGTGTCTGGGCATCCGGTAAAAGGTGGTGCCGTCTTTGACGAACTCAAATACCGCACCCCGGTGGAAGAGCCCATCGATGATATCCTGCATCTTGGATGCAGCTTCGCCGGATTCCTGTACCAGCTGATCCAGGGTGGCAGGGAGCCGGTTCACGAGCTTGGCCTCTTCCTCACTGCATATTACCCGCCAGATCTTGGGGAGTACGGTAGAATTCTCCATCATGAGTTTTTTAGACAATTCCCGGTATATGTCTTGTTGTTCCATGGGCCCCTCCTTATTAAAGATTGTATTGTATCTTGCGTGAAGATACATTGGCAAGGCCGGAATGTTGATTTGTTTTATTGTTCCGCCTACGTGAATTAAGGGGTGTGAACGTGCAGGAACTCTTTTCCTATGAAGACATCAGGAAGACCTACGAAGAGGTAATCTGGCACCGCCGGTGCAAGGACATCATTCAGGAATATGCGCTCAACACGATAGACATCCGTGATGCTGCGCTTGAGGGGCTCGACCTTTCGCACGTGAAGGATGTGCTCGACCTGGGGTGCGGATACGGTTTCTTCACCGAGAGGCTCTCCGGGAGGCTGAACTCAGGGTCCCATGTCACCGGCATCGATGTGATTGAAAAGAACAACCGGGATACCTTTCTGAGCACGGTAAGTCAGATGGGATACGCGGGTACATTTATCCAAGGGAGCGCCGATCTCACAACGGATATGGCGGATTCCGGCTTTGATCTCATCATCACGAGCTACTCGCTCTATTTCTTCCCGCACCTCATCCCGGAGATCGCAAGGATCCTTAGGCGCAGCGGCCTCTTCATCGCGGTGACCCACAGCAAGCATTCCCTCCATGAAGTGACGGAGTTTGTGTCTGCCGGCATGAAATCGGCCGGGTTGGAACCGCCCCATGATATGAAGATCCACGAGCTCTTTGAGGCATTCTCTCTCGAGGAAGGAGAGGTACTGCTGACTCCCCACTTCGAGAAGGTTGAACGCATGGTCTACGAGAATTCCCTCATCTTCCCGTTCTCACGGTTCAGTGATTTTATGGAATACATCAATATCAAGAAGCCCCTCTTCTTCAAGGAGGTTCTTGAAGGGCAGCCCTCAAAGATCGATGCGGTTATGGCAGCATTCAAAAAGACCTCATATGAGCATACGCGCATATACGGAAGTGTGATCCTTAATAAGGATGACGGTATATTCCGGTGCGCTCAGCCCGTTCATGACAGGAGGATAGCGTGAAGAAACAGCGGATATTCTGCCCCTATTGCGCCAAGCCCGTGGTGAGGAGGCATGTTGAGGGCAAGGAGCGGGACCTATGCATGAGCTGCACAACGGTCTTCTATGAAAACCCCTTGCCCGTGGCTTGCGCTCTTGTGGTGAACGAGAGCAGAGAAGTTCTACTCGTGCAGCGCAAAAAGGATCCGTACAAGGGCATGTGGTGCCTGCCCATCGGGTTTGCCGAGAGCGGGGAAGAGGTAAAGGACGCCGCATTGAGGGAGCTCAAGGAGGAGGCCGGCATCACCGGTGAGAACCTGAGGCTCATCGATGTGGACACCATTGATAACGATTTCTACGGAAGTCTTGCCATCGTGACCTATGAGGTGAGGGCCACGGGCGGGGTTCTCAGTCCGGGTGATGATGCCATAGATGCAAAATACTTCCCTATATTCGATCTTCCCCCTCTCGCCTGGTCATCCAATGAAAAAGCGGTGCGCATCTATGTGGATCTTTACCGGGATTCCTGGGCCATGGTGGACTCCTTCAAGCAGCTCTTTCCTGATCTTGGAATGGATCAGACCATACCGTCGGGGACGACCTCGCATGGAATGGTACTGTCGAACATCCTCATCAAGATCATCGACAAGGACAGGGAGGAGATCACGAGGCACTGGGCGGACGAGGTGAAGGCGGCCATACCGTCTCTTGAACGTCATATGAACATGCTCCGCGGCATAAACAAGGTTGTGCTTCATGGCATTAAAGACGGCTTGGAGCGGAAGAAGAAACCCTTTGTAGCACGGCGATTTATCGAGGCGGGGTCAAAGATGAGGAGGCTCGATATCCCGCTCCCCGACATCCTCAATGCCCTCGCCCTGAGCAGGAAGAACATCTGGACGCACGTGATCAGGCAAAGAATACTCAGTTCGCCCGTTGAGATCTACAGCACCCTCGAGCTCAACAACCGCATCATCTTTCTCTACGACAAGGTGAATTATTACATAACCGAAGGTTACATGAAGTGAAACATTATCTGGACTGAGTTGCTAAAACTAAGACATTATTGCACAACTGTAATTGAAGAAATTAAATTTGAATTGTGACTGTAGATCATATTGGAGGTTGTCGAAAAAGGGTGCCTGTTTCTTGTAAGGGGTTGCATAAGGAATTTATCAGATAGCGCAAATAATATTATCAAAAAACCATAATAGCCTTTATAATCAATATGATATGTGATATATTCAGGTTGTAATCAAGGAGCAAGGATCTTTCATTCTCCCATTTCAGAAAGGGAAGGAAGCCATGGCTAAGTACAAGCCTTATACGTATGCACAAGACATGCTGATACCGGTATCATTGAAGGAACAGCTTATGCCCGGGACCCTGGAATTCGCGATTCATACACTTGTTGATGAGCGTATGGACGTGAGCATATTCGATGAGAAGTACAAGAATGATGAGACCGGACGGCGGGCATACGATCCCGGATTCTGCTGAAGGTAGTATTACTGGGATATTCACGGGGACTGATCTCGTCGAGGAAGATCGAGCAGGCATGTAAGGAGAACGTGGTCTTTATGG
>CAWKAM010000042.1:7500-61682 GCA_963847605.1 uncultured delta proteobacterium | reverse complement strand
CTGCTGAAGCACTGCTGTCGCCACAACAGGAGATGGAGGGTAATAGAAGCGTGCTGGCCGAGCCCGGCGAGGAGTTCAAGACCATCGATGTAGAGCGCTTCATCAGGTTCTTCAGGAACCCGGTTGAATACTTCCTGCGTAACAGGCTGCAGGCAGGCCTGCCTGAGGAGGCAGCCGTAGTGGAGGGCAGGGAGCCCTTCAGCCTGGATGGGCTGAGACGATATGAGGTGATGCAGAGGCTTCTGCACGACAGGCTCAAAAGCAGCAGCACGGCTCAATACAAAGACCTGCTCAGGGCCGAGGGCGTGCTGCCCCACGGCATGCCGGGCGAGATCGTACTGCAGGCCATGGTACACAATATAGATACCTATATCCCCTTCATCAGAGACATCGTGGGCGAACAGGGTATCATCAAGCAGGACATTGCGGTCAGCCTTGACGGCTTCACAATCACCGGCATGATTGATACAACCGCAGACGGAGGGTTCCTACGGTTCAGGCCTGCAGACATCAAGGCGAGCGACCTGATGCGGGCCTGGATCAGCCATATCCTGCTGCAGGTGTTCAGGCCGGGTGCGGTAGTTCAGAGCCGCCACATGGGGAAGAAGAGGCAGGCCCTGTTCGCCCCGGTGGCAGACCCGGAAGCCGTGCTCACGGGCCTGCTGAATGTCTACTGGCAGGGGCTCTCAATGCCCATGCACTTCTTCCCAGAGACCTCATATGCCTATGCAAAGGCGCTTTCGAAGACATCCGGCAGCGAGGACAAGGCCCTCGATGCAGCAGTGAATGCATGGACAGGCAGAGATGGCTTCAGCCAGGCAGAGAAGGACAACGGGGCATACCTCATCTGCTTCAAAGGGGCTTCTGTGCTGGATGCAGAGTTCGCAGACCTTGCGCTTAAAATATTCAGTCCGCTGCTGGGGCACGTGAAGGAGGAAAACCTGTGAAACCGCTCGACCTCCTGCATGTTGACTTGGCCGCTACGCACCTAATCGAGGCGAGTGCGGGCACCGGCAAGACCTACACCATTGCCTCGCTGTTCGTGAGGCTCCTGCTCCAGGCGCGCATACCCATCCACGAGATCCTGGTGGTCACCTACACGGTGCCTGCCACGGACGAGCTCAAGACCCGCATCAGGGCCAAGCTGAGGGACGCTGTGGAAGCCTTCACCACAGGCGCCTCGACGGACTCCTTCCTTGCGGGCATGCTCGAACAGGTGGAGAACAGGGCAGAGGCGCTTAACATTTTGAGGGACTCGTTGAGCGGTTTCGACGAGGCCGCCATCTCCACTATCCACGGCTTTTGCCAGCGCATGCTCAAAGAGCTGGCCTTCGAGACCGGCAGCCCCTTTGACCTGGAGCTGGTCACGGACCAGGCCGGGATGCTCCTGGATGCGGCGGATGACTTCTACCGGCTGCACATGGTGCAGGAGACCACGCCCGAGCTGGTTGCCTATGCCATGTCCAAAAAGGTCTCGCCCGAGTTCTTCCTGAAGCTGGCCGGCAAGTCGAACCTTGCCGCAAAGGTCATCCCCGACCTCGATAGGCCCTCGCTGGAGCCGCACCTTGGCACATACCGGCAGACCTTTTCAGAGCTGTGCGACCAGTGGGGCATATGCTGCGCAGAGATCGAAGGGGTGCTGAGCGACAGGGACACGTTCAAGCAGAATATCTACAAGCTGGAAAACGTCCCGAGCTACATTCTGGAGATAGACCGCTTCCTGGCTTCGGGCGGCACTGACTTGCCCTTACCCAAGGAGGTGGTCAAGCTCTCGCAAGCCTCGGTCAGGAACGGCGTGAAGAAGGGCAAGACCGTGCCCGAACACCCGTTCTTCATGCTGTGTGAGATCCTTACAAAGGCGGCTTCGGCATTGACCGCAGCCATGGATGCATACCTTACCTGGCTCAAGGTTGCCTTCCATGAGTTCCTGCATGAAGACCTGCCCGGGAGGAAGGCGAAGCAGGGCCTTGTGCACTTCGACGACCTGCTGCTGCGCATGCACGGAGCCCTTGAATCCCCCATGGGACTCAGCCTGGCGCAGGCCGTTGGCAAGCGCTTCAAGGCTGCTCTCATCGACGAGTTTCAGGACACCGACCCCCTTCAGTATGACATCTTTACAAAGTGCTTCAGCGAATGCCCGATCTTTCTCATAGGCGATCCCAAGCAGGCCGTCTACAGCTTCCGCGGCGCCGACATCTTCACCTACAAGAAGGCGGCGGACAATGTTGATAAAAGCCTGAAGAACACCCTGGTGGAAAACTGGCGCAGTGAGCCCGGACTCATCGATGCGGTCAACGCTCTCTTCGAGAAGGCTAACCACCCGTTCGTCTACACGTGGATAGAGTTCCGAGAAGCCCACGGGGCGGACAAGCCGGACAGGAAGGTGCTGGCAGCAGAGGACAAGGCGAACCTGGTGGTGTGGTTCATGGGCTCTGGCGACATCGAACCCTTGAAGGTGACGGATGCCCGCAGGCTCCTGTGCAGGGCCGTGGCCCATGAGATATCGAAGCTGCTGAACGGTGCAAGGCAGGGCAGGGTGAAACTCGGGAAGGATGAGCTCAAGCCTTCTGACATTGCCGTGCTCGTGCGCGAGAATACCCAGGCGCGCGCCATGAGGGATGCACTGCGATCGTGCAGCATTCCCTGCGTGCTCTTCAGCGATGAGAACGTGTTCTTTTCGCAAGAGGCCTTCGAGATGGCAGTGCTGCTCAATGCCCTGGCAGAGCCTGATCGCGAGGCCGTGGTGAAGACCGCACTCATGAGTGGCATCTTCGGCCTGAGCGCCCTAGAGATCAGCGGGCTCATGGAGGATGAGAAGGCGTGGGAAGGCTGGATAACAAAGTTCAGGGAGTATCATGACCTCTGGAACAAGGCGGGCTTCACGCCGGCATTCCGCAGGCTCATGGACCAGGAAGGCGTGAGGACGAGGCTGCTTGCGGGTGAGCGGGGCGAGCGAGCGCTGACCAACGTCCTGCATCTGAGTGAGCTCATGGGAAATGCTGAGGTGAAGGGAAAGCTCGGCATGCAGGGGCTCTTGAAGTGGCTTGCCGAGCGCAGGGACCCGGACATGCCCTCTGAGGAAGAATACCAGCTCAGGCTGGAGAGCGATGACGACGCGGTGCGCATCATGACCGTGCACAAGAGCAAGGGGCTCGAGTTCCCGGTGGTGTTCTGCCCCTTTGCATGGTCGCCGGTGAAGCCAGGTAGGAACGCGCCCCTGTTCCACAACGAAGAGGGTTCGGCGGTCATGGACTTCGGGTCGGCCGATCTACCCCTGAATACCGCAAGGGCGGAGCATGAGGCCCTGGCCGAGAATGTCAGGCTTCTCTACGTTGCGCTCACCCGGGCAAAGAACCGGTGCTACATGGCCTGGGGCAGGGTGAAGGATGCCGAGACCTCTGCCGTGAGCTATCTCATCAGGAGCCGCGCAATTGCCAGAGATGAAAACCAGGTGGAGGCGCTCAGGCTGGCAGGTTTTGATGAAAACAGCATGAAACATGAGCTGGAAAACCATATCGAAGGCGCAAAGGCACATGCCGTGATCCGGGATATCCCGATGGGTGCGCCCCAGCCCCTTGCAATTGAAGCGCTTCCTGCCGAAGGCATTACCGCCCTCGATTTTTCCACAGCCATCGACCGCTCGTGGGGCATTGCCAGCTATACTATGTTCATACACGGCCTGCACGAGTGGCGCGAACCGGCGGACAGGGACATGCTCGCGCCCGCGGTGCAGACGGATGAAGAAGAGGGCACTCAGGAAGGGCGGGAAGCAAAGAAAGACATCTTCTCCTTCCCCAAAGGTGCGCGCGCAGGCACACTCCTGCATGAGGTATTCGAGCGGATCGATTTTACTGCGGACAATACAGGGGTCCGGGCCGTGGTGGATGAGACGCTCGGTATCCATGGCTTCGAGGGGACATGGGCCGAGACCGTTACCGGCATGGTACGCAGGGTCCTGGATGTTGACCTGGGCAGGATTTTGGTATCGGACTCGGGCCTTAACGACGGTGGAGTTCAGAGGCAGGGCAGGGGTACGAACCCTGTCGAGGGCATCGGTGCTCTCCGACTATCAGGCATTGCAAACAGCGAGCGGCTCTCTGAGCTGGAGTTCATGTTCCCTATAAAGCCGCTCACAGCAGGCATCCTAGAGCAAGCCATTACTGACTGCATGCGCTCCATAAGAATCCCCTCCCCCCTCGCGGGGGTGACTCAGGCCATCCCTGGCCTTCGCCCTTCGGGCGCACGTGAAGTGCGTCCAATTCGGCCGTCCTGCCGAATTGTGGGTCAGGGAGAGGGGGTTTGGCTCCCGACCATTACCCCCCGGCTTGTCTTCGACCCGGTGAAGGGCTTCCTTCGGGGCTTCATGGACCTGGTCTTCCTGCACCAGGGGAAGTACTATCTCATCGACTGGAAGTCCAACCACCTGGGTGTCAGCGTGGAGGATTACGGCCAGGATGCGCTCCTTCAGTCCATGATCAGGGACAACTACATACTCCAGTACCACCTCTATTGCGTGGCGCTGCACCAATATTTCATGCACCGGATGGAAGGGTATTCGTATAAGGAGCACTTCGGCGGGGTCTTCTATGTGTTCCTGCGCGGGGTGGACCCGGAGAAAGGACCAGAATACGGGATCTTTCATGCGCGACCGAATGAAGAGAACCTGATGAAATTGAGCGAGGTGCTGATTGACAAAGAATTGTAGGAGTTCCTTCAGGCGAGACACCCCTTTCCCTCCCCCGCAGGGGGGGAGGGGACCTGGTGAATGTTGTCCGAGAAGGGATAGATGATCAAAGCAAATTATGCACAATATGTCTGACAAAGAGGACTTCTTCCAGATGAGCTGTTATTATACTGGTTGATGGACAGAGGGTCAAAATAAATGGCATATGACACTGCAAGCTTTTTTCAAGACCATGATCAAGCTCTGAGACTGTCCGCGGGCGTCTTCGAGCCGATTGACCTGCATTTCGCCCGGTTCATGGTGCAGCTCTCAGGATCGAACAACCCTGAGCTCATCCTCGCAGCCGCCCTTGTCAGCAGGCTCAGCAGGGAAGGACACACCTGCATGGACTTGAATAACCCCCTGGCATCGCTTGCCGAAGGGGATGACAAGGCCCTTATCACGGATCTGCCTTCTCCTGAAGCATGGATGGCAGCCCTCAGATCAGAGCCGGTGGTAGGAAGCCCAGGGGAGTATCGTCCGCTGATCCTGGATGAGGCGGGCAGGCTTTACCTCTACCGCTCCTATGAGAACGAGCAGAGGCTGGCCAGGACCCTGCTGGACCTGAATGCCCGGGAGAAACCGTTTGATCAGGCACTGCTGCGCGACGGCATAATCTGCCTGTTCCCTGATGATGCGGATGGGAATATCCCGCAGAAAATAGCCGCACTGATCGCCGTGACCCGGTCGTTATGCGTGATAACCGGCGGACCCGGCACGGGCAAGACCACCCTTGTGTGCAAGATCCTGGCCCTGATCCTCGAACAGGAGCCGAACCTGAAGATCGCATTGGCAGCGCCCACGGGCAAGGCCGCCCGCAGGATCGAAGAGTCTATTCAGCGCGGGCTAAGCCTGCTCGACTGTACCCCTGATGTCAAGGCCATGATCCCTCATGAAGCCTCCACCATCCACCGGCTCCTCGGCTTCGCACCAGGGTCTTCACGGCCCCGCAATTCGGCTGACAATCCGCTGAGGGCCGACGTGGTGGTCATCGATGAGGCATCCATGGCGGACCTGGCCCTCATGTCCAACCTCGTGCAGGCCCTCAAGGTCGGGGCTCGACTAATCCTCCTGGGCGACAAGAACCAGCTCGCATCCGTTCAGGCAGGCTATGTGCTCGGTGATATCTGTGATGTAGGCGGTACCCATGAATATTCAAGGGCCTTTGCATCTTTGATTGAAGAGATTACCGGTGTGGCCGCCACAAGCAGCGAAACAAGCGGCATGCAGGACTCATTAGTGGAGCTCACCAAGACCTACAGGTTTGCCGGTGACAGCCCCATCTATCATTTAAGCACGGCAGTGAATGCCGGCGACGCCGGGCATTGCCTTGAGATACTTGGGTCAGGCCCGGGCCCTGAGCTTGGATACCATGACCTGCCCAGGCCTGAAAAGCTGCGGGATAAATTACAGGATAGTTTGCTCAAGGGCTATAAAGGTTATCTCAGTACGGATGACATCCATGACCGCTTCAGGCTCTTCGATGCATTCCGCATACTCTGTCCTGTTCGGGAAGGGCCTTATGGGGTGAAGACCATAAACCGTATGGCGGAAGGGATCCTCCGCGATGCCGGTCTGCTGGAGCCTGGAGGGCCGCATTACCAGGGCAGGCCGGTGCTCATCACACAGAACGATTACACGGTGAGGCTCTTTAACGGTGATATCGGGCTCATTCTGAACGAAGACGGAGCGTTGCGCGCATGCTTTCCGGATAAGGACGGGTCTGTCAGAAAGATCTCACCCATGAGGCTGCCTGCGCACGAGACCGCCTTTGCCATGACCGTGCACAAGAGCCAGGGCTCCGAGTTCGACCGAGTCCTGTTCGTGCTGCCCGACCGGGATTCCCCCATCCTCACCAGAGAGCTCGTCTACACCGGCATCACCCGGGCCAGGAACGCAATCGAGATATGGGCAAGCGATGCGGTCTTCTCTGCCGCGGTTGCCAGACGGACACAGCGCAGCTCCGGCCTGAACAGCCTCCTGTGGGGCAGCTGATTCTCACATAAGTAGCCCTCAACATCAATATTACCATCCCTTCATAAGATGCTAAGCATCGGCAGGGTAATTTGCCGATAAAGTACTTACAAAAGGTACACGTGTATCTTGACGGACGAGGTATGGGAAAAAGAGGCCCTTATCTCTTTCAGAAGGAGAAGGTGATGGACGACCGGCCGAGCTATGAGGAACTGGAAAAAAAGTTCAAAGATCTGGAGCAGGAATATCTCCTCACCAAGGAAACCGCCAGGGAGAGTGAGGAACGCTACCAGGCATTCTTTGATCGCTCTTTTGATATCATCTATATCCATGACTTTGAAGGCAGGTTCCTTGATCTCAGCAATTCCGCCCTCACCATGCTGGGATATTCAAGAGACGAGGTGCCCAACCTCACATTGAGAACCCTGCTCACAGACGACCAGATGCACATTGGGCTTAACATCGTAAAAGAACTGAGGGAAACGGGTTCCCAGAAGGGATCCAGCGAGTACATGGTTCGCCGTAAAGATGGCGGCTTCCTCTGGCTGGAGACGAGGTCCTCGGTCATCTACCGGGGAGGAGAACCCTATGCCATCCAGGGCATAGCCCGTGACATCACCGAATGGAAGATGGCTCAAGAATACCTGAAGATGAGCGGTGAGCGTTATCGCACCATCTTTGAGAATACAGGCAACGCATCCATACTCGTTGGAGAGGACACGACAATACTGCTCGCGAACTCCAATTTCGAGAAGATTTCCGGTTATTCAAGGCATGAAATGGAAGGGAAGATGAGCTGGACCGTCTTTATTGCGGATGAAGACCTTGAGATGATGAAGCATTATCATGCCCAGCGCAGGATTGACCCGAATTCGGCCCCAAATTCCTATGAGTTCAGGTTCAAGAATCGTTTCGGAGAGATGAAAGACATCTTTCTGACTTTAGCCCTGATTCCGGGCACAAAAGAGAGCGTGGCCTCCTGTATGGACATCACCGAGCGTAAGCGCGCAGAGGAGGCCATGTGTGAAAGCGAGGAGCGCTACAGGAGTATCCTCGAAAATATGGAAGAGGCATATTATGAAGTGGACCTCAAGGGCAACTTCACCTTCTTCAATTTCAAGACTATGAATCGACTCGGCTATACCATGAATGAACTCCATGGAATGAATTTCCGCAAGTATATGGATGAGGAGAATGCCAGGAAGGTGTTCAATGTATACCATAGCGTCTTTCTCTCGGGCCAGCCAATCACAGAGGTCGACTGGGAGCTGAAGGACAAGAGCGGCCGTAGGATCTTCGTAGAGGCTTCGGTATCCCTGATGCGCAATGCCGACGGAGATCCGACTGGTTTCAGGGGGGTTGTCCGGGACATTACCGAGCGTAAACGGGCCGAGGAGGCCCTGCGGGAGAGCGAAGAGAAGTACCGCACTATCCTGGAGAACATGGATGAGGCATATTTCGAGTCGGACCTCGAGGGCAGCTTCACCTTTTTCAACAATTCCCTGAGCAAAGTCCTCGGCTATTCCCGGCAAGAGCTTATGGGAATGCATTACAAGGTCTTTAGCACACCGGAGGGTGCCGGAAAGGCATCCCAGATTTTCGACGAGATACTCAGGACCGGCATATCAAAAACCATGGTGGATTATGAAATAATGAGAAAAGATGGGGATAAAAGGGTCATCGAGGCGTCCATATCTCTGATGAATGGGCCATTGGGGAAGGCAATCGGTTTCTGTGGAATTGGAAGAGATATCACTGAGCGAATCCATGCGGAGCAGGCTATTAAGGAGAGTGAGAAACGCTATAGGCTGCTTGCCGAGAACTTGCGGGATGTTATTTGGGTTCTCGACCTCGACTTGCACTATGTCTATGTGAGCCCTTCTGTCATGGAGCTCAGAGGATATACCCCTGAAGAAGTTATGAAGCATACCATGGATCATACGCTCACGCCCGAATCCTATCGGAAAGTAGTCGATATCTTTACACAGGAGCATTTACTGGAGTTCGGCGGGCAGATGCACGGCAAAGAGTGGACGAAGAACATCGAGCTCGAGATGATCCGCAAGGATGGATCCACTGTATGGACAGAGGTGAAGATTAATATCCTGTATGATGAAGCCGGTAATCCGACGGGTATTCTGGGGACCACCCGGGATATAAGCGAGCGCAAGAAGGTGGAAAAGGCCTTGCGTGAGAGTGAAGAACGGTGGCAGTTCGCCCTGGAGGGCGCGGGTGACGGGGTATGGGATTTTGATATTCCAGGCAGCAAGGTTTACCGCTCCAGGCGCTGGAAGGAGATGGTCGGTTATGCCGAGAATGATATCAGCGACAGTCCGGATGAGTGGGCGAATCTGGTCCACCCGGATGATCGGCAGCAGTCCCAAGAGAATCTTATCCGGCATCTGAAAGGTAAGATGCCCATCTATACGAGCGAGCACAGGATCAAATGCAAGGATGGGACGTATAAATGGATACTGGAACGCGGCAAGGTCATAAGGTGGTCCGAGGATGGAAGGCCGCTGCGGATAATAGGCACCCAGACCGACATCTCCGAGAAGAAAACCCTTGAGGAGCAGCTCATGCGTGCACAGAAGATGGAGGCTGTCGGAACTCTTGCCGGGGGTATTGCCCATGACTTTAACAATCTGCTCATGGGTATACTCGGTAATGTCTCCCTCATGCTCATGAATTGTGACGAGTCACATCCGTTCTTTGACCGTCTCAAGAGCGTTGAGGAATACGTACAACGGGGCTCGGACCTCAGCAAACAGCTCCTGGGCTTTGCCCGTGGAGGCAAGTACGAGGTCAAACCCACCCATCTCGGGGAATTCATCCGTAAGAGCTCCGAGATGTTCGGCAGGACCAAGAAGGAGATACGGATACACCGCAAGGTCGCCGAGGGGCTTTGGGCAATAGAAGTGGATAGGGGGCAGATGGAGCAGGTACTGCTCAATCTTTTTGTAAATGCGTGGCAGGCTATGCCGGGAGGGGGCGATATGTACCTCTCGGTCGAAAATGTAAATCTGGACGAGGTTGATGTGAGCCCCTACGACATCAAACCGGGGAGATTCGTGAAGGTGACTGTCACGGATACGGGCATCGGGATGGACGAGTCGGTGAAATCGAGGATCTTCGAGCCGTTTTTCACCACCAAGGAGCGCGGGCGCGGGACCGGCCTTGGGCTGGCCTCCGCGTATGGTATTATCAAGAATCACGGCGGATTCATCCATGTGGATAGTGAAAAAGACCTTGGTACTTCCTTCATGATCTACCTTCCTGCTTCAGAAAAGTATGTGCAAGACGAGCTTGGGACAAAAGACGAGATCATGAAGGGGCAAGAGGCCGTGCTGCTCATCGATGATGAGGAAATGATCCTGGATGTCGGCTCCAAAATGCTCGAAAGTCTCGGTTACAAGGTGATGACCGCTCCGGGTGGGAGACAAGGTTTACTGATTTATGAGCAGAACAAGGACAAGATCGACCTTGTGGTCCTTGACATTATCATGCCCGATTTCGGCGGTAGGGAAACCTTTGACACCCTGCGCCGCATAGACCCAGCTGTGAGGGTGCTGCTCTCAAGCGGTTACAGTCTTGACGGCCAGGCGAAGGAAATCATGCAAAGCGGCTGCAAAGGTTTCATCCAGAAGCCCTTCAGTATGGCCGAGCTTTCGAAGAAGATCAGGGAGATTTTGGATAGTGACCAGTTATGTGTGACCAGTGATCAGTGATCAGAAAGTGTTACCTATGTCTTGAACCTCATCTGTTACCTATGTCCTGAACCTGTACCCATTTTTCTTACATACCACAGGATATGATTGATAGTGAAAAACGTAAAAACCATCCATGAGGGTAAAAAAAAAGCCAAGCTAACAAGGCCTGGCAGTTACGAAGAGAGTGTTGACTCTTTCTGGCTAGTCAGTATATCGGCACGATCTGAAATAAACTTAACAGGGGGAATAAATTATTTGTTAAGGGTACCTTAAAAAAATGAATATCATGAAAGAGGGAGGAGAGCACTCTCCCTCTGCGTCATACCTCGCAAAGGCTAAGAATCCAGTTAATTCCCGGCAATTCAATATTAACTTCTCAGAATATGACCGGTAAGCAGTATCGTTTAAGGAGGACTCCCTGCCTGTCCCGCACCATGGCAGAGGGTAGATAATCAAGGATGTCCTGGGCTGTTATGCCGTCTTCACCTTTTTCACGGGCCGCCAGATCCCCTGATGCACCATGGATGAAGACCCCCTTGCGCACTGCATCCTCAAGGGGCAAACCCAGACCGTACATGGCTGCAATGGTCCCGGTGAGCACGTCACCCGATCCGGCAGTGGCCATTCCGGAGTTGCCGCTCATATTGATGAAGACCTTTCCATCCGGATATCCAATGAGCGTGCGGGCACCCTTGAGCACGATAACGGCATTGAGGCCGGCTGCAGCTTCCCTGAGGGTCCCGATCTTGTCGGCATCAATATCTTTAACCGGTCTCCCGGTTATTCTTGACATCTCGCCAAGGTGCGGGGTGAGTATGGTGGGCGCCTTTCTTTTTTTGATGCAGGTGAGGTCTCTGCAGACGGAGGTGATACCGTCACCGTCGATGAGCAGCGGCCTTTTTATCCTCTGTGCCAGCTCGCGTGCGAGCGCGGCCGTCTCCTCGTTCAGCGACAACCCCGGGCCGAGGACAACGAAGTCCATCTTTTCAGAGAGTTCCAGGAGTCCGGTTTTATTCTTCAGCGAGATACTGCCGGAACCGGTCTCCACCTGGGGGATGAACACGATCTCGCTGCCCTTTGAGGCAATAAAGGGTGTTATGGATTCGGGTGCTGCAAGCCGTGAATACCCTCCTCCTGCCTTCATGAACGAGAGCGCTGCAAAATACGGGGCGCCATAGTATCCTTTGGCCCCTGCAATGAAGAGCGCCTCTCCGAAGTCGCCTTTATGTCCTTCTGGGTCCCTTGGCGGAACTGCAGGGGGGTCGTTGAGGGCGAGCTTGATGGAGTCGGAATTGTACAAGGCCGGCGGGAAAGAGATATGGGTGACAAAGAGGCGGCCGCAGTAATGAGATCCGGCATTGAGGAGGTTGCCTACCTTGGGAAGGCCGAAAGTAATGGTATAATCCGCATGTATGGCACAACCCATGACCCGGCCGGTGTCGCCGTTTATGCCGGATGGGATGTCAAGGCTGAGGACGGTCTTATTGCTCGAGTTTATCAGTTCGATGACCTCTCTATGGAGCCCTTCCACATCGCGGGTCAGGCCGGTGCCGAAGATGGCGTCAATGATGATGTCGCAACGGGCGATATCCTTTCTGATGCCCTTTGCCGCCGCGATCTCATGGATTCCGATGGGGATTTTTCTGATTGCTTCGAGGTTGATGAGGGCGGAGCCCCTGAACTTACCGGCCTCTCCCAGGATGAAGACCTTGACATTACCTCCTGCGGAATGGATCTTCCGCGCCGTGACAAACCCGTCGCCGCCATTGTTTCCGATGCCGGCCAGCACAACGAAGGACTTGCCTGCAATACCTAATTCCCTCATCAGGACTTCATATGAGGCAAGGCCTGCATTCTCCATGAGCAGCACCTCGGGGATGCCGAATCGAACAATTGCAGCCTTGTCAAAAGACCTCATCTCGGAAACCGTACTGACCTTCATCGATTGCCTCCTCGCATGATCATCTCGTCTCAGGCATTCCTGAATAACCTTATCGTTGCTGCTCATGTAATAGTTTACCATAACAACTAGTTGTCAACGCAAAAGACCCCCGTATACTTTTTCTGGTCACTATTCACTATACCCCGTCCATTCCCTGCATGAGCGCCCACGCATTATGCCCGAGGACCCGGTGGTTGTAGCCACCCTCCAGGATGGCGAAGAACCCTGCTCCGGTGCGATTCGCGGCCTCTCTCACGAGCCTGCCGATCTGCCGGTAATCATCGGTGTTCAAGACCCCGCCCCAGTCCTCCTCGTGATTATCGAAGCCTGCCGAGATGCCGATGATGTCGGCCTTGAAATTTTCCAGCTCGCCTGCAACCTCTTTGAGATAGGATTTGCGTTCAGAGGATTTGGGATTGTGGATTTGCACATATCCCTTCTTACCCAGGATGTTGACCGTGCCGTCGCCGTAATGCAGGTCGAAGTCAAGGACATAGGCGCTCTTTATGGCCCCTTTCCGCTTCTGGTGGTCCATGGCGATGGCCATATTACTGTAGAAGCAAAAGCCCCAGGCTGAATCCGAGGATGCATGGTGGCCCGGTGGTCTGATCAATCCGAAGCACGGCTCCGTAAGCCCGATCTCTGCTGCCTGGATGGCCCCGCCTGCGGCCAGGGAGGCTATTTCGTGGAGGCCCATGTCCTTTACGCGATCGATATGGGCTTTTGTATGTACCGCCTCGATATCTTCTATCTGTGCCTTTAGGGCGGTAACCAGATCCACCTTGCCGCTGATTACCTCCATGACCGCCTCTATCCTCCCATCCTCCGCCGCCGGGTCCGAGGTGTACACTTTGTAGAAGTCTTCATGGAATACGACCTTCATGTGTCCCTCCTTTTATCTTATTTTACAGGATATAGGAGTCTTCATGCAAACAAACACCAAAGATGCTCAATTTTTACTTCCGTCTTGCCGAGGTGTATTTCAGGATTATAATGGTGAAGAGGCCGTCCGTGAAGTAGGCGGTTTTGGATCTGAGACAGGAGGATAGCTTAAGCATGAGAATAGCTGTATTGACTGGCGGCGGCGATTGTCCGGGATTGAACGGTGCGATCAAGTGGGTAACCAAAACAGCCTTGGACCCGCTTCTTGAAGAGAAAAGGTCTATCAAGTTCGATGTCCTCGGCATCAGGGAAGGGTGGAAAGGGCTCGTAGAGGTCGACCCCGACAACCCTGAGAGCATGGCCCAGCACATCATGAAACTCGATGAAGAGGTTGTCCGCACATGGGACCGCTATGGCGGGACCAACCTCGGTACCTCCCGGACTAACCCCTTCAACCCTAAAAAAGACCGCTCCGGCAAGGTGATTGAGAATATCGGAAAACTTGGAATAGACGTAATCGTTGCCATCGGCGGCGAGGATACCCTCGGTGTGGCCTACAAGCTCTACAGGCAGGGCGTCAAGACTATCGGAATTCCCAAGACCATCGACGGCGACCTTGTGGGTACCGAATATTCCCTGGGGTTCGACTCGGCGGTAAACATCATCATGGAAGAGATTGACAGGCTTCGCACCACGGCAGGCTCCCACAACAGGATCTTCGTAGTGGAGACCATGGGCAGGCATGCGGGTTGGCTGGCCCTGCACGGCGGCGAGTGCAGCGGCGCCTATATCATCCTGATCCCCGAGTACCCCTTCAGCATCGAGAGGGTCTGCGAACTCCTCCAGGGGCGCAGGGGCCGCGAGATCCAGTACAGCATCGTCGTAGTCTCGGAAGGTGCCAAACTGGGCGGCGACAGGGAGTTCTTCAAGGATGAGAAGGTGGATGAGTTCGGACACAGGTCACTCGGGGGCATCGCAGCATACATTGCCGAAGAAGTCCAGAGGAGAACCGGATTCGAGGCCCGCTATGTCAACCTGAGCCACCTCCAGAGGGGCGGGTCGCCTTCCGCCCGTGACAGGCTCATGGCAAGGTGGTTTGGGATTGCGGCCGTGGATATGATCATGAATGAGGATTATGGAAGGATGGTGAGCTACCTCCACGGCGAGATCACCTCAGTACCCATGAAAGAGGTCATCGACAGGCTCAGGATCGTGGAAGTCGATAAGTACTATGACACGGAAAGATATAACGGGAAGAGGACGATACTCTAAAAAGACCCCGTCTCCTGTTTCCCCTTCTTCTCATCAACGCACCAGAGAAGTATGCCGCCTGATATGAAGAGTACGGCCACGGATGAGATGCTTATCCTGGAGGCCAAGTGGGGATTTGCGCCCAAGGCGCGTGCTGTCAGCACGGTCGATCCGATGAGCACCGGCCCCATGATGGTGGCGAACTTGCCGAGCAGGTTTAAAAACCCGAAATACTGGGCGGCCTTGTCCCTGGGAATCAACCTTGCATAGAAGGAGCGCGACAGGGCCTGGACCCCACCCTGAACCATGCCGATGAGCACGGCCATAATGTAGAATTCTGCCCGGTTCCGGATGAATGCACCCCAGATAGATACGAACAGATAGACGCAGATGCCCAGGAGGATCGATCGCTTTGTGCCCATGTAGTTTGCAATACGGCCGAAGGCTATTGCAAAGGGGAAGCCGACAAACTGGACGAGCAGCAGCGCCGCGATCAGGTCTTCCTGGTGGAAGCCCAGGGAGAGACCGTAATCTACCGCCATCACGATTATAGTGTCTACGCCGTCTATATAGAACCAATAGGCAAACAGAAATATGGTGATGGCCTTCAGATGCCTCACCTCGGCAAAGGTCCGGCGGAGCTCATGGAAGCCCTGGGACACCATCTGAGAGGCGCGTTCTTTGCCTCCGGTGCGTGTTTCATATACAAAAACGGCAAGCGGTATGCTAAACACGGCCCACCAGATACCCACGGTGATAAACGAGAGTCTCACAGCCTCGGAGGCATTGCCCAGGCCGAACAGAGAGGGCTTGATGACCATCAGCACATTCAGTGCAAAGAGAAGGCCCCCTCCCAGGTAGCCCAGGGCATAGCCAAGGGTGGAGACGTAATCCATCTTGTTATCTTCAGAGACGGTCTTGAGAAGGGCGTCATAGAAGACATTGCCGCCTGAAAAGCCCATCAAGGCAAAGGCATAGAGCATTGCTGCCGCCACCCAGTGCCCTTTGGTCACAAAGGAGAGGCTCAATGTCGCGGCAACCCCGATTGATGCAAATGAAAAAAGAAATTTCTTTTTGCCAGCGCTCCTGTCCGCAATAGCGCCCAGGAAAGGGGCGGCAAGAGCCACCAACACGCCTGCCAGAGAGTTTGCAAGGCCCAGCCGGGCCGTGCTCAGGGAGGTGTCCGTTCCAAAGCTCCAGAACTGCTTGAAGAATATGGGGAAGAAACCTGCCATGACCGTGGTGGCAAAGGCGGAATTCGCCCAGTCGTACATGGCCCATGCAAGGACTGATTTTCTGGAGCCCTGTTCCATGGGTGCTTCTCTCATGGCATTTTAATAATTTCTGCCCATTGAGCCAAGCGCCATCAGGAAGCCGCTTTTTTCTCTTTCAGCCGGTAGGCCTTTTTGATGATCACGGGCTTGGCCGGGACATCCTGAAAGAACCCCTTCGTTGTCGTGGGGGTCTTTTCAATGGCATCCACCACGTCGAGGCCCTTGGTCACCTTCCCGAAGACGCAGTAGCCATATCCTTCAATCGTCTTGCCCCTGAAGTTCAGGAACGTGTTGTCCTTTGCATTGATGAAGAACTGGGCTGTGGCGGAATTAGGATCATTCGTGCGTGCCATGGCAATGGTACCGCGGTCGTTCTTCAATCCGTTGTCCGCCTCATTAAGGATCGGGCTGTGGGTGGGCTTTTCATTCATATCGGAGGTCATCCCTCCACCCTGAATCATGAAACCGCTGATAACCCTGTGGAAGACGGTTCCGTCATAGAACTTCTCATCCGCATAGGTAAGGAAATTTTTGACCGTTGCAGGTGCCTTGTCGGGGTAGAGCTCAAGGGTGATGTCCCCCATACTTGTCTCCAGGACCACCTTCGGGTTCTGGGCGGCATGCACGTTTACACTGAGCAGACTGAACAAGATCATCATAAGACCAAACACTCTCCTTTCCATATTCAACTCCTTGGTATTGTTATAATGGTATTCCTTATAGACTTGGCTGATTCCCCATCTTTGTTTTTCTCTTCTCCAGCCAATCTCTCACCGCATACCCGGTGCCGAAGGGCCAGGGCTTGAGACGCTCCGGGATCACGTACCTCACCTCTGCAAGCTCTTCGCCCAGAGTCACTGTGCCGTGTGCACTGACATGGTAGGCAAGGATGAGCTGGTTTTTCTCGAAGAAACTGTAGCAGCCGATGAATTCGGCAACGGTTCCTTCCAGGCCGAGCTCCTCCTTCACCTCACGCAGAACTGCGGTTTCAGGCGACTCCCCCTGTTCGAGGAATCCTGTGACCAGGCCGAACATCTTTTCAGGCCAGAGCCTGTTCCTTGCCAGGACAACGCTACTGTCAAGCTCCACTATGGCGGCCACTACGGGAATAGGATTGTCCCAGAATACAAATTGACATGCTATCGAGGAGCAGGCAAGCCTCCCTTTTCCTTCAATCACTTTATTGATAAGGCCTTGGCCGCACTGTGGACAAAATTTCATGATATTTCACCCTTCTCGGATAAGATACATACCTTAGTGTCCGTTTATTTGTATACAATGGGTTGTCGGTATGTCGCAACGGAATCATGCAAAGAAGATTATCTTTCTCGGCACATCATGCTCATGGTATGTCAAAAGGGCTGATCATGAATAGACAGCCAAGGGGTCGGGGAAGACCAATGCAGCGAAGAAACCTTTTCGGTCCCATATTTTGCCTGCTCGGTGCCATGATACTGTGGGCGAGCTCATTCATTGCCCTGAAGCTGGCCTTTGCAGCCTATAACCCCATGGTTGTCATCTTCGGCAGGATGATTACGGCAAGCATCTGTTTCATACCCTTTGCGGGCGCCTTTAAACGCAACCCCTTAAGAAGACAGGATATTGCGGTACTGGGCTTCATGCTTGCCTGCGAGCCGTGCCTCTATTTCCTGTTTGAGGCTGCCGCCCTTAAGAACACCACGGCCTCCCAGGCAGGCATGATCACGGCCATGCTCCCTCTCATGGTGGCCATTACGGCCGGCATCTACCTCAAAGAGTCTATAACCATAAAGACGGTCCTTGGTTTTCTCACAGCCATTCTCGGCGTATGTCTGTTGAGCATGGCCGCCCAATCGAATGACTCTGCACCGAACCCGGTGCTGGGCAATTTTTATGAATTTCTGGCCATGGTCTTTGCAACAGGCTACACAATATCCCTCAAGCGGCTCACCGCACGATACGCCCCGTTCTTTCTCACCGCACTCCAGGCCTTTGCCGGGAGCATCTTCTTCCTGCCTTTTCTCTTTCTCCCCACAACGGCCCTGCCGATACGCTTTGAGGCCGTTCCGGCCTTCAGCATCGTCTATCTCGGCATCTTTGTCACCTTGGGGGCCTACGGCCTGTATAACTATGCGGTAAGCAAGGTGCCTGCAAGCCAGGCATCGGCGTTCGTAAACCTCATACCGGTTCTCACGGTGATCTTCGGCTGGATTTTTCTGGGGGAGCGCTTTACCACAGTCCAGTATTTGGCATCTGCGCTGGTGATCGTCGGAGTGGTGATGAGCCAGGAGATGAATAACAGAGTGACCAGTGAATAGTGACTAGTGGATGGGGACTGTACCTTGTAATTGTAGGAGCGGCTTTAGCCGCGATTGTAGATTGTAGGTCGGGCTGAGCGGGTAGCGAACCCCGACAAATGATAATAGGGGCAGGACTTATGCCTGCCCTTTTTAGAGTGGGTGGATCTTGAGCGAGATCCAGCAACCGGCCTTGTTACACGTCACTAGTTTACCGTTGTCAGTTCGTCCGTGACCGTGCTCGTGGTCGTGTCGCTGGAAGTGCCGTCGGAGATAACGGTGCTATTGCTTGATACTTTCTTTACCGTCCCTGTGCCTTTGCCGAACCATGTGTTTCCTGAAGATGTGGTGGTCTGGGTCTCGCCACTATCAAAGGTAAAGGTAACGATAGAGGAGTCTGCAGTCTTCAAGGCCTCAAAGGTACCCGCAGGGACCGATACATTCTCTACTACAAGGGCCGTGGTGGACCACTCGGTTGTCTTGGTGCCTACCTTTGTACCAACTGTCCCTAGGCTTGAATCGGAGATGAAGAGATCCTCCGTACTGGAAAAAGAGTATTCCTTGTTGATGACCATATCCAGCGGGAGGCTTCCGCCTGTAAAGGTTGATGAATCGATACTGGTGAAGTAAGAGGAGTCATCATTGATGATGGTCTCCACCGAGTTCATATAGATGACCGTGGTATTTCCACCATCGGTACTTATTGTCTCCATGATATATGGTCCTGCAATCGAGCCGGAATATCCGTATTTACTGGGGATAGAATCTACCTGTTGATAGCTGTAGGCCACATTCGTAACTGTCGGATCTCCGGATCCGGTATCTTCTGTTTCCTGGAAGGTATAGACCTTGCTCAAATCATAGGTCATATAGTCCGAGGAATAGATTGTCTGAGAGCTGCTGTCGTTCGTCCCGCCGCCCCCGCCTCCGCCGCAGGCGGGGAGGACAATCAGGGCAAGTGCCGACAGATAGAACACATAGTTTTTCATGGGTATTCTCTTAGATTATGAAGTGATATTCTCATCGTCATAATAAAGGCAAAACATGATAAAAAAACCACGGGTAATTGTTCCCGGATGGAGTGCCGGGGTAGAGGGATCGGCTTGGTGAGAACAGAGAGAAGTCCTAGAATCTCATCATGGGAGCCTACGTGCTCATGAGCCGTACCTCAGGTGATGATCCGTTTTTGCCTGATCACGGACCAGGCGATTCCTGTTCACCCTTTCACATCTTCGAAAGAACCGTGTCTCCCTTTGCCTCCGGCGAACCTTCTGGCTCCATCAAGGGTTTCATGGGCCTTTATGGACTCCATGCCGTGCCGGAACTCATTGAGAAAGGCTTGTTCACGGTCAAGATCGAACTGCTCATATGCACTCATACGGTCATGGCGGAGGCAAACTTGGGGAAAACGGGCTAATCCGGATGCCAGCTTAATCGCCTCTTGTAAGGCGGTCCCGTCATCCACGACCCTGTTGGCAAGGCCAAAGGCGTAGGCCTCCTCCGCATGGACAGCCCTGCCGGTGAGGATGAGGTCCAGTGCCCTGCTGAGGCCGATCAGTCTGGGGAGCCTGATCGTACCGCCGTCGATCAGAGGTACGCCCCACCTCCTGCAGAATACACCGAATACGGCACTCCTCTCAACGACCCTCATGTCGCAGAACAAGGCAAGCTCAAGCCCGCCGGCAACTGCATAGCCCGCCACAGCAGCGATCACCGGCTTGCTTAACAACATCCTCGATGGGCCCATGGGGGCATTGCCTGTCTCATCAAGGCGATTTGCATGCATACCGGAGCTGATGGCCTTCAGATCCGCGCCTGCACAGAAGTGCCCGCCTGCACCTGAAAGAACAGCCACATCTGAAGTCTCATCCGCATCAAAGGCACTGAAGGCATTTGCCAGCTCGCCGGCAGTAGGGCCGTCCACGGCATTGCGTACATCAGGCCGGTTGATGATGATAGTGGTAATGCGATTTCTTTTCTCAATGATCACATTCATGGCCTTTTCCTCCTCCATGGCTGCATGTCGGAAAAATACACAGCCTCCACAATATCTCTTCTTAGAATGATGTAGCAATGTAGGGTTCCAGCTGCCGCACCTCAAGGCCTGCCCGGTTCATCCGCACATGATCACGGAACCCTTCGAGATCTGCGGAGTGCATAACCCGCACTTTACCGCCCGGTATCAGGGGGGCTGAGAAGTCATCATAGTGGATGGGTATGACGCATGACGGACGAACCATCTCGATGACCCTCTGAGGGTACTTCGGCCATTTCTTCCAGCCGGCAACGCACAGGAAGAGCACGTCGCACCGGTGGTCTTCCAGTTCTTTCTCAACATAACCCGCGCTTCCCACATGGAGGAACGTAAGCCCACCCATCTCAACCTGCGGGGCAAACATAGCACCAAGCCGGTATTGATGAGTTCGAAGGGGAGGGGTGAGTTCCTGGTTGATATCCCCCTTCAGGAGCAGGAGCCGTGATAAGACCAGACCGTGTGCTGAGGGGATCATTGAGATTGTTATCTTGCTATCGAGAATAATCCGATTTTGGGGACGGCACACCGTGGTTTTACCGGAAAGCCCGGAGATGGACAGGAGTGTATCTAAGCTGGAGCTGCCAAAGATGGGGGCATCGAGGCAGCGTGCAAGCGCAGGGATGTCCAGGACATGGTCGAAGTGTGTATGCCCGGCAATAACGGCCCTTACCTTGCCATCGATGCTGTCGATGTATCGTTTTATAGCCTCTCTTTTTGGTATGAGTGGATTGAAATAAGATATCCTTTTTGCCGGGTCTGGAAAGGTAGGGATCTATGAGAATTACCTGCCCATCACAGCTTAGCTCAACACCGGCTGTACCCAGCCATCGCAGGTTCACTGACATGGGGGCTTCTCCATAGCGTTTTTCATGTGACCTTTGCCTTTGCAATAAAATGGTTAAAGATGCCGGGGAAGAATCGCTTGAGATACACGCCCATGACTTCTTTACCCCCGATGAACACCTCTTCCCTGCCCTTGACAACTGCCTGGACAATCCTTGCAGCACAGACACCGGGCAGCAAACCGGCGGCCTGGGCATCGTCCATGGTCCCGTGGCATGACCCGTCGGCGCACAGGGCGTTTATGGATATATTTGTCCGGATAAAGCCCGGGCATACAAGGGTGACCTTGATGCCCTGCGAGCGAACTTCGGCACGTAGCGAATCAAAGAAGCCGTGCAGCGCATGCTTTGATGCGGCGTATGTTGAGCGCAAGGTCGTGCCGAATTTGCCCACCAGACTGCTGATGACCACTATGTGGCCGGAACCCCTTTCGATCATCGACGGCAGGATCGTCTTGGTCAATGCCACCGTGCCGAAGAAGTTGGTCTCCATGATCCTCCGGTCGGTCTCGATGCTCGTCCGGGCGGCAAGGCTCCGCTGAGAGATACCACCATTGTTGATGAGAATATCTATGCGGCCGAATTTATCAAGAACGGAGCGGACATCGGCGGGAAATGTTGAGGAATCCTCGAGGTCGAGCGGCAGCACAAGGTGCCGCTCCGGATATGGGCACCGGTTCTTTACCTCATTCAACTTAGAAGCGTTGCGTGATGAGAGGATGAGTTGGGCGCCCTCCTTGGCGAAGGCATACGCCAAGGCTTCCCCGATTCCCGAGGATGAACCGGTGATCCAGACCACCTTGCCGGATATAGACATGGAAAAACCTCCTTATTTATCGGATTCTTTTTCGTTCTGCCCGCCTGAACCTTCATCGGTTCCCTCACCTTTATTTTCTTTATCCATCTTAATCAGGCGTTTGGCCTCTTCCTTCATGGCCTGGTCGACCTGCTTCTTCATATCTTCACCCTTCTTGACCACCTCACCACCCACCAAGGTATGGACAGTATCTGTAATTTTTTTCTTTGCGTCACTGCCCTCACAACCTGCAAATACAAGGACGCAGAGGCAGGCAAAGAGAACAAATATGTTTGAGAATGCCTTCAGAAGCATTTTTTTCATGATTACCTCCTTTTTATGTCCATTGTTGATATCAATCATTATATTCAGCCTTTAGATGCGCATTGGTCTGCCTCGTCTGCCCAAATTCATCAAGCATTTTTTGGATGTGAACAGGGTCCGCCTCCCGCATAAGCACGCCAATGCGTTGCTTCTGCCTGCGCCTTGCCCCATGGGTACGGACTTCTTTTGCATTGAGTACGGTCTCCAGGAGTTCTTGAGGCAGGCCGATTTTTCTTAAGTATGAATTCGGGAGTTCAATAAGCTGCTCCCCGAGTTTCTGCAGTTCGATCATCTCCTTTTTGAGCCTGGTCTTGCTCTTCTTCTCTTCCTGCTCAGGCGGCATCTGCCGATCTATGGAAATACCCGCTCTCTTCATAGTATGGTCTACCACTTTTGTCCGATCAGGATATCCTTCTGCTTCTTCTTGCGCATTGGGTCTTTTTCAACAAATATTCTCTCTCCGGGTGAACGGGTCTGTACAGGTGTAATACATGAGGGTGGAGTACGTGGATGGTGTGGGTGTGAAGATCTGCACCTGTTCCGGATTAAGCTTCAGGTTCATATTGATGAAGGCATTGAGCCTGTTCATATCAGTCTCTGTACATCCGGGATGGGCGGCAAGGAAATAGTAGGTGAGGAACTGCTTCTTGTGTCTTTCCTTTGAGAGTGCAAAAAAACGCTCCCGGAATTCCATGAGTGAGGCAATACCGGTCTTGCCCATCCGACCGAGCACGCCCTGTTCGGAATGTTCCGGGGCCAGTTTCAACTGACCTGAGACATGATGCCCCACAAGCTCTTCCAGATAAGCATTCCCATGCCCGTTGTCGGCGCATACGAGGTCGTGCCTGATACCCGAGGCCACAAAGCCCTTCTTGATACCGGGAATTAAACGCAATCTCTTGAGGAGAGATATCTGACGCCGGTGGCTGATATCCAGAAGGGGACAGATCTCGGGGTAGAGGCACCTCCGTTCATGGCAAACGCCTTGTCCGCCTTTCTTGGTGCACGTAAATCCATACATGTTCGCTGTGGGACCGCCTATGTCCTGGATATATCCCTTGAACTGCGGGTGGGAGATGATTCCCTCGGCCTCTTTCAGGATGGATGCCTCGCTGCGGGAGACCACTTTCGAGCCCTCATGGACGGAGATGGAGCAGAAGTTGCACTGTCCCATGCAGCCCCGGTGGGTTCTCAGAGAGAAACGTATGGTTTCAATGGCCTTGACATCTCCTTGGGCAAGCTCATACGGGTGAACCTCGCGCTCGAAATCGAGCTCATAGACGGCATCCAGCTCCTGCTCCGTGAGGACGGGCCATGGCGGGTTGTGCACGAGGTAGCGATCGCCGTGCCTTTGGCAGAGGGCTTTACCCGTGACAGGATCGTTATTCCGATAAAATGAGTGGAACATTGCCGTGAAGGAGCCCATATCAGTGGCGACCTCTTCATAAGAGGGCAGCTCAATAGATTCTTGGGGCTTATCCTTTCTGATGTAGCAGATGCCCCTCATATCATGAACATCTCTGCCCGAGCCCAATCTTCGGGCAAGCTCTACGGCCGTGTATTCTCCCATGCCATAGACCAGGATGTCGGCCTTTGCATCGAAGAGGATGGAGCGCCTGAGACTATCCGACCAGAAGTCGTAGTGCGCTATGCGCCGCAGGCTCGCCTCAAGGCCGCCGAGCACGAGGGGTTTCTTTTCTTTGAAGTATTGCCGGATGAGATTTGCATATATGATAACAGCCCTGTCCGGTCTTTTTGAATTTAAACCGCCCGGGGTGTAGTCATCCGATTTGCGTCTTTTCTTGAGAGGGGTGTAATTGGCCACCATGGAGTCGATACTGCCCCCGGTAATGCCCCAGAACAGCTTTGGCTCGCCGAGTCTCATGATGTCGGTTGACGACCCAGTGTCCGGCTGGGATATGATGCCTACACGGTATCCCGCCCTCAGCAGGGCCTTGCCCACCACCGCCGCCCCGATATGAGGGCTGTCGATGTAGGCATCCCCGGTAACCAGGATGACATCGAGCGCATCCCAGCCAAGGGCCTTCATTTCTTCCTGGGTAGTGGGTAGGAACATTGGGTTGCGGTGAGGATAGCACAGAGGCCCTGATTTCTCAATCTAAGTGGGTATGTGCCCAGTCCGAGGTCAGCTCCATCACGACATCTTTATTTCTGTCCATGTGGCCCAAATGGCCGTTGCCCGGGACGATGCACAGGCGCTTGACACAGCTGAGGGCGGCAAAGAGGAGTCGTGCCGTCTCGGGGGGGGATCCACCTTGTCGTCTTCACCATGGCAGATGATGAGTGCAGGCAAGGGTGTGACGGCTTTCGGGATGAAGAGGGCCCCAGCGATTATATCGGGACCGGAAAGGAAGGATACATTCGTCTTGCTGACGATCACACCGTCTCCCATATTTTCAAATGCAGGCTATATATACCGAGATCTGCCTGCCTCAAGACATGTCCATGCTACACTGCAGACTGACTGGAGGCGGCAGTGCTGCTGGTGGAATTGATATAATTCCTGATGCCCTCCGCTATGGTCTGATAGGTCCACAGGCGTTTTTCATCGTTCATCTCAAGCAGGGTAATCCTGAACCCTTTCCTGTTGCAGCAGAAACCGGTGAGAGGCACCACGCAAATGCCCGTGGAGCCCAAGAGGTAGTAGACGAAGCGTTTGTCCACCTCCACACCCTTAACCTTGTTCTCTATGTACTCAAGGGCTTTTGCGTTGGAAATGGGCAGGGTCTGCCTGTTGTTCAGGACACCATCATCGAAGAGCACCGACATGTAGAAGGCGCCTTGGGGTTTGTTCACCCGGATACCTTCTATCTGCGAGAAGATTTCCCAGGCCTCCTGGGCCCTCTTTTCATACATGGCCCTCCTTGAGGCCAGATGCTCCTCATAACGCACATCCCCCATGACCAGCGGGATGGAATGCTGAGGCAGGCTCGTGGAGCAGACCTCCAGCATCTTGGCATTGATGAGACTTTTTATGTACCGCTTGAAATGGAGTTTATCCTGGTTGAAGACCTCGATCCACCCGCACCTGGCACCGGGCCAGGGGTATTCCTTTGAGATGCCCCTGAGCGCGATACCCGGAACATCCGCGATGACCTCGCTTAGATGGGCTGTCTTGGCGCCTCCGTAGACGAGCCTGGTGTAGGTCTCGTCACAGACCATGAACACCTTATAGCGCCGTGCGATCTCCACCATCTTGCCGAGGAGCCCGCGAGGATAGACTGCGCCTGTAGGGTTGTCCGGGTTGATGATGAGAATGCCGGCAATGGAGTCGTTGTATTTGATCTTATTCTCCAGATCGGCAAGGTCGGGCATCCAGCGGTTGTTCGGATCGAGCTCATAGGTGAGGTGCTCATATCCCGAGTGGGCCGCCTCGGCTGAGGAATGCGTGGAATAAGCAGGAGAGGGGCCTATAACACGCGCCTCACGCTTCAGATAGCCGAATATCTTGGCAATGGCATCACCGATGCCGTCGAAGAATATGATGTCATCCTTGGTGACCTGGTAGCCGCCCCGGCTGTTCACCATTTCTGCAAGAAACTGGCGTGACTCTGCCACACCCTGGGTGGCGACATACCCATAGGTCTTGTCTTCGGAGGCCAGCTTGATTATGATATCCTTCATCCATTGGGGGAGCTTTTCCCCTTTGGCAATGGGATCGCCGATGTTCTCCCAGGTGATCTCTACGCCTAGTCTCTGAAGGTCTTCGGCAAAAGCAACGATCTGCCGGATTTCATAGGTGAGCTGTTCAGCCCCTTCGTGTACGATGTTTCTTCTCATGGTCGTCATCTCCCCTTAAGCCTTGTAATTGCTCTCCATTAGCCGATTCAGGGGTTCTTTAGTTGGAAACATAAACAAAACATACGGTAAATGCAATGTATTTCTTAACACAAATCCTTTATAAAACCCTGTTTGTACCCTTTCAAATATCCATTCAGGGGCCGGTAACGAGGACAATTCGAGATGCTTCTTCGACGGGTCGTTTCTCTTCATCCGACCATGAAGATGATTTGTCCCATAACTCCATCTTGATAAAGGCTTCCACGCAGTCGGGGCAGAGCTGGGTGCCGCTTACCGATTGGATGATCTCAAGTGCTTTTTCCTTCGGCATGCCTTTGCGGTAAGGCCGGTCGCTTGTGAGGGCATGGTATGTATCACCGACTGCGGTAATCCTTGCCCACAGAGGTATCGATGCACCATGGAGTCCATCGGGATATCCTTTTCCATCGAGACGTTCATGGTGATACAGGACTATCGGGATGATAGGCGCGAGCGAAGGGACAGGCCTTAAGATCTCCGCACCGATGACAGGATGCCGCTTGATGATGGAAAACTCTTCATCGGTGAGCTTTCCGGTCTTCAATAACACACTGTCCACTACTCCGATCTTGCCAAGGTCGTGCAGCTTGCCGCCAAGGCGGATGAGCTCGATCTCTTCTTGGGAGATGCCCATCTGCATGGCGATCTTGGTGGCGATGTCGGATACTGCCTCTGAATGGCCCCTGGTGTAGGGATCCCTGGCTTCAAGTGCGTTGCAAAGACTTGTGATGCTGGCCAGAATGAGTCTTTGTTCTATCTCGAGCCGCTCCTTTTCCTTATGAAGGAGTAGGAGCTGGTCCGAGAGCAGTTTTTCAACGGTAATAACGAGTTGTTCCACATTGAAGGGCTTCACAAGATAGGAATCCGCCCCGAGCTGGAGCATGCGCCTCATAATAGGCCGCTGGCTGTAGGCACTCATGACGACAAATGGAATAGTTGCGAGTACAGGATCGGCATGAACGGCCTGGCAGAACGCCTCGCCGTTCATTTCGGGCATGTCGATATCACTTAAAATGAGATCGGGTTTCTTATGCCCCAAGAGACTTAAGGCCACTTTCCCGTTTTCCGCCTGAATGACGGTAAAGCCGGCACCTTTAAGACTCCTGCTGACCAGGGAACGTACCGTGAGAGAATCATCCACAACCAGGATTAAACGCCCTCTCTGGAAAGTCGCCTTAAGGATGACATTCCCGACGGCATCGAGCAGGCTTTCTTTTGACTGGGTTTTGGGTATACAGGCGGTGGCCCCTGCCTGATATACCCTCTGTATGCGATCCTCGGTATTCAGTGAGTCAAGGATGACTACCGGTATCTGCTGTGTGCCCTGGCTTGCCTTGAGCTTTTTGCAGAGCTCGACTCCACTGATCTTTGGCAGGTCGACATCGGCGATAACAAGGTCGATATCCCCGGATGATGCGCAATCAAAGGCCTGCTCGCCGTCATCGGCAAGTGATATAAGTGCGCCCGACTTACCGAGCTCACGGGAGAGGAAGCTGCGTACGACCGCACTTGCATCCGCAACGAGTATATGGATTCCCTTTGGAAGACCAAGGCTGTTCGTCATATCCTCATCTCAATTGCTTAATAATATTCAGGCTCACCATGTTTTTCATATCGAACCTTATCAAGACGCACTTTATCCGTACCTCATCTATCTATCGGATGAAAAAGACAATTTAATGAGATAAAGTCGTTGTTAAAATTACTCTGAGGAAACGGACGAACTTATCCATGCCTTGAGAACGGCATGCAGGAGTGTTGCCAGAGGGATGGCAAAGACCAGCCCCCAAAAGCCCCAAAGCCCGCCGAAGACGAGGATGGAGATGATAATTGCGACAGGATGGATCTTCACTACCTTTGAGAGTAACAGCGGGGCGATCATGTTCCCGTCAAGCGTATGCAAGAAGAGAAATGCTATGATGATATAGATAAGATTCACCCCTAAGCCCCACTGGAAAAATGCGATAAGAATAACCGGGATGAACATGACAGCGGCACCTATATAGGGGACAAGCACGGCCAGACCGACAAAGAGAGAAATGATGATAGAATACTTCAATCCTAACAGGGCGAGGGCTATATAATTAATGGCCCACACAATGAGGATCTCAAGGATTTTTCCCCTGAGATAGTTAAAAAATTGTTCATACACCTCTTGCCATACCTGAATGGCCAAGCCGCGCTCTTCCGGCAGAAGTCTCCTGAACCACTCCAGTATCATCGCCTTGTCTTTAAGAAAAAAGAACACCAGAAAGGGTACGAGGATCAGGTAGATAATGATGGTGATGATCTCACGGACAGAAGAGATGGATATCCGTATGATGTTCTTCCCAAGGTCTGTGAACTCTGAGGCCAGCAGTGCAATGAACTGGTTGATCCTTTCTTCGGAGATAATGCCCGGGTATTTCTGAGGCAGCAGAATCAACTCACCTTTAACCTTGGTTATTATGGATGGAAGATCTCCTACAAGTTGGCCTATCTGATGGGATATCATTGGAAGCAAAATTATCAGCAGATCAAAAAAGAGGGCAAGAAAGAGCATGAACACCAGGTAGACCCCTGCTTCCCGACGCAAATGGAAACGTTTCAGCCACTCGATGAGGCTGTCAAGGAGTAATGCAATAACGATGGATATAAACACCGGCATGAGCATCTTGCCGAATACGAAGATCAGGAAGAATCCACACAGGAGTAAAAAGATAAGGATCATGAGCTGGGGGTCGGAAAAGTATTGTTTGAGCCATCTGCGCAGGACGTGCTTCATCGCGCCTCACATATACATATGCTTAAGAAATAATAATAGCTTTAAGGAGTTGTCCATTTCACATGTTTCGTTACTTCGTTGAAGCAACCTGAAACACTAGACTTGATAAGGCAGGTTCCACCATGCTCCCCCTCATGAAAAAACGTGCTCACCAGCAGCTTGCCTTTTGTATCGGCTTTTTCCTAATAAGGTGAACTCACACTTGGCATCTTGGTCGATCATTGACATGCATATGAAGCAGGATATGCAGGTAAGGGTAAGCTCATTTGGGGCTAGGGGCAAGATGCTGCCCCCTGAGCCCCATGAGTTCATCCGCAAGTCTTACTTGCCGAGCATTTTGTTTTTCAGATCTGCCTGAGCTGGTTTGTCGCAAAGCCAAATGCCGAACAGGTCCTTTTTGAAGTCCAGCCCCTGAATCGTCGATGCTAAGGACCCATTCTTGTAGATTTCGACACCCTTGCCCGGAACATTGGCAAATTCAAAGACATCGCCCTTGTTGAGCTTGGCCTTGAAGACATTTATGAAAGCCTCGATCTTGTCCTTGATTGGTGCGATATTGCCCTTGGTGGAGTTTTCAAACCCTTCTCTGACGGCGCTTTCCATTTTATCACTGGTCACAAGCCCTGATGTCATAATGAGTCTGACCGCCATTGGTTCATCTGCAGCCATGATCTTCTCGGCATCACTGCTTTTCTGTTTAAGGTAAAGACCACCCACATAGGCCTTGATGAAGAACTTTGTTCTCACACCTGCGCCATTAAGAACCAGATCGTTTCCGCCAGCCTTGATAGTGTCGGGCATATTAACGCCGGCAACCTCCAGGGCGAAGGCAGATGTAGCAAAAAACAAAACTGCAAGTAATGTAATACTAACTCTTCTCAGAACCATGGTACCCTCCTCTTTATATTTTATATGGGATTCCCTCTTACGGGTCAAACGCTACCATAACATTGTGCTGTAATGCTCTTATATAAAGCCTATTTAGTACCCATTCATACTCACCCAGTTATCCACAGGGTGTTTGCTCTTAATAGTTCTTATTAACCTGTTCTCGTATATATTTTCAAGTAAGAATCTCATGGCCTTTATGGATCGGCTCTAATGAATGGTATACAGGTATGAGACAGATTTGTTGATCTGATAAGCCATTCCCTGAATGGACACCTTAAAGCAGCTCATCCGTCTTATTCATAACGGGTCATGAGTCCTGTTACCAGGGCTTTTCTTATCCAAGGGCATCAACTCTGCAATGGTGGCCCCCCATCCACCTT
The DNA here is from genome assembly GCA_963847605.1 of uncultured delta proteobacterium. GTDB lineage: Bacteria > Desulfobacterota > Desulfomonilia > UBA1062 > UBA1062 > MWEI01. Next base: position 31,778 of record CAWKAM010000042.1, on the reverse strand, counting down.
CCAACTCGGATGCAAGCCGAAATGAGGTTATCCAGGGCAGTCTTTCAAGGATTGCATGTACGGTTCTTCTCAAAGTACCGGTCCCTTTGCCGTGTATGATCCGTACAAACAGGATACCCCTTTCTCGGCATTCCTCAAGGTAGTCGGGCACAAGATCTTTCACATCTTTCGGTTTGAACATATGAAGATCTAGTTCGCCGTCTACGATAAGCTGATGTAGTGTATGATCATCTTCCATGTGAACATGCTTTAAAAACATGGCAGCTTCAACGGCGGTCCCATCTGGGAGGAGTCCGTTACCCCAAGAGCTTTGTAGATCCCCAGAGTCGCGCGGGCATTGTTGAGAGTGTAGAAATGAATGCCCCTTACCTTGTTCCCAACAAGTTCACGTACCTGGTTGGTTGCCCATTCTATGCCGATCTTTTCAATTGCATCTGTAGTTTCCACTTGATTGAGAGCTCTCATAAGCCTGGCGGGAAAACGAGCCCCTGCAGCAAGTTCAGCCATACGGATCATCCCGCTTTTTGTGATGATAGGCATAATGCCGGCAATTATAGGGATGTTGATGCCCGCGAGTTCACAGCGCTCGCAGAAATCATAAAAGTCATGATTGTCGAAGAAGAGCTGTGTAATAATGTAGTCTGCACCGGCATCCACCTTTGCCTTCAGATAGTCAATCTCCTTGAGCCTATTAGGCGTTTCGGGATGACCTTCGGGGAATCCTGCGACACCGATGCTCATGCGGGGGAAATGGTTTTTTATGAACGTAACGAGATCAGAGGCATGGGCAAATCCTTCTAAGGGGGCAGACCAACCACAAAGGCCTGCAGGCGGGTCACCACGGAGCGCCAGGATGTTTTCAATACCGTTTTCGTTATAGCGGTTCAGGATTACCAGGAGATTCTCTCTGGATGACTCAATGCAAGTAAGGTGAGAAACCACAGTGAGTTCGGTTTCTTTCTTGATGCGCACAACCAAGTTATGGGTGTTCTCACGGGTTGAGCCTCCGGCTCCGTATGTAACGCTGACCCATGAAGGCTTAAGCGGTATAAGGTCTGCTATGGTATGGAAGAGATGCTCCCATCCAGCATCGCTCTTAGGAGGGAAAAATTCAAAACTGAATGTAGTTGGTGTGGATCTCAGTATATCTTTAATAAGCATCATTCACATACCCAAGCATTTTTGTAGGCTGGACCCCAGAATTATAAGAGTTCTTGGTAAATTGCAAGAACCTGATCAAACCATTATCTTAAGGGCTCTTGCAATAGGGGCGGGTATCTCAAAAGCATGGTCTTCGAGATATTCCTTTGCAAGTATATCGAGCCATTGGCGGGATGCACTGACGTTGTGCGGTATGAGGAGGTGCCTCTCGCCTTCGGATATGATCTCGTATTTTGCAACCTTTAGGGAAATAGGGTCTTTCTCACCTTTCAGGACCACCTCGGCAGTAAAGGATTTTTGGGACGAATCGATCTCGATGGTATTGATAACCGCGAATCCGGATATATACTTTTCTGCAAAAACCTTGACGGCAGAAGATATTGTCATGTCCCTGCCGCTTTTTATGGCCTTTTTCAGAAAACCCATGTGAAAGCCCCAGGTAGATACATGGCTTTGCATTAACAAGTGATCGTTAATACCCTTGAGGATTACGTGACTGCCATCTCCACGTGTCGGCACACATCTCATCCATCCCCCGCTTGGCGGCCCAGCCGAGATCCCTATTTGCCGAGGAGGGGTCTGCATAGCAGGTTGCGATATCACCATCTCTCCTCTCCATGATTTGGATGCGGATCTTTCTACCGCAGGCCCTTTCAAAGGCGTTCACCACCTCAAGCACGCTATATCCTCTGCCCGTACCGAGATTATAGGTGATGACCCCGCACCCTGTTAAAAGCCTTTGAAGTGCATAGAGATGGCCTTGTGCCAGATCCACAACGTGGATGTAATCTCTAACGCCCGTTCCATCGGGTGTAGGATAATCATTCCCATAAACCTTCAGCTCAGGCAGTCTGCCCACTGCAACCTGTGCAACGTTTGGAAGGAGATTATTGGGAATGCCGTTGGGATCTTCACCGATCAGGCCGCTTATATGTGCACCTATGGGGTTGAAATAGCGCAGAAGGGCGATATTCCATGATGGGTCGGATGTATAAAGGTCCCTAAAGATTTCTTCAATCATCAACTTGGTCCGGCCATAGGGATTTGTTGGTCCGAGAGGGGAGTCTTCCCGGATGGGAACGGATGCAGGGTTTCCATAGACCGTGGCGGAAGAGCTGAACACGATGTTTTTTACAGAATGCTCGGCCATGACTTCACACAGGATGATTGTCCCTGTGATGTTGTTGTGGTAGTACATCAGGGGGATTCGGACCGATTCACCCACCGCCTTAAGCCCTGCGAAATGTATTACGGCATCTATCTTGTGGTGAACAAAGATGCCCTCCAAGGCCTTTTTATCGAGGAGGTCTGCACAATGAAACACCAGAGGTCTCCCTGCGATCTCTTGCACGCGCTTGAGAGACTCCTCTTTGGAGTTCATGAGGTTGTCCACTACAACGACCTCATGCCCCGCCTGAAGGAGTTCAAGACAGGTATGACTTCCGATATATCCTGCCCCGCCTGTAACAAGTATCTGCATCGGGTTCTTCCTTGTCCCCTGATCTTCTATTGGACCTCTGTCTGGGCTTGTTGTGGAGAATTCGACTTGTTTTTAATGGTGAGATAATCCACTATGACATTCCCGCCTTCAACAAGCTCAGCATCATCTTTTGCAGGCTTTACCTTTGGGGATTCATCCTTATCTTCGTTCAGTTGATCAAGATTTATTATGGGCTTGAGGCCTTTGGCTTTTCTGAGCCTGTTCTCCAGATCAAGCCTTAACTTTTCCGATTTTTTCTTTTCCTGGAGCCTCGTGGAGAGCTTCAAGGAAACCTTCTTTTTGTCCCGGGATTCTTTGAGATAATTGATCATACCAAGAAGATATTGATAGTCCGGATCTTGCTGAATGCGTGCTTGGTGCATGGAACGGAGTTGTGCTTTGTAAGGGGGGATGTCTGAGAAAACATAGTGGGGTATTGCGCCGATGGCATCCCATTGCAGTGCATCTTTAAGTGAGCTTTCGCCGATAGTGTCCTTATCATAAAGACTTGGATAATATATGTCCGGGACTACCCCGCGGTGCTGAGTGCTTTCTCCGGAGATGCGATAGAATTTGGCAGTAGTGACCTTGAGTTGTCCTCGAGAGAGATTGAGCAACGTCTGAACTGTTCCTTTACCGAAGGTAGTATCACCGATGATGACCCCGCGGCCGTAGTCCTGGATTGCCCCGGCAAATATTTCGGAGGCGGATGCGCTCAACCGGCTAACGATCACAGCCAAGGGCCCTGCATAGGTGATCTTGTTATCACGGTCATAGAGGGTTTCGGTCACACCATCGGCTGAGCGGATCTGCACGGTAGGGCCGCGTTTTATGAATAAACCAGTTAAGGTGTTTGCTTCATGCAGTGAGCCCCCGCCATTATCTCTCAGGTCGATGACGACACCGTTTACATGAAGCACATCAAGCTCATTTAAGAGGCACTTCACATCCCGGGTAGTGCTTTTATAATCTTCGGTGTCGGACTGCATGGCCCTGATGTCGAGGTAGAAGGTGGGGATATGGATGATACCGATTTTATAGGTGCGGCCTCCTCTGGTGATATCGAGCACATCTTTGCTGGCAGCCTGGTCCTCCAACTGGACTGTGTTCCGCATGAGCCTGACGATCTTTGTCTGATGGTCGTCACTTGCATCGGCAGGGATGACCTTGAGACGAACGATGGTGTTTTTAGGGCCTCGGATGAGGTCTACAACGTCATCGAGTCGCCACCCCACCACGTCCATTATCTCTCCCTCCGGACCCTGGCCCACTCCAATGATCTTATCATTCGGCTTGAGCTGTTTTGATTTATCGGCAGGTCCTGCAGGAACGAGCCGCACTACCTTGGTGTTTTCGTTTTCCGTGGTGAGCATGGCGCCGATTCCCTCGAGAGAGAGGCTCATGTTGATGTTGAAGTTCTCGGAAGATCTCGGGGAGAAGTACGAGGTGTGGGGGTCATAACTCGTAGCCAGCGAGTTCATGAATATTTGGAAGATGTCTTCGCTGGAGGTCTGGCGAAGACGCTTGAGCTGGCTCCAATAGCGTTTCGATAGGGTCGTTGAGATATCGGACAAGGACTTTCCCTCGATCTTCATGTTGATCACTTCGTTCTTGAGTGCCTTGAGCCACAGGCCTTCGAGCTCGGAGCGCGAAGCTGGCCACTGGGCATTTTCCCTGTTGGTTTCGAAATTCTCATTCTTATCGAGGCTTATGTCCTTGAGACCGCTATCCACCCGGCTGATGATGAAAACGAGCCTTTGCGCAAGCCTTTCTTCGTACCTGTTGAAGATCGTGAAGGCAGGGGCCACATCTCCCTTCAAGAGGCCGTCATCAAGCCGGTAGCGAAAAGGTTCGAATTCTTTTATGTCGGTTGCGAGGAAGTATATATGTGAAGAATCGATATCCGTTAGATATCGGTCAAAGACCTTGCTTGAGAGCGCATCGTCAATAACGACTTTCTTGTAGTGGTTTTTCTTGAGTTCCCTAATGATCTCAGCGGTAAGGCGTTGGTGTTCTTTTAACGGCTTAATTTCTATTATATAATTCGATGGGTTGAGGGATTCGGAGGCCTGTGGTTCGGTTGCGGCAGCGAATAGGGCAATCAACCATACAATGCTAAATATAGAGAGGTATTTTGTTCTCGTGCTCATGCGCTTCCGGCCAGTGAGTGCATAGTGTGCGCTATATAGCAACTCTATCGGTAAAACACAATGGCTCGATAAAGGTATGAATCATATAAGATATAAATAAATCCTGAAGAAGGGTCGAGGGTACTTGTGAGTCCATGCTTTTCTTAACCATCCGGCGATGAAGTGAATGAAAGTGTATTACTCCTTTGCAAATCTTTTAATGAGATTCCGGGTCATATCCTTAAGTATAGGCACCCTCCAGAGGAAAGACGGGATCTTGAGCTTCACCTCTATTACAGGCATGGCAGCACTACCTGTTTCGGTATCGGGTTCCATATTCTTGGAGGAGGCAGGCCCGAAGGATACTCGTACTCGGAGCCCATCCGGGGTTGAAGAGACCTGGGTTTCCTTGGATGATCCGAATGTCGTGCCGTCAGGTTTCGACCCATTATGATCAGGTGTTTCATGGAGATGTTCGATATGCTCCACTATCTCAAAGGCCTTGAGCATCTGCTTGCTTCTTGGAGAATCCTTAAGTATCCGTTCATTCGTTTTAACCGGGTTTATATCCCGGCTTGAGACATGATTGGGGTCTCGCTTTCCTTTGGCAAAAGTCGGGTTCTCATCAAGCCTTTTTCGCTTTTTGGGCAATGACATGCGCACTCTCCACTATTCCGGATATGGTCGTGGCGATCTCCTCCATGTCGTTGATCGCCATAAAAGCCTGCTTGTAGTGCCGTTTATTCGTGCTGACCGAGAGGGTATATTCATGGAGGGTGCAGCCTTCACGGTTGAAATTTTCATAAACCGATCTGTCGGGATAGATGGCATGAAGACATCCCACATTCTGAGGGAGGATTTCGGTGAAATACTCCATGATGGTCTGTGTATTGGCCTTGGGATGGGTGAAGGACGGGAGCACATAAAAGCTGCCCTTCTTCTTGGGATCGACCTTGATGATCTCCTTGATAATGGGGTAGAGGTTGTTTGCGAATGCCGCCTCATCGTTGGTGGAGGTCCTCATGGGAATGACAACCAGATCAGAGACGGCGCAGGCAAACCGGGTATGGAGCTTGCCGGTACTCTCACCAGGGATGTCCATGATGATGAGGTCATTGTAAGAGGTAATGGATTTGATACCATCGGCGAAGACCTCTTTCTGGGTGCTGGATATGTGGTGGAAGGATACATTACCGGATTTTTTCCCAAGCTCGGCCCGCTCATCCCACCATGCCCGCAGAGTCCCCTGGGGGTCAAGTTCTACAAGGGCAATGGTCCGGAACTTTTTATTTATATGTTTCGAGAAGGCGGCATTTAATGCGAGTGTGCTTTTACCGGTACCGCCCTTGGTCTGAACAAAGCTGATGATCATAGTCCCCCTGCACAGTGATATCAGGAGATTCCGCCCTCAAACATACATAATCCCTTAAGCCAAACGATACGGGAACGACATGAGTGTGTCAAGGAACAAACCTGATGCTCATGTGCATATGCCCTCGATCCATTTGAAATATTTTTCAAGCCCACCGGTTATAGGCAACATCACTATCTCAGGTACTTCGTACGGGTGGTTCATGGTGATGAAATCCTCGATTTTGTCATAAAATACTGTCTTTGTCTTTATCATAAGGAGCCGCTCTTCATCCTTGCAGATCTCCCCTTTCCATTCATAAAAGCTCCTGACCGGGGTTATCTGGACACATGCGGCGAACTTGTGTTCTACAAGGGATCGGGCAAGTTTCTCGGCATGTTCATCGTTCGGGCAGGTGCAGAGGATAACACAGTATTTATCATCTCCGGTCATTTTTTATTTTGTCCTCCTGGATTTCTAAAAAAACCAAATTCACTCTTTAATTGCCTTGATGAGGATTTCCGCACCGTCCGGGACCGACTTCAAAGGCAGGGGGCTATCAATGGTTCGGCCGATGATATTCACCGGGCTGTAAGCACGAGGCTTAATACCAGTGCTGACCGGTGTTGGTCCGAAAAAGATGCACAGGGCAGGGCCTGTTGGCCAGTAGGCGAGGGTGCCCACTTCCATATCTTGGGTGGCCCCGGGTTCGATATCCATTTTCAATGGGATTATAAAATAGATCTCCTCTCCCCACACATTAACAATTCCTTTAATAGGGAGGATCTTCCATAGTTCCCGGGCAGTGGGAGTATCATGTAGAAATGCTTGGATGGTGATATCATTGATCGAGATCAGGACCTGTTTCATTATGGCAATTATTCTGGATCATCCTCAAGATGTCAAGCGTGCTGACCACTCTGTCAAGGACGAGAGCAAGACCTCGATCAGGACGTGGATCATTCCAAGACAGTCGGAAAATTCCGACTGATGCATTGGGGGATTGATTACAAATGGATGTTAAACAAGAAAGGTGAGGAGACACATTTGCACCGATGCAATAGTGCATTCTAAATGCATAATTGCATCGATATCGTGTGGAGTTATGCTTCATTGCAGCAGTGGTCTTGTCAATCATATTTTTTGAGAGATCTCTTGCCCTGATCTGATCGCCTCCAGACTGAATAAGATATATGGGTTTTCTCTGCTTATGTATAAATATTGATTGTGTAGTAGGAAAAAAACAGAATGTCTCAAGTCTGCATCATTTCGGAGGAAAGGGTATTAGCTGAATCATAGCTTTATTATTTATAACTATCACATATTATAATCATTCGTGATCAGTAAAACGGCTTGGTACGATGTTTGCTCATATCTAGAGAAATTATTATGCACTTATGCAGCCCAAGGGTAACTGTAATTGTATGAGGAGCATTCAAGAAAGGTTTCAAATGTGTTAATGATCGGTAAATATATTTATATTCTCTCACATCCGATGAACAATACATTGATCTTTCATTGACACGCAGTTGCAGGTGGTTTAACTAAAGGATTTAGAGGGAGAATCCAGAACATAGCTAGTCTAGATGAGAAAAAAATACGAGGAGGAGAGTATGAGGAAATTAATAGTATTCTTACTGGCGGCAGGCTTGGTCTTTGTCTTTTCCGCTCCCGCTCCAGCCGAAGACAAGACAGTAGAAGAGCGGGTAAAGGCCCTGGAAGATACAGTAGGGGCGTGGTCGTTCTATGGGAGTGTCAGGTTTGCTACCTTCTTTCAGGAGTCCAGCAAAAACTTTTCCGATACCGAGGGTGCTTTTAACCTTGAAGGGCCTGATCAGAAAACAACACAATGGGGCATAGCTGGAAATTCCCGCTTAGGCGCCACTGTGAATAAGGGTGATTTTTCTGGAAGAGTCGAGCTAGGTCTCAAAGAGAATCAAGGGATCGGAACTCGTTTGATATATGGAACCTACACTTTCAATAATGTCACCTTGCTTGTGGGTCAGGATTACGCCCCGCTTTCAGACTGGGGTAACAGCAACCAGGTCTTTTATTGGGATCAGGACATGGCTGGATGGGGTATCATGGATGAATCCTATAATACTGGCGGAAGAATTCCCCAGATCAAAATCAAATGGAGAGGATTCCAGGTAGCCTTTGTGGAAACCAAACCAGCTGATGGTCCCGGTGACCCTAATATCTCTCAGTGCGGTTTGGACGGAGTTGTGAACGGGAAATCAGTGCAAACAGCAGTGTCTGACGTCACCAAACAGGCTGTTCTTCCGCATCTCGAGGTAAAGTACAGTGCTGTTACGGATAAGTTCTTCGGAGACGTTTTCGGTGGAGCCGGCACATACAAAATTAAAGCAGCAAGCATTGGTCTAGATAGGGATATAAATTCTTATGCAGTTGGTATCAATGGTGGCGTTACTATAAGCCCGATCTATGCAAATGCAACGGTATGGACTGCCGAGAACGGGAAACAGATGGGCCTGCACCAGGCTGATTCTATAGGTGCCGTTATCGATAGTACATCAGGCAAGCTCTACGATGATAGAGAATTCGGCTGGGCAGCGGTAGTCGGGGTAAACATCCAGAAGGTCACTGTTGAAGCCGGTTACGGATTCGTGAAGTCACATAACAGTTTCTTTACACATGATGATGATTTCCAGACCTACTATCTGCAGGCTGTCATCCCGGTTGCAGCCAATAAGAGTGCTAAATTCTCAGTCACCCCAGAAATCGGTTGGGTTGATTATATGAAAGATTTTAACGGCAACCCACAGGGAAGTGCAAAATACGCTGGTGTAAAGTCTCAGATCGACTTCTGAGAATATTGTCTAGAAATAATAAAGAAGCCGGGGCAATACCCCGGCTTTTTTTGTATCAAGATTACAGAAACGATCGAGGTCGTAATCTCCCCTCTCTTCAAATTACCTGAACGTATCTTGCCTGATAGAGATCCACAGACCCTGCATCCGGGAATATCTCTTCGATATGGAAATCTCATCGTAAAAGATGATGAGAAAAGAACTCTTGATTCATTTGTCAGATCGTTGAATACTAAGCACTGCATTATAAGTCTGTCATACAAAGTATTAGATTCATATACTGAGGCGACTTACTGAGAAAATTACACCACAATGCGGTGTATGATAAACCAACAGGAGGAGGATTAAGATGGCAAGCATGATTTTAGATGAAAGGGACCAGCAGTTTGTTCTTTATGAGATGCTCGGAGTGGAAAAGGTCTGCGAGCATCCGAAGTATGCGGACTTATCGATAGAGACCTTCAATATGATTCTTACTGAAGCCCGGAAGATAGCAGAGGATGAGATCCTCCCCACACTTGCCCAGGGCGACAAGGAGGGGTGCAGGCTCGCAGATGGTCAAGTCTACGTGCCGAAATGCTTCCACCGTGCATACAAACTGTTCTGCGAAGGCGGATGGATTGGTATGTCTTTCTCCCCTGATGAAGGCGGCCAGGGGATCCCGGAAAGCGTGAAGTACGCCGCTATCGAGTGGTTCTACCACAACTTCGCCTTCATAGCGTATCCGTTTGCCACAGAGGGCGCGGCCCACCTTATCCTGACCTATGGGACCGAGGAGCAGAAAAAGAAGTATATGGAAAAAATGATCCAGGGCGTCTGGGGCGGGACCATGGCGCTGACCGAGCCCAATGCAGGCACGGATGTGGGGAACCTGAGTACGAAGGCGATCCGGCAGAGCGATGGGACCTTCAAGATTCAGGGTACGAAGATCTTTATCACGGCCGGAGACCAGGATCTCACGGAGAATGTCATCCATCCTGTTCTCGCCAGGATCGAGGGTGACCCTGCCGGGACCAAGGGAATTTCAATATTCATAGTTCCAAAGTATCTTGTCAACGGGGACGGAACACTCGGCCGGCGCAACGATTACGAGATCGCCAAGATTGAAGAGAAGATGGGCATCCATGGCAGCGCCACATGCCTGATCAATTTTGGTGACAACAACAACTGCTATGCCGAGCTGCTTGGAGAAGAGATGCAGGGTATGAAGATCATGTTCCAGATGATGAATGAGGCCAGGCTTGCCGTTGGCTTGCAGGGCCTCTGCAGTGCATCCATCGCCTACCTGCATGCGCTTCAGTATACGAAGCAGAGACTCCAGGGCTCATCCCTTATGGAAATGAAGAACCCGCAGGCGCCTCGGGTTCCCATTATCCAGCACCCCGATGTAAGGAGGATGTTGTTGTGGATGAAGTCCAACGTGGACAGCCTGCGGGCCATTGCTTATTTCACTGCATACTGTTTCGACATGCACAAAATCGCAGCAGATGAGGCGGAAAAAGACAAATGGCTCGGGTATGCCGAGATCCTCACCCCCATCGTAAAGGCCTACAGCTCGGACATCGGGTTCAGGGTGACGGAGACCGCCATGCAGTGCTATGGCGGGTATGGATTCTGCAGCGAGTACCCCGTGGAACAGTTCATGCGCGACGAAAAGATCGCATCCATCTATGAAGGGGCGAACGGCATCCAGGCCCTGGACCTCATCGGAAGGAAACTTGGCATGAAAAAGGGCACATATTTCATGAACATGCTGGGCCTCATGGGGTCAATAGTGACGAAATATAAGGATGTCAATGAGTTGAAGGATCTTGCCGACAAAGTCCAGGCCGGCGTGAATGCACTTGCTGATATGGGTCTTTATTTGGCGAATTGTGGCAAGGCGGGTAAATTCCTTGTTCCAATAAGCAATGCCTACCCCTTCCTCATGATGATGGGGAAAGTGGTATCCGGCTGGTCCCTCTTATGGCAGGCCGGTGTAGCCAAGCAGAAGCTGGACGGGCTTGCCAAACAGAACGGTATTGATCCTGCCGATAAAACAGCACTGGCCGGCCTTGCAAAATCCAACAAGGATGCTGCGTTCTATATGGGCAAGGTTGCCGGTGCCCAGTATTTCATCAGGAATGTGCTCCCTGAGGTGGATGCTGCGGTGAAGGCCATCAAGAACGAAGATATGTCCATCCTCGAGATACCGGAAGAAAGTTTCTCCTCATAGCCGGATGCGGGTGTCGGCTCAGCTTGTGCCTGCACCCGCAAATCCTTTTCACTTCATTAATACTATACAGGAATCTCATTCCAAAGCTGATTTCTTTGGATTATAGTTATTACACTGCTTTCCTTAAGCAACAATGCATGGGCATCACGATACCTAAAGAAAGTGGCAGCCGAATCTTTTCTGAGCCATGGAGGTGGACATGGAAAGGCTTTTTTATCCTGAATCGATTGCAATCTTCGGGCTTTCTTCAAAACCCAACAATATTCCCCGGATTACCCTTGAGAATATGCTTCGCTGGGGGTATCGGGGCAGGATCTTCGGTATAAACCCGAAAAGCGAGGATGCGCATGTAGATGGCATCAAGATGTACCACGATCTTACAGATCTTCCCGAAGTGCCGGATCTGGCATACTGCCTTATACCTGCCAGGTTCGTCCCTGATGTGGTTGAGCAATGCGGCAAATTCGGGATCGAACGTATGGCGATCTCGAGTGGAGGGTTTTCCGAGTTTGGTGAAGAGGGGAGAAAGCTTTCAGAGATGACCCTCTCGAAGGCCCGTCAATATGGGATCAGGTTTGTGGGGCCCAATGGTGTGACAGTGGCCAATACGGCCAATGGTCTGTGCCTGCCCTTTGTCCCTCTCCATAAGGCACCTGAAGGCGGCATGTCGGTAATATCCCAGAGTGGAGGGGTTGCCCTCATGCTGTTTAACTTCCTTGTTGATGAGAACATAGGTATGGCAAAGTTTGCAAGCATCGGGAACAAGCTCGATCTCGATGAGGTTGACTTCCTCGAATACCTTATTGCTGATCCTGCCACCAAGATCATCTGTCTCTATCTGGAGAGCATCAACAGGGGGCAGAGATTCATTGAGATTGCCATGCGAAGCCCCAAGCCCATCGTAGTCATGAAGTCAAATACGACAGATGCCGGGAAAAAGGCGGCCATGAGCCATACCGCAGCCTTGAGCAATGATGAGACTATCATTGATACTGCCTTTAAAAGGGCTGGTGTTATCCGTATCCACAACTACCATGATTTCATTGCTGTGGTGAAGGCGTTCCAGCTGCCCCCCATGAAGGGCAAGAAGGTCATGGTCATGAGCCCGGCTGGGGGATTTTCTGTTATAACCGCTGATCTCAGCGAGAAGATAGGTTTCACCTTTGCAGACCCCGGTAAGGATTTCTATGCAGGCTTGCAGAAATTCTCCAATGCCGGCGTGATACAGTTCTCCAACCCGCTGGATATGGGGGATATCTATGACCCGCAGTTGACGGCCCATGTTGTCTATTCAGTCATGCATAGTGATGAGGTGGACGGAGTCCTTTATGTGGGTCAGCGCCCCCAGATGCCGGCGGGAGAAAATGTGTTCTACCGGATGTTCCTCACTGATATGTCCAAAGAGGCCTGGGGTACGATCCTTTCATCCGGCAAACCCCTTGCTGTCTGTCTTTTCGGGCCATCGAGGATGATACTCCAGACTAAGAGGACAGTGAATTTCCCGATCTTCAACAGTGCTGAAGAGATGGTCAGGGCCATGGCTGCACAGATGAATTTCCATCAATATAAATCGAGACCACCCAAGAGATTAGAAATGCCGGGCAATGTACAAATGCGCAAGGCACAAAGATGGACGAAGGGCAGGGTGGGTGATTTCGGAGAGGAGGCCCTCGATCTCCTTGCGGCTTTCGGAGTAACCCGAGTGGAATCTTTTGTGGCGCAAGATGCTGATCAAGCTGTTCAATATGCCGAGAAAGTAGGATTTCCGGTTGTTATGAAGGTCGTATCCCCCGATGCCCTCCATAAGTCTGAATTCGGGGGTGTTATATTGGGCATTAGGGATACTTCTCAGGCAAATGATGCCTTCCAGACCATCCGGAAGAATCTTTATGTTCACAATAAAAAGGCACGGTTTATGGGTGTGCGTGTTGTACCTATGGTGTCTGATGGATGTGATATGTTTATCGGCGCAAAGAATGACCCTTCTTTCGGTCCGGTAGTCTTCTTCGGAATGGGTGGCGTCTATATTGAGGCCTTTAAGGATTTTGCTGCCTCACTATGCCCGACTTTCCCGGAAGAGGTACAGGAGAAACTCGAGACCCTTCGGTCTTTCCCGATTCTCAAGGGATACCGGGGGGAAGGCTCTTATGATTTCGATGCGTTTATAGATTGTGTCGTGCGGGTCTCTCACCTCATGTATACCTTCCCCCAGATAGAGGAGTTGGATATAAACCCGGTCAGGGTCTTTCCAAAGGGCAAAGGTCTGTGCGCCCTGGATGCACGCATGAGGATCAGGAAACTGGATAAATAAAAAACGGGTTGTTCAGGGTAGAGGAGTTCACAACAAACCGGAAAGAAAGGTTGCGCCTTTATTCCCAAGTAGGTGAACTCAGTTTAAAGGTGCACCCTTTCATGGATTCTTAATCAGCTTGATCAATTCATATATTTCCGGGCGTACTGTTCTACCATTTTGTATTTCTGAACCTTGCCGCTTGCTGTCATCGGTACTGATTCCACAAATTCCCAGTACTTTGGTACTTTATGACGAGCAATCTTACCCTGGCAGAAGGAGATAAATTCTTCGTCCGAGGCCTTTTCCCCCGATTTCAACATGATAGCTGCAAGGACCTGCTCGCCATATTTCTTGTCTGGTATTCCAATCACATAGACATCCATCACCTTTGGGTTTTTACGGAGGAATTCCTCGATCTCTTTGGGATAGATGTTCTCTCCGCCCCGGATGATCATCTCCTTGATTCGACCAGTGACCTTAAAGTACCCATGATCATCTAGTGTACCCAGGTCGCCCGTGTGGAGCCACCCATCTTTGTCAATGGCTTGGGCCGTTTCATCCGGCATTTTATAATAGCCTTTCATGACGCAAGAGCTTCGGGTGATGATCTCACCCTGAACATTGGGAGGAAGATCCTCTCCTGTTGCCGGGTCCACTATTTTACCCTCTATGTCAGGAAGCAATCTCCCCACGGTTGCAACCCTCAAGTCAATAGGGTCATCTCTTCTTGTCATGGTCATTACGGGAGACGATTCGGTCTGCCCGAAGGCGATCACGACCTCTGGACAATGCATTACCTCAATGACCTGTTTCATCGTATCAACAGGACAGGGTGCCCCGGCCATGATGCCTGTCCTGAGCGTCTTCATCGAGTATTTGCTGAAATCCGCATGACCCAGGATGGCGATGAACATTGTGGGGACTCCGTTAATCGCTGTACACTTCTCCAGTTCGATGTATTTCAATGCCTTTGCGGGGTCAAAATACTCCACAAGCACCATGGTGGAGCCGTGTACCATACAGTTGAGCGAGCTCATGACACAGCCGAAGCAATGGAAGAGGGGGACATGTATAAGCAAACGGTCTTTTCCAGTCATGCCCATGACATCGCCGACCATCCGTGCATTATTAATGATATTGTAATGGGAGAGCATGACCCCCTTTGGGAATCCTGTTGTGCCGGAAGTGTACTGCATATTTACGACATCTTGGAAATGGACAGTCTTCTCTCGCTCGGCAAGCTCTTCATCTGATATGCCCTTTCCCATGGCAAGAACTTGATCGAATGGGAACATCCCAGGGGTCTCTTTCCTGCTGCCGATATAAATTACGTTCTTGAGGCAGGGTAATTTCGGTGCGTTTAGTCTCCCTGGATCAGCGTTATTTAATTCAGGGATCACCTCTCGGGTAGTTTTGTAGAAGTTCGTATCCCTATATTCTTCCATGAGCACCAAGGTGGTGGAGTCTGATTGGTTGAGGATATATTCAAGCTCATTGGATTTATAGTTCGTGTTCACCGTAACAAGCACGGCACCGATCATCCCGAGTCCGAACTGCATGTAGACCCATTCGGGTATATTGGTGGTCCACACCGAGACATGATCGCCATTTTGTACCCCCAGGGCCATGAATCCCTTTGCGACCTCCTCGGTTTTTTCAAGCAATTCACGATAGCTCAGCCTGAGGTTGGTGTCAGGATACACGAGTGCATCGTTGTCAGGGAATTTCGATGCGGTCTCTCTGATGAGGTTACCCATGGTGATATCTCGGAATGCTGACATAGGGTCTTTCTCCTTTGCTGTTATACGTACTATCCCGTTGTTAGTGAGAAATTCGATTCTAAATGATTACAGATAGATAGATCATAAAATCTGACCAACATGTCAACAAATCAGATAACACCATATTGATTTTTATGTCAATATATTTTTAGCATCTTGCCGTTTGATGAAGATTCAATGTTGCGAACCAAAAAATAAGGAATTGTAGGATAACACCTTGGAAAAGACCTTGCGTGTCACTATGAAACAAGCAGAAGAAAAGGACCGGTTAGGATATTTCCCATATCGATCAGATTTATTGGAGTGCATCATGGATAATGGTTTTATAATTATTGAGTGCAGGAAGTGCGGTTCAAAAAATAGAATTCCCAAGGTTCGGATTGGGGACGAGGCGTTCTGTGGTAAGTGTCATGCACTTATCGATGTTCAACCTTATGGACATGCCATTACGGCAAATGATGGGAATTTCAGGTCAGAGGTATTGAATTGCATTTCACCTGTACTTGTTGACTTTTGGGCCTCATGGTGCGGACCGTGCAAAATGATGTCTCCTGTACTTGATGAAATAGCGATAAAGTATGCCGGAAAACTTAAGGTCGTAAAAGTGAATGTGGATGAGAACCCTTTAACGGCTTCCCAATATAAGATACGTTCAATCCCAAGCCTCCTCTTATTCAAGGATGGCATTATTGTTGATACGCTCATGGGTGCAATGCCCCAAGAGGAAGTGGAAAGTCATCTTAAGCGAATAATCTCATAAAAGATGGATCAGATGCTATTATTTATAGTCCGAACTCTGCACGTTCGATAAGCTCAATTTGCATGTCTTTGTTTAGGGTAACAAAATAGGCATTATATCCCGAGATGCGGACCATGAGATTTTTGTAATTCTCGGGGTGGAGCATGGCATCTCTTAGGGTATCCGATGAGACCACATTGAACTGCATCTGCATGCCGCCGAGGTCGAAGTAGGTCTTAGCGTATGAGTAGATGTGCTCGACAGTCTTTTCGTGTCCATCCTTGGCCGAGGGTACAACTTTTACATTGAATGCAATATTATTGTTCATGTTCTCTGGCACTAGTTGGGCAACGTCCCGGATATTGTCCAGAAGGTTGCGAGATGCATGAGCCTCCGGGGTGAGCCCGGGTGTAAAAGGTTTGGAGGCGAGTCTTCCCGAAGGCAGTGCCCCGGTCAGTGTCCCGAAGGCCACGTGGTTGGACATGGACCAGAACCCGGCGGTGTACTTTCCTCCCCGGAAGTTTACATGTTCCCCGAACTTGTCATGGATGTAATGCGTTATTCGGTTTGCCATATGAACTGCGTCGGCATTACCTGACCCGAATAGAGGCACCTTTTTGAGTATGAGTGTATGCAGGACGGGATTGTCTGCGAAATTTGTTTCAAGCGCCTTTCTGATCTCAGAAAGGCTGGTCTTTTTTTCATCAAAAACGAGCTTCTTAATGACCATGAGTGAATCGGTAATGTCTGCAAGCCCTATGCATGCTGTACCAGAGGAGTTGTAGAGCGCACCGCCTTTGGTTACATCTCGGCCTTTCTGGAGACATCCTTCCACGAGGCCCGATATGAACGGTGTCGGCCGTATGACGCTATGCGCTTCACCCAGTAGCCTGTTATACTCGCATGAATTCTCTATGAGGAAATCGAGCTGGGAGCAGAATGCATCGAAAAAGTCATCAAAGGTTTTAAATCCCCCATTGTTGATATCACCGGTTTTCGGGCCGACATCCCACCTCATGAGGGGATGGCGGCCGTTGAAGATCGCCATCTCCAAGGCTGCAACCATGTTGAACATCATGCAGTTAGTGTGGCCGATGTGTCTTCCGGAGAGGGTTGGCTCCACGCACCCGGTGGCCGCCCAGTCTCTTAAATGCTCAGGGATATAGTTGAACTCCTTAAGGGACTCCATCACAACCACATCATTGTGTATTGATGGAGTGGCTGTAGTATTCAAATTGACCTCGCAGAGTCTTTTCAGGTAGGTGGTCGTATTTTTCTCCTTGTGGTATCTGGCATTCATGTTCGGGTCCCTGATACCCAGCATCTCGGTGACCTTGAGGAATATATAGGTCATGTCATTGACGGCATCTTCACCGTCCGGTGTAACACCGCCCAGTGTTATGGCCTGGTCTGAGGAACTGCCCCCGAAAAGGTAGTTGCCTATATCCGGGATGAGGGGCAGGTGATCCGTACAGCGCATATAGAAACATCCCACAAGTTCGATGGCATGTTTGATGTATTCCTGTTTTTTTGCCTTTGATCTGATCTTCTTTAAATCCGAAACAAAGTAGGGCTGGAGCCACTGGTCCATCCTACCGATTGAGAAGCCGGCATTGGTATTTTCCATGTGCACGCCGATCCAGTGGATCCAGATGGCATTGATTGCCTCATCCAGGGTCGTACTGGGGTTCTCTGGGACATTCTCACAGATCTCACTCAGCCTCATCAGCTCGGCCTTGCGATGAGGATCGGTTTCCTTATCGGCTTCAATCCTGGCCTGTCCGGCCAGGTTTTTCGCATAAGCGATGAGACCCTCATAACTCAAGATCATGGCCCTTAAAGTATCCTTCTTGAGCTCGTCGGCTCCTGCATCCTGCCGGATCTCTTCCTCGATCTCTTTAATGATTCCACGTGCCCCCATCTTGAGGAGCTTTGGATAATCAATGATAGTGTGGGACAGGGCAACGGTTTTCCATAGGAAATAGACTGCAAAACGCTCATCGAGCTGTTGACACAAGGGGTTATTGTAGGTGTTCCTCACCCATTCCCGGAAGTTACGCTCGGTCCAGAATGGGAAGACTTGATGGTGGAGGACCTCGACGGTCTCATCGGAAATGTCATAGGGGAACAGGTGTCTGTACTGCGCAGTGAGCAGCTCTCCCCAGATCATTGTCCCATGGGCATCAGGGTAGATGACTACGCCGATGTCTTTTGTGGTTGTGGCGCCTGCAATAAGATCATCTTTGCGGATGATGGGCTTTTTGTTCTCCATCAGATGCTTAAATGCCTGGGCCTGACGGAGTTCAGGGACCCATGGCTTCCCAGAGTCATCATTCTCGAAGCCATTTTTTCTGAACCATTCAGTCAGCAGCAGCGGTCTTTCATGGCACACTGAAGGTCTTGTATTCAAATGGATGTCCAGAAAACGTTTCAGTCTCGGAAAATCATCCAGTGAATAACGGGAGAGATATGGGTCATTTGTTATACACTTTACACCGGGATCAACACTGTCCGCCTCCATGTAGGCCTTCTGCCTCGGCAGCAATTTTTCAGCCGGCTCGGGGCATGTGGAGCAGAGGGCATTCATCTGTTCCTTTACCTGTTTTTCCATCATTTTGATCTGCTTGCCTTTTATCAGCAAGGAGATGAAGAAGTTGAAGAGTTGGGCATATGCGAGATTCCCCTTGATGGTCAGCTTGTTCTTCAGGATAAGATTCAGCACCTCGTTTGGGGGGAGTTTGGTCATCTCACCCAAGACATGTGTGTCCATGAAAACCAGTTCAACGTTAACCTCCTCAGGTGCATTCCAAAGCACGCTGGCCTTTCCATTGTTGAATGAAATTGCCTGCCTCACGCGTTTATCCTCTGTGCTGAGGGCTACTGAAAAGTTGATCCAACCTTCACGACTTTTGAGGTATTTTTTGAAACTCGGGATTATATTAAAGCAAAGGGCCATGACTTGAAGAACAAGGTGGGTAAGGACGTTTGCTACGTTTTTCTTATTCATAGAACCCCCTGAGGTCAGCTGACTCCTATATTAGTTGCTCTGGTGGAAGTATCTGCCTTCCCGAGTCTCATGAAGAGCTCCTGAAATGAAGCAATGATATTATCAACCATCTTTTCAAGCATGGCATCCGGGTATTCTTCCACCTCATGGAGTACACGGCTGTTATATAAGGTGATAATCCCATGCAGAGAGCTCCAGATTCTGAAGATCAAGAGTTTCATTGTTTCTTCGGGGATATCATTACCTCGCATTATTTTTTTGGCCACACCCGAGGTGATCTCAATGAGCTGAACCGCTGTATTTTTTTCAAAATATGCAATCGGCTCTATTGTAGTCCCTACGTAATCGAGATATTTGGGGGCATCAGTGGTGAACATGATATTGTAGTAATGAGATTTCTTGATGCCGAACTCCACATATGAGCGAACCATTCTTTTTATTTTTTCTAATGGATCATCGTTGGTACAGTCGATTCTTTTGAAGGTGGTAACGAGCTCATCAAACCCCTTTGTCAGGATCATAAGATAGAGCTCATCTTTGTTGGAGTAGTAATTATAGATCGTCGTGGCAGTCATGCCGAGACGTGAAGCAAGCTTTCTCATGCTGAAGTATTTAAACCCATGGTCGGATATGATAGATAAGGCTTCATCTAGAATCTTTTCTCTGAACATCTCAATGTCTGCTTGACTCCGGGCTTGCTTAGGCATATAAAATCCTATAAGAATAACAATGTTAAGATAACATCGTTATTATATCTTCAGAAGCGTAAATGTCAAGAAATTGGTAGACTTCTTGGTCCTATTATTTCAATAAATAGACTTAAGACAGTTTCTTTCATAAATGCACCTTCATGTATATAGCACACAAGGAGGAGTTATGGATCGAGGCTACATGGGTAAGATCTTGATGGTTGATCTTACAACCAGCGAAATCAAAGAAGAAGTCGTACCTGAGGAGGTTTATGAGAAGTACCTTTCAGGGATGGGGCTTGCCGCCCATCTCCTGTACGGCAGGATACCGGCCGGTGCCGACCCTCTGGGACCGGACAACATCCTCGGGTTCGTATCAGGCCTCTTAACCGGGACCGGCAGCCTGTTTTCGGGACGGTGGATGGCAGTGGGCAAATCCCCTCTCACCGGAGGATGGGGAGATGCCAATTGCGGAGGATCGTTCTCTCCTACGATCAAGCGATGCGGATACGATGGGATCTTTTTTAAGGGCATCAGTGAAAGGCCAGTGCTGCTGTACGTGAAGAATGGCAGGGCAGAGCTGAGGGATGCAACGCAGTTGTGGGGGAAAGACACGGTCGAGACTGAAGAGCTCTTAAGGAATGAATTCGGCGAAGGAGCACGGGTCGCATCCATCGGGCCTGCAGGTGAACGACTCTCCCTTATCTCAGGTATAAGCAACGACAAAGGCAGGCTTGCAGCGCGCTCCGGCCTTGGCGCAGTAATGGGCTCTAAAAAGCTCAAGGCCGTTGTGCTTGATGGGAAGAAGCGTATCGTGCCTAACGACCGGGAGGAAGTAAAGAGATTGAGCAAGACCTGTAACAAGTGGGTGCAGTTTCAGCTTCCCTTAGGACCGGGCGTCGGTATGGGCCTGTTGGGAGTCCTGCTGAGAATACTGCCTACGGCCATGGCTATGGACGGGATGATCTACAAGATGATTTTGAGAAAGTGGGGGACCGGAGGCCTGAACCAGATGTCAGTGGAATGGGGGGATTCTCCCATAAAGAATTGGAAAGGCAGTAATGTAGACTGGCCCATGAAGAAATCCAAATCCGCCAACCCCGACCGCATTAATAGTCATGAAAAGATCAAGTATCACTGCTATTCATGCCCCCTTGGTTGCGGTGGTATCTGCTCAATGCCCGGTAAGGACATGGAGACGCATAAACCGGAATATGAATCGGTTCTCGCCCTTGGCGGACTCTGCATGAATGAGGACACTGACAGCCTCTTTGAATTCAATGAAATGTTGAACCGGGCAGGTATGGATACGATCTCAGCCGGAGCGAGCGTGGCCTTTGCTATGGAGTGCTTTGAGAATGGGATCCTCACCAAAGAGGATACCGGGGGCATCGAACTCACCTGGGGAAACACCAAGGCGGCGAAAACGCTCATAGAAATGATGATCAGCCGTGAAGGGATAGGGGATATCCTGGCGGACGGGACCAAGGCAGCATCCAAAAAGATCGGAAAGGGGGCTGAGAAATTTGCAGTCCATGCAGGTGGTCAGGAGCCTGCCATGCACGACGGCAGGATGGACCCCGGGTTTGCAGTGGCATATTCTGTCGAACCGACTCCGGGACGGCACACCATTGGTGCGTACCTCTATTACGAGATGTTTCAGCTCTGGAAGAAGGTGAAGGGCCTGCCGGTAAAATGGCCCTTTGAGATTTATTTCAAAAACAGCAGGTATAAGGCAAGTCAAAAGCAGGCCCAGGAATCCGCTGCTTGCAGCAAGTATATGTGTGTGGTGAACGGAGCGGGTATCTGTATGTTCGGGGCCTTCCTCGGCATCAAGCGGACCCCGACCTTTGACTGGCTCAATGCAGTCACCGGCTGGCATAAGACTCCGGAAGAATACATGGAGATCGGTGAGCGTATCCAGACACTGAAGCAGGCATTCAATGTCAAACATGGTATCGAGCCGAAATCAAACAAACTGAGCGACCGTGCAGTCGGCAGGGCCCCCCTCATACAAGGCGCCAATAAGGGCAGGACGGTGCAAATAGAGAAGCTGATGAGTGATTACTGGGCCCAGTTTGGGTGGGACAAGGTAACGGGAAAGCCGACACAGCAGTGTTTGACCAGGCTTGGTATTGAGATCAGCTGAGAAATATGGGGGAAAAATATGCCGTTTACGATCACACAATCATGCGTTGGTTGCCAGTCCTGCAAGAAGGTTTGCCCTGTCATGGCTATTGCCGGTGAGAAAAAAGAGGTCCACACCATCGACCAATCCATTTGCATCGAATGTGGAGCATGTGGTCGGATATGCCCGCATGCCTCGGTTCTTGATCAGTTCGGTAACCTGTGCGCCATGATCAAACGTACTCAATGGAAAAAGCCTATAGTAAACGTGAAGCGATGCATGTCATGCAACATATGCATCGATACATGCCCTGTGAATTGCCTTGCCCTCTCCCAACCAAATGACTCGGCAGATCCCCATGGGCATCCTTACCTCAAGGATGGTAAGGCTTGTATCGGGTGCAGTTTTTGTGCACTGGATTGCCCTGTGGATGCCATTGCCATGACCTCGTCTGCTGCTGAGGCGAAAGAGTGAGACAATTTTAGAATATTGAACACTGCGAGATAACTTCTTTCTTTATTTTAGAACATAATGGCGGTAAGAATATAGTCTGCAATAAGGATGCTTACCGAAGAGATTACTACTGATTGCGTGGCTGCATGACCTACACCTTCCGCACCTCCGCTTGTGCTGTACCCTTTGTAGCATCCCACGATGGACAATATTGCCCCGAAGAAGGCGGCTTTGATCAATCCGGAAAAAAGATCATGATAACCGACGTACTCCGTAATGCGTGCCATGAAGACCCCTTTGTCGATATCAAGAACCATAGTGCCGACTATATAGGATCCGACCATCCCGATGCTGTCAAATATTAAAGTCAGCATGGGCATCATGATGATGCTGGCCAGAACCCGCGGTATAATGAGGTATTGGAGGGGGTTGACACCCATCACGACAAGTGCGTCAATCTGTTGTGTCACGCGCATGATGCCGATTTCGGCAGTCATTGCCGACCCGGCCCGGGCCGTCACCATTAATGATGCGAGTACCGGCCCGAGTTCCCTGAGTAAGCTCAGGGCAGTCGTGGAGCCCACAAGAGACTCAGCCCCAAAGAGGCTGAATCCATGATAGGTCTGAAGGGCGCCTACCATCCCGGAAAACACACCTGTGAGCATCACAACAGGTGTTGAACGGATCCCGATGAATTCCATCTGTTTAAAGAATTGTTTAATAAACAGAGGTGGTCGCACAAGATGAGTAACAGCCTGGAAGAAGAAGATAAAGAAAGCACCTAGCTCCTCCAGAAAGGCAATTGTTGCCCTGCCGGTGTATTCGAATATGCTCATGCGTTCCTATGGTTGGATATCACCCTTGCCACTGCCTCTTTCCATCCGGCATACATTTTATCTCGGGTGGTTCCATCTATTTTAGGTTTGAAAATACGGTCGGAGCCCCTCAGTACCCTGATTTCATCACCCGATTTCCAGAATCCTGTTGCTATCCCTGCAAGATAAGCCGCGCCCATACCTGTGGATTCAATGTGGTTGGATCTGTCAACAGGACAACCCAGGATATCGGACTGGAACTGCATCAGGAAGTCGTTTCTGCACGCACCTCCATCGACTTTTATATCAGCAAAAGATTTGTTAGTGCATTGTTCGAACGCACCTATAAGATCTTTTACTTGATAGGCGATACCTTCGAGTGCTGCCCGCACAATATGCGCCTTGGTTGTGCTGCGAGTTATTCCCATGATGGCACCCCGTGCGTACATATCCCAATAGGGAGCGCCAAGACCGGCGAAGGCAGGGATCATATAGATGCCGTGTGAATCGCTTACGCTCTCAGCAATTGCCTGGCACTGTGCGGCATCTGCGATCAGGGCGAGGCCGTCGCGCAGCCATTGGATGACCGCTCCCGCGATGAACACCGACCCTTCGAGTGCGTAACAAGGTCTACCTGTCTCATCACAGGCAAGTGTAAGTATGAGACCATTTTTCGGATCAATTTTTTTATCTCCGATATTGAGAAGAAGAAAACATCCTGTCCCATAGGTATTCTTTGCCTGTCCCTCATCAAAACACCCCTGGCCGAATAGTGCTGCCTGTTGATCGCCGGCAATGCCTGCAATGGGTATTGCCGCCCCTGTTATACCCGGGTCAGTCTTACCGATGATTTCTGCTGAAGACACCACGCGTGGCAGCATGGCACGAGGCACATCAAGTATTTTTAAGATCTGATCATCCCAGGATTTTTCATGGATATTGAACATCAGTGTCCTGGATGCGTTTGTATAGTCCGTTACATGGAGTCTGCCCTTGGTAAGCTTGGCAATGAGCCAGGTATCAATGGTTCCGAAGGCGATCTCACCGGATTTTGCCCGGGACCTTAAGCCCGGTATTGTATCGAGGAGCCATTTGACCTTGGTGCCTGAAAAGTAGGCATCGAGTACAAGACCTGTCTTTTCCTGGAAAAGGTGCTCATGACCTTCTTGCTTTAATGCATCGCAGATCTGTGCTGATCTCCTGCAT
>CAWKAM010000042.1:0-2500 GCA_963847605.1 uncultured delta proteobacterium | reverse complement strand
AGTAGACCCGAAGCCAAGTGATCTATCCATGGGCAGGGTGAAAGTTCGGTAAAACGAACTGGAGGCCCGAACTGGTTAAGGTTGAAAACTTTTCGGATGACCTGTGGATAGGGGTGAAAGGCTAATCAAACTTGGAGATAGCTGGTTCTCCCCGAAATATATTTTGGTATAGCCTCAGACGATGAATGCCGGGGGTAGGGCACTGAATGGGCTAGGGGTCCTCGCGGATTACCAACCCCAATCAAACTTCGAATACCGGTTATTTTAGTCTGGGAGTCAGCCTATGGGAGATAAGTTCCATAGACGAAAGGGTAAGAACCCAGACCGCCAGCTAAGGTCCCAAATAGATGCTAAGTGGTAAAGGTGGTGAAGTTGCACAAACAACCAGGATGTTGGCTTAGAAGCAGCCATCATTTAAAGAAAGCGTAATAGCTCACTGGTCGAGTGATTTTGCGCCGAAAATGTAACGGGGCTCAAGCATCTAACCGAAGCTGCGGATCTGCACGTAAGTGCATGATGGTAGGGGAGCGTAC
The DNA here is from genome assembly GCA_963847605.1 of uncultured delta proteobacterium. GTDB lineage: Bacteria > Desulfobacterota > Desulfomonilia > UBA1062 > UBA1062 > MWEI01. The sequence goes on along the minus strand of CAWKAM010000042.1, from coordinate 1,967 downwards.
CAGTTGCCTGCGAAGCCGTACCGTAAGGAGCGGTGGAGGCCCTGGTAGTGCTTATGCTGACATGAGTAACGAAAATTTAGGTGAGAATCCTAAACGCCGTAAACCCAAGGATTCCTGCGCAAGGATCTTCCGCGCAGGGTTAGTCGGAGCCTAAGCTGAGGCCGAAAGGCGTAGGCGATGGTAAACAGGTTAATATTCCTGTACCACTGATGTAGCGTTACCAGCAATGGGGGGACGCAGGAAGGTATGCCGAGCCGGGTGTTGGTTGTCCCGGTTCAAGCCTGTAGGGAGGGTCTCCTGGCAAATCCGGAGATCCGTTAATCCTGAGGGGTGATGACGAGTTCAATTGCGAGCGAAGCGGCAAATCCTACACTGACAAGAAAAGCCTCTAGCGAGTTACATTGGTGTCCGTACTGTAAACCGACGCAGGTGGGTGGGGTGAAAATCCTAAGGCGTTGAGTGAAACCTCGTTAAGGAACTCGGCAACTTGACACCGTAACTTCGGGAGAAGGTGTGCCCCCATTAGGTGAAGAAATTTACTTTTGGAGCCGAGGGGGGTGGCACAAAAATGGCCGGGGCGACTGTTTACTAAAAACATAGGACTCTGCTAAATCGCAAGATGACGTATAGGGTCTGATGCCTGCCCGGTGCCGGAAGGTTAAGGGGATCTGTTATTCGTAAGGAGAAGCAGTGAACCGAAGCCCCGGTAAACGGCGGCCGTAACTATAACGGTCCTAAGGTAGCGAAATTCCTTGTCGGGTAAGTTCCGACCTGCACGAATGGCATAACGATCTCGGCGGTGTCTCAACGAGGGGCTCAGTGAAATTGCAGTGCCAGTGAAGATACTGGCAACCCGCGGAAGGACGGAAAGACCCCGTGGACCTTTACTACAACTTGACATTGTGTCTTGGGTAGGTCTGTGTAGGATAGGTGGGAGACTTTGAAGCTGGGACGCTAGTTTCGGTGGAGTCAACCTTGAAATACCACCCTGATCTACTCGGGATGCTAACCTACTCCCGTTATCCGGGAGAGGGACATTGTCTGGTGGGTAGTTTGACTGGGGCGGTCGCCTCCCAAAATGTAACGGAGGCGCGCTATGGTTCCCTCAGGCTGATTGGAAACCAGCCGTTGAGTGTAAAGACATAAGGGAGCTTGACTGCGAGAGGGACACCTCGAGCAGGTGCGAAAGCAGGTCTTAGTGATCCGGTGGTTCCGAATGGAAGGGCCATCGCTCATCGGATAAAAGGTACCCCGGGGATAACAGGCTTATCTCCCCCAAGAGTTCACATCGACGGGGAGGTTTGGCACCTCGATGTCGGCTCATCGCATCCTGGGGCTGGAGCAGGTCCCAAGGGTTTGGCTGTTCGCCAATTAAAGCGGTACGCGAGCTGGGTTTAGAACGTCGTGAGACAGTTCGGTCCCTATCCTCCGTGGGCGGAGGAAATTTGAGAGAGGCTATCCCTAGTACGAGAGGACCGGGATGGACGAACCTCTGGTGTTCCAGTTGTCGCGCCAGCGGCATAGCTGGGTAGCTACGTTCGGAACGGATAACCGCTGAAAGCATCTAAGTGGGAAACCGTTCTCAAGACTAGATTTCCCTCCCGCTTCGGCGGGCTGAAGGCCACATGAAGACTACATGTTTGATAGGCTGGGTGTGTAAGCGCAGTAATGCGTTGAGCTTACCAGTACTAATCGGCCGTGAGGCTTGACCTATTGATTTATCGCTCTCTTCCAAGCTTATATACTTGTAGGAGCGGCTTTAGCCGCGACTACGACAACAGGAATCGTTTATTATTTTAGCAAAACGTTCCTGGTGATCATGGCAAAGGGGAAACACCCGATCCCATCCCGAACTCGGAAGTTAAGCCCTTTAGCGCCGAATGTACTGCATGGGTAGCTGTGTGGGAGAATAGGACGTTGCCAGGACAATTATTAAAGGCCTCTGATCGAAAGATCAGGGGCCTTTT
>CAWKAM010000041.1:0-58191 GCA_963847605.1 uncultured delta proteobacterium | reverse complement strand
CCAAACGCGCCGTGGAATGGGTTCAGGAACAGGGGGGGTGAATTTCATTACGATCACATACAGACCTCCAGGAAAGGAGGCATTAGCATCTTTTCTCAAACTCTGAATGGGATGGATATGATGAACACGCCTTTAAGCCGTCATTCCCGCGAAGGCTTCGAATCCAGTGATACCATAGGTAATTCGAACCGAGTTCATGAAACAAAGTTACCTCTATATACTTGCCAGCAAAAAGAACGGAACGCTGTACATAGGAGTCACGAGCGATTTAGTGAAAAGAGTGTATGAGCATAAACAAAATCTTGTTGAGGGATTTACCAGAAAGTATCTTGTTCATACTCTTGTGTTTTACGAAATTCACCACGACATAAAAGAAGCTATCCTGCACGAAAAACAGATCAAGAAATGGAACAGGAGATGGAAGATAAGGCTCATTGAGAAGATGAATCCTGATTGGAGAGATTTATATCCCGAAATAACTGGATTCCCGCCTCCGCGGGAATGACGATTTTAGGATATCCGCGCCCCTAGGTATTTTGCCTACCCCGCCTGCCGCAGGGGGGATAACGATATCGCCACGTCGCGCTTCAAGCGCTCCCCGCGATTACAGTACCTCCGGTCATTGCGGACCCTCGAAGAAGGCGTGGCAAACCCGCTGAGGGACTTTCAAGCATGTAGTTCTGAGATCGCCACGGCGCGCTTCGAAGCGCTCCTCGCGATGACTAGCAAATAGCATAGCACATGGAAGAAGCTACAGACTACATTACACACTAACAAACTTCATAGAGTACACTGTCTGAGATCGCCAAGGCGCATCAAGATGCGCCGGTGCGATGACCTGTCTTTATCATTGCGAGGAGGCAACCAAAGGTTGCCGACATGGCAATCTCGTTTTCAGATACATTATTTCTAAAAGAGGCCCATTAGATCCATAAGAGTTTCCCATAGGCATTTTACCTATCCCGCCTGCCACAATTCACACACCCAACATTCGGCCCTGTGCCGATTTTTATTAAACACCGCCTGCCGTATAGACATACAAGAGAGAGAATTTTAAGGAGGCGGCCATGAACCATAAGGAAGATTATGAAAGGAAGCTCGTTAACGCCGATGCGGCGGTCGAGGCGGTGAAGTCAGGAGACTGGGTCGACTACGGCCATTTCACCTGTGCCCCGACCTTTCTCGATGCAGCGCTGGCCAGGAGGGTCGAGGAGCTTCGCGACGTCAAGGTCCGGGCGCTCACCTTCCCGGGCATGGCTGCCATCGCCACGGCCGACCCCTATCAGGAGCACTTCACCTACAACAACTGGCACTTCAGCGGCGGCGACCGCACGCTTCACGACAGGGGTCTGTGCAACTACATCCCGCTGCTCTATCACGAGGGCCCTTCCCTTTACAGCATAATCGACACGGATGTCTTCATGGTCAAGGTGGCGCCTATGGACAAGGACGGCTACTTCAACTTCGGCCCTTCCAACTCCATCTCCAAGCATATAGCCGACCGGGCAAAGACCGTCATCGTCGAGGTGAACACGAATGTGCCCTACTGCTACGGCGGCAGGAACGAGGCCATCCACATCTCTAAGGTGGACTATATTGTAGAATCGGACAACAAGCCCCTGTTCTGCACAGCAGAGCCCAAGATCGGCGATGTGGACCGTAAGATCGCATCATTGATCGTGGAAGAGATCCCGGACGGCGGCTGCCTGCAGCTGGGGATAGGCGCCATGCCGAATGCAGTGGGCAAGCTGATCGCCGAGAGCAACCTCAAGGACCTGGGCGTGCATACCGAGATGCTCGTGGATTCATACGTCGACATGTACATGGCAGGCAGGGTGACCAACATGAAGAAGCACACAGACAAAGGCAAGATGGTCTACACCTTTGCGCTGGGCAGCCGGAAACTCTACGACTTCATTGACCAGAACCGCTGCTGCGCCTCCTACTCGGTGGACTACACGAACAACCCCGAGAACATCAGGGCCAATGACAACACCATTGCCATCAACAATGCAGTCGAAGTGGACCTCTTCTGCCAGGTGTCCTCGGAATCATCAGGCACCCGCCAGATCTCCGGAACCGGCGGTCAGTTCGATTTCGTGTTCGGGGCCTTCCACTCCAAGGGCGGCAAGTCCTTCATCTGTCTGTCCTCCACCACAAAAGACAAGGACGGCAAGATGAAGTCCCGTATCCGTTCCGTTCTCGAGCCGGGCTCCATCGTTACCGTGCCCCGCACCATCGTCCATTATGTGGTGACGGAGTACGGCAAGGCCATGCTCAAGGGCAAGAGCACCTGGGAGCGTGCCGAGGCCCTCATCAACATCGCGCACCCGACATTCCGCGAAGAGCTCATAAAGGAGGCCGAGCTCATGGGAATCTGGAGGAGATCCAACCGGCTGGCGGCATAAGTCCTTCTCCGGCCAACGAGAGTGAAATGCATCCATCTTGGGTAACATACCACCCGACAAAATTCTTCAGGAGCCCCCATGGGGGCTCTTTTTTTACTGAATCGGACTCATAATCATTGCGTCTACAGGGTAAGGTTAAATTTCCTTAAAGACACCGGACCATAATTGAAATATACCTTTGTGATTACGGAGGAAAACCATGACCAGGAATGCCGACTTTGCGCACCTCACGCCGGGTGTGCTGCTCGATATGGTGGAGGATGCCACCGGTATCCCCATGACCGGGCTTGCCATGCCCCTGCCGAGCTATATCAACCGGGTCTATGAGATCCAGTCCAAGGCAGGGAAACGCCTTATCGCCAAGTTCTACCGGCCCGGGCGCTGGAGCAGGGAGGCCCTTGAGGACGAGCACCGATTCTTGGCTGACTGCGCGGATGATGAGATCCCGGTCGTGTGCCCCTTGAGGCTTGCTGATGGAAGCACCCTGGGAAACGCGCTCAGTACTTTCTTTGCGCTCTTTCCCAAGAAGGCCGGACGCGCATTCGAGCTGAACGCCGATGAAGACTGGATACGGGTGGGCTCTCTTGTGGCACGCATCCATCTCGCAGGTGAGCGCAGAAGTCCGCAGGACAGGATCACCCTGCACCCCATGGTGTCCACCCGTGCAGATCTGGATTACATCATCAAAGGCGGATTTGTAACCCCTGAGCACAAGGCCGCCTTTGAAGACCTCACCTCCCGAATCGTGGAGGGTATCTCCTCTCTTTTTGATGGCACGGGGTTTATCCGCATCCATGGAGACTGCCACCGGGGTAACCTTCTCGACCGGCCGGGCGAGGGACTCATGGTGATCGATTTTGACGATATGATGACAGGCCCCCCTGTCCACGACCTCTGGCTCCTCCTGACCGACCATGCGGGCCGCTCGCGGCGCGAGATCGATCTCCTGCTCGATGGGTACGGTCAGTTCCGGGAATTCGACCGCTCATCCCTTAAGCTCATCGAGCCCTTACGGTTCATGCGCATCATCTATTTCCTTGCCTGGTGGGCCAGACAGGCCCATGATTATGACTTCAGGAACAATCACCCCGGCTGGGGCACCGACGCCTTCTGGCAAAAAGAGATCCTGGACTTGGGCCACCAGTTCCAGGTCATCATGGAGCACAAGGTGGCATGGGAAGAGGGCAGGTTCTTCGGGGAGTGAGGTAAATGAAATGTGCTTTAGCGCTTGAGCGTGTACATTCTTTAAGGGTGGGTTTCGTTAACGCTCCACCCACCCTCAAATTATCCCATTTGCAGCTACATCTTCCCCCGTGCCTGGGCCTTCTTGAATGCATTGGTAAGGCCGAGCTCGTACATCAGCTTCCTGCCGACCGCCTCGGTGGGTGCAAAGCGCCTGACGAATTCGATCTCCGCATCGCTCGGCCGGTCCGTCTCCGAGAGGTCATGTGCTATCTTCAGGTCCCAGGGGACGTCTTTCCTGATGCTGTCCACACTCACGCCCGGGTGGACCTTGGAGAGATAAATCTCCTTGGTCTTTTCGTCAAACCGGAAGATCCCCTTGGTGGTCAGCAGCATGGCCGGCCCCGAGCCGGGCGGAAAGAGCCCTGATTTGTCCCTGCTGTCGCCTCCGTCGAGGAACCCCGGAGAGGTGACGTAATCGAGCTTGTTCACAAACTCCCCTCCCCGCATGGTGAGGATCGTCCTCTTTGCGTATGACAGGAAGTCCGGTGCGCCTCCCGAGCCGGGCAGCCTCATCTTTGGGTTATGATAATCCCCGATGACCGTGGTATTGACGTTGCCGAACTTGTCGATCTGGGCAACGCCCAAGAAGCACACATCAACATACCCCCGGTAGGTCATGGTGAACGCAGAGAACAGGTCCGTTGCATAGGAGAATCCCCTGCAGGAATTTGCATCGGCGATATGGTTCGGGGGAACAAGCGGCCTGAAATCGATGATACCCGATTCCATCATCAGGGTCGCGTTCGGAGCATGGAGGGCCTTTGCCATGGCGCCTGCAGTGGTGGGCAGCCCTACCCCCAGGATGATGTTCTCACCGTCACGGATCTCCCGGGCAGCAGTGATGATCAAGAGTTCGTCGAGTGTGTATTTCTTAGCCATTGAGCAACCCCCTATCCTCAAGGATCTTTTCCATTTCTTCCAACGTAATGCCCATGGTGCGTTCCAGGTTGTCGTTGTCCCAGCACGAGGTATAGGCGGCGCCGTAATTCGCGGGTGCGGAGAAATAGGATTTGGCCCTGATGGCATCGAGCATCTCCGCACCGTGCTTGGCCATGTAATGATCCAGGTAGGCATGGCGGTCAGTGCACCCATAGACCCATTCGTCCATCCATACCTTCAGGCCGTCGCCCGTCATATCCGACAGGAAAAACATGGCATACATCATCCGGTCGAGATTGTAGTAACCCAGCACCTCTGTGGGATGCGCGCCCCAGGGAACCTCGACCACCGCATCCACCCGGTATCCGGGGATAAGGGTCAGGTGGGGGCTCGACTGGATGATATCGTGCTCCACGATCTCCTCGCACGATACAACGATCCTCTTGCTCGCGAGGGACGCAGCAGCAACACTGCCGAGGGCCCCCCAGTACTGGGCGTTTCCGAATTTGTCGGCCCGCTGCACGTGAACGATGCACACATCGGGGTTTGCCGCCGGCACGGTGAGAATCTGCCTGCCCGTATACGGGCAGGTGATCACCTTATATTTTTCTTCCCCCATAAATGAGCGCTTTTTAAACAGGTCGGTGACCATGGCGCCCTCCAAGACCTGCATGAAGCTGAACCCGTGCATGCCGGCCACCATGCGGGCGTTGTACTGGAAATTCGTATAGTCCTCCATCTCAAGGGTGCCTGCCTTGATCGCCCTCTCCACGGCAGACCCGCCCTCCTTTCCGCCTGCCCGGTATACGTAGGTGGTTACAAGCCGGTTTATACAACCTCCTGCGACCAGCACTTCCACGTCAAAGACCCCTGACTGGGAATACAGGGTCAGGCCCTTTTTCTGCTGTCTGATGACCTCGAATACGAGGGCGGCACAGGTCCCTACGGTGTAATTGCCGATAACCAGGTGATCGCCGTCCTGAACGAACCTGTTGACGGCCTCTTGCGCAGTCATGACTTTGTTCTTAATGACAGCCATATCCCCCTCCCATGATGTTTTGTAAGAATGTCGTATCAACAGATGTATTACAATTAAATGCAACTCTTCAACATCAATCTCCATCTTGGAGAAAAAGGGCCGAAGGACTAGACACAGATCAATGAGATATGCGACACACCCGAAGCAAAGCGCCTGGGTGTTTACATCCTTTAGGGGGTCTTCCGGTCAGGCAGGAAAGGCGGTCATTTGGCCCAACCGCTTCTTCAAGTCTTCGGGGAGCGCTTTGTTGGCAGGTTCCAGGACAATCCCGGGCACGCCGCCGAAGACCTCGCAGGCATGCGTGATGACCCGATCATCCCAGATGGTTTTGAGATCGTTCTTGGTAAACGTTTCCGACGCCAGGGCCGGTCCCCATCCGCCCAGCCAGCTTACTACTATGTGATTGGCAAATCTGGGAGCCAGTTTACTGGTATCCATGAAATCATCCCTTTGTGAATCAGGGATGGTGCGTCTGTTGTCCAGGAGCCAGGCCAGAGACACCATGTCATGGGCCACCACCGACTGTGAGGCGATTATCATACCGGTCTCCGGCGCAAAGACATACCCCTTGTCCGGGCCAAAGGTGGTAAGTATCTTGTCTGCTGCCGAAAGCACCAGCCTCTGCTTTGTGCGCAGGGTTTCCACGGTATTGCCTTCGGCCGTCTTTTCCTGCAGGGTGGCAGCGTCGCGGTGGTATTCAAGACGTGTGTCGTGGCGCCAATAACCTACCGCGGCCTTCATGCCCAGTGTGCTGCCTGCAATTATATGGCGGGAACAGCGGGGCATGAGGATGATGTGCTGAACCTCCTTGAGGATGTTCGGCATCATCAGGGCATTCTTCCAATGAGAGCCCGCAGCCGGGATGTCTTCATAGAATGCATTCCATCCCGCTTCTTCGAAGAATTGCATCTCGGCGCCGGATGCCTGTACGGCCTTAGCCATGCCGCAAGCCTCCATCAATTTGCGGGAGCTGCCGGTAAGTTCGGTTGATGAGAATCTCACATTTTCCACACCGGACATGTCTCCCACGATTACCCGGCCCGCCCCCTTTTCCTTGAGGAGCTCGACCATGGCTGCGATGGCAATGGGGCTGGTGGTGGCCGGATAGGGGTATCCTGAATTGACCACCGGCTTGATGAATACAGCGTCGCCTCTGGACAGCCAGGAGAAATCCGTGGCTGCTTCGGCCGATTCGCGGACCGAGAGTTTAATTGCCTGTTCTGTAGCCCCTCTGCCCACTCCTGCCAGAAAGACCTTTGTTGGGCGACCCGGAGAAAGCTTTGCGGCCTTATTGGGGGCCTGGTGTGCACCCACACTGCCTGTAACCGGGCACACCGCCATGAGCGATGCCCCTGCAGCCCCTTTCAGAAAGTCTCTTCGCTTCATAGGTATCTCCTCTCAGGCGAGACTTCGGAGTCAGGTAATGATCTTGTTGTTATACCACGAATCACTGCAAAACAAAAATGAACCTGAAGGGTAAAGACCTTGTCATTATGTCGGGGACAAAGCTGATATTTTCTTCCTGATTTTATCTTACCGGTCTTCTTTGCGGTTTATTTCCCTTCCTGATTTCTTATCTTCTTGATCTCAGCCTGGAATAGTTTGAGTATCGGGGAGATCTCGGGGGGGTGCCATTGTGTTTCCTTCGGCTCTTCAGGCCAGGTGAACGGGAGATGGAATACCCCACCTGGTTTCCCGGCCTTCTCCAGGCAGGAGATCACCTGCATCAGGACCTCCTGCTGGCCCTTAGTGTCATGCACCTTGCCCACGGGTCTTCCGAACGGGTATTCGATGGCCGCCACCCTGGGTATGCCGATCAGCCGGTTGAATTCGGGGATCGGGGTGAGGCAGATTGTTGAGAATCCCTGTGACTCGAGAAACCGCGCCACCAGGCCCACGGACCGGCAGCACAAGGGGCAGCCCGGGGTAAGCATGACCGCTTCAACCCCTTCATCGTGCATCCGTGCGGCAACGTCGGGCATGGTCTTGTCGAGAAGGAACGAGAAGTCGTGCTGGTAACCGTAGAATGAATAGCAGGTCGGTGCCAGGTTACCGATGACGCCATTTTTCTCCAGCTCCGCAAATCTATTTATGGGCAGGATCACATTGATGTCATCCTTGACAAATCGGGTATCGACATGGAGATGATTTGCTTCGATCTGATCTTGTGATGTGTCCCGGGGAATCTCGCGGTGAGTAGGATCACCCCAGAAGGGCTCTCGTCTCTCCCGTTCCATGTCAAAGGGCAGGTCTTGCTTCAGGCTTATTCCGGCCGACGTCATGAGGGAGAACGTGGTCTGAGAAGCCGGCTTCCTCATCGGGGTCCAGGGGATCTCTCCTGTATAATCCGTCTCCGGGATCTCTTTTCTCAATAAGGTTCTCAGGGTCGGCGGCAGGAACCTGTAACCGTCCACAACCTTGTCATGCGCATCCACCCTCGGCACCTCCTGCATGGATTTTAAGATGCATCGGCCACTAAAACTATATGAGAGATACATGCACCTGTCAAAAAAAATGCTTAGTTCCATCAAGATCCATATATGGCGCAATAAAACCCTCCCGACTCACCCGTAAAAGCTCTCAGGCACTTTTATGCATTAAAGTGCCCGCATTCTGTGAGGGGCTGAACCTGTCGGACAACCCCTTGAGGATCAGCCCTGTGCCGATACCCCATGCGCCGTTAATCAGGAATGCCGTTAATAACAAAGACATATGCCACCCCCCTCCCATGGGTCTACCCTTGAGGGGAAGCACCACCATAAGGGCAACCAGGGAAGGCAGGATGGCGCCGAACAGAAAGGCCCACCACCAATAGCCGCGCCGCGGAAAGCCGCCCTCTATCAATGCGAACAATATGCCCCAGATGCCACCCCAGAATGCGAGGGAAAATACTGCGGGTATCCCGAAGGGCTGGGTCGCTGTCATCGAGAAAGGCCCGAATGGCGCCAAGCCCACAATCCAGAGCACAGCCAGTGTCAACTGGTGAAAAACAAGGGTGGCAAAAAATCCTGCGATAAAGCCGAACAACAACCGTTTCCCCATGTCGACCGGAGTGTTTCTTGTAACCATATCTCGCCTCCTGAAAAAATACTATTCGGCCCGCGATAAATAATCTGTCTTGGTGCAGGGACTTCACAAGACCGGAGTGCCCTTCATCGGGCTACATAGTAATATTTGCCAAGGAAGAGAAAACAAGGTTCAAAATATTCATGTAAGATATTCCAGGAATTTGATCTGTCCGGATTCCAAGATCCTCCTTGCATAACCAGGAAAACGATCTCATTATAGTATGCCAGTCATGAAGAACATGCCGAATATAACCACCCTCTTTCTGATCTCAGGGGCCATCATTGCCGCAGCCTCCATCGTAATCTATGCTTCCCACAGCGCCCGCACCAACCAAGGCTTGGTTCATTACTTCGCAAGGCTGGGTATTGAGGTGGACTATACCGCCATTATCATTGCCCTCGGCCTCATACCCGTGTTCTGGCTTGTTGCATTCATCATCAAGACCTTGTCGGTTAAATGAATCAAGAAACGACTGCTCTTCCCCATGGGCCGTCAACTAGGTAGATTGCCTTAATTTATTTACCTCCTCGTTCAACCTTGTACAATCAAAGTAAACCTCGTTGCGCCGGATCAGTCCCTTATTGTCGAACTGCACGAAACACACGCCGATGCATTCTATTGTCTGTGGGCCGACAGGGATTTTTGCATGCCACTTATTCAAAAAGCCATCTTCCATGGGGATGGGTTCGATCTGTGTCCAAACCCAGTCCGGGTTGAGGGCAAGCAACTTACGGAAGTATTTCAGCAATGCATCGTTGCCCTTCAGACCCTGCGGGACAGTCGGGTCGAGATACGCCACATCATCGGAATAAAAGGCTGCAAGTCTTTCCGGATTGTTGCCGGTCCAGGCAGGCAGCCACCTTGAAGCAAATTCCCTGGCCTGTTCTCTTGTCATCATCATACTCAATTATCCTCCTGTTCTTTTCCTTTTCTTTGTATCTCTCAGGCCCTTTACAGCCTTGTTCATTTCATCATAATCTCCATGAATGTCTCCTTCTTTCCCTTCTCCTTGAGGACCCGCGAGCCCATATCCATCATGTCACGGGACATCCGGGGACTCTGCCGCTTCCCGAGCTCGATGGCCCCTTCTGGACAGTCACTTGCACAAGACCGCAGCCGATGCATTTTTCTGTCAACCGTGCCTTGTTTTCCCCGGTACTATTGCATTCACTGGCACCGGCCGCTGTAGCGATTCACACCGGTACACTTTCTTCATTGACAAACGCCAGGTACGAACTCTTCAACGGCGTGGGATTGTTGAATCCATGAGACCCTTAAGGAGAGGCAGCAACAGGAGCAGCAATTGCAGATCTTGTCCGCTTTATCAGATGAGTTGTTGCCGCAGTGAACAAGTCCGGCCTTCTCCGTTTCATCAAGAATAGCCGACGCCTCCTCAGGAGATACCCATCTTCCTAAAGTCTCTCAAGAACTGCCATCTTCCCGAAATTGAAACATGTCTCGATAGGGGCGTTACAGCGTTGCTCTATCATCCGGCATGACATGAGACTGCGATCGTTCCAGAGCTCCTGTAGGTTAGAACAACCTCATGAGGGAGTATAGCGATTTGATCTGCAGGGTGGATTCGACAGGAATGATTCGCTGAGGGCGTTGGATGCCGCAGACGGGAGATCACCCCTCGTTCCGTATCGTTTCCAGTTGGATTCAATCTCTCTAAGGATGTATCTTCGATTTCTGCAGGGAGCGTTCCAGAGGCCAGTTGTCGGATAAGGGCATAACCCTTTCCTTTTTTCGTGAGAATGCACCCTTTTCAGCCATGATCAGGCATCATAGCTTCTCCTCGCGGACACGGTGAGATCTCTCCACTCTCAGCTCAGCCCAGCGCGATCTGATCTCACCTCAAGCAGACAAAACCCCCCCCACACCACACCCTATGATTCTATGCCTTCTTGCGATCCTCCACCCTGATCTCCATGACGATGTGGCCCCAGCCGCCGCACTTTACTCCTGTATCGAAGCAGCCGGTCCTCTTGAAGCGCATCTCGTTCGGATCTACCCCTGCATAGAGGAGCTCATTGGCGGCAAAGATAAGACCCGGGATCTGGCCTAATGCGAAACAGCAGATTTTCCTTGGGTTGAGTTTGGTGATGAGGTTTCCTGCACCATCAAAGATAAATTTGTCTCCTGCCTTGTGCTGAGAGTTACACCCGCTCGCCTCCACCACCTCAATGACAATGGTCTTGCCCATCAAGGCCCCTGCCTTGGACATGACATCCAGATTGCGGGGATTCTCCATGAATAACGCCATCTCATCATCCGTGTAGCCAAGATGCCCCTGAATAGCCTTGTGTGTCCCTTCATCAATTTTCATACTGCCTCCTTTTCCCCCCTCCCCCCCCTCCTTCTCCCTCTCCCCTCTTCCTTCCCCCCCCTCCCTCCTCCCCCTCTCCCTCTCCCCCCCCCTCTCTCCCCCTTCCCTCCCCCCCCCTTCTCTCTCCCCTCTCCCCCCCCTTCCTTCTCCTCCTCTTCCCTCTTCTCTCTCTCTCTTCCTTCTTCTTCTCTCTCTCTCTCTCCCCCCTCCCCTCCCCCTTCCCGCCCACGCTTTATACTTTGTTTGACGTCAAACCAAATCCATAAATTTTTTTAGAAATTATCATGGATCTTGGTAAGCAAGTGCATGAGGGTTTCCATCTCCCCATCCGTTAATCCCTGGTATGCCTTCTTCCGCAGGGCGTCGGATACATCCCAGAAATTCTTCTGCATGGCCCTTCCCTTTTCCGTCAGAGAGATAATACTGCTGCGGCTGTCGGATTCATGCGTTCTTCTCAGTATATACCCGGAGTTGATGAGCTTGTTCACAAGGGCCGTGACCGTGGATTTATCCCTGTTGATGATCTCTGAGAGTCTCTTCATGGGTAGATCGCCATAGGTGAACAGCGCCCAGAGGATATCCCCATGGGACGGCGCGATGCCCTTCAGGTTGCGCCTGGCAAGCTCCCTGGTCAGAAAGCTGTTCGCCTTGTCCCGGATCCTGCCGATCTGGAGTATGACCAGCTCTTTCTTCATAAATCCATTATAGTTTGACATCAAACCATTGTCAATAAAAATATCGGGTCATCCCCCATGAAAAGATCCGGGCATATTGAGATAGCGTTTAAGTACATACACACTGTCAGGCGTGCACGGCTCCTTGCTTATCAATTCTTTAACCTCGTCGATTTCATGGAATGCCCCGCCGGTAAGCTCTTCGCTCTGGAGGATGAACGGCCCGTCAGAGATACATGAGAATACCCTGCCCCAGACCTTCTGCCCTGCATATTCACCATAAAAATCGAAAAGAAACTTAAGCGGCACACACTTAATCCCAAGTTCCTCTTCGAACTCACGTCTTGCCGATTTCTCATATTCCTCTCCGGCAAGCACCACGCCGCCGGCACAGAGATCGTGATAACCCGGGAAAATGTCCTTGGTCATGGTGCGGTCCTGCACGAAGAGCTGCCCGTAGGAGTTGAAGACCAGGATGTACGTCGCCCTGTGAATAAGCCCTTCTTTCCGCATGAGGGCCCTTGGTGAGCTGCCGATTGCAACGTTGTGCTCATCCACAATCACCACCAGCTCCTTGGGGCTTAGGTCCGGGTTGACCATACGGGCAGAGGAGGAATTTGGATTATCATCGCTTAAGATATCTTTTGCCATGAACGGCACCTCCTCAATTCTTGTACAGGTGATTATATGATGACGGTCGAATAGCAAACAAAAAGAGCAGGATAAAATTGCGGAACTCCTGCTGGACCGGCAACATATACTCCCCTATGGTCTCTGCAGTGCCTGCTACTTGCCCGTGTGCATGGTGGTAAATATATATAAGGTGCTGATGGGTAAAATATTCCTCAACCCAAAATGAAAATTTGCTTGAAGGAGGAACTATGTCAAATAAAACCTATGTCAAGTCACTCTTACTCATTGCCATTATCACCCTGGCCCTTGGGGGATTATTGCTCCATATACGAATTCACCCGATTGTTAAAGTTCCTTCTATTGTTGTCGGGTACATCACGGGCGTCCTGAGCATCATTGTGGTACCCCTGCTTTTTTCCTTCAAGAAGACTTATTCTTACGGTTATGTTTTAAACGGTATGTTGGCCATTATCGGCACGATTGTAATGGCTCACTTCTCGATTGCTCATTGGCCTGCCCAGGCCACGTTTGCGTCGATCATCCTGGAGACGACACTGCCTGACATACTGATCTTGTGGACGATCTTTTTTATTGGGAAAGCACTCTTTGATCTGGAGACCTTCGGCTATGATCCGAATAAGCCCAAGGCAGGCGTAACATACCGTTACCCCAACATGGGATGGTGGCTTGTCCATCTGGTGGGCTTAAGCATTGTGTATACCCTCGGCAACCTGCTTTGGAGGTAACCATGAATAATTTCAGACTGTTTACCATGAACTGGTGGCTCCTTCACCTAGTGGCGATCGCATTTTTCTTTTACCTGGGTCATGTGGTGCACTTCATGTAATAATAGCGGCAATATCTTAAAAACACGAATAAAGGATCAAGGAGCGCATGCCCCTAGCCGACCTGAACGCAACGACCCTCAACTACCGGTTTGACGGACCCGAGCAGGGAGTAGTCGTGATGCTCTCCAACTCCCTTGCCGCAGATATTAGCATGTGGGACAGCCAGGTTCCCGCACTCATCCAGGCAGGGTACAGGGTGCTCCGGTATGACGGCCGGGGCCATGGCCTCTCAGCAGCACCCGCAGGTCCGTACTCCATGGAACTGCTCTCAGCCGACGCTGTAGGGTTGATGGATGTGCTCGGTCTGGAGAAGGTCCACTTCTGCGGCCTTTCCATGGGCGGCATGGTCGGCCAGATACTGGGCGCCAGGCATGGCGACAGGTTGATCTCGCTGACACTCAGTTCCACAGCGGCCCACATCTCCCCGCGCGAAATCTGGGATGAGCGGATCGATCTCGTGCGGAAGAAAGGAATGGCAGCGGTTGTTGATGCCACCATAGACCGCTGGTTCACAAAGGCAGGTCGGGAGCACCTGCAAAATGAGATTGAAAAGATACGCCGGGTGATCTTGAATACGCCCCTTGAAGGGTATTGCGCCTGCTGCGCCGCGATCCGTGATATGGATCTGCGGGACTGCCTCGGTGCTATTAAGCAGCGTGTACTGGTGCTGGTTGGTGAGCAAGATCCTGGTACACCTGTGTCTGTTGCTGAATCTATCCAGGGCGGAATAGCTTCTTCGGAATTGAGAGTCATTCCTCATGCAGCCCATTTTGTCAATATAGAACAATCAGAAGCCTTCAACAAAGCTTTTGTGGAATTCATGAAACGCATAGATTAAGCGTTGAAGGGAAAGAAGGATCAGCATGAAAGCTATACAGCAAACTCAACCAAAGATGCCCGTATTCTTCATCGGCCACGGTATTCCGACAAATGCTATCTCAATAAACCCTTTCACCCAAAGCCTTTCCGTCATGGGAAAGTCTATTGCAGAAAAGCCCGGCGCCATCCTTGTTGTATCAGCCCACTGGTTGACAAGGGGTTCTTATGTCAGCACAACCTCGAAGCCGGATACGCTATACGATTTCTATGGCTTTCCGGAGGAATTGTATCATGTGAAGTATCCTGCCCCCGGTGCCCCTGAATATGCCCAAGAATTAAAAACACTGATCCCTGATGTTAAAACAGACAATAAATGGGGCTTGGACCACGGGGCTTGGGCAATACTGAAACATCTCTTCCCAAAGGCCGACATCCCGGTATTTCAATTAAGCATCGATTACTATAAGCCCATGCACTACCACTTTGCCCTGGCTCAGAATCTCAAGCCGCTCAGAAAACAAGGTGTGCTCATTATTGGAAGCGGTAACATCGTGCACAATCTTCAGTTGGTATTTTCCAGGAGCGACAATGCCCCCTTTGACTGGGCTATTGAATTTGATGATTGGGTAAAGGAGAGTATAATCAAAAGGGATTTTGACTCTCTGATCCATTATGAAAAATTTGGGAAACCCGCAACACTTTCAATCCCCACGGTGGATCATTACGTTCCCCTCTTGTACAGCCTTGCCCTGAGTGATCCCGGTGAGGAGATTGTTTTTACCTATGAGGAGGTTTTCACCTCCCTGAGCATGCGTTGTTTGAAGATTGGATAACATGTGACTAAGACATGAACCGTATTGTCTGGAGTTCAGAGGCGGTCCGGTCTCTGTTTGTTTCACTCATCTTTTATGATTTTTTTTTTTTTTTTTTTTTTTTTTTTTTTTTTTTTTTTTTTTTTTTTTTTTTTTTTTTTTTTTTTTTTCGTCGAACAGCTTCAGGAGATTTATGGAACACCAATCAGCAGGAGAGATTGGGTTTTTTTTTTTTTTTTTTTTTTTTTTTTTTTTTTTTTTTTTTTTTTTTTATTTTTTATTTTTTTTTTTTTTTTTTTTTTTTTTTTTTTTTTTTTTTTTTTTTTTTTTTTTTTTTTTTTTTTTTTTTTTTTTTTTTTTTTTTTTTTTTTTTTTTTTTTTTTTTTTTTTTTTTTTTTTTTTTTTTTTTTTTTTTTTTTTTCGTCGAACAGCTTTAGGAGATTTATGGAACACCAATCAGCAGGAGAGATTGGGTATTTTTTTTTTATTATTATATTAATAAAATTTATAATTTTATATTTTTACATCACGGGAAAGTGGCCGCTTGATACTATTATAATACTATTATAATTCTCAATTTTTTTTCTTTTAATTACATAATAAATATTTTTTAATCTACTCTTTTATTTTTTTTTATTTATATTTTTTTTTTTTTTTTTTTTATTACCTAACAAATTCTACCCTTTATATGTATGCAGAGACTTTTTATATCCCCCTCATCGAAACACAGATAGAAGCACTTTCATTTTTTTTTTTTTTTTTTTTTTTTTTTTTTTTTTTTTTTTTTTTTTTCTGGACAAGCCTACCCTCGTCTTTATTCATGGTGCAGGGACATCCCGCCTCATCTGGGAGGCATCAGGTAGAAGCACTTTTACCATACATATTCTTTTCTTTTTTTTTTTTTTTTTTTATTATTTTTTTTTTTTTTCTATATTTTTCTTTTTTTTTTTTTTTTTTTTTTTTTTTTTTTTTTTTTTTTTTTTTTTTTTTTTTTTTTTTTTTTTTTTTTTTTTTCTTTTTTCATTTTTTTTTTTTTTTTTTTATATTTGTTAAAATATATTTATTTTTTTTTTTTCTCTTTTTTTTTTTTTTTTTTTTTTTTTTTTTTATTTCCCTATATAAATACCATTGCCATTGATCTCCCCGGCCATGGCACCAGCCACCTTCCCTTTTTTTATTCTTTTACTTCGTATTTCCCGTATTCATCTGCTCAGTTTCTTTTTCTCTTTTTCTTGTCGATTTCTCTCTATTCTATCATTCCCTCTCCCTTTTTCCATCCCTCTTCTCTCTCCATTCATCTCCTCTCTCTATCTTCAAGGAAAGGGGAGAGATTAACGTCTTTCTTATCAGTCAAAAGGTCTGTTTTTTACCATTGTTTTATTCATCGATTACAATTTTGCGTTTCTGTGCCAATATCATAACATATTTTTATCACATCTTTTTTTTTTTTTTATTTTATATTTTTCTTTTTTATATTCTATCATAATATATTCATATTTCTTTTCTTTCTTTCATTTGATCTTCTCACATAAAATTTTATGATTTACCTATTTATTACTCTTTCATATCTCTCTCTATTCTTATTTTTCTCGTTTTTTCCCTATCTTTATTCATCTTTTCTTTCTTTTTTCTTTTAGCTCAAATAATTTTTTTCTCATTTCTTTAAGCCTTGCAAAATATTTCATTGATTCTTCTTTTTCAGCACAAAGCGAAGACGGGATTATGCCCAGTCTGTTCCCTTGGTTTCATTGACTCGGCGAAGATTCCCAGGCCAAAAAAAAATTTAACTTTCAAAACTTTTTAAAAAAAAACAAAAAAAAAAAAAAAAAAAAAAAAAAAAATATATAAAAAAAATTATTTAGATTTGCCCTATATTAAGTCTGTCAAACAGATCTTCAGGAATTTACATTAAGAGACCACTCGGAGAGATTGAAAAAGGTAAAAAAAAAAAAAAAAACATCAACAAGAAAGAAAAAATAGCCTCTTATCAGAATAACAAAACTAAACAAAAAAAAAAAAAAAAATAAAAAATACAAAATTTTAAAAAAAACAAAAATTACATCAAGAAAAAAAAAACAAAAAACAACAAAACTTATCTAAAAAAAAAAAAAAAAAAAAAAACAAATAAAAACAAAACTAACAAAATTTTAAAAATAAATTAGATCACAGACACAACAAAGGCAAACAAAAAAAAAAAATAAAAACATAAGAGACACATAAAAAAAAAGATAAAAACAAAAAAAAAAAAACCCGCCATACCCTGTGGGCTCAGCATGGGTGGTGCCATCACACAGCATCTTCTTATCAATCATCCAAAGGGTTAGTTCCCTGCGGGGGTATTGATAATTTTCTCTTTTTTTTTTTTTTTTTTTTTTTTTTTTTTTTTTTTTTTTTACCTACCTTTTCCCTCATTAATATTTTTTTTATAAAACTCACGCTTTATACCGGTGCACGGCTTAAGGTCCTGCCCATGATTTTTGAGCTACCATTCAACTTCTGGGGTTATTTTTTTTTTTTTTTTTTTTTTTTTTTTTTTTTTTTTTTTTTTTTTTTTTTTTTTTTTTTTTTTTTTTTTTTTTTTTTTTTTTTTTTTTTTTTTTTTTTTTTTTTTTTTTTTTTTTTTTTTTTTTTTTTTTTTTTTTTTTTTTTTTTTTTTTTTTTTTTTTTTTTTTTTTTTTTTTTTTTTTTTTTTTTTTTTTTTTTTTTTTTTTTTTTTTTTTTTTTTTTTTTTTTTTTTTTTTTTTTTTTTTTTTTTTTTTTTTTTTTTTTTTTTCTTATATATTTTTTTTTTTTTTTTCATTTAATCTTATTTACATTTTTATATATTTTTTATCATCCCTATTCAAATCTATTCAGAATATTTCCTCTGCGGGGGTATTGTATAAATACCGTGGGCATTAAGGGAACGTTCACTGAATGATTATGAGAACTATGGAGCTTAATTTCTGATATCTTGTTTAATTCTATCAATAAGAGCTATGCAGAATATTTGGAACTTACTTGTACATTTTTAGGCAATGCCTTTGTGTTTTTGTTTTTTTTTTTTTTTGTCATTTTTAGTCTCCAGAAGAAGATGAGATATTTTTAATTTTTTTATTTTATTTTTTTATAAATATTGTTTTTTTATATTAATAATTTTAATATATATTAAATATTATTTTAAATATATTTATTTTTATTAATATAAATAATAAAAATATAATATATAATATTAAAAATTAGAATAACTCATATATATATTTATATATATATATATTATTATTTTTATTAAATATTATTATTATTTATAAAATATTATATATAATTATTTTTTTTTTATTGATATTCATTAATTAATTAGTTGAACTCTATTATATGATAATCTACCTGTTCATTGTAATTACCTTCGCAGACACTCACCAGAAGTGCACAGTAGCTGAAACGAGCGATTGAAGGGATGCATGAAGATCTTAGACCATGGCATAACAAAATGGAGCTTTCTTTTCACAGGGCACGGCATGGTCGTGCTTATTTCGAGTCACGCGAGTGCCTTCTTGGATATTACAGTCATGGGCAGCTGAACTCAGTCCATTCATAAGAGCTTGCTTACTGTCGTTGCTATCTATATGCTCACCAGCACCTTTTCTATCGCCTATTTTTTTTTCTTTTTTTTCTTTTCCTTTTCTTTTTTTTTAACGTCATTTGCTAGGTCTATATCTTTCTCTTTTTCTCTTTTTTTTTTTTTTTTTTTTTTTTTTTTTTTTTTTTTTTTTCTTTTTTTTTTTTTTTTTTTTTTTTTTCTTTTTTTTTTTTTTCTCTCAGAATTTGAACAGTACAGAATTTTTTTCGAGCAAGGGAAAGATTTTTAGATGTTTACTGCAGAGCACTGGCTCTCTGCAGATATCTCGAACAGTACACGAAATCTTTCAGTTCTCGATCTTTGATTCGCCATGATCTGTGTGCTTGGTGATTTTCACGCTTATTCGTGCAATTGCCTTTGATGTCATGGGCCCTCTTTTTTCTCTCTTCTTTTTCTCCTTTTTATTTTTTCTTTCTCTCTTTTTTTTTTCTCTTTCTTTTTTTTCTTTTTTTTTCTTTTTCTTTTTCTTTTTCTTTTTTTTTTCTTCTTTTTATCTCAAATTTTATTTTTTTTATTATTTTTTCTACTCAGAAGAACAGTACTAGAAGAGCTAGGGAAAGCTGAACTCAATATGTCCCTGTCCTTGTACTCACTGCAAGCTGACGATATCCTCACCCCGCCAAAATACGGCGCATACCTTGCTGAAAATATCAAAGGCGCATGCAAGGTGAATATCGAAGACTCCGGGCATGTCTCACCGATGGAAAAGACGAATCTCGCTTTAGGTATTCACAGTTGATGGCTGTGCAGTACAGATTATCACTCATATCATTTATATCTTTATCTTATATATAAATTTTCTCTATATCTATATTCTCTATTTAAAATATTCAAATATTTTTCTATTATATTTTTAAAACTATATTTATATTCTCTTTCTTTCTCATTTTTTTTTTAGCATGTATGCAGAGACGGCAGTTGGAGTTTCAGAGGCAATGCCTCATTTTCGAACTCGAGAGGTTCAGGATCGATATTACGTAAGTGCTCACAGTGACTTACAATCTTTTTGGTGCAGATGCGAGAGAAGATCTCTTCAAGCGAGAAGTAAATAGAGCGATCCATGATTTTCTTTTTTTATAGGTTTGGCTTATCAGCACATTTAAAGGTTTAAAAGAGAACGTAGGTGAATCAGCTCTTCGAGTCTAATCTTTTAAATTACTTAATATTATTTAGGAATAAGCAATAAAACAGATCGGATAGAAACTCCATTGAATCTCTGCAAGGTGAAGATCATACTCTTCTTACCCATTTCTTTCTTTATCTTTATCTATTTACGTCTTTTTTTTTATTTTTTTTTCTCTGATGTTGCTGTGATTTTCACGCTTGTGCAATGCCTTTTCTTCGATGTCATGTGGCCAGCTGAACATTCAATTATAACGTGTTTCTCCTGTTCCTCTTGTAGCTACTACTCATCGATGCACCGTATCCGTCATTTCCCGCCAAAATTACCGCGCATCTTTCCTCGTGATCAACTATATCAATCAGGTCATCGCATCATTCTTCACATTTCTAGCATCTTTTTATTTCCTTTTTTTTCTTTTTTCTGTCGCCTTTTCCTCTTTTCTCTCTTTCTTTTAACGTAGTCTTACGTCCTAGTATTCACAATGCCGTTCCTCGCACAGGTTCAGTGCACCGCCGTATAGCCGTACAGGTAGAGATACAAGCCGAGCAGAATCTCTCGTTGAATCATCCCGGTCAGAGCCCGCTAGATCGATCAGTACAACCAGTGCCCACGATCATCCTTCTCACCCCGTCCCTGTAGTTAATATACAGACGACATACCATTTCTGCTGAAATGCATATCAAAGGACGCTTGATGCAAGGGCATCAATCTATCGAAGACCTTTTCCGGGGGCCCGATACCCGGATAAATCCTAGTTCACAAGAGATAATTAATCTCAGGACTTGAGATGATACCTATGACATCGCCCTGTGATAGGCAATTTTCACTATCAGAGCTTACCGAGCAATATCTATCGGCGCGGAGCGCAGACACTCATCGCCTATGGGGCTCATGCTTCGGAGCTATTATGCAAAGTCCCGTATCACTCCCCAGGTCACTGAGGAAGCAGCTGCTTTGTGGTACTCCATAACGGACAATGCACGATTCAGCATGTATTGTCTCAACAAAGACAGAGATAACATTGAGAAGAGCGATGAGCTCGTAACCACATCAGCTGAGCTTAAACCGCTGAAAGGCATGGATCTCCTACTCGAAGGAGGTACGAGCAAACACCTTGATGTATCAGATAACGCGTATCTTGTTAAGTTCTCCTGGTTTGGTGATCGTTTTTCTTCCTTGATAAAATATATCTATGCGGAACCTAATTTCCCCGGATACTACCAGTATAAAGAGCTGTTCTCCATAGATCTTTCCAGGTCTCTATCCGAATCCCTCCAGGTGTATGCGGCTATTCACAGAGAAAAAGACAACCTTGACCAGTTGAACTTCAACAAAGTGCCATCCTTGATACAAATTTCTTATAGGTTTGGCTTATCAGTATGAACACATACTACCTTACAAAGGGTGAATAGAACGTATAAGATCAAGTAGTCCCCCTCTTCGATTCTTAACAAATCATCTTTTCCTTTCTCGACCTCTCCTTCAATCTGTTTGGAGAAGCCGGCGAGAAGAAAGATCATCTTACTTCACAGACCGAGCTCATCTATCAGATATCCACATCTATATATTTAAGCCTTACGAAAGACCAGACCTATGGAGGTTATCTCCGCTACGGCCAGGTGAAAACGCCTAGACGTAAGATCTAAACATCACTCCGCCTTACCGCTCTATCAACCTTACGCATAATACCCAGATCCAGTCCACCGCTCAGGTGTATTCCTACCCTATGCCTCTACCTTTAACAAGTACACCCTCACCGCTTCCCTCAACCACTCGTTTGCGGATAAGAGTACACTCTCCTTACAGGCTGCCAAGACATTTTCCTCGGATCATGAAAACA
Source organism: uncultured delta proteobacterium (assembly GCA_963847605.1). Lineage (GTDB taxonomy): Bacteria > Desulfobacterota > Desulfomonilia > UBA1062 > UBA1062 > MWEI01. The sequence goes on along the minus strand of CAWKAM010000041.1, from coordinate 36,854 downwards.
ATGATGATGAGACATCGGTGCTTCTGTAGTACTCCTACCCATTCGGCCTGCCGGTCAGTAAAAAAAAGGGAACCAATACTGTCTCAGGGGTTGTCAGAGATGCTCTCACAGGCGAGCCGCTGGCAAACGTATTGCTGAGACTCGATGAAATGACGGCTGCAACAAACAGAGACGGGCAGTTCATGTTCTCCTACATTAACCAGGGGGTATCGTATCTGAGTATCGATGCATCCAAGGTCGGGTTTGACCGGATACCCACCTGCCCCAACCCCCTGCCGATCAGAACAGAACCCGGTCAGAGTAAAACCATCGAGATCAGCATAACCAGGAAGGCTGTACTCACAGGCAAGGTCATGCTCTACAAGTTGAGCACAGGCGGTACGTCAGCGATCTATGAGCTTGACAATGTCCCAGCCATGAAAGCCGGGGGAAAACCAGAGCCCGAGCTCAAGGAAGCATCCGGCCTGCCCAATGTGCTCGTAGAGCTTTCAAAAAAACGACACACTGCGTGTATCACTCGCACAGGAGAAGGGTTCATTTGATGAGTAAGGCCAGGTCCCTGGACACTGAATGTCAGCACGGATACCCTACCCCGCTCATTGTCTGAGGGTCATTTAGTTCCCTTTAGTCCCGGCCAGACACAGGACATCACCATAAAGGCCATACCGAAAAAACGCAGCATCCAGATCATCGAGCAGGGTGATACCATCATTCAGAAACGGGTTAAGTGAAACCCTCCGCACCTAAAAACTTCTCTTACCCGGGCCGTTTCTTCCTCAGAAACAAAGAACCGTATACAAAGGCGTTTACCATAACCACCATGAGTCCCAACACAATCTGCAACTCCCTGGTGAGGCCTTCGGGATAAATGATGGGCTCAATATAGTGGATGACAAAGTCGCCCGAATAGGGGGTCTGCCTTGCCTGTACTCTCAGATAATTCTCAAGCGGAGTGAGGGGGCAGATGAATCCGGCCAGCTCAATCACCATACCCCAGATGACACACGGGATATGCAGCCAGAGGACCTTGGGCCGGAAAGTGACTAGGATGCCGCCAAGGATCACAAAGAGGATGAATGCAAGGTGTAAATACACAACGGCATCGGCAAGCACCCAAAAGATAAATATGCTTTTCACATAATAAGGATAAGCAGGTGCAAGGTGTTTTTCAACATCCCATCAATAGATCGAACGATGATTTGTAGTTTTGTAATACCATATTATTTAAGACAGTTCATAACTGCTGTCCCTGAGCCATGATTCTATGGTATCATTGGAATTGTTCTAGAAATAATGATCATGATGCATGACAACACTGCATGAAGATGGGGGGATATGTGAGCAAAAAGCAGGAAGAATCCTTCGGTAAGAGAATCCGCAGCCTGAGGGAGGAGAAAGGGCTCAGTCTTGAAGCCCTTTCAAAAGACACGGGCTATGCAATCACACTCTTAGAAGAGGTGGAGGAAGGGAAAGTAGCCCCGCCTGTCGCCCTCGTACTTCAGCTCGGACGCACCTTTAAGGTCGACATAGAGCAGCTCCAGGGCACCCAAGATAAGGAGGCCTCCAAGAGGCGCACAAAGAGCCACAAAAAGAGGGTCGCCTCCTACGCATATGCGCCGTTGACCCAGCCGGGTGAGGAAAAACACCTACGGGCTTACCGCGTCACCATAGACCCGGTCACGGAGCATAAAGGCGTCGAATACCACCACGAGGGAGAAGAATTCGTCTATGTCCTGGATGGCGGCCTGACCATACAGGTCGGCCAGAACATTACCTCTCTGAAGAAGGGCGGGAGCATCCATTTCAATTCAGCCCTCCACCACAAGCTCAGCAACCCTACAAGGGAAAAGGCCGAGCTCCTGGTCGTCATCTACGTACCCTAAGGAGGGGATATGCCATTTCAACTGAACGCAGAACAGGAAATGGTCAGACTCATGGCCAGAGACTTCGCCAAAAGGGAGTTGGAGCCCTTTTCCGCAAAAAGAGACAAAGAAGAGATCTTCCCTTCGGATGTAGTGAAAAAGATGGGTCAACTCGGACTGCTCGGCATGATGGTGCCGTTGGAGTTCGGCGGGTCGGGCGCGGGGGCGGTCAGCTACTGCCTGGCACTTCAGGAGATCGCCTATGCCTGCGCATCTACGGCGGTAACCATGTCGGTGGCCAACCTCTCCACCGAACCGCTGCTCAAATTCGGCGATGAAGGTCAGAAGATAAAATACCTTATCAAGCTTGCACAGGGAGAGATGCTCGGGTGCTTCGCGCTTACCGAGCCCAATTCCGGCTCAGACCCGGCAAGCTTAGCCATCAGGGCCGAGGACAAGGGAGACTACTATCTCATCAACGGGACCAAGGTATTTATCACCCATGGCGCTTATGCAGATGTTGTGAATCTCATTGCCCGGACCGGGCCGGAAAAGGGGAGCAAGGGCCTTTCGGCATTCATCGTGGAGAAAGGCACACCCGGCTTTTCCGTGGGATCGAGGGAAGACAAGCTGGGCTTGAGGGCCTCCAACACGGTGGAGCTCATCTTCGAAGACTGCAAGGTCCCGAAAGAAAACCTTCTCGGGAAGCCTGGGATCGGGTTCAAGATCGCCATGACGGCCTTAGACAGCGGCCGCATCGGTATTGCCTCGCAGGCCCTCGGGATCTCCCGGGCATGCCTGGATGAAGCCATAAGGTATGCCAAGGAACGCAAACAGTTCGGCAGGTCCATCAGCTCATTCCAGGCAATCCAGTGGATGATCGCCGACATGGCGACTTCAATCGAGGCCGCTCACCTCCTCACCCTGTCGGCTGCCGGCAGGAAGGATCAGGATGTCCCCTTCACAAAAGAGGCCTCCATGGCAAAACTGTTTGCCTCTGAGATGGCGAACAGGACAGCCTACATGGCGCTGCAGATCCACGGAGGATACGGCTACATCAAAGAATTCAAGGTGGAGAGACTCTACCGAGACGCCCGGGCCACCACGATCTATGAGGGCACATCAGAAATCCAGAGGCTGGTCATTGCACGTGAGCTTTTAAGGGATTAATATGTATGTATAACAAGCTTCAGCGCCAGAGGATTGTGCTATGAAGGTATCAGTTATTCTTGCCCACCCCGACATAGGAAGCTTCAATCATGCAATTGCAGAGATAGCCACAGATAAACTGAAGGAGAACGAACACAAGGTCGTGTTTCACGATCTGTACGAAGAGCAGTTTGATCCTGTTATGCCCCCGGAAGAGATCCTCAAGGATGCCCCGTTGCCGCCTTATCTTGCACAACATTGTGTTGAGATAGCCAGGGCCGAAGGCATTATCATTGTCCACCCCAACTGGTGGGGCCAGCCCCCTGCCATTCTCAAGGGATGGATCGACCGTATTTTCCGCCCGGGGGTGGCATACGAGTTTGAGGAGGGAGACTTGGGAGAAGGGGTGCCGAACGGCCTGCTCAAGGCCAAGACAGCCCTTGTATTCAACACCTCCAATACCGAGGCCCAGCGGGAGGTTCAGGTCTTCGGAGACCCTCTGGAGACACTATGGAAAAACTGCATCTTCGGCCTATGCGGGGTGCAGATGTTCGAGCGCAGGACATTCAGCATCATGGTCACGAGCACGGTGGAACAGCGCCGGCAGTGGCTTAAGGAAGTGAGGGAGCTCGTTTCAACATATTTCCCGAGGGGATGAGAGGGTTGGCAGGTTGCTCTGAAGCTCTCCCACCCTGCAATGCCGGGAAATGAGGTGATCGCGGCTAAAGCCACTCCTACAACAATATTATGAGATGTGGAGCGCCTTCAGGCGCGACCTATTCCGGATGTCGCGGCTAAAGCATCCTAAGAAGAAGGGCAGGGACAAACACCGCCTCTACAGGATCTAGTCACTTTGTCACTGATCACTCATCACTACTCTATATCGTCACCCGTATGGGCAGGATCATCATGGCCACTCCCTCCCACTGAAGCCTGCGCTGAATGGCAAATGCGGTCTCATTATGCAGGAACCGCTGGAACAGGCTCTCTCTTTGGAAGATCAGCTTGCCTGCAAAGACCGTTGAACGAGGATATTCCTTGGCAACGTTCTCGCAGAGGACTGTTGCCGTATCGACTACATCGATGCCTATATCCACACGATAATCCGATGGGAACCCGAGCTTCCGGGCCATGTTCACATATTTCTTCAAGCCGTCCTCCACGGAGTGCTTCAGGGACTCTATTTCTTCGGCACCTTTGAAGGAGCCCGAGTCTATCTCACCAATGGAGACGAAGATGAAATTCTTGTACACGTTCGGGAAGGTCCGGAATATCGAAAGGAAGGAGTGGAGGCCGAAGCCGTTGTAGCCGCCCACGAGGAGAACGGCGGTCATATCGTTCGGATCGCACGGGTCGGTATTCACCTTCGAGCCTTCCAGATACATACCCATGAGTATATCATCCAGCGAGCGGACTCCCTTCCTTACACTCCGATAGTGGCCGCGGATGAGATAGCAGATCACGAGGAGACACCCGGTGATGAGCAGCGTCATCCAGCCACCCTCTTCGAACTTCACCACCACCGTCACAATGAGGATTGTAATGCACAATATAAACCCGAGAAGATGAATAAGTATGTATCGTTTCCAGGATGTCTCCCTGCCTCTCCTCTTCAGGTAGTAATTGATCATGCCGTACTGGGAAAGCGAGAAGGTAAGGAATACGTTGATGGAATACATAACCACCAGTGCAGAGACGGAGCCGTGTGTATAGAGAAGCAGGGCAAGCGACGATATCCCCATGAGCAGGACGCCATCCTGCATGGTGAGTCGTTCCGAGAGCGCGGCAAAGCGCCTAGGAAACCACAGGTCGATGGCCATGTTGCCCATGATCCTCGGCCCTCCGATGAACCCTGCCTGGGCACCGACCATGAGCAACGCCCCTTCCGATATAATAGTTATCAGGGCGATGATGTTTCCCAAGGGCCATGCGGTGAAAACACTCTCGGCAAGAACCGCATTCATGGTCCTGCTCTGGGTTGGTCTGATATCAAAGAAGAGGTAGCAGACGATCAACCCGCCCGCCATTATCGCCAGAGACAGCGCCATGTAGAGCATGGTGCGCTTTCCATTGGGCACCTTGGGCTCACGTATGACCTGCATGCTGTTGGAGACCGCTTCAATACCGGTATAGGTTCCACCACCCATGGAAAATGCCCTGAGGAAAAGTGCCATCACGCCGATAAGGCCGATGGCCTGCATGTCTTTTGAGATATCGGTGTGAAGCTGATTTGCTATAATTTCAACGTGTGAGAAATGCGTCCCTATTCCATACGCAAGAAGGAGGGTATGGGTTGCAAGGAAGATCAGGAATATCGGTGCCAGCACAGTGACGGATTCCTTCACCCCCCGCAGATTCATGACAACAAGGAAGATAATGAGGGCGATCACAAACGGGACCTTAAACAGGTGATATTCGTAGGGAAGAAAGCTGAAAATGGCATCCCCGCAGGAGGCAAGCGATACGGTGATGGTGAGGACATAGTCTACAAGCAAGGCGCAACCGGATATAACCCCAGCGGTCTGGCCGATGGTATGGGTTGCCACAATGTATCCGCCGCCGCCGTGAGGAAAGTGCTCGATGATGCGTGAGTAGGCAAAAGATATCACGAAAACAGTAAAGGCGGTGGCCAGAGCAAGGAACAGTGCCAGGTAGGTATGATTTCCCAGTGCCTTAAACGCCTCTTCAGGGCCGTATGAGGACGATGAAAGACCGTCCGCACCCAGGCCTATCCAGGCAAGAAGCGGCACCAGGCTCAGCTTGTGGAATATGGAAGCTTCTTTAAGATCCCGAGGCTCCCCAATGATTTTCCGCTTCAACCGCTGCAGCAAGCTAAGACGGTCGAGTGAAGGAGCGGGCATAGGATATTATGTGGAGCTCGGCTTAAGAGGGATTACCGGTGGTCAGGTTCAAGTCACAGAAATTACTGCTTCCATAATCATCCATGTAACATCCTTCCAAAAGCCTACGAGGTTAGCTGACGGGCTCGGGTCTGGAAGTACCCTATCCACTTAAAAAAATACGCCCCGGTGATCGGGCCCCCCGTATCCATATCGATGATGGATTTTGGCTGTTTGCAGCCAGATATATTACCGGCTCCAGGCCTTGTCAACGGGTATTCCCCTCACAGGACTTTAGATAGATGAGGGTAAAGTAATAGGTATCGTGCATCCGGATAAAACTCCCCTGTCACTGATAGCAAACACGGATGTTTCTCCTCTTACATCATCACCCGGATAGGCATGATTACCATTGCCACTCCTTCCCACTGGAGCCGGCGCTGGACGGCGAATGCAGTCTCGTTATGGAGAAACCGCTGGAATATCCCCTCCTTCTGGAATACCAGCTTACCTGCAAAGATCATGGACCGGGGATACTCCTTAACTACGGATTCACAGAGATTTGTCGCTGCCTCGACTACATCGGTCCCGATGTCCATGCGATATTCGGCGGGGTAACCGAGATTCCGGGCAAGATCCACATACTTTTTTAAACCGTCTTTCACTGATCTCTTAAGCGCCTCTACTTCATCAATACCCTTAAAGGAGCCTGAGTCAATTTCACCGATAGAGACAAAGATGAAATTTTTATACATATTCGGGAAGTTTCGGAATATTGAAAGGAATGAGTGGAGACCAAAGCCGCCGTAACCGCTCACGAGGAGTATGGCAGTCATTTCATTGGGATCAGGAGGGTTGGTGTTGATCTTAGAACCTTCCAGGTACATGCCCATGAGGATATCATCCAGCGAGCGGGTTCCTTTCCTAACCCGGCGGTAGTGTCCCCGAATGATATAACAAAGACTGATCAAGCACGATGTGATGAGGAGCGTCATCCACCCGCCTTCCTGGAACTTGATGGAGACCGTCACTATAAGGATAGTCACACAAAGGACAAATCCAATGATATGGACAGGGATATGCCTCATCCAGGCTGTCTCTGTTTCCCTTCTTTTCAAATAAAACCTGACCATCCCGAATTGCGAAAGGGAGAAGGTAAGAAAGACGTTGATGGAGTACATGACTACCAGGGCGGAAACAGAGCCTTTCGTATAAATGAGGAGTAGTATGGAGGATATCCCCATGAGGAGCACGCCATCCTGCATGCTGAGACGTTCCGAAAGCGATGCGAAGCGGCGCGGGAACCACATATCGATGGCCATATTGGCCATAACCCTCGGTCCATCAATGAACCCCGCTTGCGCACCGACCATGAGCAATGCTCCCTCGGAAAAGATAGTGATCAGGGCGATGCTATTTCCCAAGGGCCATTTGCTGAAGACCGCATCGGCAAGGATGGCATTCAATGTACGTCCCTCTGTGGGCCTAATGTCGAAAAACAGATAACAAACGAGAAGACCGCCCGCCATAATCGCTAACGACAACGCCATATAGAGCATGGTACGTTTCCCGGTGGTAACCTTAGGCTCACGCATGATCTGCATGCCGTTGGAGACCGCCTCCAAACCGGTATAGGTTCCACCGCCCAGTGAGAATCCCCGGAGGAATAATGCCATAATGCCAATAGTCCCAATGGTACCCATGTCGCTGGTGATATCACCGTGGAGCCCCCGGGCCAGGATGCCTGCCTTGAAGAAATGTGTCCCGATACCATAACCAAGCAAAAGGATATGCGTGACGATGAAGGTGATGAAGATCGGCGCCAAGAAGGTGATGGATTCCTTTACTCCCCTGAGGTTCGTAATCACAAGAAAGAGAATAAGGCCCACGACAAGGGGTAGCTTGAGTATATGATAATTCATGGGTAGAAAGCTGAAGATGGCATCTCCGCAGGCAGCGAGCGAAACGGTGATGGTAAGGACATAGTCCACGAGGAGTGCACACCCTGAGATAACACCCACGGTCTGACTGATAGTATGGGTTGCCACGATATACCCGCCGCCGCCGTGCGGGAAGTGCTCGATAATACGCGAATAGGCATATGAGATCACAAACACGGTAAACGCAGTTGCCAGGGCGAGAAACAGCGCCAGGTAGGTGTGATTCCCCACTGCCCGGAATGCCTCTTCCGGTCCGTAAGAGGAAGATGAAAGACCGTCAGCACCCAGGCCGATCCAGGCAAGTAACGGTATGAGACTCAATTTGTGAAAGAGTGAAGGCTCGTTCAGGTCCCTGGGCTTGCCGATGATCTTATGGATAATCCGGTGTGGCAGGCTGAGTCCATTCTTGTCATAGTATGGCATGCGGGCCCATCCTTTTAGATTGTCTATCGGAAATTGTCAGGATTATATGCAAGACGAGAATACACCAACCACTTTCAACCATAAGACAAACCTCCCAAAAGCCTACGAGGTTAGCTGACGGGCTCGGGCTTGGAAGTGCCCTATCTTTAAGCAAGAATACGCCCCATGGACCGGGTCCCCCGTATCCACCTTTCCGGTGGATTTCGGCTACACATGCGCGCCCATATAGTCTTAAGGAATCATGCTTGTCAATGATCAATGATATGATTAAATTTCGCACTATTTAGTCGATTTTAAGAATATTTTTCTCGTATCCAAGGATTTCAACTGGTTACACCTAAGTCTCTGATCCTAAATATCTTTTAACTCTCTGTAATCTATACCAGTTACGTCTCTACATTGACTTAAAGTAAATGTGATGGTAAGCCGATAATTACTATACATACTCCAGTGGCCTACTTTTCAGGGCCGAGATAATGAACTTAATTAGCTGAGAACGAGGTGGTTTGTTATGCAGGGTAGATTTTTGCTCGCTCCAGTTATATTTATGATGGTTATGGGGCTCATCTGGGCGGATTATGGGCAGGCAGCCCAGGTCCCGGTTACGCGGGAAATGGATACAAATGCTGCAGCCGTAAGCAATGACGCAGCCCAGGAGCAACCCGTACAGAAGAAGCATACCAAGCATTTATCTCAAAAGGCCAAGACAACCAAAAAAACGCATATTGCCAAGAAGACTGCAAAAAAGAAACACACCAATGAATCAGCGGGCCTCGGCAAGAAGCACCACAAAAAGATCAGGCTCGCTAAACATAAGGGAAAGACCGTAAAACACCGTCATGCCATGATATCGGAAGAAGATAATAACATCGAGGCTATATCGTGCAATGACCTCGCACCCAAAGAACCCATCGATCTATGGCTCGCCAAAGATGCCCCTGAAAGATTCAGACAGGGCTCAAATGATGGAGAACTCGACGAGCTGACCATGAAAATCCTGGAATCGGCATACAGTTATCTGGGTGCCCCATACCGTTATGGAGGAACAACTCCGGATGGGTTTGATTGTTCGGGATTCGTCCGCCATGTATTCAGCGAAAACGGCATCCCACTGGGCCGTTCATCACGGGATCAGGCCCTTGAGGGAAAGGCCGTTCCCCTGTCCGCCCTGAAGCCGGGTGACCTTCTCTTCTTTAATATGAATCACAGGAAACACTCTTGGATTGACCATGTGGGGCTCTATGTCGGAAACGGTCAATTTATCCATGCAACATCGAGACACTCACGTGAGATCAAGTTAGAAGATCTCGATAGTGACCGTTACCTGCCAAAGATCGTTGAAGCAAGACGGGTCCTGGATTATACGAGATAAATCCCGGGCATCGTGTATGTCATCCTGTCGGGATAACAGCTCTTTTAAGAAAATCCTTAAAGGTTCACCCATCGGCTACCGACTCTTTTGAAAAATAGTGGTTAAACAAATGGCGTATTCCTTCAAGCGAGTCCTTGATGCCAAAGGGCATTGCCATTATCTTCGCCATGATTAGTATATATGCATATATCACCTGTCTTCTGTATCATAAGGCGGATATGCACAAATCCTGATCAACATATATATGTATCATGTCCTGCTTCAGGCGCAGGGGATGCGTGATAACAACGTATTAGGGGGTTAAGATGGCGACATTTATTCTGTTCGGCAAGTATTCGGCAGAAGCCCTTAAAGGGGTGAGTGCAGCAAGAACAAAGAAGGCATCGGCTCTGGTCAAGAAGCAGAAGGGCAAGGTTGTGGGCATGTACGCCATGCTGGGTGAAAAAGACCTTATCTTCATCCTGGAACTGCCCGGTATGGAGGAGGCCATGAAGGCCTCTGTGGGCCTGCACAAACTCACAGGCATAGCATTCACAACCGCACCTGCAGTATCTGTTGAGGTATTCGACAATCTGATGGCAGAACTCTGACCATCCACTGCCTGACAGCAGCGGATCATATCGTTGAATCGTTCAAACCGGGCCTGCCCAACATCATCAGTCTAATCTTGTAAAGGATAACACCATTGTATTCAAGGGGGGTTCATGAGATTTCTTTTGTTTGTCCGACTCGGGCTCTTCATGATTGTTTCTGTTCTGCTCTTGGGATGCACCGGAGGCAAACCCGAGATCATCGAGCAGAAGTGTTCCACGTGTCATCCATCAGCATTTGTCTATCAGAACAAACGCCCCATGGAGGAATGGGACCGTCTTCTGTATGGCATGAAGGCACGCGGGCTCAAGGTGACACCCCGCGAGGAAAATGTAATCCGGGAGATCCTCTCCCGGCAATACAGTACACGGTAATAGGTATTCTAAAGATATAGTCGATGCATCAACAATTTCAACGTGCCTGCATAGACAGGCACGTACAGAGAAATCTTAAGCGAAGATACGCTCACACAAAATCCGAGATCTATTGAGCGCACTTAAATCAATAGTCCAAGGGAGAAGGCGTACCCTTACCGGCTGCGCCGCCTTCGTTCAGCTTCTCTTCATTTTTAATGATCTTGTGACTCTTCTTGGCCTGATCGAGATAGGATTCTAGGGCCATTTCGTGTTTCCTGGCAAGAAGCTGCTTCATGATCATATCATACTGCTTCTTATCCAGGGCCCTGTTGTCAGCCGTCTTCTTTGACTTTATCCATACTACATATGAAGTGCCCTTGCTCTCAAAGACCTTGGGAGTTCTTAACGAATCCACGTCATCCATAAGCTTTTGTATCATGGAGAGTTTCGGTATGGTAGATGTTGTGTGAGTGAAATCACCCGTGCTCAAAGGGTTCTGGGCGTTCAACTGCTCGGACGAGGAAGCTGCAAGCTTCTTTGCATACTCCTTTGCCTTTTCGACGGCAGTCTGGGCCTTTAGGTCGGCTGTAACCCGGTCCGCCACTTCCTTCAGATCGGGTATACGTGAGGGTTCCTTCTTGGTGACTATGTAGAAAAGGTATCCGACAGGTGTGCTTGTAACCTCCCCAAGTTCTCCGACCTGGAAGGTAAATGCCTTCTTTAGAGTCTCAGGGCTCATAGAGATCCCGGCATCCTGACCTTCATAGAATGGACCGATCTGCTTCACAGAAAGTCCTTTTGCCTTGGCATATGCCTCGATGTCGGGCTTGGACTGCTCATAAAGCTGCATGAATGCCTTTTCAGCCTCGTCATGGGCGGCCTGCTTCGCCCGCTGAAGCCGTAAAGTATCAGTCACTGTGGCCTCAACCTTTTCGAAGGGGATGGCCTTTGCCTCTTCCTTACTCTCAAGCTTCAGGATATGAATACCCAAGGGCGACCTAACCGGCCCTTTCACCTCACCAGACTTCATCGATCCGAGCACATCACCAACACCCTGAGGATACCCTTCGCGCGGCAGCGTTCCCATGTCTCCTCCTTTCTTGGAGGTTTGATCATCCTCGGAATACTGTGCGGCCAGCGCAGCGAAATCTTTGCCTGCCTTCGCCTCGTCCAAGACCTTCTTTATCAGTTGTTCTTTTTGGGCAAGCACATTGGCATCTGCACCTTCGGGAATCTTAAAGAGGATATGACGTGCATGAATCTTGGCAGGTTCTCTGAAGTCGGACTTGTGGCCTACATAATAATCCTGTGCTTCATTTTTAGTCATCTGTATGGTTGCCAGATAATTTGCAGACGGGTACTCGATGGCCTCCAGGGTGACTCTGGGTGGGAGCTTGTAGCGGTCCTTGTTGTTATCATAGTACGACCGGATCTGGTCTTGGCTTATCTGAACATCCTTGGCAAAGGATGCTGAGTCGACGGGAATGTAGGACAAATCATATGTGTCATTCATATAATGGTATGAGGCAAAAAGCTCTTGCCTGGACACGATGACGTTCTCGGTGATCACACTTACAAAGAGCTGCTTCAAATAATTCTTTCTTATCTTCTGCTCGAAATCGGCCGGGGAAAGACGTTCGTAATCAAGATACCTCCTATAGATATTCTCATCGAACCTTCCTTCCTTGTTAAATGCAGGGAATTGGCTGATGGCCTGCTGGAGATCAGAATCGGTAACCTTGATGTCCATATCCTTGGCATCGGCCTCGATGATATAGTCATCGATGATCTGGTCCAGCACGGTATGTTTGAGATTGAGTTTCTTGAGCATCTCCGGAGTGAGGGCCTCGCCGAAACGCTCCTGGTATATTTTCAATTGATCGGAATATGCCTGTGAGAACTGCTCTATTGATATGATGTGCCGGTCGATCTTGGCAATCATATGCGCCTCACGGGTCAGATAGGAGCTGCCTCCCCAAAGAACAAACACAACGATGATGGCTCCGAAGGCGGTGTAGGCAAGCCACCCCTTTGAATGTTTGCGAAAATAAGTAAGCATTCAGATCTCCTTCATGTGCATTGGCATATTGCAGGGCAAAATAGTTGAAGAGGAGAAATATTGCAAGGATTTCATAATAAGTAATTCTTGTTTCATTATGCCCTTGTCGATATAGTATAGATAATTTCTGAGTAACATACATACCGGCTCATAAAGGGGGGGGTGTGGATAAGCTGTTCTTTTTCGGAGGTATAGCCTCTGTTATGGGTGGATTCGCCATAATTCTCTACCAAGGTATCAAGTTCCTCCAGTGTGATGTGTGGAATTCCTATCCGCTCGTTACCATAATAGACCGTGGCCCAGGATCCATTGGTGAGACTGTGGCCGCATACCCTGCACTCATGAATGCCCTGCAACAATGCCCGTTGTCTGCCATGCTCATCGCGTTGGGCCTGATCCTGCTCTGGGTGGCAGGAAGGCTCAGGAATCGGTACGCATGAGGGCAGGGCAGGTCAGCGAAACACCTCTCCAATAATAAAACTTCTGGTTTCCGATTCTTGGCGCCTCAGATGGTGGGTAGCACATTACTCCACCCACCCTCCAAGACAGGCACAAGGCCTGACCCTACCCCCACCATCTATTCACTAGCCACTATTCACGAGTCGCTTTCTTTCTGATCACTGATCACTCTTATTCTCATCCCTCCACATCCCCAGCCTTCTGGACCTTGCCTCCCGTTCATAGGCAATGAACAGATCCTTCCAGGGGTGGTAAAATATCCGGTAGGCCCTCGCCCAACCTTCCCTGATGATGCGGCCGTTCACCAGAACATCTCCGGAGTACACATAGGCAAGGGTTCTGCCATACTTGTCCCTCGGCGGATCGCCTATGGTGAGACACACCTTCTTGTTCAGCACCAGCGAAGTGAGGTATGCCTTGCTATCCTCTCCAAAAGGTTCCAGTTCATGATAGGGAGACTGGACCTCCGGGGCATTCACTCCAATGAGCCGGATCTTCCTGCCATCATCCAGCAAGACAGTATCACCGTCAAAGACATGCACCACAAGATGGACTTTGCCGACCCCAATGGCGTGGTAGATGCCAAGCATAAGAATAAGAGTTATGGATACGATAGGTATGAGGATTTTTGGGGGTTGTACCACGGGAAGGTTCTTGAGCCTCTTCAGTTCCCCGCCATTTCGTCGAGATCGGCCAGGATAGTTTTGACATAAAGGTCACTGTAGATGACCGGAGCAAGGTGCGTACCGGGAAGCACCCTTAAAGTGAGGCAACCCGGAGATCCTTCCATATCGGAATAGAAGGTTGATTTAAATCGCAGTATATCCTCCGGGGTAATATTGGCCGGATCTTTAATGCCGAGCTGTCGCCGGGGGTTCATGCAGGAATCATCGTGGCCGAAAATCACTGCGACATGCTCAAGATTGCGTGCCGTAAATGAGCTGCTGTCGCAATATCGGCTGCAGTCGCGGATATCCTTAAAAATGCGCAAGAGCTTTCGCAAATCAAGATCAACCATGGCTGCAGGGATGGACCTGAAGAAGTCTCCGGCAAAGCCCTTGGTAAATCCCCAGGCCGACCGGAGGGTTTGCCCTGCATGGCCGTTGCCCATCTTTGTCGCAATCCTCAAACTCTCGCCAGCAAACCTTCCTGTGAGACCCCAGGGTCCCCAGTGCTCATAGCCCGCGGGACAGACCTGTCCCATTGAGCGGACAGATGTCTGATAGGCATGGGAGAAGCGTCGGGCCAGGATGCCGCCGTGAGACCACCCGATCGATATAAGCTCTGTGTCCAAGATCTCCTGCCCAGGGGTTTTTGTCATGCCGCAGATGGCCACCTGGATGTCGTTACGCGGTGCAAACCCGCTCACGGTGATGCCTTCACGTGCAAGTACGAAGCGAACCATTTCCATGAGGATGACATCCTTGCCTCTATCGCCGTGAAATGAAGGGTCGGCGCCATAAGGGGTGTCGCAGACAGGTATGATCACCATGCCGGATCTGCTCAGGAGGGCGAGTCTGCTGGTGAATTCATAGGCATCATCCGGCCGCTGGGCATGACCCTGGAAGAATATGATGACCGGCCCTGCGGGATGGCCCCGCTCTTTATCAGCTGCCTTTTCTTCTTGAGACCGGGCATCAATGAACACAAAGAAGCCCTTAATGGTTTCATCATTAAAGCTGATGTGCAGGGTTTCCACTTCAGGCCGGACAGGAACGGACCTCGTGGAACCGCTGCATGCCAGAGGTACAGTGCATGCAGCAAAGAAAATGGGAAGGATCACCTTCATCATATGCATAACAAACGGAATATAAAGACCATAGCGAATTTTATCAGGAGGTGCAAAGAGATTCGCAAAACCCTACAGGCTGCATAAGTTTAAAATGTTGTCCTCATTCGCTGCCGCCGCCCCCCTTTTCAATATCCAGGATGGTATGCCCCCCGGGGAATGATTTAATCACATAATCATGGAGGTTCTCCATCTTCCTGATGATATCTCGGATCTTCCTGGCCTCGGTCAGGATCTGGTTTGCCATTTCTTTGGCCTTTGAGCCTTCGGTGCCTTTGGATATGGCACTTGCCTCGCCCATGAGCACAGTTAACGGCTGGAAGACCTCATGGGCGGTTGTAGTTGCAAGCTGGGTGACCATCTCGAAATATTTGAGCCTGTCCTGTTCATCCCGTATGGTGATGTAGTCAAATGCACGCTTGAGAGTAAACCTGAGCAGTTCTGCGCTGAATGGCTTTATGATGTAATCGTATGCACCGGAACGGAGCGCTACGATAACACTGTCAATGGTGGCATAACCTGTTATGACTACGATCAGTGTGTTCATGCGGCGCTTGCGGATGAAATCAATGATTGCCATTCCATCGATATCAGGCATCCGTAAATCGGTTATCACGATGGGGTACTCTCTCTCGGAAAGAGACCTGATGCCCACCTCGCCACCTATGGCTATATCAACCTTGATGCCGTCTTCGCTTAAGATATCTTCAACAAGGTAGCAGTCGCCCTCATCGTCATCGATGACGAGGACGGTCTTGTCTTCTCCGGGGGAAAGATCTCTCATATAGAAAATTAAAATAATTGAGAGCGGTCAATATAGCAAGGACAGGATTTAAGAAAATTTATAAAACCTGGGTAATATGAGAAGACGGGGGCATTATACCTGGCTGATTTCTTAAAGATTAATTATCCGTCTTGGTGAGGTCCATGTTGCCCAGATAGGAGTGAACCATGGCAACAGCCGGGGAAAGGAGCGGATTGTGATGCTCATCATACTCCACAACGAATCTTTCACCCGCAAAGTAGATCACTACGGGTCTCACTTCTTCCCACTTATCCACGAGTCTTTCCCTGTACCCTTCCATTCTCATATGAAGCTTCCCTTCTTCATCCTTCCTACAGTTACCTATCGGTAAAAATGATATTCCCTTGAGGGGGTTACATCAGCTCATGCCGAATATCATGGCAAAACGGCCTAACCCGCTCTTGAGCTCCTGGTTATAGGTTCTTAATTCGGGCGGATCAATGACAACCCTGCCGAGGTACTCCAGGCACTGGGAGGTTCTGCTCTTAGGGTTCACAACCGTGAACGGCTTTCTCTGTGACTCTGCAGCACGGATAGCTTCCTTGTCATAGAGAACCCCGCCAAGATACTCGGGCTTAACGGAAAAGAGTGTCTCCAGATTGTTGATCCTCTCATCCGCGGTCTGGCATATTCTGTTGAAGATAAAGATACCCTGGTTGAGGTTAGCCACCTGGTTCATGACCACCCATGGGGCGTAGACCTTGCGGGGCTTATAAAACTCCACCTTCTCCATAAGTTTCTCTTCAATGGCCTTGAATTGCTGGAACGAGCCCTTGATGCAAGCATAACCAGCAATAATATCCTGCGGTGTCGTGATGATGATCACCTCGTCGGAGGCCAGTGCAAAATCGAGTACAGTGGTGGTGATACCGGCACTTAAATCGAAAATGGTGAAATCGTATCCCTCACTTATCCTTCTGAAGTTCTTGATGAACTTGGATCGCTGGATGTAGTTGATGTTGGCGAGTTTGAACTCCCCGGAACTCCCTGCAATGAGATCAAACCCAAGGGGGGTCTTCTCAATCATGCTCTCCAGATCCACATCACCGAGCAGAAAGTCATAGAGGGTATATTCGGGGAATAAGGCCAGCTTGTTGGATATGTCGGCATTACCAAGGTCGGCATCAATAAGCAGCACCTTCTTTTTGAAGCCGCTTAAAACCTTAGCCATGTTCATTGCAACATGGGTCTTACCAACGCCACCCTTGTTCGAGATGATGGATATGGTCCGGCTCGTGCGGACGGTATCCTTGCCTTGGGATTCTCCCGTGTCTTTCCTGTTCGGATAGTACGTGTCTATAGCCTTCTTGATGGCTTCCACTTCCGCAAGCGCAGGATAGACCTTTCTACCCATATGCGTGCTTAAGGTCCCGATGAGATCTTTCTGATCAGGATCTGCAATGGCAACCAGGACACCATCTCCCAAAAAACGTATGGGGAGGCTGTTGTAATCCTTTGCAAAAACCTGTTTCAGGAGCCTGATACACCTGGGATCGGGCGCCTCACGGGATATATCGATGTACGGCATACCACTTTTACGTGCTAACGTCCTGATATCGGTATCTTTCATCATACGGGCCTCTTTCCTAATTGTTTTCGGAAAAAAACCCAGAAAGCTTTAATGGTAATCGTCTTTTGTAATTTTATCCTTCAGGTATTGAAGAAAATTCAGGGCCTGAAGGGGGGTGAGGGCATTGGGGTCGGTCTTCAGAATCTCATTGATGATATCGGTATTCCTGTCTTCAAAGAGGCTTGCCTGAACAGGTGCTGTACGGTGTTCAGAAGGCAATGCCTTGGACTTGGAGCTTACAGCGGCAAGAATCATCCGGGCTTTCTCCACTACCTCCTCAGGAACTCCGGCGAGTCGGGCCACATAGATGCCGTAGCTCCTGCCGATAGCCCCGCGTTTAAGGACCCTGAGAAACACCACCTCATTGCCGCTTTCTTCAATACTTAAGTGATAGTTTTTGATACCCTTGTGCCTGCGGGACAGGTCGGCGAGCTCGTGGTAGTGAGTGGCAAAGAATGTCCTGACCCTGTGCTCATCCAGGTATTCCGCAACGGCCCAGGCAAGCGACATACCGTCATAGGTGGAGGTGCCCCTGCCGATCTCATCCAAGATCACCAGGCTCTGTGAGGTAGCATTGTTAAGGATGTCTGCCGTCTCGCTCATCTCCACAAGAAAAGTGCTCTGGCCTGCGGAGAGGTTGTCCAGCGCACCGATGCGGGTGAATATCCTGTCTATAACACCGATTGAGGCTTTCTTTGCCGGCACGAACGAGCCCATCTGGGCCATAAGGCAGATAAGCGCCACCTGGCGCATATACGTGGACTTGCCTGCCATGTTGGGCCCCGTGATGATGTGGATGGTGTCCCGCTCCGGGTCAAATGAACAGTCATTGGGCACAAACTCGCCGTACTTGAGAACCTTTTCCACCACCGGGTGCCTGCCCGAGGTAATCTCGATGCGCCGGTCGTAACTGGTCACCGGCCTCACATACCCATTCTGGATAGCTACCCATGCAAGACAGTTCAAAACATCCAGACAGGCGAGTGAGCGCACCGTGGTCTGCAGCGAGGGTATGAAGGGAAGGACAAACTCCCTGAGCTCTTTGAAGATGCGCTGCTCGATAGCCGCGATGGCATCTTGTGCACCCAACAGCCTGGCCTCATACTCCTTGAGCTCAGGGGTAATGTACCGCTCGGCGTTTACAAGCGTCTGCTTACGGATGTAGTAATCAGGGGCTTTAGCGGCATTGATCTTGGTTAGCTCGATGTAGTAGCCGAACACCCTGTTATAGCCGATCTTGAGCGTGTTGATGCCTGTGGCCTCCCGTTCCTTGGCCTCCAACGAGGCGATCCACTGCCTGGAGTCCTTCCGCAACGTTCTGAGTTCATCCAGCTCGGCATCCACGCCCTGGGCAATCACATTGCCATCAATCAGACGAATAGGCGGAGACTCCACGAGGGTCCGTGCAATCCTCTCCTTAAGCTCTTCTGAAGGATTGAGCCCTTCCCTGACCTCCCGGAGTAAAGGTGCTTCAAACCCATCGAGCAGTCCTTTGATCCGAGGAACCTGCTCAATGCCATCACAGAGCGCCCTCATATCACGCGGGCCTGCAGAACCGGCTGAGATGCGGCCGATGATCCGCTCCATGTCCGGGATGTCCCCCAGCACCTCCCGCATTGCACCCAGTGTTCGCTCCTGGGAGACAAGCGCCTCCTCGGCCTCAAGCCTCTTATTGATATCAGATACATCCATCAGGGGAAAGGAGATCCAGTCAGCGAGCATACGCGCACCCATGGAGGTACCGGTGTGATTAAGCAATGCAAAGAGGGTGTGCTCCTTAAGGCCTGAGATGGCCTCAAACAACTCCAGGTTGCGTTTTGTCGTGGGGCCGAGCATCATGAAGCGGCCGGGGTTGTAGAACGTGAGTGACGTAACATTAGGCAACACGGCCTTATGGGTCTGTTTCACATATTCCAGCACCATGCCGGAGGCTATAAGGGCTAAAGAAGCATCTTTCAGGCCGAATCCATCCATGGTTATTGTGCCGAAGTGGCCGGCAAGGAGCTGCCTTGCACGCTCTAATGAAACGGGCTGGTCAGAGGTTGTCACAAGAAATCCTTCAGGGATAATGCCATCACCTGAAGTGAGGATCTCGCTCGGACCAACTCGAAAGATCTCGGCTTCAAGATCCTTCAAGGAAGAGACCTCCGTGACCCTGAAATCACCTGTGGATATATCGATGAATGCAACACCAAAGGCATCATTCCCTGCATCCGTACTCACGGCCATGAGGTAGTTTGCCTTATCTCTGTTCAGGTGGTCGTCCTCCACGATGAGCCCCGGTGTTATGATACGCACAACCTCCCGGTGCACCAGGCCTTTGGTACCGGACAAGGGTTCAGCCTGCTCGCAGATGGCCACCTTGTGGCCTAAACGGATAAGACGGGTGATGTAGGATGATGCGCTGTGGTATGGCACACCGCACATAGGCACCGGGTTTTCCTTGCTCTTGTCCCTGGTGGTCAGGGCAAGGCCCAGGAGCTTGGATGCCTTGAGGGCATCATCATAGAACATCTCGTAGAAGTCCCCCATGCGGTAGAACAATATGGTGTCTTTGCAGTCCCTTTTGATATCGAGGTACTGCTGCATCATGGGGGTGAGGTTGTTCTCACTCTTCATGGATGGCGGCCTGCCTGGCCTTTTCTTCCTGTTCCCGGTACGTGGCGAGGCAGGTATTCTTGAACCGGCCGATGAACTTCGGGTGCTCCATGTACGGCCTGTTGGTATTCAGGAAGGATTCCTTTATGCCTTTTCTCACCTCTTGAAGATCCCGCTCATGGACTGCTGATTTCTTGAGAACCCTGGTCATCCTGAGCCTGCCGCTGGGACAATAGTGCCTAAGCTCGATGTCTTCGTCATCGAGTGTGACAACTGTTATGATCTCCAGGTGGACCATATACAGGTCACCCGAGAGCACGGACGACTTGTCCTGAACCTCCACCATGACCCCATTGCTGAATCGAATCGTTTCCATATGCATCACCGATAATACGTAGAGGCGGTAAAATCAATAAGGAGCTCATGATAATATTACCAGTGCTTAATGCTTCGATGAAAAGAACTGCCTGGCGGTTTCTTTTGCCGCATCTCCCAGAAGTGCCTTCAAACCATCCAAGATAATCGGCGTATGGTCTGGCCGTGCGCATGTGGCATTTACGATCCGGGAGAACCGTCCTTCGTTCCCACCGGTCCTCCACAGAACTAAGTTGGTTGCAGCCTCTATCATCTCGGCCTTAACCTCTGCATAAACCTCTACCTCATAATTGTTCAGGTCGATGTAGCGACACAAGGTTCCATAGTGCTTGAGCCTGACGATTATCAGAAAATCTGCGCCTAGAGTCTTGGCGAGATCCCGAAAATCTTTTGACTCATAGACAGCATCGCCACCCCCGCCTTTGAAAACCTTAAGCGCCTTCGGATCGATGTGGTTATCCACCGGGAATGCCGCGAAACCCTTATCTTTGAGACCTTGTACGAAGAGGTCCTGTACAACTATGAATTCCTGGGCATTCAGTTCCTTGGAGGCATCACGTATGGGCCTCGTCTCAGCCATTCGCAATTGTTGTTCAGTATATTCAGAATAATCCCACATATCACTATGAGGCATAAAAGGACGTTCACCATAGAATATCGGGGCGGGCGGCGAATTAACCACCATCTCGGCAGGAGGAAAGACAACAAGTGCCACCCCTAGGCGCTTACCCTTTTCCTGCCAGAATTCCTCTCTGAGCCGGATGGGTTTTAATGATGCACAACCTGTCAGGAAGGCCATCAGGAGGGCAATTGCGGCAGTGATGATTTTCACTTTCATGTCCGCATACCTCTTTCCTTATAGTAGTTTTAAAAAATGAGATATCAATGGTATTGGATGATATTTATTCTTGAATTAATCAAAGCATCACGTTAATCTTTTAGGATAATACTTAAAGATGCGGTGATACACCATTGCCCCGGTCCAACCCGATACTCACTGCTAAAAATCCAGGCTCAAAACTGATGGATGCCTTGAGAGGCGCATACCATAAACAATGGTTGGAACCGCGATCAAATACCTCTTCGTAACGCTCTTGATTATCCTTGCCTATGAGATAATCCGCGCCCTTCTCATTTCCTCGCTGAAAGGCCGATTCAACAAGTCCGTCAAGGAATTCATAGAAAAGAACCGAATAAGGCTCGATAATTATAAATTTATGCACAAGGTCGTCGTCAAACACGAGCTCCTGAACGACCCTGAGATCCACGAGGCGATAATCGCTCACGCAAAGGATAAGAGCCTCAGGATTAAGGAGGTTGAAGACCATGTAGAGGAATACATCGACGAGATCGTCCCCACTTTCAACCTGCTGTCTTATTACAAAATCGGTTACTGGGTGGCCAACTTCATCCTGAATCTTGTGTATGAAGTCGTCATCGACCGTGAAAACGCACAAAGGCTGAAGCAAATCCCTGATAACAGCGTCATCGTATTCGTGATGAACCACCGCAGCAACATCGACTATATACTTGTGGCCTACATGCTTGCCCGCCAGATCTCGCTGAGTTATGCAGTGGGCGAATGGGCCCGGGTATGGCCGCTCGAATATATCTTCAAATCGTTCGGGGCATACTTCATACGGCGCAAGTTCAGGGAGAGGCTCTATCACCTGGTGCTGGAGAAATATGTGCAGCTCATCAGTCTCCAGGGTGTGACGCAGGGGATATTTTTGGAGGGCAGTCTTTCCCGCGACGGGAACATACGCAAGGCCAAGATAGGCATACTCGATTACATAATCAGGGTAAGCACAAACCCCCTATTCAACAAAGAGCTCATTTTCGTCCCCGCGGCCATCAACTATGACTGGATACTCGAAGACAACTCTCTTGTTCATGAATGGAAGAAAGGAAAGGAGAAAAGCGGCTTTAAGAGCAATCTCACCTCGCTTATCAGAATAATCGGTAAAGGTCCTTTTCTGCTTATGATCAACATGATCAGGTACCTCTCCGGCCGGCTGAAGCAACACGGTTACGCCAGTGTAAGCTTCGGCGATCCAGTGTTCCTCTCGGATTTTCTCAAAGGGGAAGGAAAAGATATCTTCAAACTGGATCGATACGACCGCCTCACACATATGCAGATATTCGCCGATGCTCTGTTAGCCAGGATAGGATCGGTAATGCCGGTCACGCCGGTATGCCTTGTGTCACACGCACTTCTGTCCATCAAGAGCAATGTGGTAAGCCTGGATGATCTCACCGTGAAGGTTGCCGGGATGCACCATCAACTCAGGGAGAAAGGTGGGCGGATCGTCCTCGGCCGTGCCTTTGAAAGCAACTTGGAGAGCTTCTCCCGCCTTAAAGATGAGGAGGATGGCAGGAAGAGGGAACTGGTTTCCTTTGAGGAAGATTTCCTCATCTCCGAAGAGGCGAGAGAAACTCTCGATGTCGCACTTGACCTTCTCAAAAGAAGAAAAATTGTCTCTATACACAGCCATAAAGTTATGATTAACGCGAAAAAAGCGGATCTGCTGAAATTTTACTCAAATTCCTTAAGCCATTTGCTGCCTTGATTATTTGTATGATTGAGGCTCAGATTGGTTGGTCGCACTCTCGCTCCACCCGCCCTACATCTCAGTGTCTTACCTAGTCACTAATCACTATTCACTAGTCACTTTTTTTCTGATCGCTGATCACCCTAGAATAAAGCCATTGCCGACTTCATGAACATCCAGGCCTGCTCCAGCGAGCTTGTCATGAACATGGGCAGCATCTTGATGATCAGCACAGAGAAAACAAGCCCCACGGCAATGGTGAGCGGGAAGGCCATGATGAACACGTTCATCTGGGGCAGTGCCCTGGCGATGATGGCAAAGGATATGTTGATGAGCAGAAGGACGCCGACCACCGGCGCGGATACCTTGACCCCGATAACAAACATCTTGGCTGCATAGGTGACCACTGCCATCAAGAACTCTCGGTGGACCAAAGAATCACCAATAGGTATGATACTGAAGCTTTCAAAGAGCGCTTTGATAAGAATATGGTGGCCTTCGAAGGTAAAGAACAGAAGGAAGGCTGTCATATAGAACACATTCGATATGACGGGCGCTGAGATCCCGCTCATCGGGTCCACAACATTCGCAATGGAGAAGCCCATTTGAAAACTAATAAGCTCGCCCGCAATCTGGATACCTGAATAGATCACATCAATGGCAAGGCCCAGGGCCATCCCTATGAGCATCTCATGAATCAGGATGACCATCAACATCACTATGTTCAGTTCATCAGGCTTCACCTGCACCTGCGGTACAATAGGCATGAGCACAAGACTTAAAAAAAGCGCGATGGTTGCTGTGACCCTCCTGGGGATGACCGTAGAATTGAAGAAAGGCACTAAGGCCAAAATGGTCCCGACCCTGATAAAAATAAAGAACAGGGAAAGAAAGTCACTCCATGCTAATTTCAAGAGCTCGTTCATCTGATGAGCGTGGGAATACTGTTAAACAGGTTGATCGTGTATGTTGTGAGCTTCTCTATGATCCAGGGGAGCGCAACAAGAAGGGCAAGTAACACGACAACAATCTTTGGTACAAAGGTGAGTGTCATCTCCTGGATCTGGGTGACTGCCGAGAAAACGCTTATGGTAAGCCCCACCAGCAGGCCCAGGATGAGCATGGGTGCTGAGACGAGGAGCGTGATCTTGATGGCCTCGGCCATGAGGGTTGTTACGGTTTCCGGTGTCATCCGACAAACCCCCTGATAAGAGACCCCACAAGGAGGTTCCATCCGTCTACAAGCACAAAGAGCATTATCTTGAAAGGCAAAGAGATCATGACCGGCGGCAGCATCATCATACCCATGGACAACAGGATCGATGAGACCACCATGTCGATGATAAGGAAAGGTATGAAGAGGATGAATCCGATCTGAAAGGCGGTCTTGAGTTCGCTGATCATGAATGCGGGGATGAGTGCCCTGGTGGGCACTTCTTCTTTATTCTTGGGTTTATCTTTGGTGATGAGGCTCATGAAGAGTTGGAGGTCGGCCTGCCTTGTCTGCTTGAACATGAATTCCCGTAGCGGCCCTTCTGCATTCGTCAACGCCTGGGCAAAGGTGATATTTCCATTCTTATAAGGGGTAAGGGCCAGCTCGTTCATTTTATCCAGGGTGGGAGACATAACAAAAAACGTCAAAAAAATGGCGAGCGCCGTAAGAACCTGCATTGGCGGCATCTGCTGGGTGCCCAGGGCCTGCCTCAGGAACCCCAGCACTACAACGATCCGGGTGAATGCCGTTACCATAATCATGATGGAAGGTGCCAACGCGAGGATGGTGAGGATAAAAAGGATCTGGAGCGAACCGACCACCTCCTCGGGACTACCGGCCTGCTTCACCCCGAGATTGAGGCTCGGGATGGTCACACCTTCTGCTGCATGGAGAAGGACGGGGATGAATACTAAGGCTAAAAGCGCAGGCAGGACGATGCGGGCAGGTCTCATTGATGCGCCCCCGTTTGTGATGTGACTTGGGATAAGGATTTTTCGAAATCGCCCTCTTCCATGTCCTTGAGAAGGCTTACGGCATTGGCTGTGACACCGATCAGGAGGATCGACTTACCCACCCTGATGAGTGCAAGATTCACCTTTGCGCCGAGGTTCACCTGACCAAGTATGTCCAGCCCGAAGGATTTTTTCACCCTGGATATAGGTCCATAGCGCTTAAAAGCCCAGGCAAGGGTAAACATCAATGCTATGATGAGCACAAGCGAGGCAATAGCCCTTAAGCCCGTGGAGGCCATACCGCCTGACTCGGAAGCATAAAGCGGCAGGGAGTATAAAAGAAAGGCAAGCGTAAATAGTGATTTCACAGGGTTCATGCCAGCCTCTTCACCCGCTCTAAGGGGCTCACGATGTCCGTGATCCTGATGCCGAATTTCTCGCTTACCACTACCACTTCCCCCCTGGCGATGAGCTTGTTGTTTATCAGGATGTCCAGAGGCTCTCCCGCCAACCTGTTCAGCTCGATTACCGAACCCTGACCAATCTGCAGGAGGTCGTTGATAAGCATGCGTGTCCTGCCCATCTCCACGGTAACCTCCAAGGGTATGTCGAGGATAAAGTCGAGTTCTTTAGCAGGCCCGGCATACCTCCCCTCTTCGAACTCAGTGAACGTGGCCTTCTTGGCTGTTTTATCAAAAGGCTTGCCTTCCTCGATTACCTCTCCTGATTCAAGGGCTACGGCCCAATCCTCGGTAAGCTTGTCCTGGTTGAGCCCGTCTCCTTTCTTTTCTTCGCCGCCTCCGCCCATGAGCTTGTCAATATCGTCCTGTTTGAGCGTCCCACCCACATTCTCGTCAATGGCCATTGACCCCTCCTTAGTAGAGCTTTCTGTCGATCGTTTCTACGACATCTATTGCCAGATTATCCTTGATCCTGCCCGGCTTGGCGTAGAACTTCGGCAGGTTCTGCACCTTTACGACGAGCGGTTCGTTTATGTCTTTTTCCAGTACAAGCACATTGCCCGGCATGAGTGATGAAAGATCCCGCGGTGAGATCATGCTCCTGCCGAGTTCCACATCCACATCCACGTACACCCCTAAGAGTTCGCTCTTGAGCCTGTTGACCCATGCCCTGTCCACACTCATCTTCTCCTCGGAATGGAAGGTCGCATAAAGCCTGTCCCGAATAGGCTCTATGAGCATGTAGGGCAGGCACACCATGACATTGCCCGTCATCTCATCCATCTCCACTTCGAACTGGACCACGACGATCACGTCCTCATTGGGGATGATCCCGGCAAACTGAGGATTCATCTCGGGGCGGACATAGTGAAATTCAAGTTCGTAAACCGGCTGCCAGGAGTTGGCCAGTTCCTTGATGGCGGCATGCACCACCTTGTTGAGCATGCGCTGTTCGATGGCCGTAAACTCCCTGCCTTCAATCTTCATGTTCCCGGCCCCTTTCCCACCGAAGAAGCTGTCTATAAGGGCAAATACGAGCTTGGTCTCCACGATCACCAGGGCATTGCCCCGTAGCGGATCCACCCGGATGATGTGGATGCTCGACGGCACCGGCAATGAGCGCATGAAGTTCCCGAACTTAATGGTATCGAGTGATACCGGCGTGATGTCCACCATCTTCCTGAGCATGCTGGAGAGCGTATTCCTGAAAAATCGGGCGAACCGGTCATGGATTGCATCCAGCGAAGGCATCCGTCCCCGGACAACCTTATCCTGCGCAGCAAAGTCAAAACGCTGTAATTGGCTGTCATCCGTAGGCGGTAAATCCGTTTCTGTGGCAATCTCTCCGCCGACAACGCCTTTTAATAGGGCATCAACCTCTTCCTGGGTCAGAATCTGTCCCATTTCATAACCTCACTGGACGACGAATTCCGTAAAATAGACCTGCGTCACCTGACCGGTCGTTAAATACTTGTTCACTGCTGAGGCGATCTCTCGCTTGACCATATGTTTGCCCGAAGTTGTAGACACATCGTCAAAGGTCTTGTTGGAAAGGATCATAAGGATCTCATCCCGTATCTGGGGCAGCTTGCCTTGGATCTCGCCCTCCACTGAAGGGTTGTCCACCTCGACCTGCATGACCGCTTTGAGGTATCGCTGTCCCTGGGCGTCGGCAAGGTTGACGATAAAGGGGTCGAGCTGCTTCATGAGCCCCGATGATGAAGAGCCTTCTCCTTCGCCGGAGCCCTTTTCCTTTGTCTGTTCATGTTTCACTTCCTTGACGGCTCCTTCTTTTCCTGAGGCCTTCGCCTTGGGTCCGATGAACAGGAAGTACCCGGCCGCTGCACCGCCCAAAACAAGCACGACAGCGAGCACGATAACGATGATCATCACGGGGAATTTCTTTTTCCCTGCCGGGCTCTGTTCTTTTTTCTCTTGTTTCTCCTCATCTGCCATGTGGTCCTCCTATATACGGTCTTTCAAAAGGATGATCTCCACCCGTCTATTCTTGGCCCTGCCCCCCTCGGTCTCATTGGTGGCAATGGGCTTCATGGACCCGTACCCCGCTACGCAGAGCTTCTCAGGGCTCATTCCCTGGTTATAGACAAAGAAGTCGGCAATGCTGATGGCCCTTTGCAGCGAGAGCTTCCAGTTCGCACCCTCATTCCCGAGATTATCGGTGTGGCCCTCGATTGCGATGGTGACATCCAAGCCTCTGATGGTATTGGCAATCCCCTTGATCACCGGCTCTGCATCTTTCCTCACCGTAGCGGTACCTTTATCGAATACGATGTCATCGGGCACTTGGATGGCAAAACCCCGGTATGTCTCTTTGACCTCGCCAAAATCCATACCCCGGCCCGGAGTTCCTCCGACGTTGAGCTTTTTCAAGGAAATAATCAGGCTTCTGCGAAGATTCCCTGCATCAAGCTGTATGATGTTGGGAGCAACTTTTACCACAGGCTGAACCACCATCACCTCATGCTGTTGGGGAAATTCGAGTGGACCCACAACAGAGTTGAAAAATCCGAATGTGTTCTTGAGTGCCTTGCTCTCCATGGAAGACATGGAGATGATCAGTACGAAGAAACAGAGAAGTATGGTAAGCATATCGCAGAACGTGGTCATCCAGTTCAAACGACTGGGCATCTTGACATATATGACGTCTTTGTCTTTCTTCGCCATCACTGCTCTTCCAGTTCGAAGTTAAACCCTTTATAGAATATGGAGCGCAGCCACTCCCCGCGGGTCTGCTTGAGCCCCTTGAGGTCGACCTCTTCCGGGACTTCGCCGACTATGGTTATCTCCACCCGCCTATTGAGCTTCCTGCCTTCTTCCGTGCTGTTGGTGGCTATCGGCCTCCCTGCGCCCATACCGTATGCGCAGAGGCGGCTGCCTTTGATGCCCTTGCCCTCGAAATAGGAAAGAACTGCCAATGCCCTGGCTGCTGAAAGCCCCCAGTTTGAATAGAAGGGTGGTGCCTCCACAGGGACGGAATCCGTATGCCCTGTTATGATGACCTGGTTATCCACCTGCGAGATGATCTTGGCTATGGCTGCCAGTACGGCTTGGCTGTCCTTGCTGAACACGTCGGTCTGCCCCTCGAAGAGGATGGGTGACTTGATGGTGATGATCGCCCCGAGCCTTCCCCCTGTCACGCTGATACCGCTGATGATCCCGGTGTCGGCAAGTGAGTTATGGATACTCTGAAGGTCCATCAGACCTCTCTCCATAGGAGGGCTCTGGGGCAGGATATTCTTGGGGCCTGTGGATGAAAAAGGGCTTCTGCCGCCGGGCAGTATACCAAAGCCCCCCTTGACCGAGCCGATGGCCATTTTCTGTCGTTTATTGTCCATAACGCTCACAGAGCTCAAGATGACGAAGAACGTGAGCAGGAAGAGAAAGAGTGAGGCCAACAGGTACATCGTCACGTTCATGGGCTTCTCGATATAGACAACTTTTTTTCTGGCCATTGCTATTCACCGCGTATACGGCCTATCACCGACTCTCTGAGCGCCGGGGCAAGGAATGAATGGAGCTTCCTCTCCACGATCCTGGGGTTGTCGCCTGCCGAGATGGACATGATACCCTCGATGATCATGCCCTTCTCAACAACCTCCTCCCTGGAACGCATGGTGAGCTTGCCCGCCATGGGCAGGGCAATCAGGTTCGCCATGATAGAGCCATAGAAGGTGGTTATGAGTGCCACTGCCATGGATGGTCCGATGGTTGAAGGGTCCGACATGGATTGCAGCATCTGGATAAGCCCGATGAGTGTACCAAGCATACCCATGGCCGGGGCGAACGTGCCTAAAGAATTGAGGATGTCTGCGCCCCTCGTATGGCGCCGCTCGATGTGATCGATCTCGGTCTCCAGGATTTCGCGGATCGACTGGGGTTCAAGTCCGTCGATAACGAGTTCCAGACCCTGTTTAAAGAATGGGTCCCTGAGCTCTTCTGCGAGGCTCTCCAAGGCGAGGATCCCTTCCCGGCGCGCCCGGGAAGCAAAGTCAACGAAGATGGGGATCAACCCGTGTACTTCGCGGTGCTGGGTGAAAAATACATTCCGGATAACACCAAAGACCCCGAATACATCCCGCAAGGGGTAATTGATGAAGATGATCCCGAAGGTCCCTCCGATGGTGATCATTACACTCGGGATATCAACAAACAGGGTCAACGGGCTTCCGGATATGATCCCCATGAAGACCATTCCGAAGGCCACGAACACACCAATAATCGTCGCAAGATCCATACAAACCCCTTACTGCGTACAATCTGGGATACTGCACCCAGGAAAGCAAGGGGTGTGCCACGAGGGAGTACTATTAACTATACCCTTGTTTTCAATAAGATAGAGGTTATATGGTACTGAAGATCCTGACTGGACAAGTCATAAATTTGACGCCTTCGGGCATCCGGGGCAGGGAATCCCAGACGCCCGAAGGGATCGGCTCTTTAAGTGTTACCGTATGATGTTGATAAGATCCTGGAGCATGGTATCGACCGTGGTAATGACCTTTGAGTTCGCCTCATACCCCCGCTGGGTGGTGATCATATTGACGAACTCGGTGGCGATGTCCACATTGGACTGTTCCAGCGAGTCGGCTGAGATGCTGCCCAGTCCGTTGTTACCCGGACTGCCGGTTATGGCATCACCGGATGCACTGTTTGCGCTCCAGAGGCTGTTGCCCACATCGGTAAGCGCCTGCTCGTCGTTAAACTTGGCAAGGCCTACCTGGAATAGTTTCAGGATCTGGCCGTTGCTGTAACTGCCGGACATGATGCCATTGGTATCCACCGAAATGCTGTTCAGAAATCCCGCGCCATATCCGTCCTGGGTCTGGTAGTTGGTGGTGGATGAAGCGGCATACTGGGTTGACGTCTGGGCCTCCGGCTGCCAGGTGGATGACGGCAACGGAGTGGCGGCTGCAATTGCGCCGACATTGGCCGCACCTCCGGCATTCCATGTCCCGCTCGTGCTGCGGGTACCCATATCGAGCGAAACCGTCTGGGGGACGCCTGAGACAAACTGAGTGGTGGTCTCGGGGTATCCGCTCGATGAGAAGCTTGCCTGAGTCCAGTTGGCCGCTTGTGTGGGGTCGGCGCCGCTGTCGTCGGTAAATGCACTAAGTGACGAGATATCACCGGTCGTGGCATCAAAGGAGAGGGTCCCTCTCATGAGAATCCCCTGTTCTGCTGTACCGGCAAATCCCGTCCTGAGGTCGTCAGCGGGGTTGCAGGTCACGATGTACTGCCAGGTATTATCGGTATTGGTTGTGCCTGCAGCGTATTCGTTGGTGGGGTCTGTGCTCAGCTTGTCATAGTAGATGGTGACATCGTGTGAATTACCCTGTGAGTCATAAACTTTCTGCGTGGTCGAATAGCCATAGGACGTATCCGCGATCGGGGAAGTGGAGGGTTTTCCGGTAGTGGTGTCGGTCCCTGTCCATGCTGCGAAGAGACTGTTGGAATCCGATGTATTGGTGCTGTCGAGGTTCGTGATGGCAGTGAGCTGGGTAGTAGCCGACGGCGGGGAGGTGAACGAGTTCAATTTGATGCCCGTCAAGGTCCCCACGTCATTGCCGCTCGAATCGAGGGTCCACCCCTGGACCACATAGCCTGAAGAGTTGACGAAGTTGCCTTCTGAATCAAACTCGAAACCGCCGGCCCTGGTATAGAATTCGGTATTTTGATTCTTGGGAGAGACGATGAAGAAACCGTTGCCGCCTATGGCAAGATCGGTGGCGTTTGAGGTGGACTGGAAAGAGCCCTGCACGAACTGCTGAGAAATTGTGCCTAATTGCGTGCCTCGGCCGATCTGTGACGTCCCCGATGCCGTTGCCACGGACTGCGCCAAGACATCCTGAAACGTTGCGGTGCTCGATTTAAAGCCGATGGTGTTCACGTTGGCGATATTACTACCGATGACGCCCATGGCCTCACTCATCACGGAAAGACCACTGATCCCGGAATATAATGAACTTGATATACCCATATAAGCCTCCTTTTTTATCCTTTCGTTAGTTGGAGATCTCACTCACATTAGATAAGCTTACTTCCTTGTCGCCGACCTCGAGATAGATATTCCCGCCGTTATACCTCACACCCGTGACCGTACCGCTCGTGTTCGTAGTGGTGGTGACAGCACTTCCACTATTATCCGTGGCACTGATTGTGAACGTATATGTGCCAGCGCCGAGCGTTGATCCGCTGTCGTCTTTGCCGTCCCAGGTATATGTGTTGTCCCCTTGCTGGACATTTTTCAGATCTACGGTACGCACGGTCATTCCGCTCGAGTTATTGATCTTGACAACGACATCCGATGCATTGCTTCCTACATTGTAGTTGATGGTAGAGTTGCCGCCGGTGTAGTTGATGGTATTGCCGCTGCCGTTTACCTGTTTCCCTATGAACGAGATGGCCTGCATGCTGTTCATGGAGTTCTGGACCGTGCTCATCGTATCGATGCTGTTCTGCATGTTTGTGAGCGCCTCAAGCGAAGAGAACTGGGCGAGCTGTGAGGCAAATTCGGTGTTCTCGACGGGATTCAGCGGGTCCTGGTACTGGAGCTGCTTCACCAGCAGGTTCAGGAACATGTCCTTTTCAGACGAGGCCGTGGTCTGGCTCGTCGATGTCGTTGATGACGCAGCCGTTGCCGCTTGGTTTGAAAGAATGTTGTCTAATCCTACCGTTGACATAATGTAATTACCTCCTTTTTTCAGGCAAAGATATCGAGCCCGCCCTGTTCGGAGTAACCCTGGACGGGTGTATAGCCGTTAAAGTATTCATCACGTCCCCTACCGGGGTCTCCTGTATCCTGCCGGTTGCCCTGCTGCCTGGAGGAACCGTTTTGACCCGGTTCGTATCCTGCCCATGCAAGGGGATTACCGCGGTGGTCCCGCGAGTCGAAGGTATCGGTGGTCACTACGAACTGCGTGGCCTTGATCCCCTGATCTGTCAGGGCATCCTTGAGGATATGCATGTTCTGCTGCAGGATGTCGCGGGTGACGCTCTGGTCTACCTTAAATGATGCCGTGATCTGTCCATCCTCCAATTTGATGTTTACATCCACCCTTCCCAGCATGGGGGGATTGAGCTTCAAGGTCATCGAACCCTCTGAGCTCTTCATGCCCCCGGGAATTGCCTGCCTGATCTGGTCCAGAACGGAATCTGTGTAACTGCTCCGGGCCAGGGCCGACTCTCCACCCAAACCTTTAACCAGGGTCCCCAAGGTGTTCTTATCAAGGGTAAAAGGCTCTGTAACAGGTGTGGCATCTGAGTTGGAAGTCTTCAGGACATCTTCGACTTTGGCAAATTCATCTTTTGTCAGGGCACCCTTGAGCAGGCCCAGGGCGCCGGTAACCTGCTTGGACAGGTCTGTTCCGGTATTGGCCTTGAGGGACCCCGCAATGTGTGAAACGGCGTCATCAACTGCTGACTGACGAACCTGAGTGTCTTGTTCGAAGAAAAGATCATGCAATGTCTTCTTGGGAATCTGTAGGGTATTCTTAAGCGTATCGAGCGCCTCCTGGACCTCAGGCACAACCTGATCCGAAGAGGCTGATTCGGTCTCGGCCTGGAGGACTCCCTCGGAGATAGCCTTGTCTTCTTTGAACGTCGATGTCTTAGCACCCTTTACGAATGCCGCTACGGACATCTTGATCTCATCCGAGGCCTGCGGGATATCAATTGAAGACATACTGATCGGGAGTTCGAGGTTGTCGAGTGTTTTCGTAAGGTCTTGGCCTCCACCTGTGTTCGCGATGAACTGGGCCGCCACAGCATCGTAGGTCGTCTGGTCCGCCGTTGCCTGCTCGATCATGGCATCCACATCCGAAGCATCACCACCTGTCTGATTATGAACCTTGGCACAGACCATCTCGCTGAGTTTGGCCTTGAGGCCGGACACCTGGTTCGGATCCGCCATAAGCTCTTTGATATCTGCATCATTGATCCCGCAGGAAGTCAGGACCGTCTTCAATCCCTCATCAGAGATATCGGAGCCCTTGCCTGACAGGAGGGCCTGGGCGTCCGCGCTGGAAAGGCCCAGGGAGTTCAATATGGATAGGTACTGCAACAAGGGATATGCCTGAGCATTGGCAAGGAGTGCCATAATGGAGGCATCATCGGAGGAGGAGTCATTCTCCGACTGAACCTTTTCAAGGGGCGTCTTAAGAGATTCCGTGGTTTGTGCAAGGGCGCTTTTAAGCTGATCATCAAACCCTGATTTCGGGCTGCTTTGGTTGAGTGCCTGTTGCAGCATGCCCACAGCCCCGCTGGCGATTCCCATAAGCGCATCTAATGCTGACTGCATGAACCCTCCATATACGTCATTGGCAATCCTTTCAGCAACCATGGTGCCAACATGCTGCCAAGCAAGGAATTCCCATGGTTTTACGTTTGCAGGCCCCATGGCGAAGGGGAAAATTTTCACTATGGGGGAGCAAATGTTGCCTGGATGGGAAAGGATTGTAGTGATCAGAAAGTCATGATGGTCTAATCAAGCACATAGCAGAATTGACCGGTAATCTTCAGAGGCTTGTCGCTGATATCCTTGGGCAGTGGTCCGAATGGGCTTGCCTGTTTGACTGCGGCCGTTGAAGCGGTATCGAGGCTGCTGGAGCCGGAGCTCTTCAAAATTCCTATGTCCACAAGCTCTCCGTTGCTGTTCAGCTCGAACGAGATGCTCACCTTGCCTTCCTGCCCTTTCTGGATGGCTTCATCCGGGTACTTCCACACAAGGAATATCCTGGCCTTTAAAAGGTCAAGGTAACTCGTCCCCACCTTGCGGTCAGCCTTGAAACTTACCCCACTCCCGGATTGTGCTTCTTGCCGCCCGGCCTCTTCCTTGACCTGCGGTACGGTCTGTGGGCCGGCCTGCTGATCGGCTGAGGCCTGCTGCTCAAGCGTTGTGCTGTTCTGCGATGGAGCAGCCACCAGGTCTACCATAAAGGTATCTTTCTGCATTGAGAGTGGATGGATCGGCAGAGTCATGAGCGTAAAAGGGATTATCAGGGCAAAAATATGCAAAAGCGCAGAGACCGCAAAACACGCAATCGGCCGCCTGGTCATGGCGTCATCAATACAGCAGCCCATATTCATGTCAAGATGGAATTTGGTGATCATCGTCCCACTTTATCGTTCTCCTTGTTCATTTTCTTGAAAGGGGTCCTTTCTGCAGGTCAGTCGGATTTGATGTACCGGGAGTGATGCTGGGGAATAGATTAGAGCTGGTGGAACACAAGAATCCCACGGGTTTAACCACAATACTTAAGGAAATGGGTGGCACGGGCTAAGCCTTAAAGGGCTTGCCCGTGGGACATATTCATCAAGACAAAGGGCACTCCAGAAAATTCTGCAGGACGCAATCAGTTGGATTAAATTGTCCGGCTATATTTCAGATTATTCTTCACCAAGAGCTTCAAGGTCTGCTAGATCTTTTTTCCGACCGATTGCCCGTTTATTGGCTATGAATTGTTCGCGACCCAGAAAATACACGGGAATATCTCCATACAGACCTTCTCTCTTCCCCTTATCGGCTTCTTCCCATGAGACTCCTGTTAGTGAAGTAATGATGTCAATACGGATGGGCGGGACGCCAAGCTGAACTACAGAATCAGGAGCCTGAAAGTCATCAACTGTCAGGTTTAGTGAGCCGAAACCAAAATCAGCCAAGGCTGACAAGATTTTCTGTGCGTTCTCAGGCGATGGATGAACAAATATATCAATATCACCGGTAAACCGTGGGGCTCCATGGTATGCAAGGGCATAAGCCCCAACAATCATATATTCAATTTTATGCCCGTTGAATAACTCGAGCAACTCTTTGAAGTCTTTCTGTACTTCCATAATATTGTTTTCTCAGATAATCGACGGCTGCAACGCGTTCTTCCGCAGGACGGCTCAACCAGTATGAGAGATCATCCTTCGCAGATTGAAGACCATGAAGATTGCTCTTACGAACAACTTTTTTAATCATAATAAATAATTATCATGAATTCATGCATATTGATACAGTTCTTTCACCACAAATGTGCGCCCTCGGGGTGGCACGGGCGAAGCCCGAAGGGCTTGCCCGTGGGACATATTCATCGATGTACAGGTCAAGGACATAGGTAACACTTTCTGGTTCATTTGAGCCTCTCACTCACTTCACAAAGTCTTAGAGGACCAAAATAAGTTTCCCAGATACCATCATTGATTTCGTTCAGTCCCACGAGTTCCCCTCTCAGCAGATATCCAAGATAGTAAAATTTGCCATTCAGATGGATACAACCATTGTGATTCACCAACGTCTCCCTGAAATAACCAGGGTAAATCATTTCAGGGAGACGTTTGGGATATGGCCGCTCCGAGAGCTTATAACGGTTAGCGGGAGTGTTCATATCGAGACTCTCATGAGGACGGACGGTATTGTACTCATCTCGAAATCTATCAAACCGTCTCTGCTGCTGCGCCATATTATTAGCTGGCGGTTTGGCTGTTTCCTGTTTAAGAGTTCGGTGCATCCGCTCATGATGACCATTCTGTTGGGGTTTCCCTGACTCTATCCTCTCCGGTATGATCCCCAAACGAACCCACCACACTCCCAGCTTGGAGAGACCTCCTATTGACCTGGAAGCAAATGGAACCCCATTGTCACTCCGAATCCGACTAGGAAGACCATATTCTCGAAACAATCTCTCAAATACTTTCCTGGTCTCCTTGTATCGAGTACCAGGAAATCCATCACATCCTAAAAGATACCGGCTCGCCTGATCCATCACGGTCAAAGGATAGCAGTATGCTCCATCCCATGTTTTAAACTGGCCCTTGAAGTCCACTGTCCAGAGGTCGTTCGGCTGCTTTGCCCCCTCCAATGGCCCAGGATGCACGGGAACCCTCTGCCTTCGTCGCTGAGGAGACAATAGGTCTGCTTCTTTAAGAATTCTGTGAATAGTCTGATGGGAAGGAATATCCCAATCGGGATACTTGTTCTCCAGTATCTTGTTTATCTTTCTTGAACCCCAACGCTTATGCTTTTTCCTTACCGCTATTATCTCTTTCTGGATGGTATAGGGAACCTTGTTGGGGGATCGAGAAGGACGTCGTGATCGATCTTGAAGCCCGTCTATCCCGGTATCTTGGTATCGGCCAACCCATTTATAACCAGTCTTCCGACTGATTCCATGCTTCTCGCATAATTCACTGATCCCGGTATGGCCCCGTATCCAATCACTTATGAATAATACCTTTGCATCCATAGGTCTCACCTCTATCCAGGGCATGGGAACCTCCTTCTTCAAGGCACTCATACCCCAAAAAAAGTGTTACCCATGTCTCTTTACGAAAGTGTCACCTATGTCTATAGACTGTACCTTGGTCTATTCTTTGGTGCCTTTCTTTTTGACTCAGGCCATCCATGGCCTTCGCCCTTCGGGCGCACATAAAGTGCGTCCAATTCGGCTGTCCTGCCGAATTGTGTCGCAAAAAGAAAGTCACATTTAATTGTGAGCAAAGAAATGAACAGAATAAAATTATGAGGTCCAATCTTCAGGAACGGGTAACCATCCATGTTTATCCCGTGGCTCTCACAAACAGAATACTTCTTTTTATGCACCCCTCATCCTGTCCTTCTCCCGCAAGGGGAGAAGGGACTATAGATACAGTGCATTATAAGGGAAGAAGACAGCCATGAGGGAGGCTATCCGAACGGTCCCTGCT
>CAWKAM010000040.1:0-16077 GCA_963847605.1 uncultured delta proteobacterium | reverse complement strand
AGAAGAATGTCCACATAACTATATGAAATGGAGGTTTCGCACCATAACTTCCCTTTACATCCCAATTATTTACTTTTGTTCCAGACATCAGGTTTCAACAGCCCAAGTCCCCATGCTTCTCTGGCCCTGTCGCAACGCTCGTTCGGCTCGCCTTTCTCCCATGAGGGATCGAATGCGCGGCACACCGAGGCCCGCCTTTCATAGATGGAACAGAACACTGCCTTACCGATCTCTCCCTGAAGGGCGATACACCTGGGTTTGATACCGTCCATACCGATCATGGACCTGCGGAACTCGCCCAGCTTCCTGGTCATGTTCGCAGGCACCCCGCCGGGGGTTGCATCATCGGCCTCGGCCCAGTAGAACGATGCGCGGAAGTAGGCGCAGCACGCACCGCAGGTCAGGCATGGATGAGGTTTATCTCTTGTGTCGTCCTGCATGATTTTTACCTAAAATCTTTTTTTCAGGGATTATATGAATGAGCATGGCAAGGAAATCAACTGCAATTATGGCATAAAATCCTCTCCCCATTTTGCATAGTTTGAATTATATACATTAAGATCATATGAAAGTGAGATTCAACAAGTCCGAACTGTTGTTTGCAGAATAAATGGGCATGAGGGGGACATACTCTTACCCTCTTGCTTGGATGATGCCGGGCATCATGTATATGCTGATGGTGTTGCCAGCGTTGCCCGTTCATGCGCAGGACTATCCTCCTCCTGACACAAGCACCATCACCTTGTTTATTGAAAACGATATCACCGACAGGACTGACTGGTGGTACACGAGCGGAATCAAGCTCACCTGGATCTCGCCTGACCTCTTAAAGTCGGACAACAAAGGAATCGTCTTCAAATGGGCCGATTCCTGTATTGACAGGATCCCTTTTATAAATGAGCCGGGGCTCCTTCGCACTTTTTCCGTCTCATTCGGTCAGAGTATATACACACCAAAAAACAGATTGGCAACAGAACCCATAAAGGATGACCGGCCCTATGCGGGCATTTCCTACCTTGCCCTGGGCTTTCATGGGAGAAATGCATGGAAGATGTATACCCTGGAATTCGATATCGGCCTGGTCGGCCCTCACTCGTATGCAGAGCAGACCCAGAAAATCGTCCATAAACTTACCCGTTATTATGAGCCTCAGGGGTGGGACAATCAGCTTCACGACGAGCCGATCTTTAATATCTATTTTGACAGGAAATGGAAATTGATCAAAGGCCCTCTGAATGATGCCCTGGAGTATGATATAATTCCTTATGCCGGCATTAACCTGGGCAATGCCCTTACTTCTGCAAATGCAGGCTCGGAAATACGGTTGGGGTGGTACATACCGAACGATTACGGCACATTCCTCATACGACCCGGTTCCGACAGCAATGCCCCCATCGACAAGGATGATCCCCGTTATTCCCCATCACAACATAACCTCGGGGCATATCTCTTCGCAGGCATCGATACCAATGCGGTACTGCGGAACATCCTCCTGGACGGTAACACCTTCAAGGATAGTCTTGGCGTGGGAAAGGAGCCCTTTGTCGCCAATCTCTTTGCAGGGTTCGGAGTAACCTACCAACGGGTGAAACTCACGTTCGCCCAGGTCTACAGGACAAAGGAATTCAAGACACAGGATACGGGAGAGGTATTCGGCTCTCTCGCCCTTTCTTATTCCTTCTGATAAAGAACCGCATCGATGTGCAATAACAACTCAGAGAAGGTCTCTGCTCAGATCCTTTCCGATCGTAGTGCTCTTCAATTCTAAACCAAAGAGAGAAGCGGCCGTAACGGCCAGATCGGCAATAAGGATGGGTCTGTCTTGTATGCCCGTCTTGCCGCCGGGCACTGATATTGCGGCTACGATGGGAAGCGTATCCACCGAGCCGTGGCCTCCGTTGTACACCCGCCACGGAGGTGACCATGTCGGCGCCTTGATGCCCACATTGGGAATCTGGCCGTTATACACCGGTATCTGCCAGCCGTTTTTCGCAAAGATGATGAGGTCGGGCCATATAACGGTCTTTTCCCTGTCAACGTCAACATAATAGGTATGATAGAGCTCCCCCGGAAGGCACACGCCTTCGATGCCGTTTCTCATGTCAGTACGGTCCAGTACCCACCACGGGCACTCCTTGACCCCGGTCTGGGGGTTCAATACCCTGTGAGCCTGTAGAAAGGCCTTTGCTTTGGGCACACGATCCTTGTCGACGCGCCAGTACAGAACCCCGTAGCTGCTCACGCTGAAGGCATAGACTGTCTTCTTCTCCAGGATGCCTCTCTTCTCCACTATCCCTGCATTCTCTAATAGGCCCATGCAATCGGTGGATGAGAAGTCTTCGGTATAAAGGTGGTTCACTGCAGAATGGTCGCTCAAAAGAATGATCCTTGCATGGCCGAGCACTCCCTGTTTCTCCAGGCCATCGATAAGACGGCCGAACTGGATGTCTATATCGCGGATGACATTCAAGGCCGCCTCTCGGTACAAAAGCTTGTTCCTCATGCTTACAAGCTGATATTCGGGCTTGTTCCCGCACCCTTCGGGCGGTTCATACGAGTCCGTTGCGTTTATGAATTCCGACGGATCTGATGCACATCCGATGCAGTGCCCTGCATCATCGCACTGGGCAAGAAGAATGTAGGCCATGTCAGGATTCTCACGCCTGAATATCTCAAGGGTAGAATCCACGATCCACCTGTCATGGGGGAAATGGTTGGGGAAATGCTCCATCTGCCATGTCAGGAGGCTCCCTTGGCCTGTATAAAGCCGGGTCATGACATCGCTCGTCCTCATAGACCCTCCGAAGTACCCGAGGTGTGTTGATGCAGGGTCACAGGCAGCATTCTTGTCTGTGGCCGGATGGGCGAAGCTTTCGGAGTGTGGTCCCTTAAGATAGTCAGGATGGTTCATCCCGGTCACCAGGATATCGATACCTGAACCCGCCGGGTTATCGCGGAACATCTCGCCCACCCATTCCTTGCCTGTGATGAGAAGGGTCTTTGAGTTTGGCCGGCGCCTCTTCCAGGCATGGAAGAGGGTATCAACGGGCCTGCCCATATCATCCCTTGCAAATGACATGCTTGTACGTTGTATGACAGCCTCACCGCTCTCGTCCCATCCGGTTGGCTGGGCCCATACACTGATGATTCCGGTCTGGGCCGAAGACGTCCCTGCCAGGGCATTGAGGTGGTTCATATCCGTGGCAGCAGGGAGAAAGGATTTTGCATTCCTGTACCATAATGATTTTTTTAGGAATGCACGGATATTGGGCATGAGCCAATTTCCTTCGCCGCCTCCCGGGAATCCCTTGGCATCGAGCTCAAAGTATTTCGGGTTAAGGGCATCGATGGCAATGAAGATGAGTTTCTCTCGATTGCTTGCTGTGTCCCCGGCGGGTAAGGTATTGCCCCAGACTCTCACGGGAAACAGCCCCCAGTTCATGAAGGTTATTCCTCCAAGGAGTGCCGTTATCTTTTTTATAAACGACCTTCGCCCGACCTGTTTCTCCATTGAGAGATGCTTGCCTGTCATGCTGCGTTTTCGAGCCATATTTCCCCCATGTTTTTAACTTATAAGAATAACTTCACCTATTATAATCAGAAAGCAGGAGTAGTGGCATAGAGGCATAAGATACCCCCCTGTCGGTTCAGCTCCGCCTTTGATTTCCTGCCGTTTATCACATCAATGGACAGGTCGATGATCTCCTCTGAAACCCTCTCCAGGGTCACACCTTCGAGCACGGCGCCAGCATTCACGTCGATATCATCCTCCATGGCAAGGAAGAGCCTGGTCGTACTCGACACCTTGATGACCGGTATGATGGGAAAACCGGCGGGGGTCCCTCTTCCCGTAGTGAAGATAATGAGCTGGCAGCCTGACGCACCGAGGCCTGTCATGGATTCCATGTCATAACCGGGACCGTCCAGGATGACGAGGCCTTTCCCTTTCGGGTTCCGGCCATATTCCACCACCTCATTGATGGGACTGCTTCCTGCCTTGCAGATACAGCCGAGTGACTTCTCCTGGATGGAGCTCATACCGCCGTCCATGTTGCCGGGCGCTATTACATAGGAGGCCAGCGGTCCTAAGATATCCTTGGTGCGCTTCTCCGCCTGGTCAATTAACTGCATGATCTTCTGGCCCACCTCCGGCGTCTTTGCCCTCTTCGAGAGGATGTGGGAGGTTCCGATCATCTCAGTGTTCTCCGTCAGTATCACCGTACCACCGGCATCCACCAGCCAGTCGGATACGAGCCCCACAGCAGGGTTTGCCGTGACGCCCGAGAAGGCATCCGACCCCCCGCACTCGAGCCCCAGGGTGATGGACTCCAGAGGACATTCGACTCGCTTCATACCGGATGCATCCTCCACCATCTTCTTTGCGGACCTTATGCCCTTGGCCGCTGTCTTGCGCGAGCCGCCCTCGTTCTGGATAATGAAAAACTCAAGGGGCTTGCCGGTCTTTGCGATCTCGGATGCAACGGCCTCGGCGCTGATGGTCTCGCACCCGAGTCCAAGGACTATGGCGCCCGAGACATTGGGGTTCTTGCCCAGGCCTGCGAGGGTATTCGTGTGCATGCCTATCTCGAGGGCCCGACCGCAGCCGTGGCCGTGCAGGAGGGGAACCGTTCCCTTAACCTCACGGCCGATCATGTCCGCCACGCCATTCGCACACGCCACCGTAGGGATAACAGCAACGTAGTTCCTGATGCCGATCGAGCCATCGGGCCGGACATAGCCTTGAACGGTATCACGCTTCATACCGTTACCCCTCGATGGTGAGATTGTGTGTGTGGACCCATGCGCCTTTTTTGATATCTCCCAAGGCATACCCGATCGCCTCACCGTATTTGTGTATTGCCGTGCCTGGCTTAATATCCGTAAGTGCCACCTTGTGGCTGTAGGGGATACTTTCGAGCGCCGTGAACTCATCCCCTCCCGGCATGGTCACAATTCCTCCTTCAGGGATGTCTTCTAGGGCCACTGCAACATTATCCTGCGGGTTGATGATGATGACATTGGGCTTCATGATATACCTCCCTTGTTCCTAAATATACGGATAAGACCAGGCCTGGTATCCGGATCGAAGCCTTCTGTCACACTACAATACTCGATTATACGAAGAAAGGTAAGTGGGATATAGGGGCAGGGAGTTTTCTGAAGGTGTCTTATCTGCCATGGGAAACAATCAGACATGACCGGTGTTGATCTGTATGGGCCTGGATACTGCTGATTACATTACCTCCACAACACCTGCTCTGAGTTCATACTTTATCCGGCTTCACCGCGGGAACAACCGCAAGAATCGGCCTGTAATCCTGTGCCTGGCCAAGAGGATCGCTGCAATACGGGCTGCCTCCCTGGCAGGCAAGGCAGACAGCACCGTCCTTGACCGGGTATGCCTCACCGCACGAAGGGCATGTCCCAATGGCCCCCTTGCCCTTCTTTCCAAGAAAAGCGTTGTCCACCGTGACATGTTGAACAGTGAGGATGTCCGGGCCTGCATCGATGATCCGGTCCCTGAGGATGATCGGGTCCTGCTCCTTTTTGGGCTTGAGCTTGAAGAACCAGGTATTGATCTCCGGCCAGCCCTTGAGCTTTTCCGTATCGAGAAACACCCTTACCCCTTTCCCCTGGTTTTTGTCATACAGGCACAGGGCATAACGGCCGAAGTCCATGACCTTGAGCCAGCCGTTTCCGATAGTACAGGGTGTCAGCAGCTGGACGGCATCCGGCAGGCAGGTCTGGGTCTCGCTGATGGCATCGAAGAGGACCCCATCCGGGAGATTTTTCATGGCCAGGTCCACCATAAACCCGCCGATGATGAGCCCGGGCGCAATGTTGCCGTGAAATGATTTGACCAAGTGCATGTAGTCTTCAATGGAATAGGGTCCGATATTCATCACCTGGACTCCTTCGTGGCATTCGTGGCAATGGATAGCTCGATTTCCTCTTCTTCATTATTTCCGGCATCGATGCCGTGGCCGAGACACCGGCCGACTTCCCTGGACATAAGCATGAACTGCAGCATCCATTTGCCTTCCACCCTGCCATGTACTACCGGCAGGATGTCATCTGCCAGGAAGAGTGCCTCCCGGATGTCATGGGTCACATGAATGATGGGGATATGGAGTTCATTTTTCAGGGCCTTTACCATCTCCCGGAGCTTCCTCCGGGTCAGCGCATCAAGGGCTGAAAACGGCTCGTCCAAGAGCAAGACTTTTGGTGAACGGGCCAGGGCCTGGCATATGGCGCACCGCTGGCGTTCCCCGCCTGAAATCTTATGCGGTTTGCTGTCCCTGATGTGCCGGATATCGAACAGCCTTAAGAGATCATCCACTCTCTGAGAGTCCTTTGCGGCAAAGGCCACGTTTTTATAGACACTC
The DNA here is from genome assembly GCA_963847605.1 of uncultured delta proteobacterium. Classification (GTDB taxonomy): domain Bacteria; phylum Desulfobacterota; class Desulfomonilia; order UBA1062; family UBA1062; genus MWEI01. The sequence continues at coordinate 9,691 of CAWKAM010000040.1, read as the reverse complement.
AGATGCGGGAACAGGGTGAATTCCTGAAATACATACCCGATTCCCCTCTTCCTGGCAGGCACATGGATCTTATCTTTCGTGCTGGCCCATATCTCTTCTTTACAGGTAATGAGGCCCTGGTCCGGTTTCTGAAGGCCTGCCAGGGTGCGAATGATGGTGGTTTTACCTGCGCCCGAGGGGCCTACGATGGCAAGCAGCCTCCCGTCCTCACAGGAGAACGTTACGTTGAGCTCAAAGTCCTTGAGCCTCTTCTTTATCCGGACATCAAGCCCCATGGCGCACCTCGGGTGTGAGCCGGTTCACCATGAGCAGAAACACAAAGCACACAGGGACAAGTGTGATGGACATCAGCCAGGCATCCTGATACCGCAATGCCTCTACGGCTTCATAGATGGCGATGGATGCCACCTTGGTCTTGCCTGGGATACTGCCGCCCACCATGAGGATCACCCCGAACTCGCCTATGGTATGCAAAAAGACAAGGATGGCTGAAGCTGCAATCCCGGCTAAAGAGTTTGGGAGAATCACCCTGAAGAAGATCGCTACAGGGGAAAGCCCAAGCACCTGTGCATTTTCCACAAGGCGTGGTTCCATCCTGGCAAAGGAAGCTTTCATGGGGGCAACGGCAAAGGGCAGGCTGTAGATGATAGAAGCGATAACGATCCCGGTGAAGGTAAACAAGAGGGGAGATCCGAATACCCCCTCCCACGCAGAGCCGATGCCTCCCTTCGGGCCCATGGCCACGAGGAGGTAAAAACCCAGCACTGTCGGCGGGAGTACGATGGGGAGGTTGATGAGCGCCTCCACGAAGGATCTTCCCGGGATGCGATGAAACACAAGCGAATAGGAAAGCGGGGCCGCGATGATGATCAATACGATCGTGCTCACCACGGCAAGCTTGATGGAGAGAGATAACGCGACGAGGTCCATCCCTACTTGTACCCGTATTTCTTCTTCACCGTTTCCGCCTCTGGAGAGAGGAGGAATGCAGCAAACTTCTCGGCAGCCGCTCTCTGTCCTGTCCTACCCAGCACGCATGCGGCCTGGACAACACCAGGCGCTTCCTTCACCACAAGGTAACACCCGGCCTTGCCCTGCTGCGAAAGAGCGGAAGAAAGGGCGCAGAAACCGGCGTCCACACTTCCGGTAGAGGCATACTGAAAGGCCTGGGCAATGTCCTGGGGAAAGACTAATTTCCCCTGCAGGCTGTCCCATAGACCGACATCCTTCAAGGCATTCATGGATGCAGTACCATAGGGCGCTGTCTCTATGTTGGCAATGGCGATCTTTTTCACATCGGATTTCACGAGTATCGCCTTCCAATCGCCTGTACTGCACAGATCTTTACGCACTGTCCACAAGACAACCTCGCCTGTTGCATAGACAACCGGTTTCCCGGAGAGCCCCTTCTGATAAAGCTCCTCCGGCCTCTTCTCATCCGCAGAGAGGAACACATCGTAAGGTGCACCCTCACTGATCTGTGCAAAGAGCTTCCCGGTTGAAGAGAATGTCGGCTCTGAGCGGATGTGGGTATTCGTCTCGAACAGTACGGCTATCTCCTTGAACGGCTCGATGAAATTCGCCGCAACCGCCACCGTGATCCTATCCTGAGCTGAGGCTGTTGATGCAAAACTCAACATAATGCAGAATACAAAGATGATTGAACGGATCTTCATAATGGATGTCCCTTTATTTGTTTTATGTTAATTTTAACATATTACCTGCCGCATGTAATCGTTGTGAGTCCACAAAGAATTTAAAATAGCGGCGGTTTCCTTATACCAACATTTCTCGAGAATTTTCCACAAGAGAAGGGCGTTGGGGGAAATCATCCCCAACGCTTCAGGCATCAGATCTTCTCGATGGCCATCGCGCATGCCTTGTACTCAGCGGTTAGAGTGTTCGGGTCTAAGACCTGGTTGGCCAGCCAGTTGGCATTGCCATCCCGGAAGTGGAAGACAATCCAAACCATGCCTTTCGGGACCTGGGTGGTTACCTTGGCCTTTACCTGCACCTCTCCCCTGCGGGACCGCGCACGGATCGTATCATTCCACTGTAATATAATCTGCTACAAAACCATACCAACTGTCCTGACACCATTTTCGATTCACTCTCTATTGCTAAGGATCAGCTTTAGAATTAATATGCTTTTTTATACATATTATAACATGTCAATTTTCTTGAGCCGACTAACAAATATGATGAGGGGGGTTGTATGGAGAAATACCGGATGTTCATTGACGGCAAGTTTGTTGATGCAGAGACGGGTGAGACCAGACCTACCTATAACCCGGCCACCGAGGACGCAATCGCCCTCGTCCCGGTGGGTACCAGGAACGATGCGAAAAAGGCCATTGATGCGGCCCGCAGAGCTTTCGATTCCGGGGTCTGGAGCAGGATGAAGGTAAAAGAGCGCGCCCAGATCCTCATGAAGGTGGCGGAGAAGCTGGCAGAGCGCACCACCGAGATCGCCACTCTTGAGAGCATGGACTCGGGAGCCACGATCCGTAAGGCATCACTCATGGACCTGCCCTTCAGCATCGAGCATTTCCGCACCATTGTTGAACTTGGGGAGCGGATATCGACCTACGAACCACTTCCATGGATTGACCTGCCCTACACGTCATGGAACTTTGTCCACCGGGAGCCCATCGGCGTCTGTGCCGGCATCATCCCCTGGAACTTTCCCCTGCTCATGGCTGTCTGGAAGACTGCACCGTCACTCATCATGGGCAACAGCCTCGTTTTGAAGCCTGCATCCGATACGCCTCTGTCCGCCCTTGAGCTGGCAAAAATTATTGCTGATTGTGATATTCCACCGGGTGTTTTCAACCTTATTATCGGCCCTGGCTCGGTCATTGGTGAGGAGCTCTGCACCAACCCAAAAGTGGACAAGGTCGCCCTTACCGGCTCCACCGAGACGGGCCGCCAGGTGATGAAGCTGGCAGCAGACACCATCAAGAAGGTGACCCTGGAGCTGGGCGGCAAAAGCCCCACCATCATCCTGGAGGATGCGGACCTCAACCTTGCAGTGGACGGGGCGTTATTCGGCACCTTCTTCCACGTGGGTCAGGTCTGCGAGTCAGGCACCCGGTGCTTTGTCCATGAGTCAATCTATGACGAGTTCATGGAGCGGGTAAAGGAGCGAGTCACCCACATCAAGGTCGGCGACCCCATGGACCCCGAGACCACCATGGGCCCGGTCATCTCCAAGGCTCAGCACAAGACGGTTCTGCGCTATATTGAGACAGGCAAAAAAGAGGGTGCAAAATGCTCCATTGGCGGGAAACAGCCCGGACACCTCTCCAAGGGATATTACATTGAGCCCACCATATTCGAAGAGGTGCGCAACGATATGTCCATTGCCCGCGAAGAGATCTTCGGACCTGTCCTGTCCGTGATCAAATACCGCAGCACCGAGGAGGCCATAACCATGGCCAACGATTCCATCTACGGGCTCGGGGGTGCGGTCTTCTCACGTGACATCCCCTGGGCCATCGAAGTGGCCAAGCAGATCCGGACCGGGACGGTGTGGATCAACGACTACCACCTGCTCAACCCCCTGGCGCCATTCGGCGGCTACAAGCAGTCAGGTGTGGGCAGGGAGTTGGGTCCCCAGGGCCTGCTGGAATTCACCCAGATAAAGCATATCCATGTGGACCTGAACATCGACCGCTCCAAGAAGTTCTGGTACGACTACCTGTTCAATGATTAATTTTAGATAGTTCTACTAAATCCAACCGGGAGGGGTTAACAAAGGCCCTCCCATGGGAAATCAATCCATGTATAGATCTGCAATAGATGGGCGATTTCAGAATGTCCCAAAACCGATGATTTCCAAATAATACCTACGTAAACAGACACTTCAATCTAGAGCGAACCTGATGCACGTAATGTTCACATTTCAGTAAAGTAGGCTAGGTTGAACAGAGCGAACCTCAACAACCTGTTTTTGATCATTCATTCGTTTGGGCTCATTTTATTCACCCAACCTAAATGCTTAAGAGAAAATGGGATCAGAATCTGTACGACATTGATCAATTTGCGATCATAAAAAATTCTGACCCCATTAATTTCTAATATGCCTCTGTGTAAATTTTCAGAATGTCGGCTGGATCATTGACAGGGCGCGCATTAAACAGATTGGCTGTATCAGCAAGTGCGTGAAAAGCGCATATCGGAAGGTTCTCTTCGGGGACACCCATTTCACTGAACTTGAGAGGATGCCCGATCTCCTTCATTAGTGCTTCTACTGCATCTGCTGCGGCCAGGGCTGCATCACGCACAGCCATACCAGTGGTATTGACTCCAAGGGCCTGTGCTACCAGAGCCAGTTTATCTGCAGCATGATCAACATTATAACGCATCACCTTGGGAATAAGAATTCCGCAGGCTGCGCCGTGATGGACATGGTGCAATGTGCCTACAGTATGAGCCATGCCATGTGCCAGAGCTGTCTGTGCAATAGTGAATGCCCATCCTGCCATGGTAGCGGCTATCTGCATATTAAGCCGGGCCTTTTCGTTCTTCCCATCAGCAGCAACAAGCGGTAGGTTTTCTTTCATGAGTCGGATTGCATGTAATGCTTGACCGTCGCAGATCTGGTTTGACAGAATGCTCGTAACAGCCTCTATTGCATGAGTCATTGCGTCCATTGCCGTGTAAACCGTTAAATCTTTCGGTAGTGTGATAGTGAAACGTGGGTCAAGAATAGCCACGTTTGGAACTATGTATCGGTCAACTATGAAAAGCTTACGTCCTGCACTCTTGCTTGTTAAGACAGCGACACTGGTCACCTCACTGCCGGTTCCCGATGTCGTCGGTATGGCGATATGCGGGATTTGAGGTTCGGTGAGCACTAAGAAATTAAGATGATCATTCGCCTTGCCTCCATTCTTTAGGGTTACGCAGACTGCTTTGGCTGCATCGATAACACTCCCGCCGCCCACGCTGACTATACAATCTGCATTCAGTTCCCGGGCTTTAGCAGTTGCGGCATCTGCGGATTCAAGATCAGGATCCGATGGGATTTTGTCATAAATGCCCACACAGAAATCAACCAAAGCATCTTTTACCAGCTGAGCCAGCCCGGCTTTGGCAACCCCTGGATCTGTAAGGATCAGCGCCCTGCGGCATCCTAAATCCGTGATTGCCTTGTATATTGAGCTTAAGCTCCCATGACCGGCTATTACATTGGTCGGGCAAATGTAGGAAAAGCCATCTACCCTCTTATTGTCTGACAGGAGCTGAAAGGTCATATTAGATTTATAGTCAGCAATGGCATTCACATGAATTCTCTTGACAAGGGTATATTCATGTAACCCGGTAAGCCCCAATTCACGTCCTACACCTGACTGCTTATATCCTCCAAAGGGGCAAAAATCGGCAAAGATATGGTAATTGTTGATCCACATGGTTCCGGTACGTACACCCCGAGCCACATGCTCTGCCCTTGTGTGGTTTCTGGAAAATACACCGCCTCCTAGGCCATAGATGGAGTCATTGGCTATGGCCACAGCCTCTTCATCACTGTCAAATTTGATAACGCAGACAACAGGGCCGAAGATCTCTTCCTGCGCAATGCGCATCTTGTTCTTCACATTCGCGAAGATGGTAGGTGCATAATAATACCCGCCGTTGATTCCCGGAACCTCAACACGCTTTCCGCCGGTGATCAGTTCCGCACCTTCTTCCTTACCAATCTTAACATAACGTTCAATTGTAGCCAGCTGCTCTTTGCTGACAAGGGGACCTAGGTGAGATGTCGGATCCAGCTGGTAGCCGATGCGTAGAGATTCGGCCCGCTTCTTCATCTTGCCGAGGAACTCGTCATAGATCTTTGATGATACCAAGACGCGTGTGCCTGACTCGCATATCTGACCCTGGTGGAAAAAGGTACCGAACACAGCGCCTTCTACAGCTAAGTCCATGTCGGCATCATCAAGAATGATGTTGGCTGACTTGCCGCCGAGCTCGAGTGTGACCTTCTTCACGGTTTCGGATGCCATTCTCATGATCTCTCGTCCCACCTCAGTGCTGCCGGTAAAGCTTATCTTGTCCACATTCGGGTGGGTGCACAGCGTTTTACCTAGTTGCCCTCCAGGCCCGGGAAGGACGTTTATCACCCCCTTTGGTATACCTGCAGCTTTGGCGGCTTCGGCAATGATGAGGGCTGAGAGGGGGGTGTATGAAGCCGGTTTTAATACCATGGTATTTCCCATACTGATCGCAGATGCAATCTTCCAGAAGGCCTGGCTCATGGGGAAGTTCCAAGGGACAATGCTGACACATACTCCTATGGGCTCCCGACGGATAAATTCGCGACCCGGTGCGAAGACATTTCCAGAGACCGGGATCTCTTCCTCCCAAGGGAATTTAGTGGCTGCAAGGAGACTCAAGTTGCGTAATACACCGATGCCCAGTAAGGGACCGAACTTGGCGAGTGATATGATCTGGCCCGAGTCCATACTTTCAGTTGCAGCCAGACGAATACCCTGCTGTGCTATCTGGTCAGCAAAGTCCTGGATTTTTGACATACGTGCTGATGGGGACAATCCGCTCCAATCTCCCCTGTCGAATGCTTTACGTGCGGCAGTAATTGCCGCTTCCGCATCAGCCTTCCCTGCTTGCGCTACCGTGGCAAAAGGTAGCTCGGTGCCTGGGTCTATCGATTCAAATGTCTTGCCATCTTTAGAGTCAACAAATTCACCATCAATAAACAGTTTATATTGTTCCATTTGAAGCCCCCACCTGATAGATTTTATTTAACGGCAGTATGTAACTTATTTGTGATCACATACTTCTTAAGATCGATCTTTAATTCAGATAATGACAACTCATAATTATATTCATAAAGTAGCATAACATATTCAATAAGGAAATTTATACAACTAACATTTATCAGAATAGATTTTGAAGTACCTTTGTTCGGTGCTATCTTCTCTTATACCCATAAATGCTCGATCAAATTTTGATATTGGTGGCAGAAAACCCTTCCCATTCGCTTATGGGTTTGGTCGATGAGAGGACAAATCCTTTTCTCCCTATTTCGTCTACATAAGTGATAGTTACTTCGCCTACGAGTTGATAAGCCTCAGGATCAATAATGAATTTAAGGCCATTTATAACCTGGGTCAAATCCGTCTCCAAGGCAGTGTCTATGCGTAGGCATAATGATGCATCGCAACACCCACTAAAATGGAGATCAATGCGGATAGGCTGCTGAATTTCTTTATCAGTTAAAATTGACCTGATTTCCCGGCTTACGCCTGGTCCCAACTTGACTATTGATATGGCTTATCCCCCCTTTCAAAACATGATACCAAATGTGAAATGTTAGCAACTAAGCAGGTTCTTACATAATATAATTTGTTAAACTCTTGTCAATAGAAGCAGGTACACCAGTATGTCATATGAATTCCTCCTTTTGGTTCATCTCAAGAGATAGTATACCTTTATATTCGGGAAATCACGAGACCCCAAATTCAAATCTTCCAGTGAACTCACATAAGAAATCTCCCTATAAATTCGCTTGCTAGCTCATAGCCCTTCTGTGAGAGGCGCTTGCCGAACCACTGGAACCAGGCCTCGGGGCCCACGGGGACTACGGAACGGTTATGACGCACTGCGCTCAGCACGGCCCTGGCAACGCGCTCCGGCGGCCATCCGAACTTCTTGTAGAATTCCACTACAGCCTGTCTGTTTGCCCGGGACTCCTCCCTGAGGTTCATGCATCCGTCTGCCACGACACGGGTGTTGATGACACCCGGGCATATGGTGCTCACACCTATGCCGTACCTCCTCACTTCTGCCCTGAGCGCCTCGCCCAGACCGGCCACGGCGAACTTGGTGGAGCAGTAGGCCGACATCCCCGGGATGGCGCACAATCCTGCAAGGCTCGATGTGTTGACGATGTGGCCGTACCTGCGCTCGATCATATGGGGCAGAAACGCCTTTATGCCGTAGAGCACACCCCAGAAGTTGATGGAAAAGATCCTCTCCCACTCCTCCAGGCTTGTGCACTCAAAGCTCCCCCCGACACCTATGCCGGCATTGTTGTAGAGTATATCCACCCGGGAGCGTTCCTTGATGACATACTTGGACAGGTCCTCCACCTGGGTCCGATCGGATACGTCCACCTTCCGCGCCAGGACACGCGCCCCCCTGGCCTCGATCTCCTTGGCCGCTTCCGCAATGCGGTCTTCCTCTTTGTCCACAATGACCAGGTCTGCCCCTTGGGCTGCAAAGGCCAGGGCCGTAGCCCTGCCGATGCCCGACCCCGCACCCGTGATGACCGTTACCTTTTCCCTGAAATCCTTGATGCCCGGCATAACCCCTCCTCTCTATATATTGTAGGAGCGGCTTCAGCCGCGATTCCCATTTCGCGCCTGAAGGCGCTCCTACAACCAGCACCTGTTTGATCATAGATGTCTTGCCAGAAACTCCGCCTGCTTCTGCACCACCTGTTTGAACAGATCGCCCGTGTATACCTCAAAGTGCCCTACCGGCAGGCCCACGAACTCGACATCCGGGATCCTTGCCCCCATCTTCTCAACGGACCTGGCAGGGATGAGCGAGTCGTTCTTCGCATACATGAGAAGCACAGGGCACTTGATCCTGCGCGCATACATGATGGGCCTATAGGCTGATATCATGAGCAAGATCCTGGCCGGCACCTCGTTCTTCATATCAGAATCCGGGGGCACGAGGGTGTAATAGCCCTGCATAGCATCAGGGGTGTTCATGCAGGCAAAGGTCCCGGGCTCCGCAAAGGCCGGTACGACATGGGCCGGCCTTCCCATAACCATGCTGAAAAGGTCCTTAAGGCCGTGGTAGAGGCCTTCAATCTGATAGGAAATGGAAAACTGCATGGTGGTTGCAATGCCGTCCACAAACGGCACCTGGGCCACCACAGCCCTGATGCCATTCTGCCTTGCAGCTGTCACCATCACATGCCCGCCGGAAAAGGAGGTGCCCCACAGGGCAAGCCTCTTCCCATCGACCTCAGGCAGATGCCTGACATAGCAGATAGCTGCCTTCCAGTCCTGGAGGTGCCGCCAGGGATTCACCAGGTTCCTCGGCTCACCCTCGCTGCCGCCGAAATTGCGGTAGTCGAACACGAAGCAGGCCATGCCTTTGCCAGCGAAATACTCGGCATAGGGCTGGAGCATGAAGTCCTTCTGGCCTGCAAACCCATGTGCCATGACGACCACGGGGGGCTTTTCAATTCCAGAGGGCTGGTAGAGCCAAGCCGAGCACTTAAGCCCCATGCTGTAAAAATCTACATCGCTCCTTTTCATATGTAGTCCTCACCTCATTATACTATGAATGTGACTGGCGCGAAACGATAGGCGTCCACCTTGAAGCCGAATATATTAGTGTGAAAACAAAATGCCTCAATATCCATTGATGGAGATAAGGTTAACAGGTCTTCATGTCGCCCGGAATTATAATTTTGGACGAGATATGAAGCAGTTCCTTCAAATAATCGGTTGGTTCCGCCAATACTCCACCCACCCTGCATCATTTGTCATGGTTTTCCTGAGCTCATTCATACCGGCAGTACCTTTGTCAATCTCCCTGCATGGGATCAGGAGAAACACCTTCCGGGGTTGGATTGTGTTTGGGAACATGGACCTGCAATGCGGCCAGTAAATTTCCGAATGCAATAAACGCCCCGAGCAGAAACACG
>CAWKAM010000039.1:0-60302 GCA_963847605.1 uncultured delta proteobacterium | reverse complement strand
CGATAAACCCGGAAAATCCAAAGGCCAGGAGCACCGCCAGGGGAGAGACGACCGTAGGCCAATCGGCAAACTTCGAGATGGTGGCTGCCACGATGGTGCCCACGATTATCCCGACAATGCCGCCGATGAGGGAAAGGGTCATGGCCTCGATGATGAACTGGAAGCGGATGTCTTTTGCCTTGGCCCCCACGGCCATGCGGATGCCGATCTCCCTGGTGCGTTCCGTTACGGAGACGAGCATGATGTTCATGATGCCGATACCGCCTACCACGAGCGAGACAGAGGCGATGGCACCCAGGAGCAGTGTCATGACGGTGGTGAACTGCTGTGCCATCTGGAGCATCTGTGTGAGGTTCCGTACCGTGAAATCCACGTCCCTGCTCGGCCCGATGTGATGACGCTGCATCAGGAGATCATTCACTTCCGTCTCGGCGACCGGCAGCTCATCGGTGCTCTTCGCCTTCACCATAATGGTACGGACCATCCCGGGGAAAGCGGTGCCGATGATCTTCTTCTGGGCGGTGGTGATGGGGATGTATACGACATCATCCTGGTCCTGCCCCCCGAGCGACTGACCCTTCTCTTCCAGGACCCCGATGACGGTGAAGGGGACATTCTTGACCCGGATGATCTTGCCCACCGGGTCCTCGTTCTCAAATAGATTTTCTATGATGGTCTGGCCGATAAGGCAGACCTTGGTGGCATTGCGTATGTCCTGGTCCGAGAAGTTCCTTCCTTCAACGATGGCGCAGTCACGGACGGTGAGAATGCTCGATGTGGTCCCGGTGATGGATGTGGCCCAGTTCTGGTTCCCGAAGATCACCTGGCCGGAGCCGTTCAGGATCGGTGCCACGGTCTGAACTGCTGAACATTCCGCCTCAATCGCCTCAGCATCCGACATAGTGAGTGTCGACTGCGAGCCTGACCCCATACGCAATCCGCCCTGTGTGGTGCTGCCGGGGACGACGACGATGAGGTTGCTCCCCACGCTGGCCACCTGTTGTGCGATCTTCCTGCTCGCGCCGGTGCCCACGGCAAGCATGGCGATGACGGCCCCAACGCCGATGATGATACCCAGCATAGTAAGCGACGAACGCATCTTGTTCACCCACAGCGCACGAAGCGATATCTTGACCGTAGCAGGTATACTGATCATGCGCCTTTCACCTCATCGCTTATCACCTTCCCGTCCAGAAAATGAATACGCCGCTTGCTGTATGCCGCGATATCCGCTTCGTGCGTGACCAGGATGATGGTGATGCCCGATTCACGGTTGAGCTTGACAAAGAGGCCCATGATCTCGATGGAGGTCTTGGTGTCGACATTGCCGGTGGGCTCGTCGGCAAAGATAAGAGGGGCCTCATTGACGAGCGCCCGCGCAATGGCCACCCGCTGCTGCTGACCCCCTGAGAGCTGGTTCGGGTGGTGATGCTCCCTGCCATCGAGCCCCATGGACTTGAGGGCTGCAAGGGCGCGATTCCTCCTTTGTGAGGCGGGGATGCTGTTATAGAGCATGGGGAGTTCCACGTTCTCCAGCGCCGTAGATCTGGGCAGGAGATTGAACCCCTGAAAGACGAAGCCGATCTTCCTGCTCCTGATGTCTGCCAGTGCATCGGGGCTTAAGTTCCCGATATCCATTCCATCGAGGCGGTATGTCCCGCTGGTCGGTTTGTCCAGGCAGCCGACAACGTTCATGAAGGTGGACTTTCCGGAACCCGACGGACCCATGATGGCGACGAACTCTCCCTGCTCAATGCTCAAGGTAACTCCATCCAAGGCGTGGACAGGGCTCTCACCCACATCATAAATCTTGTAGAGGTTATCCGTTTCAATCAGCGCCATCAGCGGAAGAACCTCGGTCCCTGGCTTGCCTGTTGCGGCTTTTCGTTCTGCCCCAGGGCTGCAACAATGACCTCCTGGCCTTCCTTCAAAGGCCCGGAGACGATCTCGGTGGATGAACCGTCACTGATACCCACAACCACTTTGACACGTTTCGGTGTGTTATTCTCAAGGACCCAGACCGCAGGCCCTTTATTCCCTGCGGCAGGCTTCTTCTGGGGGGGTGCCGATCCGTTTTCCTGCTTTTCGGGATGATAGCGCAGGGCGCTGTTGGGCACCACGAGCACACCGCTCCTGCGGGCCGTGATGATCGAGACATTGGCGGTCATGCCGGGCTTGAGCTTCAGGTCGTTGTTGTTTACCTGCACCACCACATCATAGGTAACGACATTCTGCACCATCACCGCCGCATTCCGGACCTGGGAGATCTTCCCGGTAAAATTCGTGTCGGGGTAGGCATCCACGGTGAACCGGGCCTCTTGACCGACCCGCATATTGCCCACGTCCGCCTCGTCCACACTCGTATCGATCTGCATCTTCGTGAGGTCATTGGCAATGGTGAAGAGTGTGGGTGTCTGAAAACTTGCAGCAACAGTCTGACCGACATCGATATTGCGGGAGATGACCGTGCCGTTTACCGGCGAAAGGATCTTCGTATAGTGCAAGTTTGTTTCCGCCTGATTCAGGGCCGCCCTGTTCTGGAGAACCGAAGCCCTTGCAGCATCCACCTGTGCCTTGGAAGTCTGCACAGTGGTTTCCGATGTGTCCAGATCGCTCTGGGCTATGAAATTTTGTGCAATGAGCTGCTTGTTACGCTCGAATGTCCTTTGGGCGTCCAGGAGGGAGGCCTCATCCTTCTTGAGGTTGGCCTCGGCATTTAAGAGATTTGCCTTGGCCTGGTCCACCTGTGCCTGGAACGTGGCAGGGTCGATCTGGGCCAGGAGCCGGCCCATCTTTACGGGTGAATTGTAGTCCACATACAGGGCACTGATCGTCCCTGATACCTGGGTCCCCACGAGTACGGTCGTTACCGCATTGACCGTGCCCGTGGCCGTCACAGACGCCTCCAGGTCCGTCCGGTGAACCGCAGTTGTCTTATACTGCGGCGCCTTGTCCCCCCTCTTCAGCATATACCATGCGCCGACGGCAACGATGATCACAATCAATCCAAGTATGAGAATCTTTCTCATTGCTTTACTCCCATGGCCTTTTCCAGGCTTGCGACGGCGAGGTGAAAATCATACAGAGCGGTTATATAGGAGGTCTTGGCGTTGATCTCCGTTACCAGCGCATCCGTCACCTCAATCGTGTTCCCCACCCCTGCCGCATAACGCCCCTGCGCAAGCTCCCGATTCTCTTTCGCCTGCTTCACCGTGACCTCCGCCAGCACGATCCCCTCCCTGGCCAACGTGAGGTTGGAATAGGCCTGCTCGATATCAAACCGGATCCCCTGCCGTACATATTCCTCATTCGCCCTTGCCACCTCCAGGTTGGCCCTGGCCTCCTCCACCTGCGACTTGGTCAGAAATCCGCTGAACAGCGGAAAGTTCAGCGTGGCCCCTACCGTCCACTCCTTGTCCAGAGGATAGTCCAGCCCGCCCCATCCATACGCCGCATTGCCGGACAGCTCCGGGTAGTACCCCGTCTGCGCCAGGTCTATCGACCGCCCCGCCGCCTCCCGCTTCGCCCTGGCAGAGGCAAGGTCGGGACGCGCTTCATATCCCCGCTTCAACGCGGTCTCAAGGTCGATGGGGTAGTCCTGGTAGCCCGCAGTATCCTTAACCTCATAGCCTGGTGCTTCCGGCATCCCCATGGCGTTGTTCAGCGTTATCCTCGCAATGCGAAGGGCATTGTCTGCCTTGAGCAGGTTGAGCTTCGCCTGGCTCAGGTCCACCTCCGCATTCGTCACATCGATCTTCGGTTTTGTCCCGACCTCGTAGAACCTCTTGGCCTGATCCAGGTGCTGCTGAAACTGCACCACGGTCTCTGCATAGGCATCCCGGCTCTGCCCGGCCTGCAGGATGCCATAGTAGGCCTGCTTCACCCCAAGGATGATCTGGCTTAAAGTATTATCAAGATCGTCACGGGCAGCATCCGCACCCAATGCCTGTACATCAACCTGCGCAGACGTCTTGCCGAAATCAATGAGCGTCTGGTTGAGATTGAGACTATCCTGATACTCATTGTAGTAGCTGCTTCCCGGGGCAGCAGCACTCGTTCCCCCCTGGGCATAGTTCCGGCTGTAGGAGGAAGACGCACTGACCTGGGGGTAATAATTCGCCCGTGCCTCAGTGACCCTGCTTTGGCTCGCCTTGAGGCTCCCGACCGCTCCCAGGACGGTGGGGTGGTTCTTCAGCGCTATCGTTATACACCGCCCAAGGTCGAGGGTCTCACCAGACTTTATCTCATCAGCTGCACGGAGCACTTGAGAAAACAGGGCAATCAAGCAAAGACATGATGCCAAAATCCATAGCCTTTGCACGAGGCGTTTCGAACAGATTGAATATTCCATATATCGTGTATTTTTCATCATAGTTTTATATAATCTCAGAGATAATTCTTTAAAAAGCATAACCCCATGCTATTCTAATTTCCAGTACGTTCATATTTTTTTACAGACGTATGAGCAAGAGTATTTGTTTACAGGATGTTATAAGGGATGGACCGGTGTCGCGGCTAAAGCCGCTCCAACACTACTAGTCACTTTCACTGGTCACTCTTTTACTCGTCACTGTCTTTCATGACGCTTCCCGGATCGGTCCTGAGCCTTTCCAGTTTGCTCTTGAACTCATCTGTGGGCTTGACCCCTGCCTTCTTAAGCATTTGTTCGGCATTCAGACCGATGTTTCGGGAGTCCTTGTAAAAACTGTCGGACTTGCGTGCATTGGGGTTATAGGAGGAGAGACGATCGGATGAAGATGTGTGGTAGTTTACCTTGGAGATGATACGTTTGAGGTCATCTGATCCGCACTCATCGCACGTGATGTCTTCAGGCCCCTTGTATCCCTGGATAAGGATACTTGTCACATGAGAGCATCTTAGGCATCTGTATTCATAGATGGGCATCTTATATCACGCAGTAATAGAAACGGCAGGACCCCCTTAAGAATCTATCCTATTCCTCCCAAAGGGAACCCCGCCTTGAGCCTCGTTACCCCTTATCGCCCTTTACCTCTTCAAACTCTGCGTCTACCACGTCTTCACCCTGTTTTGAGGAGCCCCCGGCTCCTGCACCGGGGCCTGCCTGGGCGCCTGCCCCCCCTGCTCCGCCCTGGGCTGCGGATGAGTAGATCACCTCAGCCAGCTTGTGCGATGCCGTAGTGAGGGCGTCGATCTTTTTCCTGATCAGCGCGGTGTCATCGCTCTTGAGGGCTTCCTTGAGGTCGGCCAGGGCATTTTCAATGCTTGCCCGGGTCATGGAGTCGACCTTGTCGCCGTGCTCTTTTAAGGTCTTCTCGGTAGTGTAGGCGATGCTGTCCGCGGTGTTCTTGGCCTCTACGAGATCCTTGCGTTTGCGGTCCTCCGACTCGTGGTCCTCTGCCTCTCGGATCATCTTGTTGATGTCATCCTCGTTCAGGCCCGAAGAGCTTGTGATCCTTATGGACTGCTCCTTGCCCGTAGCCTTGTCCTTGGCGGAAACATGGAGGATGCCGTTTGCATCGATATCAAAGCTCACCTCGATCTGAGGGATGCCCCTGGGCGCAGGTGGTATGCCCATGAGGTCGAATTGACCCAGCAGCTTGTTGTCTCCCGCCATGGGCCGCTCGCCCTGAAACACCCTGATAGTGACTGCATTCTGGTTGTCCTCGGCAGTGGAAAAGACCTGGGTCTTCTTCGTGGGTATGGTGGTGTTGCGCTCGATGATCTTGGTGAACACGCCACCTAAGGTCTCGATGCCGAGTGAAAGCGGTGTGACATCCAGGAGGAGCACATCCTTCACCTCACCGCCAAGCACACCGCCCTGGATGGCGGCACCGACGGCGACCACTTCATCAGGGTTCACACCCTTGTGGGGCTCCTTGTCGAAGATCTCCTTGACCTTCTGTACCACCCTGGGCATACGCGTCTGACCCCCAACGAGGATGACCTCATCGATCTCCTTGGGGGTGAGCCCTGCATCGGCCAATGCCTTCCTGCACGGTCCCTCGAGGTTTGCAATGATGTCTTCCACCAGGTTTTCGAGCTTGGCCCTGGTGAGTTTCATATTGAGGTGCTTAGGCCCGGACTGGTCCGCCGTGATGAAGGGGAGATTGACCTCGGTCTCCATCATGGAGGACAGCTCGTGCTTTGCCCTCTCCGCACCCTCTTTAAGTCTCTGGAGGGCCATGCGGTCCTTGCTTAGATCCACGCCGGTCTCCTTCTTGAATTCGGAAACCAGGAAGTCGATGATCCGGTTGTCGATATCCTCCCCGCCCAGGTGGGTGTCACCGTTGGTGGACTTCACCTCGAATACGCCGTCGCCGATCTCAAGGATGGATATATCGAACGTTCCTCCGCCGAGGTCGAACACCGCCACCTTTTCTTCTTTCTTCCGGTCAAGACCGTATGCAAGGGCCGCTGCAGTAGGTTCATTAATGATCCTCTTCACTTCAAAACCCGCGATCTTACCCGCATCCTTGGTGGCCTGCCTCTGCGAGTCATTGAAGTACGCCGGCACGGTGATGACGGCCTCCTCGATCTTCTCACCCAGGTAGGCCTCGGCATCCATTTTGAGCTTCTGAAGGACCATGGCCGAGATCTCCGGGGGCGCATATTTTCTTTCCTCGATCTGTATGGCGGCATCTCCATTATCCGCCTTGACGATCTTGAAAGGCATCACCTTGATATCCTTCTGGACTTCGTTATCATCAAACTTCCTGCCGATGAGGCGCTTGATGGCATGCATGGTCTTCTCGGAATTTGTAATGGCCTGACGTCTAGCAACCTGCCCCACAAGGCGCTCACCGCTTGTGGTGAATGCAACAACCGAAGGCGTCGTCCTCGCACCTTCTGCATTGGGGATGACCTTCGGCTCGCCTGCTTCCATAATTGCCATACAGGAATTGGTTGTACCAAGGTCAATTCCTAATATCTTTCCCATTTGAAATATCCTCCCTTACGTTTTCTCCTCTTAAGAAACTACCGTTACCTTGGCAGGTCTTAATACCCTGTCATTTAATGAAAAGCCTTTCTCGATCTCATCGGCCACCATGCCTTTCTCAAGGTCATCCCTTGCCACCTGCATCATGGCCTCATGATAATTCGGATCAAAGGCGACATTCGTTGTTTGTATAGGTTCAGCACCATGTTTTTTCAAGGTCTCAAGCATCAGTTTCTCGGTCATCCTCAGGCCTTTGATGAAATTATCGTCATCCGGAAAGATTCCAAGGGCGGAGGCAATGGATTTCTCAATGGCATCGTAGACCAGGAGAAAATCCTTTAAGACGGACTCTTTGCCGTATTTCAGCACATCGGCGTACTGCCGCTGCTGGCGCTTCTTCATGTTCTCCATCTCTGCCAGGGCCCTTAAGTATTTATCCGTGAGTTCCACAAGTTGTACCTTGAGCTCATCAATAGACGGATCCGGGGCCTGCACAGGCTCAATCGATTCTTCCTGCGCAGGTTGAGTTTCCTCGACGTTTCTATTGTTCATCTCATTCATGTTGTCTCCCTCGTCCTCTCATCCTACATATCCTCCAACAACTCGCTCAAGAAACTCGCCATATATCCCACGAGCGGTATCACCCGCGAGTAGTCCATCCTTATGGGTCCGATCACCCCCAGGGAACCCACGGGTATACTGCGCTTGTGGTATCCGGTGGCCACCATGCTGAAATTATCCATTCCGATGTGCTCCATCTCTTCACCAAGCAGAACCGAAACACCCGGCACCTCAAGCACCCTGTTGAGTATCCGCACGATCCGGCCCTTATCCTCAAAGGCATTCACAATATCTCTCAGTTTGGTAAGATCGGCAAGATCAGGCTTGTTGAATACGGTATCCTTGCCCTGGATGACGATGTCGGGGATGTCCTTAACGGCCTTCAATGCAATCATCCCTAAGTCAAGGGCCCGGCTGACGAGGGAATCGAACTTCGCCTTCTCGCTGGACATCTCTCTGACGAGCTTATCCCGCATTTCATGAATGGTGAGGTCCGCATAGGCCTCATTCAGGTAGTTTGCATACTGATCGAGCTTACTCTGCGATATGTCCTCACCATGGACGATGTGATTGTAGACCATGCCGGCCCGGCTTACCAGCACAACCATTACCCTGGTCTCATCGAGCCTGATAAAATCGATCCGCTTGAAGAAGAACGCCTCGAACCTGGGCAGAATGATGATCGAGGCGTTCTGGGAGATTTTCGAGAGGAGTATGGATGCCTTTCTCAAGGTCTCCCTGATGTCGCCCGTGTCATGTGACATCTGGCGGGAGATCATGGTCTTTTCCATTCTCGGCAGCGACTTGACTTCCATAACGTCGTTCAAATAGCAGCGAAAACCCTCAGGGGTCGGTATCCTCCCGGCTGACACATGGGGCTGGTATAAAAGACCCATCTCTTCGAGGTCGGCCATGACGTTGCGGACCGTGGCCGGAGAAAGGGTGTAGAGGTACTTCCGTGCAATAATCCTCGAACCCACCGGTTCACCAGTTTCAACATACTCACGGATGATGGCATTTAAAATGCTTTTATCTCGATCGGTTAGCTCGGGCATTGTTTCAATCCTTAGCACTCGTCTCCCTTATCTGCTAACAAAGGTCTTATAGAATCTCTCCTCCTCATTGTCAATATTCAAACTATCGGCAACGAGAGGTGGGGGGTATATAGGGAGTGGTTAATGAGTAATTGTGTTTTAAGTGTTAAGTTTAAAGTTTTAAGTTCCAAAGTTCCAATATGATATATGATGATACTTGTTCAATTGTCCTAACACTTCAAACCTCAAACTTAAAACTTTTCCACCCTACACAACTCACCCTGGCATATCTTTTAATCATTTTAATTCCTAGACAAACGGCCGGATTGATATTAAAGAGGCACCTGAATTGATCGGTTAAAGAGTCGCAACAACACAAAGAAAAGAGGCGCCCATGAAGGACAAGGTGGAAAGGCTGCTGAAAGATGCCGTGACCGGACTCATCACTTCAGGCTCTCTGCCTGAACTTGATCTTGACGGCATTTCCGTAAGCATTCCTCCAAATAAAGAGTTCGGTGATTTTGCAACGAATGTCGCCATGGCAGCCGCCAGGAAGGCAAAGAAATCTCCCCGTGAGGTGGCCAATCTTGTCAAGCAGGCATTAGAGCCTCACACCGGCTTCCTGGAGAAGATCGAGGTCGCGGGGCCGGGTTTTATCAACCTCTTCTTAAATCCAGCCATGTGGGTGGGTGCCCTGGAGGAGATCATCTCACAAGGGAAAGCCTACGGGAGAACCGACTATGGCGCAGGCAGGAAGGTCCAGGTAGAGTTCGTCAGCGCAAACCCCACCGGACCGCTCCACATAGGCCATGGCAGAGGGGCGGCTGTAGGTGACACGCTCGTTCGTATCCTGGATGCGGCAGGGTTTGATTGCCAGGCCGAATACTACATCAATGACATCGGCAATCAGATGAACAACCTGGGGCGGTCCGTACTGGCCCGCTACAAGGAGATCCACGGCGATCCGGAAGCTTTTCCTGAAATCGGCTACCAGGGCGACTATATCAGAGACATCGCCGATGATCTCACCAAGGTCCGTGGCAAGGACCTCCTCGAAAGAGATCATGATGAAGCGGTTCTGATCTGCAGGGAGTTCGCCGCTGATGCCATCATACAGGGCATCAAGGAAGATTTGGACCTCTTCAATGTTCATTTTCACCGCTGGTTCAACGAGTCGAGCTTGTATCGGAATCGCAAGGTCGAAGATTCCTTGAGATACCTCAAAGAAAAAGGCTTGAGCTATGAGGCCGATGGCGCCCTGTGGTTCAAGACATCCCTCTTCGGTGATGAGAAGGACCGGGTGCTGCGGAAGCAGGACGGCTCACTCACCTACTTTGCACCGGACATCGCATACCACAAGGACAAGCTGGACAGGGGTTTTGATCGGATCATCGACATCTGGGGAGCCGACCACCACGGCTATGTGCCCAGGATGAAGGCGGCCTTTGCCGCCTTGGGCGCGTCTCAAGACTGCTTCCATGCCCTGCTGATCCAGCTCGTCTCGCTCGTACGTGACGGTAAGCCCGTATCCATGTCCACACGCACAGGCGAATTCGTGACGTTAAGAGAGATCATCGATGAAGTGGGCAAAGATGTGGCCAGGTATTTCTTCATGATGAGGAAATGCGACGCCCAGCTCGTCTTCGACCTTGACCTTGCCAAAAAGAAGAGTGATGAGAACCCTGTCTACTACATCCAGTATGCCCATGCCCGGATCTGTTCCATTATGAGGAATGCCGCCGAGCAGGCAAGGAGCCTGAAGCCCGAAGTTACGGACTTGGGCCTGCTTTCCCAGGGCGATGACCTCGACCTGATCAAGGTCCTGGCGGGCTACCCGGACGTCGTCGTCTCGGCCGCTTGCGACCTTGAGCCGCACAGGATCGCTTTTTATCTCTTGGATCTTGCAACTGCTTTTCATCGGTTCTATAATAGAAACCGGGTGATAACCGAGGATGCTCCATTGACTTCGGCAAGGCTTGTACTTATCGATGCGGTAAAACAGGTCATTGCCAATGCCTTGGCGCTCATGGGCATCGATGCCCCAGAGGCTATGTAATGAAATTATGAGGAAAACAAATAAAAATAAGAAGAAAAGACGCCATCCCAGACAATCTTCGCTCGTGAAGAATATGGCGCTGCTCTTTCTTTCTTTGGGCTTGCTCGCCGGCGCAAGCTTTATCTTCTCATATTTCGGCAACCGATCGGAACTCTCCCTTGACCCCATTCACAGTGCATGGAACAGTATCTTCTCTCCTGAGGAGAAACCCAAGGTCATAACCGAACAACCCAAGACTAAATCAAGCTCGGTGAGCCCCATCGATTATACGTTCTATGATCTCCTCAACCAAAAGGATACCTCGGCACAGGGCGGGGATAGTTATACTATCCAGGTCGGTGTGTTCAAGAGCAAGTATCAGGCTAAGACATTCGCCAATGAGCTTAAGGAAAAGTACAAGCTCCCCTTCCGCATCGTCAAGGATGGCAAGGTGAACTCCGTGAGATGGGGCACATTCAATACGCTGGAAAAGGCTGAAAAATTACGTGCAGAGCTCTCTGCCAAACTCCAGCGCGACTGCAAGGTAGTGAAGATGTAGGCGGCCGGGTCGGCCTGCCCGTTCATGTTTGCATCTGGAGGGAATAAATATCATCCTTCATATCGTCGGGGCGCGTCCCCAATTCATCAAGCTTGCACCCGTTGTGCAGGCGTTTCAGGATCTGAGCATACCGTACAAGGTGCTGCACACAGGCCAGCATTACGACTACACCATGTCGGACCTTCATTTCGATTCGTTAGGCCTCGAAGCTCCAGACTATCACCTCGGGATAGCCTCTGACAGCCATGCCCGCCAGACAGCACTCATGCTTCAAGGTATAGAAGATGTGCTGATCAAGGAAAACCCCGAAATGGTCCTTGTGTACGGAGACACGAACTCCACCCTTGCCGGTGCACTGGCCGCAGCCAAGCTTGGGATTAGGGTTGGGCATGTGGAGGCCGGGGTCCGCAGCTATGACAGAAAGATGCCCGAAGAGATCAACCGGATCGTGGCTGATCATGTGAGCGATCACCATTTCTGCCCCACCCAAACGGCAGTGAATATCCTGAAGACAGAAGGAATAGAGGGCATCCTTACCGGGGATGTCATGTATGATGCACTCCTTCGTGTGCTACAGGAAGACCTTAAGCACCCATATACCGGAGATTATGTGCTCGTTACCATCCACCGGGCTGAAAACACGGATAATAGAGAGAAGTTCCTTGCCATCTGGGAGGCCTTGAAACTTATCTCTAGGCGCATACCGGTGATCTTCCCCGTACATCCACGCACAAGGAATAAGTTCGCCCGTGTGCTTGCGGACACCGGATCACACGTTCAGGTAATAGATCCGGTGAGCTACTTCACCATGCTCGCCATGATCAGGGATACACGCTGCATGATCACCGACTCGGGCGGTGTCCAGAAGGAGGCCTTTCTCCTCGGCACCCCGTGCGTGACCATTCGAGGCACGACCGAATGGCCGGAGACGGTGCACTCGGGCGCAAACCGCCTGGTGGCTACCGATCCTGACACGATCTTAAATGCAGTATTGACTATGATGGATATGAAGGTCATAAATACTAACAATCCCTTTGGTGACGGACATGCAAGCAGGAAAATTGCAGAGTTCATCAAGGACCACTGCCTGTAAAGGCCGGATCTAACACCTTCGATACAAGTCTCACGAAAAGATCCTCCTTATATTATGCCATGGAGTGAAAGGAGGATGCCATGAACAAATCCAAGCAAACTGTTGTCGACCCTCGGATTTTGTCGGCCCAGGCACAACGTGCCGCATCTGAAAAAGACATTGATAAGGCACTTTGTCTTTTTGATGCATGCATACAGGAATATCTTAAGAGGCAGAAGCCTTTCAAGGCCGTCGCGGTTTCCAAAAAAGCCAAAACAGTGCTCGGCCCCATCCCCAAGGTCAGTGCGCTTATCATCCGCATGTACACCTTGGTGGGTCTTCTTGGAGATGCGCATCAGGAATACGAATTCGCAGCTTCTTTACTGAAAAAAAACGATCTGACCTTTTTTCAGGCCCTGGATGAAGAGGCCTTCATAGACCTGCTCCCGTTCATGGACCTCAAAACGTATCCGAAAGGCAGGGTTGTCTTGAAGCGCCACGACGAAGGGGGTGACGTCTTCGTCGTACTATCCGGATCCTGTGAGGTCATGCGCGATGCACGAAGGCTCGGGGTCATGGCGCCGGGGGATCTGTTCGGGGAGATAGGTTTCTTCGCACAGACAGCCCGCAGCGCAACGGTGAAGACCCTGGAAAAGAGCATGCTCGTAAGGATTCAGTCAGATCCGCTCCACCGGCTCAAAGAACAACATCTATGCCTGCGGCAGATACTCGAGAGCATATACAGCGAGCGTATCCTGAAAAAGGTAACTGAAGACCTGGTAACGGATAAACCCCTCACACCCGCTCCGGAAGTTATTACGACAATATACTATACAAAGGGACAGGACATACCCGTCAACCCTAAGGACAGCATGGCTATTATTAAACACGGGATTGTGGAGGTGGACTATGACGACATGTACCTCGTCAGGAAACAATATCTGAAGCCCGGCGCTGTCATCTCACACAAAAGGGCCCGCGCACGGGCCAGCACCGATGTGGTGATCCTTCTCACAAAGGCAATGCACAAGGCAAAGCAGGCATAACAGCAGTAAGGGGATACCCAAATTTAGATCATATTTATAAAAGAAATTTGAGATTTCATATCTTCTTGTCCTTTCTTTTGATGCCACAATTCGGCAGGATAGCCGAATTGGACGCACTTTACGTGCGCCCTTTAGGGCGAAGGCCATGGATGGCCTGAGTCAAAAGAAAGGACCAAAGAAAAGGCACCCCGCTGAACCCGCCCTGAAGGGTGCGTTCGCTCGCTTGGAAAATTCAGGCAGCGAGCAAATTTCTTCAGGATAGAAGAAATTGACGCACCGTAGGTGCGCCCGTAGGGCGAGGGACAAGGATGTCCCGAGTCAAACTCGCTCCGTTTCACTACGCTCACAATTCTGCAGGGACAGCAGAATTGGACGCACTTTACGTGCGCCCGAAGGGTGCGCTACATGGATGTAGCGCATCAGACAGCCGCCGCTTTCTCCCGGATTTTTCTGCGCTCGCTCACCGGGTTCAAAGGGGGAGAAAAACCCCTACTTATTGTCATTCCGAGCGACAGCGAGGAATCTTTCTTTGACTGGAAAATTTTGAGAATAGAGAGTATTTATCCAGAAGTGGAATATTCATGCAACCATGATCCCTCCAACACACCATACAGGAAACAACAGCACGCATGTGAACTGAATATCGGGATATATAGCAATTGTGCATCGGATAACTAATTATCTGAAGCAAAAGTGCAGTATAGTTATTGTTCGGCCCCTAAATGGAGAGCAAGATGAGCAAAGGTGGTAAGAGGGACAAAAAGAACAACGAATGCGTCCTTCCATCGCATTCAATACCGGCGGAGGAGCTTACTCAATACAGCGTGGACAGCGATCCACATTCCGAGAGAGACATTGCAAGCTATGTTGAAGGTCAGGCTCCCGACGAGACTGTTCAGCATGTGGAAAAAATCAAGCAAGAGATCGTCCTCGGGGACAAATATGAGATATGGGACGTAACGACAGACAAGGATCGCTGGTGGGTCATTACTAATCTTACGAATTTGTATTCTCAGCGGTACTTTCCCAGCCTGGACTACACACTTTCTTTCCACATAGGCCTAATGATACGGCTTAGGAGCAAGTCAGATCGAGTAGATGGTAGTGATCCGAGTCCATTTGATGAAGTTTTTAGACGCGAAGAGCAAGCAGAACATCGGCACGATAATGCTATTGAAGCGGAGGATTACCAGGCCGTTGGGATGCTCCTCCGGGAAAGCCTCGTCTCATTGATTGCCGCAATTAGGCGGCGAACAGAAATTCCTACTAACGTCGAGCGTCCCCAGGATGCAAACTTTGTAGCATGGACAGACATACTAATGAATCAAATCTGCAGCGGAGAACGTAACAAGGAACTTCGTCAGCATCTTAAAAATACTGCAAAGGAAGCATGGCAGCTGGTGAACTGGCTCACACATGATAGAAGCGCTAACCGTACAGCCTCGTCAATTGCAATCCACTCCTGCCAAACTGTCATCGGGCACTTCATTCAGGTCCTTGAACGACAGAAAACAGATAGCACCGATCAGTGCCCGGTGTGCAAATCCAGGAACGTGCGAACGCATTTCGACATTTCCATACAGCCAGATGGTGACTACTACATGAGCTGTGGCGTTTGCGATTGGACCAACCATCCTGGCGTGACAGATGTTACGACAGAGAATGAGTCTCAAACAGGAGTCCAACCATCGCATCCACCGGACGGCTAACGTCGCCGGTGATGCGTCATGTTGGGTTTAATGTGAAATTTGAAGGAGTATCTCATGAAAACCGAAGATGAAGAAAAGGTTGAAGCTTATTTTGATATGATAGAAGGACATATAATCAATTTTATTAAAGGTGCATGTCTTAATGGAAGCTGTATTGCGACATTATTACTAATATTCGCATCTGTAGATAGTCTCGGAAAGCTAATTCATCCTAATCCAGATGCAAAATCAGGTGAGAGATTTAAATACATCATCTCGCAATTTGGAACATTATATGATGAAAGAAAAGACAAAATATGGGCTTTAAGAAATTCCCTAGCGCACAATGCATTAAACGTCGCAGTGTTTCTATCTATGACAGAGATTGGTGAAGAACATCATTTAGAGGATGTTAGCGCACCAGGAAAAATCTATATAAATACCAAATTATTTTTCAACGATTTCTTAAACTTTTATAACTCGGAAAAGGCAAGGATACTTAGTGATGCATCTGCCTTGGCTCAAGCTGCTTCACGCCTAATTTGGCATCATGATGATGATAAGTATGCATTAAGTTATCCTACTACCCCGCCACCTCCAGTAATGTTCATAGGGACAGTTTAATCTTTCATTAACAATATGGTGGTAATAAAACCCAACCACAACATGCAGACGAACGCGGGCTACCACCCGCGCCGCTGATGCCCGTCGTTCGGCTTCACCAGAATGCACTAAGTCTTCAAAAGGAGGTTAGTGAAAATGGGTGATACTAATCTTATATCATCATCCGCACAGTTGTTAAATGCAATCGCATGGCCAGTTGTTGCTCTGTCTGGTGGCTTATTCTTTAAGTCCGAGATTAAAGCGCTACTCAGCCGTATTCGAAAGGGTGGTGGTGTAGAGTTTGATCCAATTTCTCAGTCAGGAAGTTCTTCAGCATCAACAGAAGTAGCGGTTTTAATAAAATTACCCCGAACACCAGCAACTCAGTCAATAATAAGTATGATATTAGAAGATCCAAGCATAAAAAATGTTACTGATACTAGAGCGCGAGAAGAATCCCTTTTATTGGTGGCTGGACGTGCGGTACTCATTTTCCAGTTTACACAAGTTGAGTCATTGATTTGGGGAAGCCAATTAGCTCTTCTCAGTTATCTCAACTCCAAGAATAATGGAGAGACACTCGAAAACCTAAAACAATATTACTATGACCCTGCATCGAAATCATATCCTGAATGGTTCGCAAATAATCCATTTGAAGGATACATTGGTTTTCTCCAACATAATGGTATGATCGAGTTGGTTGGTAATAGTGCTAGAATAACACAACTAGGCTTAGAATATTTAGCGTGGCGTGTTGAGACACGTAAGCCACTAAAGCCATATGGATAATAACATAGCCGAACGCCAGGCATGCACCGGACGGCTAAAGCCACCGGTGATCCGTGGCACGTTTGTCTTTACCCCCCTTGAACCCGGTGAGCGAGTGCAGGAAAATCCGGGGGAAAGCGGCGGTTGTCTGAGCGAAGCGAAACGGAGCGAGTTCCGCCGCGGCCCGGATTTTCCCAGCGAGCGAACGCACCCTTTAGGGCGGGTTCAGGGGGTGCCTTTTCTTTGGTTACTTTCTTTTGGCACCAAAAGAAAGTAACAACACTATATAACCCCAGCGGCGCAGGCCATGACGATGCCGGCCGCCACGGCTACATTTAAGGATTCCGTCCTGCCTCTCATGGGGATGGCCACGGTATCATGCGCGATATCGAGGATCTCCCTGCTGATGCCGAAAGCCTCCTGGCCGAGGCATATGGCCACCTTCGGATCAAAGAGCTTCGATGAAAGCCTTTTCCGGCCCTGAGAAGTGAGGGCAAGGATTCGATGTGGAAGCCGCCTCAAGTCATCGGCGGTGCAGCGGGCAATCAGGATGCCCAGGCATGAGCCCATGGAAGCCCGTACTGCCTTGGACGAGAAGGGGCTTGCCGTGCCCTCAATGGCGATCATGCCGGAAAACCCGAAGGCCTCGGCCGTCCGGACGATGGTGCCTACATTCCCGGGGTCCTGGAGCCCATCGAGGATGACCACGCTGCCCTGTTTCATGATCTCTTCCATACCCGCCCAGGGTATGTCGAAGAATGCCAGGATACCCTGGGGTGTCTCGGTCTCACAGATGCCGGCAAAGAGCTTGTCGGACATTACAGCATCGGGTGGAAAAGGAAGGTTTTGGACCTCTTCAAACCCCTGGGAAACAGCCATCATCCTCGGTGTTATGCCCCGTGCGAGGGCATCGGACACAAGACGCTTCCCCTCCAGCAGCATAACCCCCTTGTCTTTCTTGAGGGCAGTCAACTCCTTGTAAAGTGGATTATGTCTGCTTGTGAGCGTCTGCATGCATTGCTGTAATCAGGTGCCTTACTTCTTTATCCACGTTGAGAGAAAGTCAATCGGTATGGGGAGGATCGTACTCGTTGAACCCTGTTCCGATGACATCTCGCGTACGGTCTGGAGATAGCGCAATTGCAGGGCAATAGGCTCCTGAGCCATAAGGGCTGCTGCATCCAGGAGCCTCTGGGCCGCCTGGAATTCGCCCTCAGCATTGATGACCTTGGCTCGGCGCTCCCTTTCCGCCTCGGCCTGTCGTGCAATAGAGCGCTGCATCTCCTCGGGCAGGTCGATGTTCTTGAGCTCCACCGCAGAGACCTTGATCCCCCAGGGTTCGGTATGCCGGTCAAGGATGGTCTGGATCTGGGCGCTCACATCTTCCCTCTTGGAGAGGAGTTCATCGAGCTCTGCCTGGCCGCATACGGACCGCAGCGTGGTCTGGCTGAGCTGGCTCGTGGCATAGAGGTAGTTCTCCACATCAATGACCGCCTTCAACGGGTTGATCACCCGGAAGTAGATGACGGCGCTCACCTTGACCGTGACATTATCCCTGGTGATGACATCCTGCGGGGGGACATCCTGGACGATGGTCCTCAGGCCGATGCGGATATACCGGTCAATGAGCGGTATGATAATGATGAGTCCCGGCCCTTTGGGCTGTCCGAGCACACGGCCCAGCCTGAATACCACGGCCCGCTCATATTCATTGAGGACCTTGATGGCGGAAAATATAAAGAGGAGTACGATAACTACAATGGTGATAGCGGCATATACTAATTCCATGGAACACCTCCTAAAGGGGTTCTGTCACGTTTAACCCGACTTACTCATCTTAAACGACTTGTCAAGAGAGCGATCATCAAGCAAAGTAAGTTCCTTGAGGCTCTGCTGCTTGAACCTTGCCAGGAGCGAGCCATGCAGCGCTGGACCATTGACGGGTTCGAGCCTTAATGGGTTGACGAACTTGGTCCTTAACTGGACCCTGAAATCGAGATGCGGACCCGTCGCAATGCCTGTCATCCCGACATATCCGATCACATCTCCCTGTGAGACGTGCTTACCGGTTGTTATCCCTTTGGCGAACCGGCACAGGTGCCCGTAATGGGTGATGTACCCTCTCGGGTGGCAGATGGTTATGGCCTTGCCGAAGCCCCCCGACCAGCCGCAGGCACTTATCCTGCCTTCACCAAGGGCCACTACCGGGGTACCCATTGGTGCGGCGTAATCCACGCCCAAGTGGGGTTTCTGCACATGGAAGACAGGGTGGATCCGGTGATAGGAGAAAAACGACGAGATGCGGCGGTAATTGAGCGGCGCCTTTAAGAAAAGCTTGCGGATGGATTTGCCGTGTTCGTCATAATACCCATGCATGCCTTTGCCGTTGTCATAGTAGACTGCCAGGTGTTCTTCGCCATGCACGACAAAACGCGCCGCAAGGATGCGTCCGTATCCCTTGAAGCTTGTCCTGTACATAATACTTCTCGTAGAGGACCGTAAAGGTGTCGCCGTCCCTGATCTCGGTAAAGAAGTTGATGTCCCACCCGAATATGTCCGAGAGGCTCATGACGATCTCCGGGCTCAGGCCCGATTTTACGGCCGATTCATACAGAGAATTCGTGATGGTCCCCTGGGCCCGTTCATTTACTACCTCCATGGTCCTCTTATGGGTCTTGGCCTGGAAGATCCCGCCCTTGGGGACCACATCGAGATATGTCACGGGATCGATATCATAGGTGAGCCTTTCCAGAGATTTTGGAGACTGTCCGGTGACCCATATCTTTAACGGATGTCCGGGGGTAATGTCCGCAAGGTTATACTCACGCCTGGTTGAGGTGAAGAGATTGTGGATCTGTGCAAAGCCGATGCCGCAGGCCTTGAGCAGGCTGAAGATATTGTCCCCTCGTCGCACATGAAGTTCCACCTGCCTCAAGGTGTCCGCCCTCGGGGCGGATTTTACGATTCGGTCTATCTGCTGGGTCCTGACCTCGATAGTATCGCCGTAAATGCTCACAATAAGCCTGCTAAAGTCGGCAATCTCATACTCAAGACCCGAGAGCGCCTGGTTATCCTTGTTGAAGATGAGGGTGAGCTCATTTCCTACCTTAATCCCCGACAGGTCGAATACGCCTTTTGCGTGTTCCATGATATCAAGGACCTGATGCTCGGATATCCCGTTTTCCTGAAGTATGCCGGCAAACGTATCACCGCGGGCCACGGTGAGCACCACCTTGTTTACTGCCTCGGGGGTTAAGTGTTGAGGCTGTTTGACCTTGGACTGCCCGAACTTTTGCAGATGTATTGCGATCAGGAAGCCCACTATTCCCCGGAGCTGTGCGAGGCTGTTGGACCTGGACTCCGGCAAAGGCGGCCTTATGAATCGGGGCCTGGAGGGACCTGGAGGGAGTTGGACCGAGAAATGCCCACAGCATGCCGATTACTACGGCAACCATGAGGGCGATAAATCCGAATCTCCTCGGGTTCCTCCCCTTGCTCCCCTTGTAGATGAACCCCCTCTTGGATATCAAACCCATGATTAGCGCCCTTTATAAAAGGATTTTCTTGCCATATCAAGCAATTTTGTCTTTTATAGTACGTGTGCATATATTCGTTGCCGATATCCATCTCAGGCCGGATTCCAAAGAAGAGGCCGAGAGATTCATCTCCTGGCTCTTAAAGGCCGTTCACGATGCAGATGGAATCTACATCCTGGGCGATCTCTTTGACTTCTGGTATACGGGCCTGGAAGAACGGTTCCACAAAGTGATCGAAGCACTTCGATCCCCCAAAGTCCGTCTGCTTCCGGGCAACCGGGACTTCCTTTTGAAGAATTCCGACCTGCCGGGTATTACGATCATACGCACCGAGGAGATTTTCATCACGATAGGTGATACAGAAGTCCTCCTCGCGCACGGACATACACTCACCGAGGCCGATACCGGGTTTAGACTGCTGCACAGATATGGATGGCCCATATTCGAGCGCATCGATCGATGGTTGCCGCCTTCCCTCAAGGAACTCTGCGCCAGGGCTCTTGTGAAATCTTCCGCTGTCATCCGCCCGTTATCAGCAAAAATCCGCCGGAACATTGAAGATGAAAAAGGCGTGGACACAGTGATCTGCGGCCATCTCCACCGATACATCACAAGGAAAGGCCTTATCGTATTGCCGGCCTTCCATGACAGCGGGTCATGGCTCGCCTGGGATGAGTCCGGACCGCGATTGTGTTCATTATCATAATAAAGATTATAAACTTAAAGTGACAGGGGCTCGAAGGCAATCCTCGTCATCTCGACAGTGCAATCTTGGCGATCATGGGCGCTGCGATGAATACGCCTATGGTGCTTCCCAGGTTGGCCATGAAGAAGACCAGCAGAATCCTGGCAATGGGGTTTTTCCACCAGCCGCTGACCGAGAGGATGTCGTCATGGATTGTCTCAAAGTCAGATACTTTGGGCTTCTTCAAATATGCCTCGCTTAAGCCTGCAAACCATCCCGAGGGGACTGTGTGAACGATGGTCGTTATGGGGGAGACTAGTGCTGCAATGAGCACTGTCACCGGGTGGGCAAGGGCAAGGATCGTGGTTAATGCAGTGCAGACCATGGTGGAGATGACCCACCACTTGATCATATCATAGCCCTGTTTGGGGCTGCCGTAAAAGAATACGGAAACTATCACGGCAAGTATGGAAAGCGGGATAATCCATTTTATAAGGCCGGCCCTCTTCGGGGGGACCTCTTCAAGCCGCGCCAGATCTTCCACGGGATGGTCAAGCTGGCCCACGAGCCCATGCATGTGACCAGCCCCTATGACTGCAAGTACCTTGCCTGTTGAAATATCTGCCAACTTGCGGGCCATATAGGCGTCACGCTCATCGATAAGCACCTCTTTAATCGTAGGGGCGTACTTGGCCATCTCCTCCACCGCGGTGGTGAGCACATCCTTTTCTTTGAGCTTTTCAATATCCTTTTCATTGATCTCTTCAGCCTCAAAGATAGCGAGGAGCGATGCGTAGATCAGCTTCATCTTCTTCCACAAGGAGAGTCCCCGCCATGCCCGTGCCAGGGTGATCTGGACGCTCCTGTCCACAAGCACTACCTCGATGCCTAAAGCCTCGGCCTCCTCGATGGCAGCCCGCATCTCGTCACCCGGCTTCACCCCGAGCTTTTCACCGATTCGCCTCTGGAAGGAAGACATCACGAGGTTGGCCATAAGGAAGGCCGCCTTCTTCTCTTTTATTACCTTGAAGATATCCATGTTCTGCCAGGCTAAGGGATTCTTCATGACATCATACCGGGCCTGACACAGCTCGACAGCCACGGTATCGGGCCTGGTCTCCCGGATGGCGGACCGGACTTCCTCAACAGAGGTCTTGGAAACGTGCGCGGTGCCTACAATAATGATCTCTTTGCCCGACAGTTGTATCTTCTCAATAGACATCTGGTGCCTCGTTCTTACATGATCGAACTGCTTTACCAATGATCATTTTCTAAAAAAGACAAGCTCGGAGAGTTCCTTCCTCTGAGGATTGCCGAAAATCGGCTCTGCCGGATAGCCAATAGCGATCACCGCCATGAGCTCATAGCCCTCCGGCGCTTCAAGAAGGAGCTTAAGCTCTTTTTCGCTTTTCAGGATCTCTCCCAGCCAGACACCCCCGAGCCCCAGCGCGTGGATCGTAAGGAGCATGTTCTGGATGCAAGCCCCGACGGCCTGCACATCCTTGGTGTGGTGATAGCTGGCGGTGGTATCAAGGAAAACTGAAATAAGCACGGCTGAGCCCTGAACGACCTTGCCGTAGCGGGTCAGCCCGCTCACCATATCCTTGAGGTTTTTATCACTGATGACGGCAAACCTCCAGGGTTGGTTGTTCATGCCCGAGGGGGCATACCTGCCCGCCTCCAGTATCTCATTGACCAGATCATCACCGACCTCTTTGTCTGTGAAGGCCCGTATGCTCCTGCGGGTCTTAATGAGATCCAGCATGTGCGCCTTCCTTGGTGGATGCATTATTGATAAGATATGCATCGATAAATGCCGAGATGTCGCCGTCCAGCACCGCACTGACATTACCCACCTCAAGATTTGTGCGGTGGTCCTTAACGAGCTGGTAGGGCTGCAGGACATAGGAACGTATTTGTGAGCCCCAGGCAATATCCTTCTTGCCCTTAGAAAACTCGTTCATGCGCTCCTTCTGCTTCATCTCCTCCAATTCATAGAGCTTTGATGCCAAGAGCTTCATGGCAAAGGCCTTGTTCTTGTGCTGGGAGCGCTCGTTCTGACACTGGACAACGGTATTCGTGGGCAGATGGGTGATCCTTACGGCCGAGTCGGTCTTGTTAACATGCTGGCCGCCATGACCCGAAGCACGATATGTGTCTATCCGCAAGTCTTTCTCATCGATGTTGATGTCTATGTTCTGGTCCACCTCGGGTGTTGCGAGCACGGAGGCAAAGGATGTGTGCCTTCTCTTATTCGCATCATAGGGCGATATCCGTACCAGCCTGTGGACGCCTGTCTCTCCCTTGAGATAGCCGTAGGCCCACTGGCCCGATATCTCGACTGTAGCGTGCTTGATGCCGGCCTCTTCATCGGATGATATGTCGATGATCCTGGCGGTGTAGTTGTTCATCTCCGCCCACCTGAGGTACATGCGCAGCAACATCTCCGCCCAATCCTGGGCCTCCAGGCCCCCGGCGCCTGCATGTATCTCCAGGAAGGCCCCCTTCGCATCATCGCGGCCCGAAAGTACATGGGCCTTTTCGATTGAATTGATATGCTTTTCAAGCTGCTTGAGGGTGTCTGCGATATCGGAGATAACGCCTTGCTCATCATCCTTGGCAAGCTCTAAGAGGACCTGCAGGTCCTCCCAGTGTGTCGAAACCATCCGCCATTGCGAAAGGATTCCGGTGATCCTGGATTTTTCCGACTGGAGGTCCCTGGTCTTTGACGGGTCTTTCCAGACTTCAGGCTGGATCAAAAGAGTTTCTATCTCAGAAAGCCTTTTCTCACGTAAAGGGATTTCAAAGATACCCCCTCATGGCGCCCAGGCGTTCGCCGATTTCTCCTATCTGTTGCTGGTACTCTGCTATCATGGGACCTTGGCTTTAACACCCGAATACAGCATTGTCAATGCCGCGATTGTTGAAACAGAAGCCCATAAAAGTGCAATGAGCGGACCGAAGCGCACATAGAAGCTTATATAATCGATTTTTTGAATATCGCAAACAATCATACCCTCTTTGAGCAAACCGATTCGGTCAACAACCTTGCCATGGGGGTCGATGATGGCTGATATCCCGTGGTTCACTGCACGCACTACCCACCTTCTTGTCTCGATGGCCCTGAAGCACAGGAACTGGAGGTGCTGCTCGGGTGTGGACCAGGTCTTGAACCATGCATCGTTGGACATATTCACCAGGAGCCGTGCACCCTGCTTGCAGAGTTTGCGGGAGATATCCGGGAAGATACTCTCAAAGCAGATGAGTACACCGATGCCGTCGATGGGCTTCACTGACGTACCGGCGCTGAAATCCCCCACCTCGGCGGTGAGGTCGCCGAAAAAATACCTCAGAAGACCTGCCAGGGGCAGGTATTCTCCAAAGGGAACCAGGTGCACCTTGTCGTAGGTCCCCTCGATCCTGCCGCTCCGCAGGAGATACGCCCGGTTGAAGAACTTGCCGTCTTCATAGGCCGGGCTCCCCACAAGCAGGTCTGCCTGGGTGGCTACGCTGATATTCAAGACACGCAACGTCTGGGGCCAGTGCCTGAAGAGGTAGAAGGTGCAAGCCGTCTCGGGCCACACTACAAGCCGTGCCTTTTGGGAGAGGGCCTGCCGGGTCAGCGATAGATAGGTGTCCAGCGTGGCATCTACCTGCTCCTTGCGCCATTTCTGGTCCTGGGGAACATTGGCCTGGGCTGCAGCAGCCTTGATAGGCGTACCGTCAAGGTATTGCGTGCCGATGCGCCACTGCCCGAAGATTGCACATGCGATTACCAGAGCCGCAGCGATTGCCATGGGAGTGAACTGCCTTTTAAAGACCTGGTAAATGGCGACATTGCCTGTCATGACTATGGCACTGATCAGGAATACCCCTCCCAGCTCGGCGGTCTGGGCAAGGGTGGAGAATGGGAGCTGGGAATGGCCAAGCAAGGCCCAGGGAAAGCCGGAGAACATCGCATATGAACGTATGAGCTCAAGTGCTACCCATATCCCCGGCAGTATAAGAAAGGCAAACTTTGAATCCGCAAGCCTTGATGCCACCAGGGCAAAAACCCCAAAGTACAGCGCAAGGTAGGTAAGAAGGAGGATAAGGAGCAGGATTGCAATGAAAAGGCTCATCCCTCCATAGGTACTCATGACCAGGGCGATCCAGTAGACCACACCCGCCCAGGCGATGAGCCCTGCGATCATACCGGAAAGGAATGCTTGGCCTGGTCCGGCCCCGTCCACACAGAACAAGAGCGGCACAGTGAATATCCATGCGAAAGGCCAGAGATTATAGGAAGGGAAGGCAAGTGCATAGAGAACACCGGAGAGGACGGGGAGGAGGATATTCTTAAGGAGAGCCCTGGAAGGAATCCTCTCAGATGCGCCATGGCTCTTAGCGCGGTGCTTCACTCTTCTTTCCTTGAGGGCGCATGGACCAAAAGCTTGTGGATCCGTCTCTTGTCAGCCCCCACGACTTCAAAGACTAAACGGGCATACTCGAGTTTCTCCCCCGGTTTGGGAATGCGCTCCATCCGGGTGGTGATGAACCCGGCCACCGTGTCGTAGTCACCGTCAGGAATCTCGGTCTCAAAGGCCTCGGCAAATTCGTCGATGGGCATCATAGGGTCGACCGTAAAGATCCCGTCGCCTTTAGGTATGACATATTCCTCGATATCTTCTCCCTCCTCGCCGATCATGTCGCCTACGATCTCCTCCATGAGATCGCCTAAGGTTATAAGCCCGTCCACACTGCCGTATTCGTCAATGATGATGGCGATCTTGGTCCGCTTTTCCCTGAACTCATTCAAGAGATCGATAAGCTTCTTTCCCTCGGGGATGAAGAAGGGGGGGTGCATGAGCTGCCTGATATCCTTGATTTCATTACGGGAGTTCCAGTACTTGAGCATGTCTTTGGCATAGACAATGCCGACAATGTTGTCCAGGCTGTCTTCATAAACCGGTATCCGGGAGTAGCCCTCCCTTGTGAAGATCTCGGCAAGCTCATCCAAGGTGGCAGTGCTCGGGAGCGCCACAATATCACCCTTGGGCACCATGATCTCACCGGAAGATGTATCCTTGAGCACAAGGATATTCTGGATCATGTCACCCTGGTCCTCATCTATGGTGCCATGCCCTTCCACCTCATCAAGGATCTTTTCGATCTTCCTCTTCGTATCCGTAGTGCCCGCGGCGTCCTTGGCCTTGGTGAGAAAGAGCCATAACCGCTTCAAGCGGGTGTCCGGCGGCTGATACTCACTATTACTGCCCAATGGTAAATCTCCTCTATACACTGACTTCAGAGCCTTATTTCTATCGGAAACACCATGAACAGTCAATGCGAGGTCACAAAATGGGCGTAAGCATGCGATGTATGCGATGTGATCCACCTTTGTAGGAGCGCCTTCAAACGCTCTACACGATCTCCTCATTACGGCAAATGTCGCGGCTAAAGCCGCTCCTACAGGCCGATTCTCACCACTAGTCACTCATCACTATCTGATCGCTGTTCACTGATCGCTGATAGTATGCTATGACAGGAAGGCTAAATTCACGCTTCAGGAGCATACGCATGCAGAACCATGAATTCACCGGCAGCAAGAACTACGTTCTCGACCCTGAGCTATCGAAGATCGTGAACGCCAGCATCAAGCTCGAGATGCCTTTACTCATCAAGGGCGAGCCCGGTACGGGCAAGACCCTTCTGGCGCACGCAATTGCGGAAAACTTATCAATGCCGCTCATCATACTGAACGTCAAATCCAGCATGAAGGCGATCGAGGCCTTGTATCAGTACGATACCCTGACGCGGCTGAACGACAGCCGCTTCGGTGACTCCAATCGTGACGTGAGCAATATAGAGCACTACATCAAGATGGGAAAGATCGGCCAGGCCTTTGCGTCCGAGACCAAGGTCGTGCTGCTCATCGACGAGATCGACAAGGCAGACACCGACTTCCAGGACGACCTGTTGGACGTGCTCGACCAGATGTCGTTCGACATCATCGAGATCGATAAGACTGTTCAGGCAAAAAACAGACCCATCATCATTATTACATCCAATGCCAAGAAGGACCTCTCGGACCCCTTCCTGGGCAGGTGCGTGTTCCACCATATCGCCTTCCCGGATACCGAGATGATGAACGCTATTGTGCATGCCCACTTCCCGGACCTCGACAAGAGGCTTTCAGATGCCTGCATCGAGACATTCTACCGCCTGCGGAATGTCAGGGGTATCGAGAAGAAGCCCGCCACCAGGGAACTCATCAACTGGATCAGGATCCTGCTTATGGACCAAAACTTCGACCCCAAACATCTCTCCAGGAACGATATCCCCTACCTGGGGGTACTGTTTAAGAAAAGTGAGGATTTCAAGATCGTACAGAGGCAGATCACCGGCACATAGTAACAAGGACTAAAAGGCATAGAATGTTCACGGAGTTCTTCTATCTGCTCAGAGACAGGGGCGTCCCCATCTCCCCGTCGAGCTTTTTACGGCTCCAGGAGGCGTTGTACAAAGGATGCATAACCTCCCTGGACGACCTGTATTCGGTGAGCAGGGCAGTCCTTATCAAGACCGAGCGTCATTTCGATACCTACGACCGCGTATTCGCCCACTACTTCCAGGGTGCCGAGCTGAGTCCTGAGGCCTACGCCGAGATAGACTTGGCCATAAAGGCCCTACTGGATGAGTGGCTCAAAGACTTTAAGGCCATGGCCGAGTTCCTGGGTATCGACGAAGAAACCCTGAACAAGCTCACCCCCGAACAGCTCGAAGAGTACTTTCGCCAGCGCCTTGCCGAGCAGGCAGAGAGGCACGACGGGGGCAACCGGTGGATCGGCACAGGAGGCACCTCGCCTGTGGGACACTCCGGCTATCACCCGGGCGGTATGCGTGTAGGCGGGCAGTCACGCAACAAATCGGCCGTGAAGGTGGCCCTCGAGCGGCGATACAAGGACTACACCGATGACTTGAGGCTCGGGCCCTCCCAGATCTCTGATGCCATGAAGAGGCTGCGACACTTGACACCGACCGGGCCCAAGGACCACCTGAACATTGAGAAGACGGTTCGAGAAACCATGAAAAACGCCGGCGAGATCGAGATCATCTTTGACCGATCGCTGAAGGACAAGCTTAAGATAATCCTCATGATAGACAACGGAGGGTTCTCCATGGACCCCTACATCAATGTGGTGCAGGTGCTTTTCAACCATGCCAAGAACCAGTTCAAGGACCTTAAGATCTTCTATTTCCATAACACTATTTACAATCGCGTATGGAAAGACCCTCAACGATACGATAAGCCTTTCGTGGTTGATGAGTTCACACGATTTGACCCTGAGACCAGGCTGATCATCGTGGGTGATGCATCCATGGCCCCCTACGAGCTCTTCAGCCGCAACGGGAGCATCTACTACAACACAAAGACGGACCCGAGCATAATGAAGCTTGAATTCCTTGCCAGGACGTTCAAACATAGTGTATGGCTCAACCCCAAGTATGAATATACCTGGTCGCACACACAGACGGTGGAAGCGATCCAGGAGATATTCCCCATGTTCGAGATAACACTGAAAGGTCTCGAAAAGGCGGTTGAGCGCTTGATGAGCAAGAATTAAAACATCTGCGCCCGTAGCTCAGTAGGATAGAGCGTAGGCCTCCGGAGCCTAAGGTCACAGGTTCGATCCCTGTCGGGCGCGCCAGTTTTTGATATATTATCATATCAGATACAATGGAGAATAATTTAGCAAATACTATGGATTCAGAGATGACCGTATCCACAAAAGGCATTTATGGGCACAGAACGGATGAAGGTGCCCATCATGCACCTCAGAAGATCAATCTTCTGGACTGTGACAGGCAGGAACTCGAAGCACGATTCACAGACAGGCCTTACCGCGGCTCCCAGATATTCACGTGGGTTTTCGGCAAGGGTATCTGCGACATCTCGCAGATGACCAACCTGCCCAAGGGGCTGCGCCGGGAGATCGCGGCGTCCGCCGAGATAGCATACCCCGAGGTCGTGGGTAGGCAGGTCTCCGAAGACGGAACGGAGAAGCTCGCCTACGAACTTGATGACGGCTGCATCATCGAGAGCGTGCTCATCCCCGAGAAAGACCACTGGAGCGTGTGCGTCTCATCCCAGGTGGGCTGCGCCATGGGATGCAGTTTCTGCTTCACCGCCACCCTGGGGTTCACCCGGCACCTCACATCAGGAGAAATAGTCTCCCAGGTCCTCTTCCCTATCCATGCATACCCTGGCCGCGAGATCAGGAACGTGGTCTTCATGGGCATGGGCGAGCCACTGCTCAACTATGACAACGTAATCAAGGCAGCAAAGATCATCACCGACCCTGATGGGCCGCAGATATCCAAGAGACGCCTTACCATATCCACCTGCGGCATCGCACCTGCCCTGAAAAACCTCGCCTATGACATCGAGGCGGGTCTTGCTGTCTCCCTCAATGCACCTGACGACCGGACGCGTTCGCTCATCATGCCCGTCAATAAAAAATATCCCCTTGCAGAGCTCCTCCAGGCGTTGAGAGCCTATGAACTGCCGAACCGCAGGCGCATCACCATAGAATATGTGCTCATCAAGGGAGTCAATGACAGTGCCGAGCATGCACGCAGACTCATCAAGGTATTGCACGGGCTTAGGGCCAAGGTGAACCTCATACCCTTCAACCCCTGGCCCGGCTGCGGGCTTGAGGCACCGGATGCAAAGAGTGTTGAGGCATTCGAAGAGAGCTTGAAGGACAGCCCCTATACCGTGATGCTCCGCAAGGAGAAGGGCAAAGATATCTTGGCTGCCTGCGGGCAGCTGGCAGGAGGGAGGCTCGATGGCTCCAGAGAATCTCATTGAGTTCTTGCAGGACCCTGGTGCATATCCCGAGAACCCTGGCAAAATCTCACTGGTTCAAACGCACATCTCCTGGGTTTTCATCGGTGATGAGAACGTATACAAGCTCAAGAAGCCGGTCGATTTCGGCTTTCTTGACTTCACCACCCTGGACAAGCGCAAGTTCTACACCGAGGAGGAACTGCGCCTGAACACGAGGTTCTCCCCGGATGTCTACCTGGCGGTGGTGCCCATATCAGGGGCCGGAGGCACATTCGCCATCGGGGATTCATCAAATATTGTGGAATATGCCCTCAAGATGCGACGCATCAGCGAAGATCACATGCTCTATAGGCTCCTTGCCCGGGGCAAGGCGGGTGAGGAAGAGCTCAGGCGCGTTGGTGCTCACCTGGCGCAGGTCTACGGCACCATCCCGAGCGACGAAAAGTCACGCCCCTTCGGCAGCCTTGAGGTCATTGCGCATAACATGGTCGAAAACTTCGACCAGACAGAGAAGTACATCGGTGGCCCCATAGCAAAGAGGGCCTATGATTCGATCAAGACCTGGAGCATGGACTTCCTTAAAAATAAGACTTCTGTATTTCATGACAGGGTGGCGCAAGGCCGTATCAAGGAGTGCCACGGTGACCTGCATTTGCAGCACATCTGCGTGGATGGCCCTCATATCTGGATCTTTGACTGCATCGAGTTCAACGAGCGCTTCCGGTATGGGGATGTGGCATCGGATGTGGCCTTCCTTTCCATGGACCTCGACTACAACGGCTTTACAAGGCTCGGCAATGCCTTTGTAGAAGCATATATAAAAGAATCCGGTGATAAAGGCCTCCGTGAAGTATTGAAGTTCTACAAGGTCTACCGGGCTTATGTGCGCGCCAAGGTCACGTCCTTCATGCTTGACGATGCCGGTCTGGATGCGGCAACAAAGGCTACGGCGCTTAATACTGCCAGGAAATATTATGATCTTGCCCATGAGTACGTAAGCCGTGAAGATTGACCTGCACATACACTCCAAGAACGGCTCCGACGGAAAGTGGCCCCTGGAGCAGATCTTTCCCGAGGCTAAAAGACGCGGCATCTCTCTGATTTCCATCACGGACCATGACTCGCTCCAAGGCCAGGAGGAGGCCCGTCGGCTCGCCAAGATCCATGGGATAAAGTACCTCACAGGCGTGGAGCTGAACGTGACTTTTACCCATTCGCACTACACAAAGGGCAAGGCCGCCTCACTCGATTTTCTCGGATATGCCTTTGACATCAGGAACAAGGCACTCATTGACAAGTTGTATGCCTTGCGCAGCTACCGCAGGCAGCGGGCCGAGAAAATTCTTGAGAACATCAATGAGGAATTCCTGAAAGAAGGCAGGGCATTATTCACAACAAAGGACATGGATGCCATAGAGGCCGGTGTGGACGGCTCCTTCGGCAGGCCTCATATCGCCAACTATCTTATAGCAAAGGGGATCGTGGCCACCAAGCAGGAGGCATTCGACCGGTATCTTACCAGGTGCGATGTACCCAAGATGCCGTTGTCACTTCAGGAGGCCTCCGCCCTGGTCAGAGGTGCCGGGGGAAAACTTGTACTTGCCCACCCCAATGACCCCAACGGCACCTCATTGGCGGTTTTGGCCGGATCGCTTGAAGAACAGAAGGAAATGATCTTAGCTGCGATGCTTCCCCTCATCGACGGCATCGAGTGCTGGCATACCAGGCACGATATACAAACAGCTTCCTTCTACCTGGGATTCGTTCGCACCGAGGGACTGCTGGCCACGGGCGGGTCCGACTGCCATCAGCAGCCTGTACTCATGGGTAGCGTACAGGTCGCGGATTGTGTTGCCGATCAGTTTGGCATATAAGGATGCTCAGAAAGACCCATCCACGAATCTCTTCTGTTAAGCGGGCCTTTCTCAAGTGAATTGATGTGAAGAGGTGTATACGGTGAGAGAACCTTTGAAGGCATTTATCGATAAAGAGATCACAGATGGGATGGTGATCATTGCCTGCGGGCTGCCTGCTACGAACAAGACCGAGTCCACGGAGGTGATAGCGCGGATTAAGGGTTACACCATGCTCAGGACCGATATCATCCGCAAGGAGGTCTTGAAGGATGAAGACATCTTCGATGAAAAGGTCGCCTCCGACATGGATAAGCGAAAGCTCGTCTATGATACCATGTTCGCAAAAGCGGAAGAATTGGCGTCTCTTGGCAAGGGTGTGATCTTGGATGCCACCTTTATCACCCAGTCACTTCGCAAGCGGGCGGCAGAGGTTGCAGCCAAACATGGGAGGACTCTGCTCATCGAGCAGACATCCTGCTCGCAGAAATATTCACTGGACAAAATCTCACGAAGGACAAAAGATAACTATGAGTCCAATGCCTTGACGCCGGAAGCCTACCTAAACAACAAGAAGAAGTTTGAGCTTGTCGACCTGGATGACCTGAAGAGGGCATTCCCCGGCCTCACAATCATTCATCTGTTGGTAGAAACGGAATCCGACTCTGAAGACGGATGGTACGTCATCGGTAAGACCGTACGTTGAACAAGGCCCATGCGGTTTGATAAACTTAAGCATGGGCAGCCCGAACAAAGAGATCATACAAGGGATGGTATCCATGATGAAAAAAATTGTTGTCTGTATCATGATTGCCCTTCTGGCATCCGGGTGCGCATCACAATTCAAGGAGCAGCGTAAAATTTCCAGACCTCTGGTGGCACTCGGTATGGCCAAGATCAATCAGAACGACATCCAAGGGGCCTTCATTGAGCTGCGTAAGGCCCTGAATGCAAACCCTACCGACCCTGAGGTCTACTACGGCTATGCCGTGGCCTACTGGAAGTCGGGTACATTCGACAAGGCATTACAGAACGTGGACAAGACCATTGAATATAGCGACAAGCTGGAACTGGAGCACCCGGGCATCAAGGGTGAGGCATATAACCTCAAAGGCACTATCTATGCCGGCCAAAAGAAATTCGACGAGGCCGTTTCAAACTTTAAGAAGGCCCTGTCAGACGAACTCTATCAGACACCGGAATACTCTTTGTACAACCTTGCTACGATGTACCTGGAAAAGAAAGACATAGCGCTGGCCCTCGAGACCGACCAGAAGACACTTGAACGTAATTCCCATTATGCCCCGGCATGGCATCTTCTGTCCAAGATCTATGTAGCACAAGGCAAGCCGAATGATGCCATCAACGCCCTTAGGCATGCAATCCTCGAGTACCCCGGTTATGCCGAGGCCCACTACGACCTTGCCCAGCTCTACCTCCAGATGGGTGCAACTGAAAAGGCAAGGAATGAGTTCGTGAAAGTGGTCGAGCTCGACCAGGGCGGCCCGTTTGCGACCATGGCGGTGGATAAGTTGAAAGAGTTGAAATAGTAAGTGACTAGAGTGAGAGGTTGGTAGGAGCGGACTCCAAGCCGTGACTCATCTACTACCGGGAAGATTGCCTCAATATTTCATAGAAATCGGAAGCGCTTTACTGCGGTGGAGACCACGAAGATCCTTATATTGTTGCTGTCCGGGTCTATAGGTATTAAAAAGAAGCCGAGACGCTGGGGATCATAGCCCACGGTAGTTCCTCGAATGATCTCATTATCAATAAAAGCAACCTCTACCTTGCGGCCCTGAATACGATCGCCCTCTATAAAATCTTTTCTTTCATCATATTCCCTATTTCCTTCAAAAGATTTTACAAAAAACAAAGCCTTTATTTCTTTCATATCCAACAGAATTGATTGATTATGTAACAATGCACCAGTTTGCTCCTCAATAAGATGAAAAGTGGGGCGGGTAGGATTGAAATTTTGGGCATAACCCTTGATAACCCTGCCATCTATGAACCGTACTACAACTTTAGCCGTTTCCATCATGAAACTTCCTTCATGACATATCATTTCGTGAATATTATCGCCTTATCGGCATTATATAACTAAGGACTTAACCGACAAAACCTATAAATTACCCTTACCATCCTTGCGCATCTTTATCGCCAACTGTACTGCCTGCAGCCCGGCCGGTGTCATGCCCTCGATGTGTGCGGCCTGGCCCAGTGTGGCCGGCCTGATCTCTTCAAGCCTGCATTTGAGCTCATTGGAGAGACCCTGGATGCCTGCAAAGTTGAGATTGGCTGGAATCTTCATGCGCTCAAGCTCTTTGAGCTTCACGATCTCTTTAAGCTGCCTATCGATGTATCCCTCGTACTTTATCTCCACCTCGGTCTCCACTTCAGCAAGGGATGAGGCGGGGGGAATCAGTGCATGGCGTTTGAAATCATCTAAAGTGACCTCGGGTCTCTTAAGCAGCCGCGCCAGGGTAATGCGCTCCTGGTCGTTTCCGCGTGTGGGGGCAAACTCGGGCATGTCATGAGGGATGATGACGGAAGTCTTCTGCAGATGATCGGTTAAGGCAGCGATCTCGTCCCTAATGTCGCAGACTCTTTCATAGCGTTTCCTATCGATGAGCCCGAGCCTTAAGGCCTCGTTGCTCAGCCTGAATACGGCATTGGTCTCCCTGAGCATGAGCCGGTATTCGGCCCGGGAGGTGAACATGCGGTAGGGCTCGGTCGTGCCCCTGGTGACCAGATCGTCTATCATGACAGCAACGTAGGCCTCAGACCTGTCCGGGATGAAAGGCTCCTCTCTCTTGATGGCAAGGGCGGCATTGATCCCTGCCATGATGCCCTGACCTGCGGCCTCCTCATAGCCGGATGTGCCGTTTACCTGGCCTGCCAGGTACAGGCCCTGCACGAGTTTGGTCTCTAAGGTCCGCAGGAGCTGGGTGGGCTTAACATATTCGTACTCTATGGCATATGCAGGCCTGATGATCTCCGCCTTCTCCAGACCCGGCACGGAGCGTACGATCTTGAACTGGAGCTCCACAGGCAGGCTGTTGCCCAGACCTGAGGCGTAGACCTCTTTGGTGTTGATGCCCTCGGGCTCGATAATGACCTGGTGCCCCTCCCTCTCACCGAACCGCATGACCTTGTCCTCCAAGGACGGACAATATCTGGCAGGTGTCCCGGTGATGACACCCGAGTACAGCGGGCTCAAAGAGATGTTGTTCCGGATAATCTCATGGGTCAGGGATGTGGTCCTGGTAAGATAGCATGAAACCTGGGGAAGACGCCCCCTCGATGAGGTAAAGCCGAAGGCCATACAGCCCGCCTCCGGGTCCTGTTTTTGGAGGGAGGAGAGGTCAATCGTATCCCGGTGTAGCCTGGGTGGGGTGCCTGTCTTGAGCCTTCCCAGGGAGAATCCCAAGGTCTTGAGCGACTCCGAGAGCTCATAGGATCCTTCCTCGCCTGCCCTGCCGGCAGGTATGCGTATCTGACCGATGTGTATAAGCCCTGAGAGGAAAGTGCCGGCAGTGATAATCACGGCCTTGGCACCATAGACCATGCCGGTGCGGTCCCTGACACCCCTGACGCGGCCATTTTTAACTTCAACAGCATCAA
The DNA here is from genome assembly GCA_963847605.1 of uncultured delta proteobacterium. Classification (GTDB taxonomy): domain Bacteria; phylum Desulfobacterota; class Desulfomonilia; order UBA1062; family UBA1062; genus MWEI01. The sequence continues at coordinate 25,483 of CAWKAM010000039.1, read as the reverse complement.
TGCGCGCCTGGCGGATATGGATACCGGAGTCCTCCACCCTCGCCTTGACGGCGGCCTCATACATCCTCCGGTCATTCTGGGTTCTGGTGGCCCTCACGGCAGGGCCCTTCTTGGTGTTGAGAATGCGGTACTGGATGGCTGTTTCATCCGCCACTTCGCCCATGATGCCGCCCAATGCATCGACCTCCTTGACCAGGTGGCTCTTGGCAAGCCCGCCGATGGAAGGGCTGCAAGGCATCCTGCCCACGGTGTCCATGTTGAGGGTGAACAGGGCGACATTCAGTCCGAGTCTATGCGCGGCCAGGGCCGCCTCCACCCCTGCATGTCCGCCGCCCACTACGATGATGTCGAAGTCTTCCATCCCAAGACACCTCTAGGTCAAACGACGCCTCATTTCAACATGCAACTCATGTTACATCCGCCCATTCAGCGGGCAGGCATCGCAACGGGGTTGCCTGGTCCTGCAGTAGTCCTTGCCGATGAATACAATGTGGGCATGGAGGTTTTTGTATACGTCCAGCTTCCGGGGTAACCCCGCCTCGAAGATGGCCCGGATCTCATCATAACCGGCATGCTCATCGACGATGTGGTGCCTCAAAAGCATGCGCTTCGTGTAGGCATCCACTACGAAGATACACTTGCCCGCGGCATAGCAGCAAATGCTGTCGGCGGTCTCTTTGCCGATGCCGCTCACTTCCAGCAGTTCCGCGCGTAACACATCCGGTCCCAGAGAAAACAGCCTATCCAAGTCCCCGGCATGGAAGGCCATAATCATACGAACAAGGTTCTTGAGGCGAGAGGTCTTGACATTGTAGTATCCTGAAGGCTTCAGAAGCGAGGCCAGGTATGGCTCATCGGCACTATGAACAGCGGACATGTCCATGAGGCCGGCTGCCTTGAGGTTAATAATGGCCTTTTCCACATTGGTCCAGGCAGTATTCTGTGTGAGAACCGCGCCGACCATCACCTCGAAGGGAGTCTCTCCGGGCCACCATCCTGATGGGCCGTAATGATCGAACAGGATGCGGTACAGACGAGAGGGGTTAAAACCGGATCGGCTCAACGTACTTAGTTTTCTCCATGCCCTTTGTGCTTGATGACGTCCTTCATCTTATCGCGGATGTCCCCGCGGATGTTGAAGAGCATGGCGGTCATCTCCAACTCATATTCGAGCGCCGCCTTGGCATCGAGCCTGCTTACTACATCCAGGCTTCTCTTGACGGCCTTGACCACTTCCGGCGATCTGCTCACAAGCTCTTGGGCGCAGGTCAGGACCTCTTCCCTGAAACGCTCCGGCTCTACCACCCTGTTTACAAGACCTATTGCATGGGCCTCCTGTGCACCGATGGGATCACCTCTCAAGGCCAGATCCTTGGCCCTGGCAATACCTATGCGGGAGACCAGCGGGGTGAGCAGGGGATTAAATCCGTACTTGATCTCGGGGTGTGCGAAGATGGCGCTTTCGGATGCAATGATCATGTCTCCCATGAGCGCGAGGTTGAACCCACCCCCAAAGGCGATGCCGCTGACAGCGGTGATGAGGATCTTGTCCTGGTCGAGCAGCAAGGAGTATACCTCTACGGCAAGCCTGAAATAATTCGCTGCCTGTTCGGTAGTAAAATGAGGCGCCTCCTTCAGGTCTATGCCTGCCGAGAAACACTCAATCCCCCCGGACAAGACGATGACCCTGATCTCGGAAGATTCATGGAGGAATTGGGAGAACACCTGATGGATCTCCTTCATCATCCCATAAGAGAGCGCATTGAGGTCGCGCTTGCGGTCCATCTCGATAAAGGCGATCCTATCTCTTACATCTGCCTTGATGAACTGGTACTCCATGGGCATCTCCTCGTTTGTTCTCTACGTCATGTACCCTTGGTGAAAATGCATGTCAATAACAGGATAACGGTGAGTTGATTATGTATGGTTACTTGATCTGTCATAGTCCTTTCTGCTATGGCCTACGATGTGACCTGCCTTAGAGTCAGTGAGTTGAACGAGCGCGCCCGAGAGGCCTTGAGTTCATGCTTGGGGCCCGATGTATGGGTAGTTGGGGAGATCCATGGGTTGAAGGTCCATGCAAAATCCGGCCACATCTACTTCGACCTCGTAGAGAAGGCCGCTACTGTGACAGAGCAGTATATTGCAAAAGTGAGCTGCGCCTTTTTCAGAGGCTCATATGCGGCCTGGCAACGCTCGCTCACCATGATTGGGTTGAAAGACTTCGAACTCGCAAGCGGCATCGAGATAAAACTTAAGGCCCGGGTGGATCTCTTTGTCAAAGAAGGAAGGTACCAGCTCATTGTCCTTGAGATCGACCCGAGTTATACCTTTGGCGCCATTGCACGGCGTAGGGCACAGACCATAGAGACCCTTCGTGCAGCCGGCCTCATGGAGAGGAATAAGGCCCTGGAACTACCTGCAATCCCCCTGAATATCGGGCTCATCACCTCTCGGGGCTCTGCCGCCTTTCAGGACTTCACGAGCATTATCTTAAAGAGCGGATATGCATTCCGTATCACGCTCTTTGATGCGCACATGCAGGGCGAAAGCACGGTGCGTGAGGTCACCCGGGGCATAAAGACCCTTGAAAAAGATTCAAGTGTGGACACGATCGTCATTATCAGAGGCGGAGGCGCCAAGACAGATCTCTTCGTATTCGATGACATCACTATTTGTCGCGCAATCGCAACAAGCCCCAAACCGGTTATCACGGGTATCGGCCACGAGATCGACTTGTCGGTGGCGGATATGGCGGCGCACAGGTATTTCGTCACCCCTACCGACACTGCACGATTCTTTGTTTCACATATAGATGCCATATGGGACTTTCTGGAAGATGCCTCTGCCGGAGCGGCCCTTGCTGCGCGCAAAGTACTTGACACATCCTCGCAGGGCATAAGCATGCTTGCAGCACGACTCGGCCTGGTTATCCAGAGATTTTCCTCAAAGGCCCGATCCTCCTTGGAGGCTACTGCATCCTCATTGCTGAGAAGGGGCTTAAACCTTATCGCCTTGAATGACAGGCGCCTCTTGAAGGTCCTCTCCGCATTCACCCATCAGGCGGCATCGTGTATCCATGACCAGGTATCGACCTTTGACCACGCCATACTCACCATGAAATTGAATTCAACTTCTCTCCTCAAACACATGAGCTATAACCTGGAGCACCATCATGCCCTCATGCTCAAAGAAATTTCTCTCGACATTGCTGAAAGCCTGACAGCCCTGGACCGCTATGAGAGAGACCTCGATCAGATGAGACCGGAGGTAACCCTCCAGAGAGGCTACAGCATCACTTTAGGCAGAGACGGCAAGGTACTGCGTGACGCGAATGATGCACCCATAAACGAGAGGATCGTGAGCGTGCTCATGAAAGGAAAGGTCCATTCTATAGTATACGACAAGGAGCCGTGATAAAGATGAAAAAAGCCAAGGGATATTCAGACGTATTGCGCGAACTTGAGGATATGCTGGAGCGGATGAACAGGGGTGAGATCCCCATCGACGAACTTGAGGAGGCTGTCAAGTCAGCTGCACAGAAGATCCGCTACCTGCGAGACAAGCTTAAGGCCACCGAGGCAGAGATCATAAAGGTCTTAAGCGAGATTGAGAGTGGGTCTTCCGGCGGGAATGAGGAACAGTAGTACGCCTCATTTCTCACTGATCACTACATCATGGTTGCCATCCACAGCAGGCCCATGGCCGGAACGATGGCCCACAGCCCCATTACATAGATCGTGTACATGCGGTTGTCGAATATGGTCTGTTCCGTATAAAAGTCGATCCCCTTGGCCAGGAAAAAAAGCGGCGGTAGAAGGCCATAGACAATCGCCGGGGCGGCCTTCAGGGGGAAGCTCAGGAAGAGGACAAGTGCCAGGCCCATGATGGTGTATTCCAGCAGCATGGTTGCCTTGTCCTCGTTTATGTACCTGGCAAGGCTCATGCGTCCCATGATGGCGTCTTTCTCCATGTTCTTGAGTCCGAGCAGGATCTCGACGGTAAGGTAATGGGTGGCCACATAGGCTGTAAGCAGGCCGATATTCGGCTGAACTGCCGTGCGGGTGAGGATCAACGGTACTACTATACAGGTGAGGATGAAAATGGCGGCGCCGTAGAGGCTCTTCAGGTAATCCTGCACGCCGGCCACATCCAGCAAAGGTCTTAACAGCGAGGCCCCGATGATAATAAGGGCGCCCGTAAATCCATTCCCCAGCAGGCTGATCGATAAGGCGATTCCCGTTGAGATGGCCCAGGTGGGCCACTGCCGCTGTCTCTTAGTGCGCGCCGTTGAAGAGAATGCCAGGAAGAAGACGGCAAGCAGCACATCCCACCGGTATGCCTGTCCGGAGAAAACAAGCGCCACCATGGCGGCCCCGAGACAGCCCAGCGAGGGCAACAGCGGCGACTCGGCCAAGGTATCCAACATGATACCTTCGATGCCTGAGGACGCATGGATGCTCTTGAGCGCGTCGATGCACTCCTCGATCACCCAGTGAGGTGTTGATGCACCGGCGATGACGGCGACCTTGTTCATCTGGGAGCGGTTTATGCCCTTAAGCTGATCCGGTGATTCTATCTTGATGACATAGCGGTTTTCTTTGGCCGCGATCTCGGCCAGGCGCTTGGTGTTGGCCGATGTCCTGCCGCCGATGACTATGAAGGTGTCATGGTCTTTGGCGAGCTCCCTCACCTCGCTCTGGCGGTCCACCGTAGAGCGGCAGATGGTATCCGATACATCCAGGATATCGGCCTTGTCCCGCAAGATGTCTATTATCTCCTTGTAAAGGGCCACATCAAAAGTGGTCTGCGCCACTACGGCAAGTCTTTTTACCTGGGGGACCTTTTTCGCATCATCCAAGGTTTGGATGATGATCCCCTTATCCCCGGCAACACCCATGTGGGCATCCATCTCAGGATGGTCCTTGTCGCCGACGATGGCAATGAGGTCTGCGGTCTTGGTGGCCTTCTTGATGACGGTATGCAGCTTGAGCACCATGGGGCATGCAGCGTCGATGACCTCAACCCCGCGTACCGTAAGGGCAGCCTTATTATCCGGTGAAATGCCATGAGCCCGTACGATGGCGATGTCGCCGGGCTTCAACTTCGGATCGTCGATGTCGTGGACAATCCCGACCCCCCGTTTGGTCAGCGCGTCAATGACCTGGGGGTTGTGGATGATCTGGCCCAGCGTGTAAATCCTCTTCCCAGGGTCATTCTGCCTCACCTTGAAGGTGATGTCGATGGCGCGGCGTACCCCGAAACAGAACCCCGCATGGCGAGCGATGGTGATCTTCATTACAGGGCCTTCCTCATTGCATGGATGAGATATTCCTGGTTTCCCTTGGCACCCTTGACCGGAGAGGGGATGACCCCTCTCACCTGAAGTGCAAGATCTTCCAGGAAGGCCGACATGTCCCTGACGATGGACTCATGTACCTGAAGGTCCCTGATCACACCGCCTTTGCCCACCTGAAGTCTCCCTGCTTCGAACTGGGGCTTGATAAGGGCGATGATGTGCGCTCCGCTCTTCAAGAGATCGAGCACCGGCGGGATGACCAGCCTTAAAGAGATGAACGATACGTCAAAGGTTGCCATATCGCATGGCTCCGGGATATGTTCGCGACCGATCATGCGCGCGTTGACGCCCTCCAGACAGACCACCCGCGGATCGGTCCTCAGCCTCCAGTGGAGCTGTCCGTGGCCCACATCCACTGCATACACCTTCTTCGCACCCCTTTTCAGCATGACATCGGTAAACCCGCCAGTAGACGATCCGACATCGAGGGCGACCATGCCCTTCACATCCACGGAAAATGCATCCAGCGCGGCATTGAGCTTCAGCGCCCCCCTGCCCACAAAGGTGTTATAAGGCTTTATCGAGACAGGGGAATCATATTCGATTGTCGGTGCCGGCCTTGGTTACGGCCTTGCCGTCCACCAGGACCTTGCCTGCCATGATAATGCCAAGCGCCTTCGAGCGGGTCTCAGCCAGGCCTTTCTCCACCAAAAGCTTGTCCAGGCGCATCTTCATAGGATATCCCTGATGACCTTCTGGATGCCTTTTTCATCCAGACCAACGATCTTTTTAAGATCGCTCAATGATCCGTGTTCGATGAACCTGTCGGGTATGCCGATGAGCCTGAACTTGAGTGGTATATCCATGTCCTGAAGGGCCTCAAGGATGGCCGACCCGACGCCTCCATGGACACACCCGTCTTCTACCACTACAAACCTGCCGCCACAGGAAAGCGCCAGCTCTCTGATGGTCTTCACATCGAGCGGTTTGGCAAAGACAAGGTCGACCACCGCAACATCATCCAGGTCTTTTACCGCTTCCAGGGCAGTGTAACATAAGGGGCCCGCACAGAAGACGACAGCCTTTGTGCCCCTTTTCAGGACCTCCGATCTGCCCAGTTTCAACCTGGCTGCCTTCATGGGAGAGTCAATGACCTTGTCCCTGGGATACCTGATGGCAACAGGCCTGTGAAGACTCAAGCCGTGTTCGAGCATCTTCTCGAGCATGAGCTGGTCTCTTGGTACCATGATTGTCATATTGGGGATGCTCCGCAGGTAGGCAAGGTCAAAGGTGCCATGATGTGTGGGGCCGTCGGGGCCCACAAGACCCGCCCTATCGATGGCTAAGATGACCGGTGCGTTCTGCAGCGCCACGTCATGGATGATGGAGTCGAAGCCGCGTTGGAGAAAGGTGGAGTAGATGGCCACCACCGGCCTCAGGCCGAACAGTGACATGGCTGCTGCCATGGTTACGGCATGACCTTCCGCGATACCCACATCATAAAACCGTTCCGGATATCGTCTGGCAAATTCTTTCAGCCCTGTGCCCGTAGTCATGGCAGCACTTAAGGCGATGATCCGGGGATCCCTCTTGGCGAGCCGGATAAGGGTGCGGCCAAAGACATCGGAATAAGTAGGCTCGGGGGAGGTCTTGAGGCCGTCACCATTTTCCAGATCAAACTTGCCAACGCCATGATAGTGCTCCGGGTCCTTCACTGCCGGATGGTATCCGCGGCCCTTCTGGGTTATTACGTGAAGGAGGATGGGCTCATTCATGACGGCAATGTTCCGGAATGCCTCCACCAGGTGCGCCATGTTATGTCCGTCAATGGGGCCCACATACCTGAAGCCCATCTCCTCAAAGAGCAGCCCCTCGGTTACTACGCCTTTGAGGTTCCCCTCGATGAGCTTGGCAGCCTTATAGATGGCGTTGCCGCCCAAAGGGATGCGTTTGAGTGTCTGCTTTATGCCGTCTTTCACGTCCCGGACACGCTGTGATGTCATGATCCTGCTCAGATAATCCGCCACTGCCCCGACACGCTTGGATATGAACATGGTGTTGTCGTTCAGGACTACGATGAGATTCTGCTTCCTCATGCCTACAAAATTAAGGCCTTCGAAGGTGAGTCCATTGGACAGCGATCCGTCTCCTATTACAGCTATCACACGGTTTTTACTCTCGGCCTTGGCCAGTGTCTCGCAGATGCCGCTTGCCGCAGGCAGGGCGTTTCCGGTATGGCCCGAGATGAAGGCATCGTAAGGGCTCTCGGCGGGGTTCATGAACGGGCTTAAGCCCCCGTGCTGCCTTAAGGTGGGGAATGCATCCCGCCTCCCGGTAATGATTTTGTGAGTATACCCCTGATGGCCCACGTCCCACAGGATTTTATCCATGGGGGTGTTAAAGACATAGTGCATGGCAATGGTGAGTTCAACGGTCCCGAGGCTCGATGCCAGGTGGCCCCCCGTACGGCTCACGCACTCTATGATAAATTCCCTGACCTCTTTGCCCAGCGTCTCAAGCTGGCTTATGCTGAGTGGCTTTAAGTCTGAGGGTGCTGAAATATTTTCAAGGAATCCCATAGTCACATCACCCGCTTGAGCATCCACGAGGCAAGACCCCTGAGGGTCTCGGCCTGATCGTCCCTTAGGCCGTCAAGCGCCTTTATGGCCTTTAAGGTGGAGGTTTGCGCCCATGTACGCGCCGCATCGAGGCCAAGGGCCTTCACCACGGTGGCCTTGCTCTGGACCAGGTCCTTGCCCGCACTCTTGCCCAGTGTCCGGCTGTCGGATGTCACGTCCAGGATATCATCAATGGCCTGGAATGCAAGCCCGAGGTGGGTGCCGAAGCCTGCCAGGAACCCGGTCAGGGCCTTGTCATCGCAGGCCACGCGTGCACCTGCATACATACACATCTCAAAAAGGCGTGAGGTTTTTTGGGTGTAGATCTCTTCGATTTTAGAAAGATCCACGTCCCTTCCCTCGGCCATGACATCCTCATACTCCCCCTGGACCAGACCTGCGGTACCGCAAACATCGGCAAAAGCAGTGCACAGGTCCACCTTGACCTGAGGAGAATATGAGCTTGTGCAGATTACGGCCAGTGCCTGGAAGATCAATGCATCTCCTGCCAGGATGGCAGTGGCCTCCCCGAATTTCTTATGGCATGTGGGCATGCCCCTTCTCAGGTCGTCATTGTCAAGGGCGGGCAGGTCGTCATGAATGAGGCTGAAGGTATGGATCATCTCGATGGCCAGGCCGACAGGCAGTGCGGCTGTGCCCTGTCCGCCGGCGGCCTCGCATGCAAGCATGGCAAGTATCGGCCTGATCCTCTTACCGCCCGCCTTGAGGCTGTAGGCGAATGCCTCGAAAATACCGGAGCTGCTGTATGCATCCCGAAGATAGCCCGCAAGGTATTCATCAAAGACTGCCTTCCTGGTTGTGATCAAGGCGCTGATATCCACGGTTATTCCCCTATTTAAGGCAATAGCACGGCACAAGACAATCTTCAACAGCCTAAAGATCCACGTAAAAGACCCTGCCGGCTATGTCTGCGAGAGCTCCTGATAGAGCTTCATGACGGTGTTCACATAGACATCGCTGTGGTTATACAACCATATGGCGGTGCGGTTTTTCTTCTCATCACCGTTTTCCCTCCAGCCGGATTTCTTGAGGAGGTTCGCAATGCTCGCAATAGCATCAGGCATACTGAAGGGGTTTTTTTCACCATCGCCGTCACCATCGACCCCCCATTTCCTGAATGTGGTAGGGATGAATTGTGCCGGACCCAAGGCCCCTGCCACGGAGCCTTTGATCTCCAGGGGGTCCATCTTTATCTCGTCGGCAAGCATGATCAGGTTAAAGAGCTCCTCTCCCGCCCATCTTCCCCTGGCAAAAGTCTTTTTCACCCCTTCCTCATCCTGAAGAAATGTCTCCGTCCCGCTGTTTTTGTCTTTCAGCAACTTTATTATATCCGGGTCGGATATGAGGGAGATGTTTGCATAGACCTGAAATGCATTGTATTTCTGAGGATATGTTCCCAGCCTTGTTTCAATGATGAGGATCGCGGTGATGATCTGAGGAGAGATACCATACTTGTCCTGAACCGAGACAAAGAAATCCCGGTTTTCCTCGATGAAGGCCTTGCCCTTGATTACGTACTTCTTGTCGTACTCCATGCGTTCCGGGTGTTTTGCAGAGCCCTTGGGGTGTACGAAGTCAAGGTTTTTCAAGATGAATTTCTCATCAAAGGCCATTCGAGGATCTGTAATCATAGCATGCACTCTGGTCCTATCAAGGCCCTTGCCCACCAGCAGTTCCTCCACAAAACCTCTGGCATAATCATCATTGATCAGCTCCGGGCGTTCAGGGATTTGGACTGTGGGTTGGCCGGCAGGTTTGACTGCAGGCCCCTTGTGCGCACATGAGCTCGTAAGCGCCAGGGTGGTTACAAAGATCGTGATGATTATAAATCCATGTGCCTTCATCTTAAGAAGGATGTTATATCGCACACGACAGAGTTACAAGTAAATATCCGCTTTATTGGAAATACGATAACTCTTACCATACATGGCTGACCCACACACATACGCCTGTCTTGACTTTCTGTACCGGCACATCATACAACCACTAATTATGAAGAGGATTCTCATAGCCAACAGGGGCGAGGTGGTCTTGCGCGTCATCAGGACGGCCCGTGAGCTGGGGTTGGAAACCATCGTGGTCTATTCAGAGGCCGATAAGGACATGGAGTACCTGAACTTAGCCGACGAGGCGGTAAAGATCGGCCCCGATCAGCCTTCTAAGAGCTACCTCAATATCGATGCCATCATCTCTGCGGCCCTGGCATGGAAGGCCAACGCCATCCACCCCGGTTACGGTTTCCTCTCGGAGAACCCCCAGTTCGCCTTTCTCTGCGAGGAGAACGGAATCGAGTTCATCGGGCCTACGAGTGCCACCCTTCGGACCATCGGCAACAAGTCCCGGACAAAGGAGGTTGCCAGGTCGCTGAACATACCCACCATCCCGGGCTCCTATGGGGTGGTCGCCGACATCGGCCAGACTATCCTCCTGGCCCAGGACCTCGGCTTTCCCGTGATCCTCAAGTCGCTGTACGGAGGAGGCGGTAGGGGGATGAAGGTGGCATTCTCCGATGATCAGCTGAGACAGCACTTTGCCAGCGTGAGCAGCGAGGCAAGCGCGGCATTCGGCCGTAATGAGGTCTACATTGAGCACTACATCGCATCGCCGCGACACCTGGAAGTTCAGGTCCTGGCCGATGCATATGGGAACATCAGAATCTTCAGCGACCGCGAGTGCTCCATCCAGAGGCGCCACCAGAAGATCATCGAGGAGGCGCCCATCCCCAATATCGATGAAGACCTGCGGCAGAACCTCTGGGAATGGTCGAGACAGATCATCCAGGCCATCGCATTCAAGGGGTTGGGCACCGTAGAGTTTCTCATGGATCAAGAAGGGAAGATCTTCTTCCTCGAGATCAACGGCAGGCTCCAGGTGGAACACCCGGTTACTGAGATGATTACAGGCATCGACATGATTCGCGAGCAGATCATGATCGCAGCGGGTGCCCGTATAGAACCGTCTTCTGTCATCATCACAGGGCATGCCATCGAATGCCGGATCAATGCTGAGAATCCGTCAAAGAATTTCATGCCCACCACAGGTACCATCACAAAACTGCGGCTGCCGAGCGGCCCGGGGGCGCGTGTGGATACGCACCTCTTCCCCGGCTGCATCGTAACCCCGTTTTACGACCCCCTGCTCGTGAAGCTCATCGCCCACCACACCACGCGCGACGGGGCTTTACGCCGCATGGGCAGGATGCTGGACGAGACCATCATCGAGGGACTCACGACCAACAAGGACCTGCTCTACAAGTTGCTCAACCATGATAGTTTTCTCTCGGGTAACGGGGACACTTCTCTAGTGACACAGCTGCTCAATAAGTGATCAACGCTTTCTTCAAGAGGCAATTACCTATGCCTGATGATGAGTTATCCCTGATCTGTTAATCTGCTCTCGTGTCTTGGCGAAATCCATATATATTCTCGCAATGCACAACGATATTGCCAATACAAACAACCCAAGCATGAATGCCGGCTCGGTGTTGAATTGTACATCTATCCACCGACCGACAAACAGGAACAGGAATGAGGAGATAACCAGGGTGAAGCTCCATGCACTCATTAATATGATATGGTTCAGATTCTTGTTCGTGTTCTTGTTTCTTCGAACCCTTTTCATCGCTGTTACCTCCTTTCCTTCTTTTCCCGCCCGTACCCCGTTAGGGAAAAGGGGCGGGATAACCTTACCTCTTAAGATCTTCTCAGCTCACCAAGCCCTTCACTGCCTCGATCACCGGGGCGGTGAACAGGGCAACCAGCACTGCATACAGTGCAAAGGACCCGACTGCCTCGCTAAGGTACATCCTCGGATAACGGTACTTCAGGGAAATGATGGTGAGCCCGCCCATGATCAGGCAGCCAAGGTGGAAGTAGGGGAAGTCCCCGCCGCCGGAAGTCGCTGCCGCTGCAAAGGCAAAGGTACCGGTGATCATCACCACGAACATCGCTACGATTATTGTTTGAATTGTTCTTTTCATTGTCATTACCTCCTTCATGATTGCTTGATGCTTATGGATAACGCAAGCCCCGTGCCAAGTGTGCGGGATCAGCGATGAATACCTTATAACATATTGATATCGAATCTATTTAACTGAATATCCACTCAATAATCGCGTGGCTCAATCCCTAAGAAAACCGGGATTCATTAAAAAAAACGTTGAGAGGTATTCAATGAAACGTTTAATCCGGTCCCCCTTGACAGACCACATTTTCAACCTTCACCCTTGACTCTCTTCAGAAGGATATTAATCTCATTATGCAGTGCTTTTGTTTTCATCATATGTTCTCTGTTTGGTCGGATGAACTCAATTGAGACAAGGCATCAAAGGAGTATATATGGAAAATTCAAGGAAAGCCGGAACGGGAAAGATACGCGGAATTATTGATAAGACAGTAGAAGCCGGTGCCTGGACCGGTATAGTTCTGTCCTGTACACTCATGAATGTCATGCCTGCCACTATCAGGGAAAGAATGGGACTGCTCCCTAACCTTTTCGATGACAGGAGGCGAGATAGAAGGCTTCATGTTGATAAGACCGTGTCCTTCATTCGCAATGGGGATGAAATGCAGACCGCGCATCTGATCAATATCAGCATGAGCGGTATGTATGTTGAGATCGATACCCCGGCTGATATCGGGCAGGAGATGTTCATCAACCTTACAGGGAGAAACCTCGGGGTGTTTACACGGGTGAAGGGGCAGGTGATGAGGAGATCTGAAAGGGGTATGGCTATCCGGTTCACCTGACGATCACTTCCGATTCCTTTAAAACCTGTTGCAGCCCCCTACATCACCTCTTTGTCATGCTGAATATTATACTTCCTGATCTTGTAATGCATGACCCTGCGGGAGATGCCGAGGCTCTCGGCTGCATCTTTCTGGACCCAGTTGGACTTCTTAAGTGCCTGGATAAGCATGGCCTTCTCATGGGATTCAATGGGGTTAAGCCCCTCTTCAGAGAGCGGAATAGCTATTGTATGGTCGAACATGCCCGACGGCAGGATCTCGTCCGGCGTGATGACGGAATCCTTGCTGAGTACCACTGCCGACTGGATAATATTCTTAAGCTCTCTTACATTGCCGGGCCAAGTATGGGCAAGGAGCATATCCATGGCCTCTCTGCTGAACCCGGTCACGGTCTTGCCGGTCTTGTTGCTGAATTCCGTAAGGAAGACCTGGGCGAGGCCGACTATATCCTCTTTGCGATCTCTGAGCGGCGGCAGGTTGATGGTGAAGACCTTGAGCCGGTAGAAAAGATCTTCCCGGAACTCACCCCTGTCCACTTTGGCCTTGAGGTCGACATTGGTGGCGGCAATTATCCGGATGTCCACATGCTTCTGATTGAGCTCGCCCAGGCGCCTGAACTCACCGGATTCCAACACCCTCAAGAGCCGTGTCTGCATTTCGGGTGATATGTTACCGATCTCATCAAGAAACAACGTCCCGCCGTCGGCCTCCTCGATGATGCCGCGCTTTTCCTTTACGGCCCCGGTAAAGGCACCTCGCCCATAGCCGAACAGTTCGGCTTCAATGAGGGTGGGGGGGGTAGCCCCGCAATCCATGATAACGAGCTTGCCCTCACGCCTCTTACTTTCATAATGGAGCATCCGGGTTATAAGCTCCTTGCCGGTACCCGACTCGCCCAGAACAAGCACCGTGGCGTCCGATGAGCTCACCTGGCGGACAAGGGCCAAGATCTTCTTCATGGAAGGGCTTTCGGCATAGATATGCTGCTCAATACCGTCTCCGATCTCCTGCTCGAGGTAGCGCACCCGCTGCCTGAGACTGCGCTTTTCAATAGCCTTCTCGATCTTGGCCACCAGTTCTATGGCCTCGAATGGCTTCACAAGGTAGTCATGAGCACCTTCTTTGATAGCCTGAACAGCGCCCTCGATGGAGCCGTAAGCAGTGAAGATGATGACCTCGATGTCAGGGTCTATCTTCTTGGCCTCTTTAAGGACCTCCATGCCGTCCATATCCGGCATCTTGAGGTCGGTAATCAGGACACTGAAATTGTCCTTCCTGAGGGCATCCAGGGCCTTATTGGCCTTAGTGTATCCAACGGCATAGAAACCCATCGCTTCAAGCCTCGCAACCAAGACCTCCACGATGTCCGGCTCATCATCAAGGATGATGATCTTATGCGTGGGATTCATTGCTTTCCCCTGCGTTTAACCGATTCAATATGGATCTGCTCCAGCTTGTTTAGCTTATAACTGAGCAGTTCAATATCTTTTTTAATGTCCTCGTTCTCCTTCTTCAAGGTCTCGATCTCTTTTTTTGCCTGTTCCAGGCTTCGTTTCAGTTCTTCACACTCCTTGGCATATTCCTTGGCCTTGGCAGCAGACTTCTGAAAGGTCTCCATACGCTCAATGAGTTCCAGCAAGTAGCCTGCCTCCACCTTGAGGTAACCAGGCAACAAGGTTTGACCCCTTATCTCTTCCAGATCGGTCTTCATGATACTAAAGGCATATTCACCCTTAACGATGGAGTCCATGATGAGCGCGATCTTGTGCCGGGCCACAAGCGACGGCGGAAACACGGGTTCCAAGGTCTTGAGGTTCTCCTCAGAGGCCTTGCCGTGGGAGAGACTTTTCTCGGCACTATCAATCTTCTTGCCCAGAATCTCCGTCGCACATCCCTGGAAGAGAAGCATGGTCATGAGCAACAGGGAGGCTGAAAGAAAAGATACTCCCCTTACCCACATTGCTTTGTACATATACCTTTCCTCCATGTGCATCAACAATCCCCCTGGAGATCGCAAGACCGAGACCTATGCCGCCGTGGCCCCTGGTGTATCTTGACTGATAGAACTTTTCAAAGATACGGGGCAGGTCATCTTCGGGTATTCCTTTACCGTGGTCCTCGACCTCAGTGATAATGTTATCGTCTGAGTTCCTTATCCTGATCTCTACAATAGAGCCTTCGGGTGAGTATTTGATGGCATTGTGTGTGAGGTTTGTCAAGACCTGCAGGATCTTGTTCCAGTCCACCATGACCATACAGTCTCCTTCAGTGTAATCCACCTTGATCTCCACACCGCTGATATCGGCAATGGGCTTGATCTCGGAGATAAACGAGGTGATTACGGAGTTCATGTCATGAAGCTCCATATGGAGCCTTACCATGCCGCTCTCGATTCGTGACATCTCCAGCAGCTCGGAGACTGTATGCAGGAGCCTCTTGATGCCTTGCCCCATAATCTCCACAAGCCGCTTCTGTCTGTCAGCGAGATCGCCTGCCAGGCCTTCAAGAAGCAGGCTGGCCGCCTCCTTCATTGAGGTGAGCGGGGTCTTGAGCTCATGAGATACTACGGAGATGAATTCAGACTTCATGTCGTCGAGCTCTTTCAGACGTAGCGCCATATTATTGAAAGATTCGGCAAGCTGGCCCAGTTCGTCCTTGGAACCCAGGGCGATACGGTAAGAGAAGTCGCCTTCAGAGATGTGCTTGATGCCGCCCTTAATGCGTTTGAGATCCCTGGTGACACTCCGATAGATGAGGACAGGCACAATAAGGCCGATGCTCAGGGCCACTGCCAGCACCCACCATGTCCATGCCATAATCTGATCACCAAGCTCCTTCAGGTAGGCGATGTGCGCGCGTAACCGGTCAATGGCCTCATTGTTCACATAGCGTGCGATCCCCACGATGCCGTCGATCTCGCTGCTGTTGCGTTCAAAGAGCATCTCCAGATCCGTGGGATCATCGGGAAACTGCCTGAGTTGCGATTGGAACCTGCTCACATAGGCCATCCATAAGCCCTTGCCGTTTTCCACCATGTTCCGCTCAGGCTCGTCGTAATACATGCCCTTGGTGCCGAGATTATCCCATGCCCGGGAGATATCATTCTCCTGCTGCTCCAAGATGACATGATAGGATTCGTTCTGGAGGAGCATATACTGCTTCCCGGTTTCTTCTATTGAGATAAGGTTGGCTATGAGCTTGTCCGTGATCTCTTTTTTCTTGTAATCTATCAGATAGATCTTGGTGCTGAGCGTGCTCACCCTTGAAGATACCACAAAGAGCACCAGCGTGATCCCGAACAGGACCATCACAAAGACCACATAGGTCAAAATGAGCTTCTGGAGGAGACCCGGTTTTGTCATGCTTAAGATTATAGACATCTCTCCGATAAGTGAGCAAGGGAGAGATTTATTATGTCATCTATACTCCTATCGGCACTAAGGGCAAATGAAATCCTTCAGGCCAACGCCTCATCCAATGTGGCGAACATGAACACGCCTGAATACAAGGCAATTCAGACCACCATCGTCCCCTCGATCGACGGCACTGTCGATGTAACTACCGCCAGTTCCGATGATCCCGCTCCTTTGGACACTGAAGGCCGCATGGGATCGAACGTGGATGTCGCAAAAGAATTTACCGACATGATGCAGGCTAAAACGGGTTTCGAGGCCGCTCTGAGTGCCATCAGCATCCGTGAGGGAATGCTCGACGACCTTATGACTTCATTAACGAGAGAGCGGCCTCAGTAGTCAGCAGTCACTAGTCAACAGTCAAAATAAAGAAATTCTTCTTAATTGGATCTGAAAAGTAATTAATTCTTGGCAAGATTGTAAAACCCACTATCCCTTCAAAAAGGGCTGGTTCCATCCGGCCCTGGAGGCAGGCGTGCCCATCGTACCCATAACGGTGAGCGGCACTTACGGGATCCTCCCCAAACACTCAATCATGGTCAGACCGGGCAGGATTACCATGACCGTCCTCAAAGCCCATATACCCTGAAGGACACGATGTTGCATCGCTTATGGAAGAGGTGTACAAGTCCGTCAAACTCGGTTATACTGCCTAGCCGATGATTGGTGATCTGCTTTACAGGTGTCCTTTGTGCGGTGCATTTGATTGGCTTGAGAGAGATCATTGCGTTTCCTGTAATATGGACTTCAGGCTCGTAACCCGCTCGCTTGCATCCGTAAACGGTGATGTCAGGCCCATCTCGCACTGGTATAAGAAGATCCGGGCATTCGATCCGCCCGGGGACCCGTCCGGTGTCATTATGAAAAGCCGGCAGGTCAGGCTCTCCCGGGAGTCTCAGGAGGGTATATACAAGGGGTATGCAGGCATTACGGCATACCATTTCTCAAGGGTCCAGGCGGATACAGGCACCCTGACCCTGAAAGAAGACGGCCTGAGCTTCTCGGGGGCCGCCGGCAGCATCGACCTGCCGTTCGTGAAAATCCTGGGTGTTACCATCGAATCGAACACCATAATCATCATCAGCCCGGCGCATGGGCCCCTGTTCTTTGATTTCCTGGAAGAATCGGGTAAGAAGTGGGAAGACCTCATCCAGGAGTCACTCATAAAACATTATGATCCCAAAAAAATCGTGGAATTTTACCCGCGGGTCCTCATTCAAGGCTCCCTGAGGGAAAACCCTTCAAAGGCACCGGGCCATCTCAAGCTGCACGTACCGGAGAAGAAGTGGTACGCAAAGGATAAAAGTCTGCTCTCTGCTGCGCTTAAGCCTGTTGCACGGCCTATTCTGAAGGCACTCCTGTCAATAAAGATTACAGGGCTTGAGAACATACCCGCAAAGGGTCCGGCCATCGTAATGCCCAACCACACGTCTTTCCTCGATTCCGTTGTCCTCGGCTTCTTTACAAAGCGGGACATCTGGTTCATGGCAAAAAATTCGGAATACCGCCACGCCTTCATGAAGTGGTTCCTGCGCCATGCGGGAACCTTCCCCGTCCGGCGGTACAATATCGATGTCCAGGCCGTTCGAAACGCCATACGGGTGGTACAGCACGGCCACATCCTGGGCATATTCCCCGAGGGAGAGCGAACATGGGACGGTGAGATGCTCCCGCTTCGCACCGGCACGATCCGGCTCATCCTGGCGCTGAATACGCCCATCATCCCCGTGGGCATTTCCGGTGCATACGAACTCATGCCCCGCTGGACAGCCTCCATCAAGCGTGTCCCGGTAAATATCTCCATAGGCAAACCGATCAAGTTTGCCCACATACCTATCCCGAGACAGACCAGGGACGACATAGAGTCCGCCTCCGCGGAACTGCGTACACAGATACAAAAACTGATCGGGGGGACACCATGAGCACGGTGAAGGTAATCCCCTTAGGCGGTGTAAGGGAGTTCGGGCTCAACTCCATGGTCATCGAGACCGCTCAGGGGTCGATCGTGGTGGATACGGGCGTCATGTTCCCCAAGTTCAATCCTACCGGCATTGACCAGATCATTCCGGACTTCAGCTATGTGGTGGAAAACCAGGAGGCATTCCAGGGTATCCTCCTTACCCATGGACATGAAGACCATATCGGCGCACTTCCTTACCTTTTGAAAGAGGCCCCCATACCCGTCTACAGCCATCCCTTTACCCTGGAGCTGGCCAAGCGAAAGCTCAAGGAATACGACCTGGACGGCCATCTCAAACTCATCCCGGTCCATGCGGGCCAGAAGATAAGCCTGGCGGGTATGGACATCGAATTCATCGAGGTGCGGCATTCCACCATCGGGTGTTTTTCATTGAACATACTCACACCCCAGGGACGCATCGTCCATTCCGGAGACTTCAAGGAGGTGCCGAGCGAATTCAGGACCATGGAAGGCCCGGTGAAGCTCTTTATCTGCGAGAGCACCAACGCAGAGCTCGACCCCAGATGCTCGGACGAGGACAAGGTCTTCTCCAGCATAGACTCCATCATCAAAAAGACACCCGGTGCAGTGCTCATCTCCACCTTCTCCAGTCATGTTAAGCGCGTCCAGATGCTCTATGAGCTTGCCGTGCGGAACAACAGAAAGGTCACCATCATCGGCAGGAGCATGAACCAGGTGGTGGATATCGCCACCGACCTCGGTATCCTCGAGTTCGATCCGAGGGACCTCATCAAGCCTGAGGAAATCGTTTCCATTGACAGAAGCAAGCTCATGATCATCTGCACGGGCACCCAGGGTGAGGTCTATTCGGTCCTGTCACTCATCGCGAGAGGCTGGCACAAATTCAAGGTGAAGACCGGCGACAGCGTCATCATCTCGGCCCGCATCATCCCGGGCAACGAGATCGCCATCGCCCGCTGCATCGACCAGCTCATCGATTACGGCGCCCGGGTCTATTACCCCGATATTGCCGACGTGCATGCCACAGGCCATGCTACCCAGAAAGAAATACTAAATGCAGTAAGGCTGCTCAACCCCCAGATCATCATGCCCATCCACGGCGAGCTGCGCCACATGAAGTCATTAGCGGACATGGTGGAGACATCGCTCAACCTTAACCCGCAGATCATCTTCGCCAGGCCCGGACAGGTCTGGACTTTAACAGAGAACGGCATGGAGATCACCGGTGAAGCAGCCTATGGAAAGTGCTTTGTGGACGGTGAGCTCACCGGCGATATCAGGGATGTGGTATTAAGAGACCGCAGGCATATATCCGAGGGCGGGCTCGTCATCGTGTTCGTCGTGATCGACTCGGTCAAGTATGAAATTGCCCTGGGGCCCGACATCATGTGCAAAGGGGTCGTGCCCGCGAGCATGGAGCAGGAGATCATGGAGGAGATCCGTGAGAAGGTCCTTTCCATCCTGGGAATCTGCCTCGGCAAGGACACGGACACACAGATTATCCAGAACCGCATGCGGGAATCGCTGGGCACCACTCTCAAGGCGAGGCTCGGGAAGAAGCCCATGATCATCCCGATCATCATGGAGATGTAGTTGCGTGGTCTTCCTGCTTTCCATCACATCCCGGGGGCGGCAATTGCTTTCAAAGTAGGGTTGATTTCTTCTGCATTTCTGGTATGGACGTTACAAAGAGAGTCTTTTTTCATCTTTTCTCAGTATTGCGTGGTGGCGGGAATTAACCGCCTCGGGTTGATGTAAGGAAGGTTTATTCATGGCGAAGCGGCAGAGCGGAAGTACGATACCCGTACACATTACCGGACTGGTCTTGAGCTTTGCCGCTGTTTTCCTCCTGCTCGCCCTTATCTCGTATTCCCCTCTGGACCCGGGTTTCACCCTGTCAAAACATACCGAGACCTTCCACAACTGGATGGGTTTTGTCGGCTCCTACATAGCGGACGGACTCTACATCATCCTCGGAATATGGGCCTTCGCCCTACCCGTCTTCCTGGTGGACTACGCCTGGCGGTACTGTGTCAGGAAGCACCCGGTGAACTGGATGCACATAGCGAGCACGGTCATGATCATGTTCGCAGTGCTCGGCCTTCTGCACATCTTCCTGGGCGAGATAAGGCTGTTTTCAACCGCCATCAAATCAGGCGGCGCCATCGGAAAGATCATCGGGGATTCGCTTGTCGGCTACCTCAACCGCTGGGGCTCGCTGGTGCTCCTGCTGATGCTCCTGGCGGGCGGGATCATGATGGGTTATGACCTGTCTTCTCCCGTGCGTGTGTTCCGGGACTTTACCGCACTCATCAGAGAACGTCGGTTTATCAGGAATAAGCGGGGCATCACCGAGCGTAGTGGCGATTCAAAGTCGTCCAAGAAGGCTTCGCCCAAGTTAAAACCCGATAAGGAACCGAGCGGCAAAGAACCGCTGATCACCATGATGGAACATGGAGGCGTCGATGCATCCGAGGTCCCCAAGCAGGCCACGCTGGACTTTATCGATAACTACCAGTTCCCGCCCATATCCCTGCTCAGCAATCCGCCTTGGAAGAGCCGGACGATCACCGAAAAAGAGCTCAAGGCGAATGCCTCGCTGATCCTGTCCAAGCTCAAGGACTTCGGCGTGGAGGGAGAGATACTCGAGATCAAGCCCGGCCCGGTTATCACCATGTACGAGTTCACACCGGCCCCCGGCATCAAGATAAACAAGATCGTGTCTCTGGCCGATGACCTTGCCATGGCGCTCAAGGCCTCTCCGGTACGGGTTGTGGCCCCCATACCCGGCAAGAATGCAGTCGGCATCGAGATCCCCAACCGCTCCCGTGAGATCGTGATCTTACGGAGGATCCTTTCCAGCAAAGAGTTCACAACCGCCACCGCCCCCCTGTCCCTGGCCCTGGGCACGGATATCGAGGGCGCACCCGTGGTGACCAACCTGGCCAAGATGCCCCACCTCCTCATTGCAGGCGCAACAGGCACCGGCAAGAGTGTGGGTCTGAACACCATGATCCTTTCGCTCCTTTATAAGAACAACCCTTCCGAGCTGAAGTTCATCATGATCGACCCCAAGCGCATCGAGCTTTCGCACTATGAAGGCATACCGCACCTGCTGCACCCTGTTGTCATCGACCCGCGGGAGGCCCTGCCGGTCCTTAAATGGGCGGTCAGCGAGATGGAACAGCGCTATGCCCTGTTCAAAGACCATGGGGTCAAGGGCATCGACTCGTACAACAAAAAGATCAAGAAGGAGATCCCGGAGCCGAGGACGACCCTGGCCACCCTCGATACGGAAGACTCCGATCCGGGGCTGCTGCCGAAGATCGTGGTCGTCATCGACGAGATGGCCGACCTCATGATGGTCAACCGCGAGGTGGAGGTCTTCATCGCGCGCCTGGCCCAGATGGCCCGGGCTGCGGGCATATACATGATCGTGGCCACCCAGCGGCCGTCGGTGGACGTCATCACCGGACTGATCAAGTCCAATTTCCCCTCGCGCATCTCCTTCAGGGTCTCCTCAAAGATCGACTCGCGCACCATCCTCGACTCGTCCGGAGCCGATCAGCTTTTAGGCCTCGGCGATATGCTCTTCCTCTCGCCGGGCACCACATACCTGAAGCGCGTGCACGGGGCCTATGTCTCCGAAGAGGAGCTGGACAAGGTGATCGAGTTCATCCGCGAGCAGAAAGGTCCGGACTACGTCAAGGAGATCGATACGCAGTTAGCAGCGTTAGCCAGGGAAGATGACGATTCGAATGGACTGAACGCGGAATACGACCCGGTCTATGACGAGGCATTGGAATTCGTAACCAACAAGGGCAGCGCTTCCATATCGCTGATCCAGCGGCGGTTCAGGGTTGGGTACAACCGTGCTGCAAGGATCATCGAGCAGATGGAAACCGAGGGCATCTTAGGCCCTGCGGACGCTGCAGGCAAACCACGAAAGGTATTGGTCAGATCATATGCGCATGAATTGGAAGAGTAGACTTTTAACCGTTATCTTAATCCTGACTTTTTCCGGTGTATCCAATGCAATAGAGCTCACCAAAGTCCAGCTGCGCTTCAGCAAGGTCCAGGACTTCACGGCCATGTTCAAGCAGGAGACCTTCCAGGTGATCGCCAACAAGACGGTCCATTTCGACGGGAAGGTTTCCTACAAGCGCGACGCCGGTGTCAGGATGGATGTGACGAGCCCTCAAAAACAGATCCTTATCCTTAAAGGCCAGACCGTGCTGGTGATCCTTCCTGAGGAAGGAACCTCGCAGGTCCAGGAGATCCCAAATGAGATCGCCGCCCAGAATATCTTAGGGTTCTTCACCGGCCTTAACTCCATCGAGGAGCACTATACCGTTCAATCCGCGGACGACCACCTCGTCCTCATGCCGAAGACCGGGACCGGGTCCATCTCGGTCTGGGTGAACCCGGACAACCTCATCGAGCGCATCCTGCTGAAAGACGCCATGGGCAACACGAGCGACATCTCTTTGAGCTCCTACCGCTTCAACAAGGGCATAAGCGACGAGCTGTTCCAGCAGAAACAAGGCGGCGCAGCCAAGACCACAAAGGAAAAGACCCCGGGAAACAGCTAGGTACTTCTCTCTTACAAATCCCCGTGCTCCAGAAAACTGTAGTACCCCTTGTGGTTGAATATGATGTGATCCAGAAGTCTTATGCCAAGCATTTCTCCGGCTGCTTTGAGCTGCTTGGTGATGCCCATATCTTCCTTGCTGGGCTCCAGTGTACCTGATGGGTGGTTATGGGCCACGATCACGGCCGAGGCCCTGTCCGTGATGGGGTCGGCGAATACCTCTCGTGGGTGCACATGTGCCCTGTCTGCAAGCCCTACGGAGACTACCCGGGTTGTAATGACCTCCTGGGCTCCGTTTAAAGAAACACACAGGAAGTGTTCCTGCTTCCGGTCTGCATAGTGTCTGATAAGCGGGAGCACATCGGGCGGGAAGGAGATCCTGATGCCGTCGGCCCTGATACGCCTGCGTGAGTACTCCAGTGCAGCTGCAATGAGGGTCGCCTTGGCAAAACCCATTCCTGGTATTTGGCCCAATTCATCAAGAGATGGATTTCCATTGCTGATGTCCACCACCTCCACAACCCGTTTTGCTAATTTCAGCACGTCATGCCCCTTTGTGCCGCTGCCCAGGAGGACTGCCATAAGCTCATAGTCGGATAGGGACTGTGGCCCCTTTGCTTGGAGCCTTTCTCTTGGACGTTCTGTCTTGGGAATATTCGTAATGCGAGTCATAGGATTCTACCTCCTCATAGAGCGATTTCATTTCAATAAATCAATTCATTGAGCACTGAATGTATCAGATGTATGCAACCTAACTTCCCGGATACTTTCTTCCTGTCAATTTCTCGAATATTCTTTTCTGATCTTCAGGCTGCGGATGTTCATGCTGCCTTTTCCAGTCTGTTACATAATCATGATATTCATCATTCCATCCTATGATTTTTTTTCTCAGCCAGATGTTGATCATCTCCAATGCGGAAACATGGCCTTTGAACTCATCTAGGAATTCCTGGTAGGCAAAATCCTTGATGTCCTGATCTCCGGTGGAAAGTTTGAGCCCATGCGCCAATGCACAGGCAAGCAATTTCATATCAACCCTGCTCAGGCTGAAAAATCTGCCAGTGCAATTATTCACTTTCCCGATAGCATTTAATCTTGCGATTGCATCATGATAAATCTTTACTTCAGGTTCATTCAATCGTTGTGCCGGCAGGCATTTGATCTTGTTTTTGTATTTGATCCGCCATGGATATTTCTGCTTGAACTTTTGGGATTTGAACAGCTCATCGCTTATCTCATTCACAGTACAACATTCATACCGTTCATCGTTGAACATCTCTGGTGCAATACGAATAAGAAGGAGGATCGAAGAGGTATCACAGAGGATATGCATCTGTTTTCATATTTATTCCAGGATCTTTCTCCATTCATTGCGTGCATTTTCAGCGTCGGAAGTGTTGTCCAAACCAAGCCATTCACCAAATTTCCGTATGGAAGCATTGTCGATCTGCCGGGAAACGATATCAAAAAACAGCGGACTCAGGTTTCTCAGATGTAAAAGATAGTCCTGAGGTTCCTTGCTCTTGAACAGGATCTCCCCTATGCTCAGAAAATCCTTCTTCAAGTTTGTGTTTGCCCCGCCTATGTTCAAATTGATCTTTCCATGTCTTGATTCGATCTGTGTACATATGCCGAAAACAGAATGGCCATAGGTGCCGGAAAATCTCTTCAATAAGGTAACTTGCTGGGCTTCAGGCCTTCCTTTTATTGAGTCGTACACCATATCAATGTAGGAATCCGGAAACTGGGTATGGCCTGCCGCCATATCGCAAAACCCTTCTTCCTCCTCATCGTATAAAACAGAGCCTTCCCCATCACGCACCGCATGCATGGTCTCATGAAGAAGGGGAAAGATCAGATCAAGGACATTCGTCTTGGTATTGATGAAGACTACTCTATGGTTGTGTATGCGGCAATAGAATGCATAGCTTTTTATGTTTGAAGGAAATTCTTTAAAAATACATACGATGTTCAGTTTGGCAAGGAGCTTGAATGTATGCTCGTAATCCATGGGTTTATCTGCATCCATCTGTACCATTGATCTGAGATTCTGCGCGAGATTCCGGGCTGTGTCACTGTCCCTGCCTCCACGCAGAACCTGGACCAGGCCGGGAGAAGGTGCAAACCGGAAGAGCCCTTCATAGTCCTGAGCCAGTTCCTTGGCATCTTCCTCCATGGCCCCGGTCAGCCGGGCAACACCTCTTGTCCTGTGAAGCGGCAAGGATATGGTTTCCATGGCTTCATCAGGAAAGAAATACCCCGGAGGTACATTGAAGATCCTGCTCAGGGCGACAAGATGCGTCCCCTTGGGGACCTGCCCGTTTATCCAATCATTGATGGTCTGTCGTGATATGCCAAGGTTTTCCGCAAGACTTACCAGCTTGATTCCTTTTTCTTTGGCGAGCACTTTGATACGGGCTCCATCCCATCCCATATGACCACCCCCCGTGGTATGTCTTATAACTACTTATCTGTCAATCGTCAAGTTTACTTTACATTTATTGGATTATTTTTGATAATTTTTCAATTCATGTCGGCTTTGATTGACTATGACCAATGATAGGTATGCTCAGGAACTTAATACAAATAGGTTTTATCAGCTTGCATTTTTTTTGCCTCGCTTCTTCCCATGGGCTTCACGTTCTGTACGGATGCGTTCCAAAGGAACCGATTCAGGCTCGTCCTATGCACTGATGGAGGAGATATTTAACTCCGTGGTTTCTTGGACGCTGAAGGTTTATAAGGAATAGCATCAACACATTTTCCACTCCTTCCTTTTACTGGGGCTGCATCAATCGTACATCTGATTCCTTCGATGGCTGAAGAAGACTCCACACTTCTGGCAATACCT
>CAWKAM010000038.1:0-51364 GCA_963847605.1 uncultured delta proteobacterium | reverse complement strand
TACCCTTCGTATCTTGATCTTTGATAACCTCAAATCCCTTTCACTTCCGTTCAAAGACCAGGATCATGGGCCGATATGTATTTCTCTAGATATAAAATAAGTTCAAATATATGAGGTTCTGCCTGGATATTACGTCATGAGAGATCTGAAAAAGTGAATTACTATATCAAATGCTCGCTTATCTCCGATTATAACCAGACTCCCAACCAATCCTGCCAACTCCAACACAAGGATCAAAGGCACCAGCCCTAAAAAGAGCTTAATCTTATTTCGTTCTGTTAACCCCTTCTTATCCCTTAGTGCAAAATAACACCATGCATAGGGGAACAGCGCCCAAAACCATGCCACATAATTGACAATAGGCACTCCCCGGATACTCATGGTGAGCGCATCGTTCCATACCCACCAGGAAAGTCTTGTAGCCACCGGATCAAACGGGATGTCCATGGAAAGAGCGATCCCGGTACATACTAAACCCCGTAGCATTGGCCGCAACTCGGGTAAAAGTTTCTCTACTGAAAAAAAGCCGCAATAGAGAATATTTACCCAGCCAATCATGGTGGCAATAGGTGCGGGCAGTACCGGTAGATACAGAAGATAGCCCCCCTCTCTGAAAAAGCCCATTATGATACCGCCATTCTCCAAGATCATACCGAAGAAAAGCGTGAACCCAAAGACCCAGAGCCAGCTCCATCCCTTTAGCCACGTTCGGGCATGCAGGGCGATGATGATGAATTCAAAGATGGCGCTGGTCTCGTAGAGGAGTCTATGCGTATCCATGGGCAGCGGTGCAGTGTTCCTGGGGAACATCGTGATTGCATACATACCGGCCAGGACTGAAACCCAAAGAAGATATCTCTTGAGACGAAAACCATTTTGGTGATTTCTCAAGGCAAAGGCTAAAAGGATCAGCGAGGTGAAAAGGGGGACTAAGGCAAGCCATGAAACGAAAGTCAGTGGTGGTACGACCCTGTGCAAGGCAGTGTCCATCATGGAAAGCCCGGTGAACCAGATTAAGAAGATGGGTATATTCTGCCAAATGAAGAGCATTACGAGCTCAGTGATAACATGAGGCTTCCACCTGGACAATGGATAATAAATTCACCATCTAAAAATAACAAGCCCATCTGGTGAAAAAATTATTTTCTCTTGTGAATACGTCAGGATATCAGATTCTGATAGATGATCGCTATCCTTGGGTAGGTCAATTTCAGATTGGGGGCTTGTTCTTTTTGAATCACTGATAAAAAAATATATGCCCGATGCAATCGCACCGACTAAGAGACATATCTCAAAATATACTCTGCCACGATGAGAGTTTATTACAGTACGGCCAGCAGCAAAGGAATCATGCACAACAAATAGATTCAAAGATAGCATGATAACCACGCTTATGATAATCTTCTTCACCATAGTATTGACCTATTCATTGCCTATCAGTTTAATTAAGAAGAAAGGTTAACACCAGGTTGCTGAAGAGATAGGCTGATCCGGAAAAAATAACTGAGGTTACTCCTTTTTTACATGAACCGGTTTAATGGATTGTGCCACCAGGAAGCCATCTTTGTTGGTAATATACTGAACCCTTACCTGCTGTCCCTTCACCAGTTTATCAATGGATATCGCTTTCCAGTCCGGTCCATAAATGGTTGTGGTGGTCCTGATGAGGAAGGTGTGTTTTTCCCCGTCTTCACCTGACAAGGTGATTTCCGGCCGGATACCCAGAGAAGGTTCTGAAAGAGTGATGGTGTCGATCTTCCCTTTCACCTCCAAGGGAGCAACGATCTTCTTTGAAACAGGAGGAGGGGTTCCCCCTTTCTGTGCTGTCAGGAGCGTATCCTGCGCAATGCACACTGAGGAGAGAACCCCAAGGGTACAGAGTATGATCGCTACCCTTTTCATCCTCCACATACCTCTTAGTGCTGCTATTCAGCCTTCTTCTCAGTCGCTTCTGCCTTCTTCTCGGCCGCTGCTGCCTTCTTCACTGCCTTCTTTGCCTTAATAACCTCGATCTTGTCTGCGTTCAGGGTGCCGGCTGCCGCTGTAATCTTTACCATCTCACCCTTCTTCAAGGTGGCGATGTCTTCCGCCTTCACGGTGAAGGTCTTGCCCTTTACATTAATCGTGTTAGCTGTTTTGTCGATCTTGGTGATCTTGCCCTTGATTACATCGACCTTTGCTACATCAGCCTTTGCCGGCTCTGCCTTTGCTGCTGCGGGAGCTGCAGGTGCTGCTGCGGGAGCTGCTGCGTCGGCTGCGAAGACCATCGTGGTGAAGCACACCAGCGCCAATACTGCGATTAAACTGATAACTTTCTTCATGATTCTTTCCTCCTAAGGATTTTTTATGGTATTGATGGTGTTCCCTATACAATGAGAATGATTAAACGATCATTAGAAGAAGATTAAAATATTCTCATGTTGTTTGGAGGTGATTTGAAGCAGGGGGATGATAATCTGAGGCCGCCCCGCCCATGGGAAGCGATATGAGGAAGGTTGTCCCTTGTTTCTGGGTGCTCTCGACCGTTATGGATCCGCCATGAGCTTCAATGATCGAGCGGGCGATGCTCAGCCCAAGGCCGAAACCTGCGCTGCTGCGTGATTTATCGACCTGATAAAAACGGTCGAAGATATGGGGAAGGTCGTGTTCCGGAATGCCGATGCCGGTATCGGTAATCGTGACGATTGCACGTTTATTTTCCCGTATAACCTCGATGGAAATTCTCCCGTTACCTGGGGTATATTTAATGGCATTGTCGAGGATGTTGATGATCGCACGCGCGATTTTATCCTTATCAATGGGGAGGATAACCCCGTCCTGGCTTACGAAATCGATCTCAATCCCCTTTTGATGCGCGAGGATCTCCATATCGTCAAGAATGTCTCTCATAAGAGCGGATATCTCCGCGGGCTCCTTCGTAAAGGTTGCCGAGCTTCTATCGAATCGGGCCAGTGCAAGGAGATTTTCCAGCAGCTTCCCGATCTTTTTTGTCTCTTCGAGGCTGCTCTCCAGCGTTGAGCAATACTCCTCAGGTGTCCTTTGCCTCTTGAGTGCCACCTCCAATTCCCCCCTCATAATAGTCAAAGGGGTTCTCAGCTCGTGGGAAACATCCTGGATGAATTGCTTCTGGGAAATAAATACCTGCTGTATCTTGTCGAGCATATCATTGAAGGTCTCTGCCAATTGCCGGATCTCATCCTGTGTTTCGGGAGGTGCAATTCGAAGGCTCATATTTTCTGCAGTGATTTGACGGGCTGTGGTGATCATGTTCTTGAGAGGTTTTAACGTTATACTCGCAAGGAATTCTCCGGCAAGCACACTGGTGAGCACTACCGTTATAGGAAGCAGGAGAAAGAGGATGAACTTGAGCCCTTTGAGTGTTTCCCAAATGGAATTCAAGGGGCCTGCCACCTGGACGATGTAGGCCATCTTGCCTTCTTCGAATACAGGGATTTGGAGGACACGGAGATCGATGTACTTATCCTCGGTCTCTGTTACCTGGCGATCTTCGTAAACGGTCTTATTGATTGCAAGACGATGGAGGGTATTCCCCGATATGTTCAGGTGTGTCAAGACATTCTGCGAATAGGCGATCAGCTCACCATCGGGTTTGTATATCTGGACGATGATGTTCATGAGGTCAGGATCATTCGTGCGCTCTTCAGCCCACCGTCTTGCTATCTTGAGGAAATTTGCATTATTGATCTTGCTGAATACATTTCTTCTCGCCCCATGTCTGAGGGCATCCATCTTCTCGGTTTCCCAGTACGTGTTGATCGACCGGGCTATACCCTCTGCCTTGGTAAGCAACAGATCGTCCATTTGGTTTTTCAGAGTGGCGCTTACATTGAAGTAGAGCGCCGCGGCAAACACAGAGAAAGTCACTGCAAGTATGAGTGTGTACCAGAAGAAAAATCTGAGTCTTATTGATCTGAACATATCAGCTCTTCAGGACATACCCTCTGCCCCGTACCGTATGAATGAGTTTCGTTTTATGTTCCCTATCAATCTTATTCCTGAGGTAACTGATATAGACGTCGATCACATTTGTAAATGTGTCGAAGTTGATATCCCAGACATGCTCGGCAATCATGGTACGTGTCACCACACTCCCTGCATTCCTCATGAGGTATTCGAGCAGGGCATATTCTTTAACGCTCAAGGTGATCTCACTTCCCGCCCTTGTTGCCGTATGAGTGATTGTGTCAAGCACGAGGTCATCCACCTGGAACCTCGTTTTCTGTTGCAGGTATTTCTTGCGTAACAGCGACCGGATCCTCGCCAGGAGCTCTTCAAACGCAAATGGTTTCGTCAGGTAATCATCCGCACCGGCATCAAGCCCCCTGACCTTGTCCTTGATTGCGTCCTTTGCGGTGAGCATGAGTATGGGTGTATGGTTTTCTTCTCCTCTCAGGTTTGTGCATAGGGTGATGCCGTCCATTTTGGGGAGCATGATGTCGAGAAGGATTGCATCATACTCATTAGTTGTCGCAAGGAAGTACCCTTGGTCGCCATCATGGGCTATATCGACTGCATAGCCTTCTTCATTGAGACCATTGCTGATGAATTCCGCGACCTTCTTTTCATCTTCGATCACCAGGATCCTCATAATGTTTTGGTTAACTCATTTGATATCGAGAATCAACGAGATTCAAAGGTTGATGTAAAGATCAAGAGGGCCGCCATTCCGGCCACCCTCTCCTCTTTCTATTAGCTGACAGCCTATGTCTATACCTTTATCTTCCCTTCTTTCATGGTCTTGGTAGGCCTGAAGGTCTCGATGCCGAACTTGTCGGCCAGCTCGTTGCATCTCGCCACAAGCTTGTCATAGCCGATGCTCTGGGCCAGTGTGAAGGGGCCCATGCCGCCGCCGCCGTTGGCTATGGCCAGGTCGATGTCCTTGGGGTCGTTTGTCACCCCTTCTTCCAGGCATTTGGTGGCCTCGTTTACCTGAAGGGCCACCATGTGTGTGAAATCATACTCCGTTGTAGGATTCGAGGTATCGATAGTCGGCCTGCCTGCAGACCAGTCATACAGGCCCTTGCCGGTCTTTTTACCCAGGGTCCCTGCATTCACAAGGTCAACGAGGGCCTTTCTCGGCGTGTAGTCCTTGGAAAGGGTCTCGGAGTAATACTTCTGGGTATGCAGCACGATGTCCAGACCCACATAATCAAACAATTCAAAGGGGGTCATGGGCATGAGGGCCTTGAATGCCGCATCGAACTGGGCAGGCGTTGGGCTTCCCTTGTCCAGGAGGATCTGAAGAAACAGGGCCGTGGGCGCGTTCACCCGGTTGTAGATAAAGCCTGGCGAGTCCTTCTTCACAATGACCGGGACCTTGCCCATCTTCTTGGCCACTTCATAGGTGGTCTTTATGGACTCATCCGACGACTGCTTTGCGTAAATGACCTCAACGAGCTTGAGCATGACGGCCGGGTTGAAGAAGTGCATGCCCACGACATTGCCGGGACGTTTAGTGGCCGAGGCGATCTCGGTGATGCTCATGGACGAGGTGTTGCTCGCCAGGATGCTCTTTGCCGGCGCAGAGGCATCCAGGTCGGCAAAGATCTTCTTCTTGAGGCTCAGGTCCTCGAACACGGCCTCGATGACCAGGTCCGCATCCGCCACGGCAGCCTTGAGATCTGTAGTGGGCAGGAGCCGTTTCAGCATGTTGTCGCTCTGCTCGGCAGTGATCTTGCCCTTGCCCACGAACTTGGAAAGGCTCTCCTTGATAGTGTTCACGCCCCTGTCCACGAAACGCTGTTCCACGTCATGCATGGCCACCGTGTAGCCTGCCATGAGCCCGACCTGCGCAATGCCGTTGCCCATAGCCCCGGCACCGATGACTGCTAACTTTTTAACTTCCATACTTCCCTCCTGGATTAGTTATTTTTTAAGATCACTACAGCACATCAAAGACGTGCCTCGCGATGACAAAAAGAGGGTCATTGCGAGGAGGCAACCAAAGGTTGCCGAGGTGGCAATCTCATAAAATTTTTCTTTTTTCCTGGAACAGTGAAGCCCGCAATTATATGGAACCCTGTCATTTTAGGGATCACTCACCCTTGAATTCGGGTTTTCTCTTCTGCATGAATGCGGTGAAGCCTTCGATGGCGTCCTTGGAGGCCGCGCAGATCTTGCTTCCGGCCGCCTCGACCTTGAGCCCCTCTTCGATCCCCTTGGTTATGAACGTGGTGGATGCCTGGATGATGGCACGCACCGACAGCGGCGCTCTCTCGGAGAGGGTGGAGGCTATCTCCATGACCTTGGGCATGAGCTGTTCCGGGGCGAAGAGTTTTTCCACGAGGCCGATGTCTAAAGCCTCCTTCGGGCTCAAGCGCTTTGCGCCCAGCATGAGATCTAAAGCCTTGGTCCTGCCCAGGAGCCGGGTCATCCTCTGGGTCCCGCCCCAGCCCGGTGTGATGCCCAGGTTGATCTCGGGGCAGCCCATGAGGGCCTTGGGGTTGTCCGCCATGTACCGGAAGTGGCAGGCCAGCGCCAGCTCGCACCCTCCGCCCAGGGCATGTCCGTTGATGGCCGCAATGGTGGGCTTTTCAAACAGGTCCACCTTGGTCCACAAGGCCCTGCCAACCTCCCCGATATCGGAGTGGTTCATGGCATCGGACACATCCATTCCGGCCGAGAAGCACCGGTCTCCGGCGCCGGTGAAGACGAGCACGCGTGCATCCTTGTCGGAAGCCACCTCGGCAAGCGCCTTGTCCAGCTCTCCCAGCATGGCATAGCTCACCGAATTGGTGGGCGGGCGGTTCAAGGTGATGGTCGCGACATGACCTTGTTTCTCAAGGATAAATGTTTCGTAGCCCATATTGCCTCCTCTTTTGAGTGTAGTGACAAGGTGCAATGCAAGGGTACGGCTTTAAGCCGTACCCTTGCATTGTACACAACAATGCAATGAATTTCCAATGAAAAAGTGAGCGCTCGCTCGATAATAATACATCTATCCCAACTGGTAATATGATTCTCATGCTCCCCTAGCGGAATATTTAGTGAAGTTAAGGGTGATGTCTTATTCTATTTCTATTTGATGGAGAGGCTTACCCGTGAATTGAGGGCCTTATCGATCTTCTCAGGGGTCAGGGCATTGGCCTTGATGAGGAAAATCCTGGCGGGGTCGATCTTCCCGGTCTCCACGAGATAGTCGCGCACCTTCTGTACCCTCGCTTCGGCAAGCCCCTTGAGGTCATCATCGGTAATCTTAAGGTTTTCAAGCATGAGTTTCTTCATTTCATCGTCAGGGAGTGATTTCATCAGTCCCAGGACATTTTTCGGCTTACCCTGGAAGTCAAGGGCCTTGTAGGCCTTTGTTAGATAGGTGCTGTACTCTTTTTGTTCGATAATAATATCATCCACCGAAGATGCCTGCTGTCCCCTCCTCAAGATATCCTTGAGCTTCTGTTCCTTAAGTCCATGTTCAAACAGATAGGTATTGAGCCCGGATTTGTCGCCCGATGAGTCCACGTATCCACTGAGCTCCAGGTTAAGGGCTGTACGATCGGTGAGTATCTGGACAACCTTATCGAGTTTTTTCTTACTCTCCTCACTGAGAGAGGATCTCCCTGGTTCGAAATCGATGAAACTCAGCTCCGTTGAGCCCGGGTAGAGCGCCTCCAGCAAGGCGAAGGGAGAGGTAGCAGCCTTCTCAAGGATATTGACGATGGTATCGATGATGATCTTGCCCACATGGAAGTCTGGGTCATCGGTACGTCCGCTAATGGGCAGGTGCAAGTCTATCTTCCCGCTGTTGTCCCTGAGCAGGACAACAGCGAGCCTCACCGGGAGTTTTGTGGCATCCTTGCTTTCCACGGCATTGCCGAAGGTGAGCTGGTCAATGAGCACATCGTTTTGAGCCTGGAGCTGCTTTTTATCAATGGAATATTTCAATCCCAAAGTAAGCTTCCCCTTATCAAGGGCATACCCCAGGTATTTGCCTGAATAGGGTGTGGCCGGGCTCAGCTCGATGTTATTGAATTTGACTGCCAGATCCACGAAGAGGTCCTGCTTCAATGGGTTGACGGACCCGGTTATGGCAATGGGGGCCTGGTTGTCGAGCTTTGCACTTAGGTTGACAACTGCCTTCTTGAATTCATCCGACGACAGGCCTGAGATGCTCCCCGAGATGCCGGTCAAGGATGTAGAGTAATGGGGTGTAATGGAGTGGTCAGAGAAGGTGAAACGTCCCTTCTTGAAGGTGATCTTTCCAACTGCGATGCGTTCAAGGGTCTTTTTCCCCTTGGCTGGTTGAGGGGAGGGCTTGGATGGTTTTTGTCCGAATACTGCGGCGAAGTTGTTACTACCATCCGGAGTTATATTGAACGATGAGGCTGGAGATATAAACCCGATCTCCTTTATGATTATATGCCCTGGGTTCAGGGAAAAATCGATGCCGGAAAGCGTCAGGTTTTTCCATGAAACAAGATCCTCCGCATGAGCCCTGGTTACTGATGCAAAGTCTGAGAACTGCACATCCCCAATAAAATTGATCCGCGGGGGCGTCTTTGGTGCAAGGGCAATCTTTATCTGACCTTGCGAAGACAGCATCCCGCTGTCTGATGAGGATAGGCACCTGATCTATGATATAGGGCTGGACCCATGCGGGCTGGAATCCGTCTAAGGCCAGCTTGATATCGGCTGATACAGGATTCATGACGAATGAGGTGCCGAGCGAGAGGTGTCCTGTTTGATTGAGCCTACATGAGATATCCACTATGCCGCTGCCCTGCTTGTCTGTGGTGATGGCGCGGGCGGCAACAGACAGATCTTCAGCCGCCATCTTAACCGGTGAGCTTCCGGAGAGATCTGTATACAATATCTTCCCGCCTGTGAGGTCGATCTTATCAATGACAAGCAAAACAGGGTTCGCAGCCGGCTTTTCTTTTGCGGGTGAGGATGTCTCCTTGGTCTTGGTCTCCTGCAGGGCCTGCACCAAGTTCAGCATGCCCTTTTTATCTCTACTGACCCACAGCTCAGGGGAGGAAACAGCAATCTGTTCAACATGAATCTGTTTCTTTAGGAGTCGTGAAGGGGCAAGCTTAGTGGTCATCTTCGGAATATGCAGGATAGGGTTGCCGCCGTGGTCCTTCACATCAAGTTCTTTACAAGCCAGATCTGCCGAGATGTTCAGTATGGGCTGCTGCTTGGTACGGAACTGCTTATAGGAGAATAAGGCATTGAGATCCAGGGAACCTGAATTAACATCAAATCCAAGCTTCATGGGGACATAGGCAAGGTAATTCGGGAGGTTTATGTCCTTGAGGCTCAAGGCAAGGGTTGTTTCAAGAGAGTCTGAGAAGGGCTTTGTCTTACCCTTGAGCTGGAAGGGAGTGCCGTTTATGGTTGCCTGGAAGCTCGGCTGGACAAAGACATTCGTATAATAAGGTATGTTTGATACAAAGGGGATGGTGATGTTGATGTCCTTTGCTATGTGGGTCTTGTGGACGGGCATGTCATCCATCACCACGACTCCGCTGACAATCTGAATATTTGATATGGAGAACTCCTGGGGTTTCTCCTTTTTTTTGCCGCCTTTCATCAGATCGGAGAAATTATAGGTGCCGTCTTCAAACCTTATGACCTTGATGGAGGGTGTGTCTAATTTCAGCTCCCGTATGATGGGAGCCAGCTTGAATAAGGAGGCCCACTGAACGTCCACTGTGAGCGATCTCAATGAGACAAATGCATCAGGACGGTTCTGATCCTTGATGGATAATCCCTGGACCACAGCCACAAGGGTGTAAGGATTAAACCGGATCTTTTCAATTGCCACATTTCGTTTAAGTGCCTGGGTAAGGTTCTTGGACAGCACTGAGGTGAGCACGGGGGGCAGGATGAAAAAGCCGGTAATCGTATAGAGGACAATAAGAGACAGGACTATGATAAGGATCATTCGTAGCTTTTTCATCTCATCCTCAAATAAAATCCTTAAAATACTTATGGTAAAGGATAACCAGAAAAAAGCAAGATTGAAAAAAGAAAATCCCGACCTTATGAAAAAGGTGGAATTTAAAAAGGGAGGAGAACAATGTACGATCCTTATATAGATATTGCCAAATTCATGGAGACCGCAACATTCAGGCGCACACCCGAGTTCATTACCGCGAACAGGATTGTTCATGAAGATAAGGCTGTCATACTCAGACGGTTTGATGAGGACCGCACCGGGGCACCGCTGATCATTGTGCCGCCTCAGGCCGGTCATCATTCGAGCATAGCGGATTATGCACAGGAGCAAAGCCTGGTCCAGACATGCCTGAAGGAAACGACGCTGCCGGTGTATGTGGTCGAATGGAAACCGAGCACCCCTACCAGACAGCACGAGACCATCAGCGATCTCGTTTTGCAGCTCAGGTTGTGCGTGCATGGCGCCGGAGAGCCGGTTATCCTCGTGGGGCTGTGTCAGGGCGGATGGCTCTGCGCCATTTACGCCTCCCTTTATCCGCAGGATGTCAAGGCCCTCATGCTGGCGGCGGCGCCCATCGATTTCACGGCGGGCGGGGGCAAGCTCCAGGATGTCGTCCAGGGCATGCCCATTGATTTCTATCAGTGGCTTGTCGCCATGGGCTTTGGAAACATGCTCGGCGACATGATGCTCATGGGTTGGAAGATCATGAACCCCTATGAGCGGTTTGTAAGTGACTTCATCAACCTGTGGGTCAATGTGAGAGATGATAGATATCTTGAGCGGTCAAAGCAGTTCCAGACCTGGTACGAATATACCCAGAACATATCGGGCAGGTGGTATCTGCAGGCCGTGGACAAGCTCTTCAAGAAGAACCACCTTATTCAGGGAAAACTGAAGGTCCTTGGTAAGTATGTAGACCTGCATACCATCACATGCCCCATCGCCATGCTTGCCGGAGAGAAGGATGATATCACTTTGGTGCCGCAGCTCTTCAACATCAGCTCATATGTGGCAACAAAGCCCGAGGACATCTTCCAGACGGTCGTGGAGGATGCGGGACATATATCCGTGTTCATGGGGCGAAAGGCCCTGAAGGACCACTGGCCGCCGGCATTGAGATTCACCCTTGAAAAGATCGGGCTCGCAAACGCCCTTACGTACGGGGCCAGGCGGAGTGTAAACACCGAAACTTCTCCACAGATGAGCGCTGCTTAAAAGAACCCGCAAGTCGATAGCAGGAAGAGGGCGGATGAAGCCGAATCAGCCCTTTTTCTTTTTGCTGGGTTTCTCCGGAGGTCGTGGGCCTGTCCGGGAGGAGAACCCCGGGAATGGTGAAAAACCCTTCATGGCATTGCGTGTCATCTCAGAATAATTCACACCCATGTTCAGCCACTTGCTGAACTGTTCGTCAACGGCCTGTTTGTACTGGAGGTAGGAATTGATCGTGTCCTGCAGGTGTTTCTCAAAGAACTCCTGGAGGACCGTAGAGCCGTAACGGATGATGAGATGCAGAAGCGGCACCGGCAACAGGGCATTCTTGTTCTTTGCCTCCTCCATGACGATCTGGGTGAGGATGAACGCCGTGACGTCCTCATTGGTCTTGGCATCAAAGACTTTTATGTCCTTACCCGCCCTGATGAGGTCCGCCACCTGGTTCAGCGTGACATAGGAGCTGTTCAAAGGGTTGTAGAGCCGCCTGCTTGCATATTTTTTAAGGACAATGGTATCACCCATGGTTTCCCCATTCAATATGCCCACATTTATCATACAAATTGTCACATCGCAACAAATTATTTAAGAGAAATCCCATTGAGATCACGTTTAATTGGTAATAACTATTTAATAATATATTGGATATAATTAATTATATATGGCTCTAGTCAGGATTGGACACAACATTAATTTGCTGCATTGCAACATATTCCCCCTTGACAAACCATTCTTTGCCACTATTATAAGAGAAGTTCTTCAGAAAACTTTAGTAATTACGCAAGGGAGGTAACTATGGAAAACAAGGAACTCGTGAAACAGATGGTTGAATTACACAAGACTTCATTCGACAACAGCTTCAACATGCTCGTTACCCTGCAGGATCAGATGGAGAAGATGGTGAACTCCTTTGTGGATCAGGCGCCATGGCTTCCCGCAGATGGAAAGAAGGCCTTCACCACCCTGGTAAGCACCTACAAGAAGGGGCGTGAAGACTTCAAAAAGGTGGTGGAGGACGGATATAAAAAGGTAGAGGAATACATTGCCAAATAATCTTTACCGATCATGATTAAGGAGACGATAGCCATGAATTATCCAAAGGATATGGCGAAGCAGGTTATCCAGTTCTACAAGACGACCTTTGACAACAGCTTCGGCACCCTGGTCATGCTCCAGGATCAGGCGGAAAAGCTCTTGAAGACCTTTGTCGAACAGACCCCCGGGATGAGCGACGACGGAAGGAAGGTGCTGGACCAATGGACGAGTGTGTACAAGAAAGGCCGCGATGATTTCAAGAAGGCTATGGACGAGGGGTATGCCAAGGTCGAAGATTTTTTCGATAGATTCAAGGGGAGCTGATGTAAGACCTGCCCGGCAGGTTATAAAGATAAAAAGCAAGGGAAAGGAGAAGTGCCATGGACCAGAAAATTATTGTCAAACAAATGATCGATTTCCACAAGAGCACCTTTAATAACAGCTACAACGCAATGGTCATGCTCCAGGACCAGACCGAAAAGATGCTCAGCACCTTTTTCAGCCAGGCAAACTGGGTGCCGCAGGACTTCAAGAGGGTGATGGGCGAATGGGTTACCACCTACAAGAAAGGCCGCGACGAATTCAAGAAATCCGTCGATGAGAACTTCAAGCGCGTGGATGACTATTTCTCAATCCAGGACAAGCCGCAGGCCAAGACAAAACAGCAGTAAAGAGTTATTGCGGCCACGATGATCCGGGGAGACAATGGAAGACATCAAGGAAGCAACAAATTTAAGTTTTGAGAGCTATGGTGCTGTTCTCAAAGGCATTGAAAGGCTCATGGGATTGAGTCTCACCATAGGCGGGTCCACCCAGGAAAAGCTTAAGGCCAATGGGATATACTTTAACGGCGTATTCAAATACCTCAATGAATTCATGACCCCCTTCTGGATCGCTTTGAACTCCTTCACTGTAACGGAACGAGATAAGCTTGTGCGCCACACCCCACAGGAAAGCATCCGCGACTATCTCGAGCTACTCCAGTTCAACATACAGGTGGCACAAAAAGGCTTTGATAGTTCGATGAAGGCAATGACCGATTTCCACATGAACGAGCTCTCCCGGGCATTCAATGCCTGGCTCAATACCATGTTCGGGCGGGGCGGCGAGGATATAGAATCCTTCGTGGAACGCCAGGCCAAACTCCTGGAAAAGGTGGTATATGAGTACCCCAAGGCCATCGATGATATCGAGCCCGAATATGGGTTCCATTTTGACCGGGACGGCTATAAGAAGATTGCCGAGACGGACCGCTTCACTCTCTACCGGGTGCTCCTCCAGAAAGGAATCAAGGTCAAAGAACGCTCAAAGCCGATCCTGATCATTCCACCGTATGTGCTTGGCGTAAATATACTCGGCTTTCTCCCCGGTGAGGGCAAGAGCTATGTCCATGCGTATGCAAACCAGGGGATTCCCACATATGTGCGCGTACTCAAAGATATTGAGACCACTCCTGCAGTCCAGACCATGACCGGTGAAGATGATGCGTTGGACACACGCTATTTCTGCGAGATCATCAAGAAGAAACACGGGCTTCCTGTTACGCTCAACGGCTTCTGCCAGGGCGGATTTATAGCGGTCCTTGACATTGTATCGGGCGAGCTGGACGGCCTTGTGGATGCGCTCATCACCTGTGTGGCGCCCATGGACGGAACCAGGAGCAAGGCCTTAATCGAGTATCTCGCTCATCTGCCAAACCGCTTTCGTGATCTTGGTTATGCCGTTAAGGATCTGCCAAGCGGCAACTCCGTGGTCGATGGTAAGGTAATGAGCTGGGTGTATAAACTCAAGAGCATGGATAGAGAGGCACCCATCTATACCCTTTACCGTGATCTCATGCTGTTCGACGATCCCGCGGGTAAAGACGTGAAGATCACCAAGACCGCTGCCGCGCTGAACCACTGGCTCATCTACGACCGCAAGGATATACCGGTGGCTATCACCAAGTTGAGCTTTGACTCATACACAGTCCCCGTGGCCGCAGACGGGACCCTGCCGGTAAAGCTCTTCGGCCGAAAGCTCAACTTCAAGCGGATCGGTGAGAAAGGCATCAAGTTCCTTATCTGTTATGCCCAAAGCGATGACCTTGTGGACAAAGAGTCGGCCCGTGCACCTCTCGATTATGTGGATGCCGAGGTTACCGTGTTTCCCAAGGGACATGGCGCCATCGCCACGACCTGGTCTGCGCCCGATACGGAATACGCCATCCAGAAGCGCTTTGCAAATGGCATGCGGGGGCCGGTGCGGTTCCAGCTTGACCTCGATGAAGAGGTCGGAAAGGGGAAATCCCATGGATAAGCAGTTTCTCGAATTTTGGGGCAACATCATGATCTCCGCAGCCAAGGGACAACAGCAGCTCGAAGACATCATGACGTGGTTTTCCGGCAATTTCAGCGACTTCAAAGACATCACAGCACTCTTCTGCCGTATGTACG
Organism: uncultured delta proteobacterium; assembly: GCA_963847605.1. Lineage (GTDB taxonomy): Bacteria > Desulfobacterota > Desulfomonilia > UBA1062 > UBA1062 > MWEI01. The sequence continues at coordinate 36,766 of CAWKAM010000038.1, read as the reverse complement.
GCCTCGATCCTGAAACAGAGAAGGCGCCGGGATATATCAATGTGTGGCACAAAGCCTTTGACGATTTCCAGAGATCCTTCAGCGAACTCGCCATTATGATGGACCTTGTACCCAGGAACGAATACATCACACTGTCCCGGGAAAATCATGACTTGAAAAAGAGGATAGCCGAGCTGGAGGAAGGTCTTGCCCGCCTGAGGGCCCTCCTGGATGATAAGCTCCGCTCACCTGTCGAGGGGCTCAAGGGGTTCCAAGAACTCATCAATGAGCAGGCCCGGCAGTACCAGGATTTCATGAAAGGCATCGGTAATGTCCTGGCGGAGAAGCCGTCCCCGCATGTCGAAAAGCCTATGCCCGCTGCAGCGGTCTTTAATAAGCCAAAAGCCAAGTCCAAGCCCGCAAAGGCGGGCGGTAAAACGGACAAAGCCACAGCCAAAAAATAGTTCCGTTTCGCGGTTAAAGTCTCCGATAAGTTATTCTATTTTTTCGGCGGGCTCGCCATGGCGTCGCCTTCCAGGATCTTCACGCCGTCCTGGTTAACGCACCAGGTCTTGAGCCTCACCCGGTTCTTTTCGGTGTTGATCTCAGAGACCTCGACGTGAGCCGTGACGGTGTCGCCGATGTGTACCGGGCCTAAGAACTTCAACTCCTGGCTGATATAGATAGTGCCCGGTCCAGGCAGCTGCATGCCGATGGCGGAGGATACAAAGCCTGCGGCGAGCATGCCGTGGGCGATCCTGGTCTTAAAGAAGGTGTTCTTGGCGTATGCCTCATTCACATGGGCCGGGTTGAAATCGCCTACGATGCCTGCAAAAAGGTAGATGTCCGTCTCGGAGACGGTCTTAGAGAATTCCGCGAAATCGCCTATCTTGAGCTCTGCTATGGATTTGCCCAGCATGTCTCCCTCCCCCCTTATGTTATGTAAGAAAGCATCCCCTCACTCCAACCTTCTCCCCCTTCTCGTGGGGGAGTGGGGATTTGAGGAGGATGCTCTTTTCTTTATTTTCTATGCTTGGCCTAGAACCACGAACGGTGGCTCCAGATGTCCTCCTTGAGGCACTGCATATCCTGTTTCAGCATCAGGTACATGGATGCATTCTGGATGGCCAGGCCGCCAAGGCTCGCGACTGCCTCTGCCAGCATGACCTCACCCTCGGTGAACTCCCTTTCTTCTGCCGAATAATACCTCATGACTCCGATAACCTCATCCTTGGCCTTGATGGGCACGGTGAGGATGGAAGCGATACCCTCCTTCCTTTTCTCATCCTTGTACTGTACCTCTTTGTGGGTAGTGGCGTCCCTGATGACCACGGTCTTTCCCTTGAGCGCCTCGGTAACGCTCTTCTCGATCCGGACCGGCCCTTTGTTCAGATATTTTTTGCTCAGGCCGTGGCTGGCCACGAGTTCGAGTACCTCCTTGTCCTTATCGATGAGCCGCACGGAAACCGCCTTGACACCAAGGGCATCGGCCATGTCCACGGACAGACGCTCCATTATTATTTTTATATCCAGACTCTCGTTAAGCCCCTGGGCTATGTTGGTAAAGATACGGATATTCCGTGTGATCTGCATAATGAGACGGGCCCGTTCAATGGCCATTCCGCCTTGTTCGGCAAGCGCTGTGAGGAAAAGGATCTCGTCATCGGAAAAGATCCGGGGCTTACCCGTATACAGGGTAAGCACGCCTTTTACCCTCTCCTTTACGATGACCGGCACTACCAGGATGGATGCGATCCCTTCCTTCTTTTTGAGTTTGTGTGTCTTCACCCGAGGGTCTGTGGTGGCATCGTGGATGGCGATATATCCCTTCTTCATGATCTCTTCGGAAGCCCGCTTGGCCTCCCTGGGCTCGGCGTGGAGATAGCTCTTCGAGAGACCTTTCTGGGCTATGGGGACAAAGATATCGCTTTCTTTCTGATCATCATCGAAGAAGAGGCATGCTGCCTTGCCATTCATAGTTTCAATGGCGCTCTGCACAATGAGGTCAAGCAGCTTTTCCTTTTTCAGCGTAGTGCCTAACGCACTGCTCACCTTGCAGAAGATCTTGAAGTAGTCACTTTTTTCAGGCATTGGTTATCTCCTTTGAACGGGTGGTATTCTTTGTCCTGATTGTCCACGAGCCCTTTGCAGCCTTTTTGGGCGTCTTGCGGACGGGTTGTTTTTTCGTGGTCGCTTCTTTTTTTGGGGTGTCCCTGTCCTTGAGCCACTGGATGATCTTCGGTGTGAATTCCCTCTGGGTCTTGGAACTCACATATATGCCGATGTGGCCTGTATCAAGGCAGACATCCTCCTTGTCCGTGCTTCCCACTGCACCGGTGATCTTGTCTGCAGCCCCGGGCGGCACGAGATGGTCGTAGAGTCCGTAGATATTGAGCAGGGGCATGGTAATCTTCTTGAGGTCTACGCGTTTTCCTCCCACAGAGAGCTTGCTCTGGATGAGGAGGTTTTTCTGATAGCAGTCCTTCACGAACTGACGGAAGGTCTCACCCGGTACATCCGGGCTGTCAAAGATCCACTTCTCCATGCGGATGAAGTTCTCCACAAAGGTCTTGTTGTCCATGTTCTCCATAAAACCCACATACTTGTCGATCATAAGGCGCGCCGGGTTCAGCAGGAGGAACCCGAAGTTCATGATGTCACCAGGCATATTGCCGAAGGCCTCGACCATCAGGTCCACGTCCACGTTTTTCATCCAGATGTGCAGCAGTCCCTGATCGGTGTCAAAGTTGGTGGGTGATACCGTGGTCACGAGGTTTCTGACCTTCTCGGGGTGAAGGGCCGAATAGATCACGCAAAAGGTACCCCCCATGCAGATGCCCATGAGATTAACCTTGTCCACCCGGCACCTGTCCCTTATGTGATCCACGATATCGTCCATATAACCGTTCACATGGTCGTCTATGGTAAGGAACTTATCCTTCCTGGTGGGGTATCCCCAGTCGATCATGTACAGGTCGATACCGGCCTGAAGGAAGTTCTTCACTACGCTGCGCTCAGGCTGGAGATCGAGCATGGTCTCCCGGTTGATGAGGGCATAGACTACGAGCAGCGGGGTGGTGATCTCTTTCGATGGTTCGCGCATGGGCAGGTAATGTTTCAGCTTGACACGGTCCTGTTGGTAGATAACCTCGTATGGGGTGGTGGCGATCGCTGTTTCCAGGGGGCCCAGCAGCACCTCGGAGGCCTTTTTTGCACGGTCCTGGGCCTTGTCGGCATCTTCTGCGAGGTGCTTCAGAATTATGTCAACCGGGATCTTTGGTTTTTCCTCCATAACTTAGCCTCCTGATGCAGCTGACTTCTTGAGGTCCTTGTTCGCCTTTTCCAGGTCCTTAACCCGTTTCTTGAGGTGGTAGAGCTCATCGTAAAGGTCGTCGAGGTCCTTATTCGTGGGTATGGGGAGTGACTGCATGGCATCCGTAACGATTTGGTTGCGGGCGTTCAAGTATTCCTCATAAGTTTTCATCGTATCGACCAGGGTCTTGGAGTACTCGGGAGTTTTGAACAAGGTCATGTAGTGGCCTTCGAGGATCTTCACCCACAATCTGTAGTATTCGTGCGGATCTTCAGGGGTTTTGCCTTCCCTGATCTGTTCCTCGATTTTGTCATGCAAAACCATGAATGCCTTCTCCATGGGGAGCATGAGGACATGCATGAATTCGGCTAAGGTGGTGGAAAAGACATTGAACTTGTCAATGGTCTGATAAAACCTCTCCTGGTAGAAGCGTACCAGCCCGAGCTGTGGGACTCTGAGGTACTGGCGGATCTCCTTGTCATAAAAGTCGGACCATACCTTGATGCTGTCCTGGTCCAGGTTTTCGAACCTATAGGCCTCGGTGCGTTTTCCTAGGTCCTTGAGTTTGTCTGCGGTCTGTTCCTGGATCTTCAAAAAGCCCGACATGCCTGTCTGGAAGAACTTGGACATGATATCGGGCAGGGAGGCCATGCCGCTTGCGATAGCTCCGGCTGCAGACGGCTCACTCATGGCTGAAGATAAGGTCCCCCAGGTCTTGATAATGGAGAGCAGGGCATCCGGTGAAAATCGTGAGTGGTCATCCGGCTTGGCCTCTCGCTCGCTCATTTTTTGGCCGGACATCATGCCGGGGAGTCCGGATAAAAACTGGTTCACCATGGTCATCAAAGGTTGGAAAAATTCCATAGAGGCACTTGTGCTCGATTGTTTCTCATCCATAGTCCACCTCAAATCTAAAACGATTCCACCACTGTTGAACCGGCCATCTTAAACAAAGGAACAAATCTCCCTCTTCTTTTTAGTAATGTTTCTTGGAATTTTGTCAATGGACATGGGGCCGATCCAAATGAATCCTCTAAAGAAGGATCGTCTGTCACTGGTCTTGTAGAGCCATCGTGCGATATTATTGTCCCGGGGAAATGTGCCTTGACAAAAAAAGGCCTCTTGCATATAAGTGGCGATGGCGCGGGAATAACTCAGTGGTAGAGTGTAACCTTGCCAAGGTTAAAGTCGCGGGTTCGAATCCCGTTTCCCGCTCCAGTCCTTTTTCTTAATCTCATCCCCATCACTTCTTGACAGATGTGGTGTTTTTTCTTTTCAGAATATATTTTTCTGTCCTTTCTTTTGCTGCCAAAAGAAAGGACGAAAGAAAAGGCACCCCGAGAACCCGCCCTTCGGGTACGTTCGCTCGCTTGGAAAATCCGGGCCGCGGCTGAACTCGCTCCGTTTCACTCCGCTCAGACAGACGCCGCTGTTCCCCCGGATTTTACTGCGCTCACTCACCGGGTTCAAGGGGACAAACAAAAACCTGCATAAGCATAACTTGCGAGCTGAACAATTAAGCCTCAAGAGAAAAACCTTTTAAGATTCTTTCCTTGATTAAATCCGGCCAATGAAGTAAGCTATAATATGTGAACTGCAATAGGTTTCAGCGTTTTATCGGCTTCAGAATTTTCTGCAAATTATCTGTATTATGCCCTTATACAGAATTCTGCATTATCAATAATTCTGTATAGTAATTGTTGGGCTTTAAAGGAGGAGTTATGAAAACTTTTGCATACATTATGTTGACTCTCGTTTTTCTTTTACTTGTAAGTTGTAGTTTTCTAGCTAAGAAAGAGGAGAGTCACTACACAGTAATTGCATGTCCAGGCATGTCTACTCCTATTCTTTTAAACGAAACTACTGGTGAGTCTTGGCAACTTACACATTCAGGGTGGCAACCAATAGCTATGCTAAAAGGTGTCGTCGCCACTTCCAATGACATAAGGAAAGAAGATATTCAGAAAGAAATTGACCGTCGGAAAAAAATCTATGAGATTCTCGGCCAAAATCAAGAAGCTGCCAAGATCGTAGCTGCCTACAAAAGCGGTGCAACTAACAAGACAGAAGCTCGAACTTCGCTTCAGGCAATTGTTCCTAAATCTCTGGGTTCGCTTCCTCCAGGAGCTGAAGATGGTAATTGGTCTTCATTATCTGAATAAATCGGGGCTTAGCTCAACCAAGGCATTCAGACGGACGCAAGCTGCCGCCTGCACACCAATACATTAGGAATAAACATAAACCAAAAGGAGAGATATCATGGCAAAAATCACCGTGTACTATTTCACAAAATACGATATCAACTCAGACAGAATAGTAACATCCAAACGCATGGCAACTCTCGAGGCCATCAAAAACTTCTCTTGCATACCACTTATAGATACTGCCAAAGAAGTAGATACATCAGAGCTTGACGAGTACGGCCGCTATCCTAAAAATGCTTCGTGAACAACTTTATGGCAGCCGGATCATACCTAAAAAACAGCCCAACAACTCAATGCACCCGACCGTAAACCGCGCATTGCTGGGCATCTGCTCTAGCCCCGCAACACGGCCAGTTCTACACTTCGGCTTGTTGCGCCGCAATGTTTGTGGCGGGTGATTTTGGGCGTTACACTAAGGAACGATAAATGAAGGCTGATAAATTCTTTTTTGAGATCCCAATCTATCGTTGTACTCAGGAAAAATTTAACTCTGATTATGACAGAGATTTAAATAGTCACCTTGATAATATCTGGCCCAATGGTGAGAGATATCGCTTATCACGTCATACAATTGAGTGGGCTGAGCAACATTTTTGGGAAAGATATGGTGCACCATGGAACTTTAACCAAGCTGTAGGTTGGCTCCGTTTATTTGTAACTGGTTCACAAATTCGAGCTGACCTCTGGTTCACAAACGCGAAGAAACTTCTCAGATTGCCTAAGCATCGTCAAATCTCTCTTATAGGAAAAGGCTTCGAATTATCATTTTGGCCTGAGAATTCCTCAGAGGAAATATATAAAACCATCCTCAATGAACTAACAGAATTTGAAAAGCATTTTCATGGCGGCCGTTTGAAAGTCGATCTCGAATGTTTCAAAAATATTGGATCACATGTAAATTGGCAAGCTTTAATTAAATTCAATGCAAGGTAAGACAGGCATAACCTCCTCCGCTTATACCTGCTCTCTGTATAAATTTACCTCAAATGCTAAGAGAAAAAATCAAAAGCATTTCGCTATCAATGGCAGCACTGATATTTGTGGTTTATTCAGCCCAATTTTGCTCACATATTTTTTACAACTTGCCTGCTCTGGGTGTTTGGGTCTGGACATGGGTCTTTAAATCGGGCGGGTGGCCTTGGAATGAGAGGAGATCCTGGGTGGCACGGGCGAAGCTCGAAGAGATTGCCCGTGTTGCCTGATGCAAGTTGTTAAAAGGTCTTTGGGGTTTTGTTGTTTCCCCCTTGAACCCGGTAAGCGAGTGCAGGAAAATTCAGGAAGAAAGCGGCTCATGTTCGAGCGAAGCGAGTTAGCCGCTGCCTGAATTTTCCAAGCGAGTGAACGCACCCGAAGGGCGGGTTCACGGGGCGCCTTTTCTTTCGTCCCTTTCTTTTGGCGCCAAAAGAAAGGGACAGAACTATTTACGGATATGCCCTATAGAGCATCCTCGGGAAGGGGATGGTCTCGCGTACGTGCTTGAGCCCGCAGATCCACGAAAGTGTCCGCTCTATGCCGAGACCGAATCCGGAATGCGGCACGCTGCCGTACTTTCTAAGATCGAAGTACCACCCATAGCGCTCGGGGTCCAACCCATTATCAAGGATGGACTTCATAAGTATCTCCGGGTTGTCTTCGCGCTGCGATCCGCCGATGATCTCACCGTAGCCTTCCGGGGCCAGCAGATCTGCGCACAGGACGAGTTCGGACCTTTCAGGATGTTGCTTCATGTAGAAGGCCTTGGTCTTCTTGGGATAGCACTCGATGAACACGGGCTTGTCAAAAAGTTGCGTGATGATGGTCTCATCGTCCCCACCCAGGTCGGAGCCCCACTCGATATCCGAGCCATGCTTGTGAAGGATTTCGATAGCCTCGTCATAGGTAACCCTGTGAAACGGCGGTTCCACCTTCTTCAGGGGCTCGATATCGCGCTCGAGTTTTTTCAGTTCGTCGGCCTTCTCCCTGATGGTGTTCTGCACGATGTAGGAAACGAAGTTCTCCTGGAGCTCCAGGTTATCCTTATGTTCGAAGAAGGCCATCTCACCCTCCACCATCCAGAACTCCGTGAGATGCCGTCTGGTCTTGGAGCGCTCGGCCCTGAAGGTAGGCCCAAGACAGTAGACCTTGCCGAGACCGAAGATGGCTGCCTCGAGGTAGAGCTGTCCTGTCTGCGACATGTAGGTCTTCCCCAGATCAAAGTATTCCACCGAGAAGAGGTTTGATGAATCCTCACCTACGGTGGTAGTGAAGATGGGGGTATCGATAAGGGTGAAGTCGTTCTTATAAAAGAACTCACGCACGTACCTGACCAGCGCGTCACGAACCCGCATAATAGCGACCTGCCTGGGTGTACGCAGCCACAAGTGGCGTATCCCCAGCAGAAAGTCCGGACCGTGCTCCTTCTTGCCGATGGGGAATTCTTCCGATTTCTGCAGGATTTCCATGCCGGAAACATGCAATTCATAGCCGCCGGGTGACCGGGGTTCTTCCACTACGTTACCCGTGACAACCACCGAGGACTCTAACGGCAGTTTCCTGATCTCTTCGTAGAAATCGCCCATGACCTCCTTCTCGGCAATGGCCTGGCAGGCGCCGGATCCGTCACGTATAATTAAAAAGGATACCTTGCCGCTCGATCTCCGGTTGGCGACCCACCCCTTGACAGTAACCGTCTCACTTATGTGATGAGAAAATTTCGATATCGGACATGCCTTCATGAGAAGCTCCCTGACTTGTTTTTCAGAATCTTCATAACGTATTCGGGCCTTGTGAATCAACTACTATCGTCTCGTTGGGATGTATTGAACTGTACGGCACTTCATGCTATTCCACTGATATGGATTTCCGGTATAAGATATGGATTGAAAAAGATGGAAAAAATGTTTTTGGTATAGGGATATACCAATTGCTTGTCCTGGTCAGGGACACCGGCTCTCTCCAAAAGGCCGCCCAAATTCTCAAGATGTCTTATCGGGCGGCATGGGGCAAGGTGAGGGATTTTGAAAACCGGCTCGGGATCGACCTCTTGGGAAAAGGCAGGCACGGCAGAATAGGCGCCCATCTTACCCCTCAAGGCGAGGTCATTGTAAATCGATTCCAGGGGATGCTTAATGAAATGGACGGTCTCATGGCAGGACCGTTAAAAAAGCTTATCGGCGAGATCGAAAACATCAAGGACCCGCACTAAGAATAATGGATAAGCCGCGAAACATCATGGAAGTCATTGCTACCTTTTTCGGTGTGGGCAATCTTCCCAAGGCGCCCGGCACCTTCGGCACCATTGCAGCGTTGCCCCTCTATCTTGTTATGCGAAGGCTTCCCTTTGCATGCTACCTGGTCGTTACCGTCCTGCTCACTATTATTGGTGCAGTTGCAGCCGGGAAGATGGAGCATGAATGGGGCAAAGACCCGTCACGGGTGGTGATCGATGAGGTCTGCGGGCTGCTCGTCACTCTCATCTCGCGGCCTACCCGGCTAAAAGACATCATCATCGGCACCGCACTCTTCAGGTTCTTTGACATTGTCAAACCGCCGCCTGTGGGGACCATAGACAAACGGATACAAGGCGGAGTAGGCATCATGGCCGACGACATCGCTGCAGGGATCATGGGCGCTCTTGTCCTGCACCTGACCAGGAAGATAGGGTGAAACCCATGAATGCGGCATTCGTCATCACCGGGAGTGAGATCATCACCGGCAGGCGTACAGACGCCTTGGTCCAGCCCTTTGCCGCCCGGCTCACTGCAAAAGGGATAACACTTGTCGAGGTGAGGATGATCTCTGATGCCCCGGACAGGCTCTGCTCGACCATTCTTGAACTCGTTGGTAAGACCGATCTTATTGTGGTCACCGGCGGGCTCGGCCTGACCCCGGATGATACGACCAGGCCCGCCATTGAAGCACTGAAAAAACGCCTACAGCCGACTGCTGAAGGGCAGATCGCAAACCCAGTGGGCTCCGCCTTGGGTATCGACCTCAGGTTCGACGGCACCCGAGTGGTGTTCCTCCCGGGGGTGCCAAAAGAATCCCATGCCATGTTCCCGCTCGTGATCGAGGGGCTTGGAGGTGACATCCCCGCCACCAGAGAGATCCCGGTCTTCGGATTGCGCGAGGTGGAGATCGCCGAGCGCATCGGGCCATTGGCCGAGAAATGCGGTTATCTGCCCAGGGAAAAGGAGATCGCCCTGGTGGTGCCAATTTCTTTGGAAGCACAGATACGGCCTATCCTGGGCATCCATGCCCTTGCGGGTAAAGACCTGGCAAGCACTTTCGGCGATCTCATGAGGGCAAGGGGTCTCACCTGTACAGCTGCAGAGTCCTGCACCGGCGGGCTCCTCGGGCATCTTATCACCCAGGTGCCCGGCAGTTCCGATTACTTCATCGGTTCTGTCGTATCCTACAGCAACGATATGAAGGCTCATGTCCTTGGGGTCGACAAATCCGACCTTGATCGCTACGGCGCAGTAAGCGAACAGGTAGCCCGAGCCATGCTCTATGGCGTGCTTAGGCTCACCGGGGCGGATGTTGGCATGGCCGTGACCGGCATAACAGGACCGGAAGGAGGAACCCCGGAAAAGCCTGTGGGCACGGTGTGGGTCTGTGTGGGCACAAAGAATCATCAAGTCTCGCAGATGAGACAGTTCTCCTTTGACCGGGACGGCAATAAGATGATCAGTGCCAAAATCGCGCTGTTTATGCTAAGAAACCTTATTAATGATCAGGACATTTATCGCGATCCCCATTCCTGAAGACATCAAGGCATCTGTAGATTCGGCAATTATCCGGTTCAAGGCCAAAAACCGCGTCGTGAGGTGGGTGAAGCCCGAGGGGCTTCACATTACCTTGAAGTTTCTGGGTGATATCAGTGAAGAGACCGTCGCCCCGCTCTCGGCCGAGCTTGATAAGGCAGCTTCCCTATGCCCGCCTCTGAACCTGTCGCTTGCAGGCTTCGGTGCATTCCCGAACGTAAAGCGGGCAAAAGTCGTTTGGGTGGGGCTTGCAGGCGACATGCAGGAGATTTCTCAACTGGCTGCAAACATAGATAAACTATGCACCGCATACGGCATTGCCGAGGAGAAAAGACCCTTTTCAGGCCACATCACCCTGGGTAGACTAAAGTCACCAACTATGGTAGATCTTTCAATCGACTCTGTTACGGGAATATTCAATGCACCAGAGGTCCTGTTGTATCGCAGTGTATTGTTACCCAGCGGCGCTCAGTACACCGTTCTCCATAGAAGTAGTCTGGGAGTTAAAGGAGGATAGAAATGGAAGAAGGAAGGAAACGGGCATTGGAAGATGCCATATCCAAGATCGAGCGGTCATTCGGCAAGGGGTCCATCATGCGCATGGGCTCGGATGCCATCGGCAAGGGTGTGCCTGTTATCTCCACCGGGTCACTCCTGCTTGATTTTGAAGCACTTGCCATCGGCGGCATCCCCAGGGGAAGGGTGACGGAGATCTACGGCTCGGAATCCTCGGGCAAGACCACCCTGTCGCTCCATTGCATTGCATCCACCCAGGCCCAAGGCGGTGTGGCTGCATTCATCGATGCAGAGCATGCACTGGATGTGAGCTATGCCCAGAAGCTCGGGGTTAACATCGACGACCTCCTGGTCTCCCAACCCGACTCGGGCGAGCAGGCCCTGGACATTGCCGAGACCCTGGTGAGGTCCAATGCCGTGGATATCGTGGTGATCGACTCTGTCGCGGCCCTGGTTCCAAGGGCCGAGATCGAGGGCGACATGGGTGATTCCCACATGGGCCTGCAGGCCAGGCTCATGTCCCAGGCCCTGCGCAAACTCTCGGGAGCCATCTCCAAGACCAAGACAACGGCCGTGTTCATCAACCAGACGCGCCAGAAGATAGGGGTGCTCTACGGGAACCCCGAGACCACAACAGGCGGTAACGCGCTTAAGTTCTATGCGAGCGTGAGGCTCCAGATCAAGAACATCGGGCCCATCAAGGACGGCGACAAAGTCATCGGAAACCGGACCCGTGTAAAGGTGGTCAAGAACAAGATGGCACCGCCATTTAAAGAGGTTGAGTTCGACATTATGTTCGGTGAGGGGATATCGCGTTACGGAGAGCTATTGGATGTGGCAAGCCAATCCGATAAGAACATCATTGAAAAGGCGGGCTCATGGTATACGTATAACAAACAGCGGCTGGGCCAGGGCAGGGAGGCTGCCAAGGTGTTCCTCAAGGATCATCCGGAGATCTTCCAGGAGATCGCTGAAGCCGTGAAGAAGAACTACATCGTCGCTAATGATGACCTAAGTTAGCCTGCCTTAGGAGAAAGAGATGGATATTAACCCGATACTGAAACATGCAGTCGACATCACGGCATCCGACGTGCATCTCAAGGTTGGGCTGCCGCCGGTAACTCGGAGGTTCGGCGCGCTTATCCCCATGCGTGACCATAACAAGCTCTCCAACGAAGACATCTATGCGATAGCCTACAGCATAATGAACCAGTATCAGCAGGCCAAGTTCGAGACCACCAACGAGATAGACTTCGCCTATAGCCTTTCCCATGTGGCCCGGTTCAGGGTCAACTGCTTCAAGCAGAGGGGAAGCTACGGTATGGTGTTCAGGATCGTGCCGACCGATCCCCCGGAGTTGGATGATCTGAATCTCCCCGAGGTGCTCAAGCGTATCAGCCTTGAACGTAAGGGCCTCATCCTGGTTACCGGCACCACAGGTTCCGGCAAATCCACCACATTGGCCGCCATGGTGGACCACATCAACACGAACCGTAATTGCCATGTGATTACCATTGAGGACCCCATCGAATTCCTCCACCGGGATCGCAAGTCAATCATTAACCAGCGCGAGGTGGGCTCAGACACGAACTCATTTGCAATGGCGCTTCGCGCAGCACTGCGGCAGGACCCGGATGTTATCCTCGTAGGCGAGATGCGCGACCGTGAGACCATAGATATCGCACTCACCGCAGCCGAGACCGGTCATCTCGTGTTTTCCACCCTGCACACCCTGGATGCAAAAGAGACCATCATGCGTATCGTCTCCCAGTACCCGCCGCACCAGCACCTGCAGATCAGGCTCCAGCTCGCAGGCGTACTGAAGGCGGCCATATCCCAGAGGCTGCTGCCCAAGATCGACGGCCAGGGTGTGGTGCCTGCGGCCGAGATACTGGTATCCACGGCCCTGGTCCGCGAGTGCATTATCGATGAGAACAGAACCGGCGAGATCGCGGATGCCATAGCCGACGGGACCGTGTCCTACGGTATGCAGACATTTGACCAGTCACTCATGTCTCTGGTCAATGATGGCAGGGTCAGTTACCATGAGGCCATGCGCAACGCCACCAACCCCAACGACTTCGCACTGCGTATGAAGGGTATTCGCGGCACGTCCGACAGCAAGTGGGATCAGTTCGAAAAAGAGGAAAAGGAAGAGGAAGAAGATGAGCTCGCAAAGACGACCATCTACCAGCAAGGCAAGTATCGCGACGTCGAGTGAGGGTGTGCGCTATGCGTTAGCGGTCATTTCCCGAAGGGCCGTCTCCACCTTTGAGCTAAAAAAAAACTGAAGGACAAAGGTGCCCCTGACGAGGTGATCGAGGCTGTCATAGCCCGGATCGATGAGCTGGGGTATCTTGACGATTATGAGTATGCCAGGCGCAGGGCCCTGCTCATGGCGGAAAAAGGCTATGGGAATTACGCCATCAGGGTTTTCCTTGAAGGCCTCGGCTTGCCGGATGCCTTTGTGACAAATGCCGTAAAGGTCTTGCCGGCAGAGCTTGGTGAACGGCAGAGGATGAAAAAGATGATCGAGAAGAGAAATGACCTGCCAAAGGTTAAGCTTATCCGATTCCTTGCAGGCAGGGGTTTTCCTCTCGATCTTATTATAGATGAAACGCTCGGAGTGGATGCATGAAGAAGGGTTCAGAGATTCGCAGCATGTTTTTGGACTATTTTCAGGAAAAGGGACACACGAAAGTCCCGAGTTCATCGCTCGTACCGGGTGACGACCCCAGCCTGCTCTTCACCAATGCCGGCATGGTACAGTTCAAGGCCACGTTCTTGGGCACCGAGAAGAGGGCGTATACACGGGCCACAACCTCCCAAAAGTGCGTACGGGCAGGCGGTAAACACAACGACCTGGAAAATGTGGGCAGGACGGCGCGTCACCACACCTTCTTCGAGATGCTCGGCAACTTCTCGTTCGGAGACTATTTCAAGCAGGGCGCCATTGACTTTGCATGGGACCTGCTCGTGAAGCGCATGGGGCTGGACCCGGCAAAGCTTTATGCGAGCGTCCACCATAGTGATGATGAGGCATATGATATCTGGCACAAGCACATCGGGCTTGCCACCGAGAGGATCCTCAGGCTCGGCGACAAGGACAACTTCTGGGCCATGGGAGATAACGGGCCATGCGGGCCATGCTCTGAGATCCTCTACGACCAGGGGCCAGAGGTGGGCTGCGGCAGACCCGACTGCAAGGTAGGCGTGTGCGACTGCGACCGTTACCTTGAGATCTGGAACCTCGTGTTCATGCAGTTCAACCGCGACGTGGACGGAACCCTGACACCTCTGCCTGCACCGAACATTGACACGGGCATGGGGCTTGAGCGTATCACCGCGGTACTCCAGGGGGTAAAAAGCAATTATGACACCGACCTGTTTGCCCCGCTCATCTCCTTTATCAGCGACCTTGCGGGAAAGAAATACGGCACAAATGAGGATCTTGATATTTCCATCAGGGTCATTGCAGACCACGCCCGGGCTAGCGCCTTCCTCGTCGGCGACGGTATTCTGCCTTCCAACGAGGGCCGCGGTTACGTGCTCAGGCGAATCATCCGCAGGGCTGCCAGGCATGGCAAACTTCTCGGCATGAACAGTGCCTTCCTGCACAAAGTAGCCCTCAAGGTGGTCCAGGAGATGGGTGATGTCTATCCCGATCTGATAGGCAGGAAAGATTTTATCAACAAGGTCATTGACAATGAGGAAGAACGGTTTCTGAAGACCCTGGACCGGGGCTTAAGCCTGCTGGATGAAATCCTCTCCGGCCTGAAAACAAAGGGTGAGAAGCTGGTCCCCGGTCTCGAAGTCTTTGCCCTTTACGACACCTTCGGTTTCCCTGTGGACCTCACCGAGGACATCGCCCGCAAGGCCGGATTCGGTATCGACACAGCCGGTTTTGAGGCCCAGATGGAACTCCAGCGGGAAAAGGCCCGCGGGGCATCCGCTTTCGGTACCTTTACCGAGACATCGGATGCCTTCAGTGCATCTGCAGCAGGGCATAGCGTGAAATTCGTGGGTTATGATACCCTGGAGGCAGATGTGCGCATCCTTGAGATGCAGACCGTAGCCGGAGATGGCAAGACGGTCCCTGCAGATGAGGCCGGTCAGGGGCAAGAGGTCTATGTCGTCACGGATGTCACCCCCTTCTACGGCGAGTCCGGGGGTCAGGTGGGCGATTCAGGGACTATAACCTCCAAAGAAGGGGATGCCGAGGTACTTGATACCACCAAGGCAGAGAATGATCTGATTGTCCATCGCGTGCGTGTAAAATCGGGCAGGCTCTCAAAGGGACAGCATGTTAAGCTTTCGGTGGATGTAGGCAGGCGCAAGAGCATCATGCGCCACCACAGTGCCACCCACCTGCTCCAGAAGGTCCTGCGTGATGTTCTGGGCGATCATGTACACCAGTCGGGCTCTCTCGTTACCGATAGTAGGCTCAGGTTCGACTTCACCCACTTTGCCGCCTTGAGCTCCGATGAGTTGGAAAGGGTTGAGGCAAAAGTGAACCAGCTCGTATTGGAAGATCTGCCCGTTAAGACGGAGATCCTCTCCAAGGATGAGGCCATGGGTAAGGGAGCCATGGCGCTCTTCACCGAAAAGTACGGTGATGAGGTTCGTGTGGTGACCATGGGAGAAGGTGTTTCCGTAGAACTCTGCGGAGGCACGCACTGCACCTCAACCGGCCAGATCGGCCTGGTGAAGGTAGTGTCCGAATCGAGTGTGTCTGCGGGCCTGCGCAGGATTGAGGCCATTGCCGGCACACGCTCATTGGAGCACCTCCAGTCCCTTACCGGGCTTGTCTACGGTATGGCGGAGCGTTTCAAGTGTGCGCCTTCAGAGATCTTTGATCGCATCTCTACCCTGCAGGCCAAGATCAAGGAACAGGAGAACGCCATAAAAGACCTCAATATCAGGATCGCCACTGGGGCAGGAACAAAAGAAGATGAGAAAGAATATCCGGTGGGTCCGTTTAAGGTTGTTGTTAAAAAGATTGAAAACGCTGATATCGCTCAGATGCGTGAAGTCGGAGACCGATTGAAAGAACGCATCAAATCAGGCGTTGTCTTCCTCTATACACCCAGCGACGATAAGGCCACGTACATGACCATGGCAACGGCTGATGCCGCAAAGCAGTATGATGCTGGCAAGATTATGAAAAAGGCCATGGATGAAGTTGGCGGACGTGGAGGCGGAAAGCCACTCTTTGCGCAGGGTGGTGCGAGTGCAGGTACGATTGATACGGTAATTAAGATATTTAAGGAATCCACGGGGGTTAATGAATGAGAGAGACCACAGTCACCAGAAAGACCAAAGAGACCGAGATCTCGGTAAACATCTGCCTGGACGGGGGCGGGTTCAGCCTGAACATACCCTCAGGGTTCCTAACGCATATGCTCGATGCCTTTGCCAAACACGCTGGTATCGGGCTCAAGGTGGAGGCAAAGGGCGATGTGCACGTGGACCTGCACCACACCGTGGAGGACATCGGCATCGTGCTGGGAAAGGCGATCAAGGGTGCCCTTGGCGAGAAGCGCGGGATTACCAGGTACGGTATGGCCAAGGTCCCTATGGACGAGGCATTAGTCGAGGTATGTCTCGATATCTCGGGCAGGCCGTTCTTTGTCATCCACGGCGGGGATCACTTTCACGGCAAGGCAGGCGACCTTGACCTGGAGCTTGTACCTGAATTCTTCCGGTCCCTGGCCTTCCAGGCAGGCATTACCATGCACATGACCATCTTCGCCTGCGGGAACGGCCATCACCTGGCCGAGGCCTGCTTCAAGGCTTTTGCACGTGCCTTCAAGGAGGCTTCTGCCGTCACGGGCACCGACATACCCTCAACAAAAGCCCACCTATGAGATTTCAGCATACCCGGGTGAAGACATTTGACAGCCATCGGCACCCAGGTCAGCCGGTCTGGTTCGAATTGGGGGGAACGGGTCTTGAGATCGAGGTCATCCTGGATCATTGGAACGAGGCCTATCAGGACCCGAGCTTCTTTCCCGATGAATACTACAAGGTCAGGGCGTCGGATGACAAGATATATCTCCTGAGATATTCCATGTTGTTTAAGAGCTGGTGGGTCAAGGAGTTTGAGGGTCTTTTAGCATGATCATCATCCCAGCCATAGACCTGCACCAGGGCCTTGTAGTAAGGCTCAGGAAGGGCAGGTTCGAAGAGGCAACGGTCTACAGCCGAGACCCTTCCGGTATTGCAAAATCCTTTGCCGATGCAGACGCCAAGAGGATCCATGTAGTGGATCTCGATGGATCAGTGGCTGGAAGAGGCATAAATGTACAAGCCATCAAGGCAATCTGCTCTGCAGTAGATGTGGAGGTGGAGCTGGGCGGCGGCATCCGCACCGTCGAGGATGCAAGGCGGGCCTTCGACCTCGGGGTAAGCTATGTCATCCTCGGTACCGTGGTGGCCAAGGACCCAAAGACGGCCGAGGCAATCCTGAATTCCTTCCCAGGCAGGGTCGGCATCGGGATCGACGCGCTCGGTGGCAAGGTGGCCGTGCAGGGATGGAAAGAGCTCACCGAGCTGAGAGCCGTGGATCTGGCAAGGCACTACGAGCAGTCCGATCCGGCATTCATCGTGTATACCGACATCTCCCGCGACGGCATGCTCACCGGCCCCAATATCGACGCCACTGCAGCACTTGCCGCCGAGGTCAAAACACCGGTCGTCGCCTCGGGAGGGATCAGCTGCATGGATGATATCAAGACGCTTCTGCAGGTGGAAGGCCTCTATGGGGCCATCGTGGGCAAGGCCATCTATGAGGGCCGGGTGGATGTGCGCGAGGCTGTCCGGTTGTCACATACTTTTTTTAAAGTTTGAGGTATTAAAATGTAATAGGGCCCCTCACCCATACTCTCTCCCCCTGATCTTAGGGGCAGAGGCTTAAGTTGGGGGGTCATTATATGTGTGATAGGTAAGAATACTTAAACATGGGAGGATGAAGATGGATTGTATCTTCTGTAAGATCGTCAAGGGAGAGATTCCTTCCGCCAAGGTATACGAGGACGAACTTGTCTATGCATTCAACGATATCCAGCCTCTGGCCCCGGTCCATGTCATTGTTGTGCCCAAGAAGCACTATGCAACACTCAATGACCTCGATGATAGGCAGATATGGTTCTCCATGCTTAAGGCCGCCCAGGAGGTTGCCAAGAAGAAGGGTGTCAACGAATCGGGCTACAGGATCGCAGTGAACTGCGGCACGGACGCCACCCAGATCATCTGGCACCTCCACCTCCATGTCCTCGGAGGCAGGCAGCTCGAAAGCAAGATGGGCTGAAAAGGAATAGAGTATCTTGGCCGATTCGCAAGAAACCACCTTCTGTGATACATAAGATCAAAAGGAGAGGGACCCGGCAACCTAGGCATGGAGACTATTCATGTCCTTATAAGTTTTTCCCATGGATAACTGCGGGTGCGCCCCGATGTAAGGGCTCGAAATGACCCGGGACTAACTACTCTACGTACACCACAAACCCGCTCTGATGCATGCCCTGGGGGTGTGAGGGCAGAGAGGGGAAGTCCGGAGACTGAGAGAGGGGTTCCAGCACTTTCGCTGTGCGGGAGAGGCCTTTGGCGGCCCGGCTGATTGCCTTGAGCAGATCCACAGCGCTGAACTGGCCGGTGACCGGAGCAAGATAAAAGAGGATGCCCCCTGGTCTGAGCCGGGCCATGGCTAGGGAGACGGTCTTTGAATGCTCCTCATACTCGTTGCCGAAGGCCGGGGCATCACAGAGCACGAGGTCAAAGCTCCCCTGCTCATCGTTCAGGAACCGTGCAACATCGTCCCTGATATGCCGCCAGACAAAGGGCTTGATCTTGTGGATCTCCATGTTCTTCTTGAGCTGGACCTGTGCAGGGGCGGAAGAGTCTACCGAGATGACCGATTTGGCGCCTGCATGGAGAGCGCACACCGAAAAAGAGCCGGTGTAGGAGAACAGGTCGAGCACATCCTTATCATGGGCGTAAGGCATGATCTTGTGCCTGGATTCTTTGTGTTCTAGATAGAAGCCCGTACGGTCGCCCGTGAAGATGTCTACTGCAAAGGCAATGCCCCGCTCATGTACCACAAGGTCCTGGCTCTCCATGTTGCCATGGAGAGGACCGATGGAAGGCCTGAAGCCCTCGTTGGAGCGCGTCTTGGAGTCGGAGCGCTCGAAGATACTGCAGGAGGGCAGCTCTGATTTCAGGATCTCTGCAAGGTCACCCTTGATCTCATCCATGAAGGGGGTGACTGCCTGCAGAACGAGCACGTCGTTGTAACGGTCCACCACCAAGCCCGGCAAAAGGTCTCCCTCGGCATTGATGATGCGGTAGCAGCTCGTGTCCGCAGGGATGATACGTTCACGCAGCGTAATGGCGTTTCGGATCCTTGCCTCGAAAAAAACCTTATCAATGGGCTCTTTGCCGAGGGTGAGTACACGCACCGCCAGTTGAGAAATGGGATTATATGTTCCCTGGCATATGAACTGACCCCTGGAGCCCAGCACCCTGCAGAGATGCTCCATCTCCGGTTCACCTTGGACCTTGTCCACTGCCCCGGAATATATCCATGGATGCCCGAGGAGCACAGGCACTTCCTTTTTGGGTTTCAGCTGCACGATCAGCATAGATCTGAGCCTTTAACACAGTTTACCTAGGTATGGAAGGGATGATTGGTCGAGGGGTAGTCAAACAGGGGGGTAGATCATGACGGATTATCACATATTCACTTTCAACCCCGCACTCTCTTCAATGAAAGTGGCGATTGCATCGATATCCTCAAAACGAAAGTGTGGAATGCCGATGTCCATGGTTTCCCGGCTGATAATGGCGATGTAGTCGGGGCCGGGCTGTTCCACGCACAGGGGTGTGGAGTAGATCTCTTCATTGAATACCTCGATCTTCCTAAAGGGCCCGGCCTTGAACCCTTCGACCAGGACGATATCCATATCTTGGGATGCAACAGTGTAAAGGTAGTCGTTTTCCGGATGCTTCGGCTCGTACATCAGGAGACCATCCGGTGAGAACAGGATGATGCGATCAGCACCTCTGGCAGCAAATTTGAAGGTATCCTTGCCTTGAGGGTCCACGGAATGCTGGTGCATGGCATGCTTGACTGCTGCGACCTTCCTGCCCCGCCTCTTGAGTTCGGTGATGAGATGTTCAAGGAGATACGTCTTTCCGCTGTTCGTTCCCCGGGCGACAAAGGAGATGACATTGCGGTAAGCCGTATCCACGTTGTTTGTATAATTCGCCACTGATGGGAGAGTCAAGGAAAAGGGGAGGATGGGCACGGATAAGTTTTAAATAATTTTAGAAGTATGGTTTTTAGGATGTCACGGCTGAAGGCGCTCCTACACATGATGGGCTCATATTGCAGGAGCGGTTTCAGGAGCGACACAACGGGTCGTCCCTGCATATATATCATCATGATAATATTCATCGTAAGAGGCGGGGCGTTGCATATGCTTTGCTTCTCGGTTAAGATATACCCATGTTCGAGCATGTGAGCGCCTCTGAGATTGCCAAATGGATGGCTCTGGTCTTTGCAGCCGCTTTTATCGGCTTTTTCGGGAAATCTCTCGGCAGGGCATTGCTGTCGATGTATCAAAAGAAGAATGGGCCTGTGCCTGAGTCAACAAACCCGCCGGAGCGCATTTCTTCAACAAAGCAAGAGCTATCATCCGGTACCGGGCAGGTTTTTGATTCAGGAGATAAACCCTCCAAGGATGGGCAGAAGCTCATCAAAAAGGCAATGAAAGCTCAAGAAAAAGAGAGTAAGAAACTTGTGAAATGAAAAACACTTGAACGCTATGTGCGGGCAAGTCTTTAAGGGCACAGATCACAGCGTGAAGAAATACTTACACCTGCTGCCCTTGGATCACGGGGTGGCGATGTGAGTAGCTCTGAGAGTCGCAGATGACCTGCACGGCGCAACGGCTCTGGGTATTGATGATTATGGGACCCAGCAGGTTTATGGTCATGCGCCTTGGGTCATTGCGCGGGATGGTGACGATGCAGACCACCTCGAGCTCGGCCTGCTCCTTTACATCAAGCTCGCCCAGAATATTTTCGTCGATATCTATGGAATAATCGGCCTTGACAACTTGGGGGTTCATAACCACAAAGGCAAGATCGCCATCCTCCATGCTCTGGAGCCAGAAAAAGGGTGACCCTTCACTATGGGGAAACAGGATGTATTGCTTATTCTTGGCAAATCCCAGGATGCCCCTGGGAAATGTTATTACCTTATCTTCCTGAATCGCTATCTTTCCGAAACGCAGCGTTTCAATCTCCAAGATTATTCCCCCTACTTGATAAAGTCTACAAGACTTAAGCTAGTGATCATAGAGGCGCTTTTCAAGGTCGCCTCGTATATGGTCTGCTGGTTCTGCAGGTCGGTGATTCCCTGGGCATAATCCAGGTCCTCAATATTAGAGACTCTTCCCGTTGTATTTGTAGAGTCGCTTTCGAGGCGGGTCTTTGTCGTATCCAGCCTGTTCACGGTCGCACCAATCTTGGAGAGGGCATTTGAAACTACCGTGCTGGAATCATCGAGATCAGAGATCTCGGCGCTGATACCGCTCTGGTCATTATTCTTGAGCGCCTTCTCGAGCTTCATGAGGGTTGTCATGATGTTGCCTGTGGAATTGCTGAATATCTCACTGCCCGGGATATTGGTCTGGGCACTTTGTCCCGCGCCGATCTGCACGGAAAAGCCGGAATCGTTACCCTGGTACACGGTCTTCCATTCTCCACCGGTATAGACATACATCTCGTTCCGGTCTTTCACCGTTACTGCAGTACCTTCGGTGGGTGCCCCCTGGTCAACCCAGCTGGAGGTGGCGGAACTATATTGCAAGATATGGTTTTTTGTGGCGTCGTTTGCGGTGTCGATGTATCTGTCTCCATCTGCCGGAGAGGCAGGGGCTGTTGCCGACATGGTGGCGACGTCATCCTGCCAGTTTGCTACATCAACATTCAGGTACGGCGCATTCTGTGTCATGGTCCCGCCAAAGAGGTATTTATTCCCATACTTCTGATTGGCAATACTCACGATTTCGGATCTGATCTGGTTTATCTCCTCAGCCGCCCCTGCCCTGGTATCGGAGGTGGCGGAGGATGAGGCCTGGGAAACTGCAAGTTCATTGGCCCGGGCCAGAAGGTCGTCTACCTGCTGGAGGGATGTGTCCATCTGGGAGAGCTGCCCATTCGCCAAGTCGATGTTTGACTCGTATTGGGTATCTGCGCTCAGCACTGACCGGTATGTCAGCACGGTTGAAAGGCCCAGCGGGTCATCCGAGGGGCTGTTGATCCGCTTTCCGGAAGATATCTGCTCATTGAGCTTGTACATCTTCTCAGAACTCTGATCGATGCCCTTCGTGACTTGAGAATAGAGCATTTGATTGCTTATTTTCATATATCACCCTTATCGGCAAAAGTGTTGCTGCTCTTTATACAATGCAAGGGGTTTACCAACATGATAAATACAGGAACTCAAGCGATCTCGGGCAGAGCAGGGGCGGAAAAGACTTCCCTATGGCAGGTATTCTTTTCCTTCACCCCCTGCTTATATACTCCTGGATAGAGCGGCATTCCTTGATGAGGGACTCTTCGTCAACAGTTAGTGATTTATAGTCCTTCACAACAACCTTGCCGTTGATGACGACATCTTTAACATTGCCGCCGGTGGCTGCATAGATGATGTGAGAGACGGGGTTATGCACCGGGACCATGTTGGGTGCCTTGCCGTCGAGCACCACGATGTCGGCAGGCCTGCCGGGCTCGATCCTCCCGCCGTCAAAATGTAATGCTTTTGCTCCGTTTTCAGTCACAAGTGCCATGGCGGTGCATTCATCAAGCACGGTCGGGTCCATGCAGGCGATCTTGTGCAGTTTGGCGACTGTCGAGATCTCACTGATGATGTCGAGGTTGTTGTTGCTCGCGCATCCATCGGTTCCTATGGAAACGTTCACCCCGGCCTTGATCATCTTCGGCACAGGTGCAATACCGGATGCGAGCTTCATGTTGCTCTCGGCATTGTGTGCAACAGAGACCATCCTCTTTGCCAGCAGGGCGATCTCTTGGTCGTTCAGGACCACACAATGCGCGGCCAGTGTCCGGCTCGAGAGGCAGCCGATAGAGTCTAAAAGCTCCACCGGGGACATATTGTGGTCCTTCCTGATCTGCTCAACCTCAGAGACGGTTTCGCTCAGATGGATCTGATAAAGAAGGTTAAACTCTTCTGCAAGAGCATATGCATCCTTCAGGATCTGTTTCGTGCAGGTATATGCAGCATGGGGAAAGACAGAAGGCCTTATCAAATCGTCATCCAGCCAGCGCAGGATAAAGTTGCGGGCATGTTCGATAGTCCTCTTGGGGTCTGATAAGGAAGGTGTGGGAAACTGGAGAATACCCTCCCCGATCCATGCCCTGATGCCCACCTCTTTGGAAGCCCTGCCAACCTCATCCTCATAGAAATACCCGTCGCAGAAGGCCGTAGTACCTGACCGGGTCATCTCCCAGGCAGCAAGGAGAGATCCTATGTAAACGAACTCCCTGTTCACATGCTTGGCCTCTGCGGGGAAGATATAATCCTTAAGCCATGTCATGAGCGGCAGGTCATCGGCGATTCCCCTGAATAGAGTCATGGGTGCATGGGTATGGGTGTTTATGAGCCCCGGTATGACGATGTCGTGAGGGCCTCCGAGGATTTCGGTGATTCCATCGGGGAGATCTGGTGTGACATCAATAATTTTTGACTTATCCACAATGACAAAGTGATCCCTCATGACATCACATGCCGATTTTATGACATAGCCGCCTTGCACGGCGAACTTACTCATGTGCATCTCCTCTTAGAAGTCCTTGACATTCCGGCGGTAGCGCAGTGCGCTTGCCAGCGTCACCTGATCCATGTATTTCAGCTCCCCTCCCATGGGGACGCCGGATGCGATCCTGCTTATCGTTATACTCAAGCCCGCATCATGGATCATCTTGCTGATGTAATGGAACGTGCCCTCGCCATCCACAGAGGGGTTTGTGGCCACGATCACTTCACTCACACCGGAGTGTTTGAGCCTCTCCATCAGTTCGGAGAGCCTGATGTCCTCCGGTCCGATACCTGCCAGCGGCGAGATGAGTCCATGGAGCACGTGGTAAAGGCCTCTAAAGGTATTTGCAGACTCCAGGGCCAGGACATCACTCGGCTCCTCCACTATGCAGATCTGCGTCTGGTCCCGTGAAGGGTTAATGCATATGGAACACTTCTGCCGGTCTGTGAGGTTAAAACATACCGGGCAAAGCCTAATCTGCTCTCGAACCGTTTTTAGTGTGGCTGAGAGATCCTCCGGGAGATTTCCTCTATCCGCTAGGATGAAGAGCGCAAGCCTGGTCGCGGTTTTTTCTCCGATGCCGGGGAGGCGCTTGAGCTGGCTTATGAGGTCCCGTAAGGGCTTGGGATATGGGTCCATATCAGAGAAGATCGATGGGCAGGGGGACGCCTCCGGAGATCTGCTTCAGCTCCTGGGCTGCAAGCTCGCGCGATCTACGGATGCCCTGGTTTACGGCCGTCAGGATGAGGTCTTCAAGCATGGGGATATCCCTCGGATCCACGCATAAAGGGTCGATCTTGATAGAGACAATCTCTTGTCTGCCATTGACCGTCACCGTGACCATACCCCCACCGGTATCTGCGGTGACGGTCTTGCGCGCAAGCTGTTCCTGGATCTCCTTGATACGCTCTTGAAGCTGTTGGGCCTGCTTGATGAGCTCTTTGAAGTCGACTTCCATGGACCGTACGTTAATCGTGAAGGCATCGGCTGTCAAGGAGTCGGTGGTTTATGAACATGAGTTTTAGTTTTAAGTGTTAAGAGTATGGATAGTATCAATAAAGCTTTAAACTTAAAACCTAACACTTAAAACTTCTTACCATGATTGAATCGTTGCTGTTTATCTGGACCTGATGCAAGCCTCGTCTTGACAATGTATCCCGATGCCACGTATCGTTTTTTTATCAAAGTATATCAAAGGAGAAGCCATGCCACGGATCTTCATCGACCTCTCCATTGCCATTGAAAACGGCCTGCCCAGCGATCCGCCCATGATGATCCCCAAGATCACTTACCTCGGCCACAGGCTCGGGGCGGAAACCATGAAGCTCTTCTATCCGGGCATTACGGAGAAGGACTTGCCCGACGGCCTGGGTTGGGCCTTGGAGATACTTGAGCTGTCAACACATGCGGGTACACACATGGATGCCCCCTGGCATTATCACCCAACCCAGGATAAAGGCAGTCCTGCACTCACCATCGACCAGTTCCCCCTGGAATGGTCTGTGGGAAGCGGCGTAAAGATAGATTTCTCCGCAAAGCCGGACGGATATAACATCACCTCCGAGGACATCAAGAGGGGGCTTTCCGTCATCGGCTACTCGCTTCAGGAAGGGGATATCTTCCTTGCCCAGACCGGCGCCGCCCACTATTGGGGAACACCTGAATACCTTGTGAAGGGCAATGGATTCGGCCGCGAAGCCACCCTGTGGCTTGTGGATCAGGGGGTGCATGTGGTCGGTACGGATGCCTGGAGCTGGGACAGGCCTTTGTCGTTCCAGGCGCAAGAGTTTGAGCGCACCAAGGACCCCTCGTTCATCTGGGAAGGCCACTTTGCAGGCATCGAGAAGGGGTACTTCCAGATCGAGAAGCTCACCAACCTGGACAAGCTTCCTGCAACAGGCTTCACCTTCTACTGCTTCCCCATAAAGATCAAGGGGGCGAGCGCTGGATGGATCAGGGCGGTGGCGGAGATAAATAAGTGAACAGTGACTAATGACTAGTGACGAGAAAAAATCCTTGCCCCCCTGTATAATAAGGTCTAGACAGAGGCCATGCTTGCAATTGATGTCGGCAACACGAACATTACTACAGGCATCTTCGAGGGCAGCGGGCTGAAGGCCGTATTCCGCATGCCAACGGAGGTGTGCCTGAATAACTCGGCCTTTCTCCCCCATCTCCCGGATGTCCGCAAGGCACTTCCTGATGCGGCGGTCATGGTGAGCGTTCGGAGTGGAGCGACAAAGATCATCCTGAAAGAATTTGAGGAATCAACAGGCCTGGCCCCCATGATCGTGGATGTGAATACGCCCATGGGGATAAAAATCCGCTATGATACAAAAGAGACCTTGGGCATCGATAGGCTTGTATGTGCCGCAGCCGCCTTTCACCTGTACCGCAAAAGACGTAAGCCTGTCGTTGTCATAGACATGGGTACCGCCACCACCATTGATTATGTAACCGTTCACGGTACCTTTATCGGCGGCATGATTGCACCGGGTATTTCAAGCGCTTATGAAGGCCTGCTGGCATCAGCCCCCCAGCTTCCAAGGCTTGATGAACTCTCGCCGGGCGAACTCATCGGGGCATCCACCAAGGCATGCGTGCGCTCGGGTGTGGTCATGGGCCATATTTACATGATCCGAAAGGTAGTGGAGATGATGGCCCGCCGCAACGGCACTAAACCGGTGGTTGTTCTCACGGGCGGGCCTTGCGGCATGGTCGCCGAGGTGCTCCCAAAGGCGTACATCATTGACGAACACCTCATTCTCAAAGGGCTTTCCATTATTTATTCTTCACGGATTGAAAAAAAGTGTTAAGATTTCCATATGGTTTATCCGATACTGGCCTTATTAGGTATTTTATAGGCAAACAACCAATAAAGTAAGGGATTACTTGCTCAAGGACGTAATGGATTACATCAGACAAATACGAGGGTTTGCCCCGCGCTTCCTAATTCTTGCCGCGATCGTTCTCGCCTTTTCAGGCTCTCTTCATGCCGCGACCAGTGTGGCAGAGGCATTTCAGAGTGCGAACGCGGCTGCCATAGAGCTTCATCGGGATACGGACAAGAAAAAGGACCGGGTGAGCTGGATGGCGGTCATCCACAAGTATCAGAACGTGGCGAAAAACTATCCCCATTCGAGCTTCGCTCCCAAGGCAAAATTTAAGGCGGCTAAGCTCTATGAAGATCTCCATGCCTTTTCGTCAAACCCTAAAGACCTCGACCGGGCTGTGAATACCTACCTGGCAGTAGCGGATGAGTATCCTGGAAGCCCCCTTGCAGATGATTCTCTCTACAAGGCAGCCCAGATCTATAATTTCCGGCTAAGCTCCAAACAGAAGGCCTATTCCCTCTATCAAAAGATTATCAAAGAGTACCCTGACGGCAATATGGTGCAGCTTGCGAGAGAACAGATCAACTCTTTAAATATTGAGAAGAAGAGCGTCACCGATGAATCAAAATCAGGTCTTGGTGAGCTCAAGACCGTCCGTCAGTGGTCGGACAGGGATTACACCCGTGTTGTCATTAATTTCGATAAGAACGTCTCGTTCAATACCTTTGCATTGCCCGCCGATGCCAAAGTAAGCAAACCCCACCGTGTAGTGATCGAGCTGGATAATGCAAAGGTATCCCCGGATATCCCGTTCAAGACAACCGTGAATGACGGTATTCTCACTACGATACGGGTTTCCCAGTTCCAGAAGACAAAGGTACGGGTCGTTCTGGATCTTGCGCACAAGTTCTCTTACCATGCCTTCCCTCTTGATGACCCATCAAGGCTGGTAGTGGACATTAGCAAAGATGGATCGGCTGCAAAAATGGCCTCAATCCACCCGGTACAGGAGCCTGTGAAGACATCGGGCGAGGATGAAGCCAGGAAGGGCACGGCCAGGCCTGAAAATGGATTTAAGAAGGTCCCCAAGTGGTCGAAATCGCAGATGAGTGATGATGTGCCCTCTATTGCCGCCCAGCTTTCTCTCAAGGTCTCCAGGATTGTCGTGGATGCGGGACATGGGGGCAAGGACCCTGGCGCCAAAGGGCCGGGCGGCCTACAGGAAAAGGATTTTACGCTGGTTATAGCCAAGGCCCTTGCACGAAGGCTTAGACTCGAAGGGTTCGATGTCTACCTGACAAGGGACAGCGATGTGTTTCTCACCCTTGAAGAACGCACGGCGTTTGCCAATAAGAAAAGGGCCGACCTGTTCATATCGATCCATATCAATGCCTCCGGCGACAGCGGGGCCCAAGGCATCGAAACCTATTTCCTGAACCTCACCACCGATTCCTCGGCCATTGAGGTGGCGGCCCGGGAGAATGCGACCACGTCAAAGTCCATCAGCGACCTGCAGCTCATTATCAACGACCTCATGCTCAATTCCAAGATCAACGAATCGTGTCGTTTTGCGAATTGTGTTCAAAAGAGCATCATATCATCGGTACTCGCAACTGATTATACGGGCAAGGACTTCGGCGTGAAACAGGCGCCGTTCTACGTCCTGCTTGGGGCACAGATGCCCTCTATCCTGTGCGAGCTTGGCTTCATTACCAACAATGCCGATTCTTCCCTGCTCCAGAGCGATGCATACCAGGCCACCCTCATTGATGGTATTGCAAAGGGGATCAACAAGTATATAATGAACACCACCTACGCATATAACAGGAGGAAACATTGAGACGCCTTGTGCTGTTCGTGGTGTTCTGTTTGGCGGCCTTTCCGCTCTGGGCAGACTACGGGCTGAGCAATGTAGTGATTAAGCAGGTCGATCGGAATCAGCAGGAAAAACAGCCTGCGGCTGCTCCTGACGAGACATCCGCTCCTCAGGCGGCCCCGGATAAAAACCCTGTGCAGGTCTCTCCTGACAAGGCGACTTCACACTCGGTTCCTCAATACAAAAAGTCGACTTTTTATCCATACACCATCCACATATCCTCATGGCAGAATAAAAAGGATGCCTTGACCCAATACAGGCAGAAATTCCAGAGACTCGCCGGGGTGTTCATCACCAAGATCGACCTGGAGGCCAATGGAGTCTGGTACCGCATCGACATCGGTGCCTTCTCCACGATAAATGAGGCCAGTGCACGGATGAAGGATCTTCAAGCCAACGGGATCATCGATACGGAGGCCTTCATCGGCTCGTCAGTACCTTTGACGATTGAGATCGGGGTCTACAGCGACAAGTCAGAGGCGCTCAAGGTGGCGGATAAGCTGCATGGTGAAGGTATTGTGCCCTATGTCATGAAGGAATCCGGCTCAGTCTTCCGATTGCTGGCAGGGGCATTCCCCAGCAGTAAGAGCGCATATCCGGAACTTGAAGACATCACTGCATTGGGACTGGAGTCCAAGATTACCAAGAGATGAGCCATGCGCTGATCGACTCTTTCCTGGAATACCTTATCGCCGAGCGTTCTTCTCCGGAAAATACGGTTTCCTCCTATGCGGCGGATCTTGAGGATCTTAAGACTTATCTTGATGAAAAGGGCATCTCTGAGCTGGATGTACATGGGACAACCCTTGAAGATTATACTACCCTTTGCAGGGGGAAAGGCCTTAAACCAACCAGCATCAGCCGCAGACTCTCCTCTATCAGGCAGTTCTACCGGTTCCTCATCGAAGAGGAGATCATGGAAACAGACCCCACACGCGACCTTTCATCCCCGAAACGTGGTATATACCTTCCCGAGGTATTGAGCCGCGACGAGGTGGAGAAACTTATTGCAAGCCCGGATGTGGCCACACCCATCGGTATTCGGGACAAGGCCATGCTTGAGGTGCTCTATGCCACAGGTTTGCGGGTGAGCGAGCTCATAACCCTTAAACTGCACAACCTCAATCTCCATGTAGGCTACCTCGTCTGCAGGGGCAAGGGAGACAAAGAGCGCCTTGTGCCTATGGGTGAGAGCGCACAGCGCTGTATTAGTGAATATCTCAGGAACGCACGGCCTCATCTGGTAAAGAGGCCTACGGATATCCTCTTCTGTTCAAGGAGGGGCGGTGCAATGACCAGGCAGAACTTCTGGTATGCCATCAAAAGATATGCATCCGCAGCGGGTATATTGAAGCAGATATCACCCCATATGCTCAGGCATTCGTTCGCTACCCACCTGCTTATCGGCGGGGCTGACCTGCGCTCTGTCCAGATGATGCTCGGCCATGCGGACATCTCCACAACACAAATTTATACCCATATCTCCTCAACCAGGCTCAAAGAGGTTCACAAACGGTACCACCCAAGGGGGTAGACGATGGAGGTCATCACCTCCCACATCCAGGCCGATTTCGATGCATTTGCCTCAATGCTCGCCGCCAAGAAACTCCACAGGGACGCCACCCTTGTCTTTCCCGGCGCCCAGGAAAAAACCCTGAGGGACTATCTTGTGCAGGCCTCTCCGGAGGTAGCTGCTCTGATCAGCAAGCTGAAAGCGATCTCCATGAACAAGGTGACGAGGCTCATCATAGTTGATACAAGGCAGCTCTCGCGCATCAGTGACTTTGCCCAGCTTATTGGAAAAGAAGGCGTGGAGGTGATCATTTATGATCATCATCCCCCTTCCAGCGATGATATAGTAGGGGCAAAAGAGTTCTGTAAGGAATACGGCTCCAATAGTGCACTCATGGTGGAGATCCTCAAGGATGAAAGGATAATGCCGACCCCGGAAGAGGCCACCATCCTGGCCATGGGGATCTTCGAGGACACCGGCTCACTGCTGTTCCCCTCCACCAGGCCGGAAGACGCTACGGCGCTGGCGGACCTTATCCGATGGGGGGCCGACCTGAGGGCCGTTTCACATACGCTGGCACGAGAGCTCAGCCCCGAGCAGGTGGATGTCCTGGACCAGCTCATCAAGAATGCCTACATCTTCCACGTGGGCGGCATTGACGTGCTGTTCACACGCTCCGAGTCCAATCGCTATGTGGAGGACTTTGCCATGCTCGTGCACAAGCTCAGGGGCATGTTTGAGGTGGATTCCATGTTCGCGCTCGGGCTCATGACAGAGCGGATCTATCTGGTGGCTCGCAGCACCGTGCCGCAGATCAATGCCGCTGAGGTGGCCGCGCATTTCGGCGGCGGGGGCCATCCTACGGCTGCCGCCGCATCCATAAAAGAACGATCCCTGGATCACGTAGAGAGCATGCTGGTGAACCTCATCAAGAAGGAGACCAAGCCACGGATCACGGCGCGCGACATCATGACCTTCCCTGTCATTGCAATGAACATGGATGCCACCATCGATGAAACGAGCGATACACTCAACAGATACAATATCAATGCTGTCATTGTTCAGTCCAGGGATGAGCGGGTAGTGGGGGTAGTTACACGACAGGTAGTGAGCAGGGCCCAAGGCCATGAACTTGGAGAGGCCAAGATCAAGGACTATATGATCCGAGACATCAAGTTTATCCGCCCTGATGCACCGGTCTCGGAGATACGGACGCTCATTATTGACGGCAATCAGCGTCTATTGCCCGTAGTTGATGAACGCAGGGCCATCGGCATCATCACCCGGACCGACCTCATGAGGGTCATGCACGAAAAAATGACCAGTGTGGAGGGTGTGGATTACCGTTCGATGCAGAAGAAGAACGTAGGGTCCCTGCTGGAAGATCGTTTTCCAAGACAGGTGAATATGATGCTGCGTCAGGCAGGCGCACTCGCGTCCTCCCTGGGCTCAAACATCTACCTGGTGGGCGGGATCGTGCGCGACATGCTGCTGAGGATAGACAACCTGGACATCGATCTGGTGGTGGAGGGTGACGGCATTGCCTTTGCGAAAACCTTTGCCCAGTCCCTTGGGGCGCGCTGCGCGGTTCATGAGAAGTATAAGACCGCTGTGATAACCCTTGCCGACGGTACCCATATCGACGTTGCCACAGCCAGGCTGGAATATTACAAACACCCGGGCGGGTACCCCATTGTGGAACAATCCACCCTCAAGCTCGATCTCTACCGGAGGGACTTCACCATCAATACAATGGCCGTATGCTTGGTTCCACAGCGCTTCGGCGAGCTCATCGACTTCTTCGGCGCCCAGAGGGACATCAAGGAAAAGCACATCCGGGTACTGCATGCACTGAGCTTTGTGGAGGACCCCTCACGGATCTTAAGGGCAGTGCGTTTTGAGAAACGCTATGGGTTTGCACTGGGCAAACAAACACTTTCTCTCGTGCACGCGGCAGTAAGGTCAGGGCTGTTGAGTAATATCCCGGGCAGGCGTATCTCGCACGAGATCCGGCAGATCCTCTCGGAAGAGGACCCCCTGCTAAGTCTCGAGCGGCTGCGGGATCTGGATGTACTGACAGCCATCCACCCAGATCTCGTGTTCAACACCTCCGTCAGGGAAGACTTCTGCCGGGCGACGCAGACTATCTCATGGTTCGACCTCCTGTATACCCATGAGGAATATCGCTCATGGTTCATTTATCTGCTGGCACTGGTGGAGCATATGAAGCCCAAGAAGATCATTGCCATTTGCCAGAGGCTCGGGCTTACCGACGAGAATGTGCGGAATATCCTGACTGCCAGGGCCAGGGTAAACGCCATCCTCCGAGAGCTCGTCATGATCCGGACGAAGTCGCCGTCTTCCGTGGTCAAGGTATTGGATAAGGCTGTATTGGAGGAAATGCTCTTTGCCATGTCAAAGACCAAGAGCACTGTAGTGAGGGAGATGATCTCCTCCTACATTACCTCGTTGCGCTCCTACAAGCCGCCGGTCACGGGCAAGGACCTCATGGCCGTCGGTTTTAAGAAGGGCAAGCTCTTGGGCGATACATTAAGGCTCATCCGCGACAAAGGGCTCAACGGCGAGATCAAAGACTTCAAACAGGCCATTGCCTTTGCAAAAAAGCGGCTCGAAGAACCCGGGAACATGAAGAATCACAGGGTTGACGAACAGCCGCCCATCTAGTACACGTAGATAGATCCACGTGGGGGTGTAGCTCAGCGGGAGAGCATCGCGTTCGCAATGCGAGGGTCGAGGGTTCAAATCCCTCCACCTCCATCAGTATTTCCTCTGCAGAAGAGATTTTACGGTATATGTGCTCAGAGGGGCGCAGTTGGCGTGATTCGGATGGCGGTGTTGACTGGAGAGGCCGGCATGAAGTATGTTAAGGCCATGATATTGGTTGTTTTCTCTGTTCGGTATTTTGTCGGTCCACTTAGGGGTTCAGACGAAACCCAGGAGCTGACGCTGTTGCGCCCAGTCGAGAGGTAGATCGATCCGTTTGGTGAGTCTTTCAACACTGAGATCGGCAGGCTGCCGCCCCCCTATGATACTCTCAGTAATGTCAGGGGCGAGAAAGGCGAGAGTCATCACCCGCGAAACATAGCTCTTGTCTACGCCTTCCTGTGATGCGATTTCAGCCATATTGTGTACTCGTCCGGATACCAGTTCATTGAACCATTTATGGGCGCGAACTATGGTCTTCAGCAATGTCCGGTCCACTCTGGCCGGTCCGGTACCACCAATTATCAACCGCTTCTCCACTCCCCGCCGTTTCATCTGCATTGGGATATCGCGGACTATGGTTACAGCCTTAGAGTCCATCTCTGGTACCACCAGCGATGCCAAAGAGAGCGTGAGGCGTATCCCATCCTGCCTTAACTCCACACGCTGGACGAATCTTTCAATTATGTCTGAAGCATTAGGTTCAATCTTTCCGGCCGCATCAAGTGCAGACGGAATGTGGTGTACTGCGATTCCCGATTCCTGTAACGCAGCAGTAATGGCAACATCATCAAGGATGATCTCTGACACTGCATGCGTAATCACATGCTCAAGTTCCTGTCCCGGCAATCGCCAACCGTTTGGTGAAGCATCTCTCGGGTCTGCTATAAGGCTTTGTGAGATATAATAGCGGTATCGCCTCCCCTTTTTATTTGCGTGGACGGGTATAAGGCGTTCGCCTGAGACATCGAACAATTTGTTGGTTAGTGGACAGGAGACGGTAGTACGTGAACGTGTTTTATGTTCTACCGAGTTACTTGCCATATGCTGCTGCACCTGTTCCCATAATTCCTGATCGATGATTGCTTCATGCTGACCTGGATGGCAGGTTCCTTTATGGCGTATCTGCCCAATATAGATCGGGTTGGAGAGCATCTTATAGAGTGTCCCGCGTGAGAGTGATCGACCGCCTTTCTGTCCACGGGCTTTGGAATGTATAGCCTGTCTGTCGAGATTTTCTTTCAGCAGGCGGACACATCCTAACTCCAGGTAACGACGGTATATATGCTGAACGGTGTGGGCTTCCTGAGCATTGATGAGTAGTTTGCGATCCTTGAGGTCATAGCCGAGTGGTATACACCCGCCCATCCACATCCCCTTTTTCTTTGAGGCCGCAATCTTATCTCTGATACGTTCGCTCGTAACTTCCCGTTCAAACTGTGCGAAGGAGAGCAGGACATTCAGGGTGAGTCTTCCCATTGAGCTCGTGGTATTGAACTGCTGGGTAACCGAGACAAAGGAAACACTCTGCTTATCGAAACGCTCGATGATTTTGGCGAAGTCGGCTAATGATCTGGTCAACCGGTCCACTTTATACACGACCACTACGTTTACTTTCCCGGTCTCGATATCTTCCAGCAATTGTTTCAATGCCGGCCGATCCATCGTGCCGCCACTGAATCCACCATCGTCATAATGCTTCTTAACGCTCTGCCACCCCTCATGCTTCTGGCTGGCAATATACGCCTCACATGCTTCCCGTTGTGCATGCAGGGAATTGAAGTCCTGATCCAGCCCCTCTTCTGAAGATTTGCGGGTATAGATAGCGCAGTGAAGTATCGGCTTGGTGTTCATGCAGCCTCCTTCTTCTTCAGCCCGAAGAACAGAGGACCGGACCACCGTGTGCCGGTGATGGCTCGCGCTACTTCGGAGAGCGATCGGTAGCATATGCCATTACACTGCACGCCATCCTCCTGTATGATCACCTCATAAGTCACTCCATGCCACTCACGTAACAGCCGTGTGCCGGGTTTAGTGCTGATAATACGCACTGTCTGCCGTCCGGATGTATTGTCTTCCGCATGTCTTTTCCAGAAAGCGGCGGGTGGCAGGTTCCAGTCCTCCGGATGCCTGTTCCTGCATACGGTGAGCGATGGCATGCATCAGAAAATTATTTCGGACCCCTCCGGGTGGCTCTGTGCCATAGAGGATCCGCCATTTTTCTATGAGCGCTCTGCGGTCAAGGGCAGGAAGGCCTGCCAGTTCACTGGCAAGCCTTCCTGCATCGAGGAATAAACGATGCTTCATATGGTATTTCAGGCGGCGATGCGATAAATTCGCCCACGCTCTTCTTTTTCAGAAGCGATGGAGAGTCCCAGCCGCTTTTTCAATACGCCGGACATCATTCCGCGGATACTATGCCGTTGCCAGCCGGTCGCCTTGGCCATTTCATCGATAGTGGCACCGCCGGGACGCGCCAGCAACTTAATCAGCGTCGCCTGCTTTGACTCTCCTCGCATCTTATTTTTTGCATCGGGAATTTTCTTATCGGATTCAGCATGCCGCTTATGGGTGGGTTTACTCCGCTTTACATCTTTCTTCCTGTTTTTGGTATGTTCCATGCCTGGTCTCCTCCCGTTATAGAATGGCATTATTGCCGTTCGTATGGACACCAACACTCTGTTCGCTCAGGAAGTCCAGTCCTTTCTGGTAATGTCTAGTGCAAAATGATATTGGTTATTTTCTCTGTGTGGT
Organism: uncultured delta proteobacterium; assembly: GCA_963847605.1. Classification (GTDB taxonomy): domain Bacteria; phylum Desulfobacterota; class Desulfomonilia; order UBA1062; family UBA1062; genus MWEI01. The sequence goes on along the minus strand of CAWKAM010000038.1, from coordinate 1,463 downwards.
ATTTTATCGGTCAACTTATAGGATCAAACGTAACCCAGTAACTTACGCTGTTGCGCCCAGTCCAGAGGTAAGTCAATCCGTTTGGTGAGCTTTTCTACACTGAGATCGGCAGGCTGCCGCCCCCCTATGATACTCTCAGTAATGTCAGGGGCGAGAAAGGCGAGAGTCATCACCCGCGAGACATAACCCTTGTCTATGCCTTCCTGTGATGCGATTTCAGCCATAGTTTGTACTCGTCCGGATACCAGTTCATTGAACCATTTATTGGCGCGAACTATGGTCTTCAGCAATGTCCGATCCACCCTGGCCGGTCCAGTACCACCAATTATCAACCGCTTCTCCACTCCCCGCCGTTTCATCTGCATCGGGATATCGCGGACTATGGTTACAGCCTTAGAGTCCATCTCTGGTACCACCAGCGATGCCAAAGAGAGCGTGAGGCGTATCCCATCCTGCCGTAACTCCACACGCTGGATGAATCTGTCAATTAAGTCTGCAGCATCGCTTTGAATCTTTCCGGCCGCATCAAGTGCAGACGGAATGTGGTGTACTGCGATTCCCGATTCCTGTAACGCAGCAGTAATGGCAACATCATCAAGGATGATCTCTGACACTGCATGCGTAATCACATGCTCAAGTTCCTGTCCCGGCAATCGCCAACCGTTTGGTGAAGCATCTCTCGGGTCTGCTATAAGGCTTTGTGAGATATAATAGCGGTATCGCCTCCCCTTTTTATTCGCGTGGACGGGTACGAGGCGTTCGCCTGAGACATCGAACAATTTGTTGGTTAGTGGACAGGAGACGGTAGTACGTGAACGTGTTTTATGTTCTACCGAGTTACTTGCCATATGCTGCTGCACCTGTTCCCATAATTCTTGATCGATGATTGCTTCATGCTGACCTGGATGGCAGGTTCCTTTATGGCGTATCTGCCCAATATAGATCGGGTTGGAGAGCATCTTATAGAGTGTCCCGCGTGAGAGTGATCGACCGCCTTTCTGTCCACGGGCTTTGGAATGTATAGCCTGTCTGTCGAGATCTTCTTTAAGCAGGCGGACACATCCTAACTCCAGGTAACGACGGTATATATGCTGAACGGTGTGGGCTTCCTTAGCATTGATGAGTAGTTTGCGATTCTTGAGGTCATAGCCGAGGGGTACACACCCGCCCATCCACATCCCCTTTTTCTTGGAGGCCGCAATCTTATCCCTGATACGTTCGCTCGTAACTTCCCGTTCAAACTGTGCGAAGGAGAGCAGGACATTCAGGGTGAGTCTTCCCATTGAACTCGTGGTATTGAACTGCTGGGTGATTGAGACAAAGGAAACACTCCGCTTATCGAAACGCTCGATGATTTTGGCGAAGTCGGCTAATGATCTGGTCAGCCGGTCCACTTTATACACGATCACGACGTTTACTTTCCCGGCCTCGATATCTTCCAGCAATTGTTTCAATGCCGGGCG
>CAWKAM010000037.1:0-14496 GCA_963847605.1 uncultured delta proteobacterium | reverse complement strand
ACAATGCAACCCCCGTTGATCCTTATTTCCGCCTGGAGGTTATTCAGGTAAGGGAGTATCTCATCGGCAGATACGACAACGGAAGATACGGCATTGGCGAAGTGCTTCGCCTTTGTTGGTCCGAAACCGCTCTTCATCTCGGCGAGTTGTATATCCCGGGCGCTGAAATCGTTGAACACCGCAAATCCTCCGATGGCCCCCAAAGCCTCTTTAGGGGCGGCATTCTTGATGGGGTGTGCAATGACGGCACCGAGCTCAAGCTCGTAATCTAGGGCCCTGCTGTACGACGGAAAGGCGATTGCATGATTATCCGTGACAAAACTCAAGTGGTTCCCCATGTAGTAGATGGGTCTCTTATACCAGTGCCCTTTGGGCCGGAAGAGGGGAAAGGTGCGGCCGGTGATGTGCTCGAAGATTGTTGCGATCTTATAGCCTAAAGGGATGAAGCGTTTTGCATAACCGCGTGCCGCATCGACGGCGTGTCTCTCATAGAGCATGAAATCACGGTACGACCTGGGCTCGAAAGGCAGCAAAGGTGTATCATCAAAGGATTTCTGCTGCCCGGCATGTCCTGAGAGCCAGGCATCCATGAGGCCCTCCAGGAACTGCCGGAATGCCGGACCCTTCTGGAGCAGGGAGATCATGTCTGTGGAGAGAGACTCTTCCTCAGGTGTGAGGACATGGCCTGCCTGGCCTAAGACGAGCCTCAGCGGCAGCCATTCGTCTTTAAAAAATATCGCTATGGATGGGGATGTATCACCCTTTAATCGGATACGTTTGAGCTTCATGAACAGTTCCTTATTTCATAGTTGTTTATACATGCACACGGCAGATACCGGGCAGAGGCTGCTGAATTCATCTGTTGCCGCAATGCAGCCGGGTGCGGCTGATCTTTGCGTAACCTGAAACCCGAGCTTTGTGAAATAACCCGGCACGGTAGTGGTCAACAAGTAAAGTGTCTTGATGCCTGATTTCCGTGCATAATCCTCCATCTCAGCCATGAGAATTCTCCCGATCCCCGAGCCCCGGTAATCGGGGCGGACCGCCAGAGATCTCAGAAGACCATACCCTTCAAATGCCTCGCACCCCGCTGTGCCGATGATATCCCTGTTTTCAATACGGGCCACAAGAAAGTTCCGGAGCTTCTCAGGTGTGAGATCGGCGGTTAAGAGCCCGGCATCCCTCAGCAGCTCAATAATCTCCTGCTCATCCGTTTTGGTACATGTGCCGATCTCGATGTCTATCTCTGTTGATGAAGTTTCCTGTTCAGGGGTATCTTTTGTTGCTTCAGCGGAGGTAGACGATTCGAACAGCGACCTGAGGGGGACCCTGACCGTTTCTTTGCCCGAGACAAGGGCCTGGAGTGCAGCTAGCCTGAACTCGAAAGGGCCTATGGTCCAGCACTGTTCTTCAGGCAGGGTTACAATGGCCGGCCCGTTCTCGTTTTCCGGGCAGATATCGCGCAGCTCAACGATATCCCCGGTCTCGGTTTCGTCAAGCCAGCGCAGCGGCAGTCCCTGAGTACGGCATACATAGGGTCTGTGCTGATAGATCCGGCAAGTGCCTTCTGAATCCAGGAAGGCGCATGCGTCTTCGGTGCGGGGGGCACCGAGCTCCAGCAAGCCGCCGTAGTGTTCCCTTATGTTGCGGGCCTCCACCTCAAAGACCGTGATGCCGTCCATGCAGCATTTTATGCAGCCTTGTCTGCAAAGGAGTCTGTCTGAATGGAGCGTAAATAGCTCATAAGCCCTCTGGTCGATTTCATGGTAGAGATCTTCCAGGGCATTCATGATATCAGGCCATGGCACACCTGCGTGGCACATCTGCGTTGTCCCTTTGATGAAACCATTCAGTCTATCAGGATCAATCCGAAATAATTCCCTGCACAACTCTCATCCCTGAGAACTTCTATGGTGAAGCCGTTTGCCCGCACAGTGGCAAACACATCTATCCCGCATGCCTCCATGGACGGCCTGGCCCGGTCGGGATGTTTGCATCCTTTTGGCGAACATTTCCTGCAGATCCTGCAGGGCCCTGAACCGAGTCCGATGGCCTTGTAAAATCCGTTCAGGAATATTTCCCTCTCGATCTCATAGGCCATGCGGCTCGGGCTTCCCAGTTTCGTGCAGTGAAAAAGCAGGGCATGCTCATAGCATGCGATCACATCGCGCATTTCGTCAGATGTGGGTGTTTGCGGGGGACAGCAGTATCCAAGCCCGTAGAGCTCGCACCCGAAATGGCACTTCATCCTCACCCATGGTGCGGTTACAACTGTCGAAGCAGGTATGATTCTCGCTTCATCCGCACCCAGTTCACATGCACGGCGTGCAAATTCTTTGAAGGTTTTTCCCAGGTCTTCTTGTTTTCCAGGGGTTGCCCTTTTCTTTGTCATATGTTTCTGGATGTCCCCTTTCCTTTCAGGATGGCAAGACCCATGTCAATGACCGTATCAAAGGGCTCTTCGCGGTCCTGCCTCAGATGCATAGTAATGGCCTCCACAGGGCAGGTTGTTGAGCACAGGCCGCAACCCAGGCATTTGCGCATATCTGTCGTAGCGTAATCATCCATTGACATGGCTTCAACCGGGCATCGATCCACACAAATACCGCACCCAGTACACAGGTCAGGATCGATAACGGCCATGAATAAGGCATTGAGAAAGCCGTGCTTGTCCATGCCCTTCTGGGTGATCCCCTTCATGGAGGCGCAGCAGCACGGGCAGCAGTTGCAGAGGTTGGAAAGGTGCTGTGTGTTCACGCCTGCATGGACGAGGCCCGCCCTGTCGGCCTTTTCGATGATTGCAAGGGCCTCTTCGGCGCCGATCTGCCTGCCGATGCGGTTTTCAATGTAGTACTCGGCAGCGGCCCCGAAATGGAGGCAGGTCTCCTCGGGCTTGTCGCAGCCTTTACCGGTCAGGCCCGCCTCTTTCCGGCAGATACACGGCGCCACCGAGATGACCCTGGCCTTTCTCACCTCTTCTTCGAGTCTGCATGACGGGATAAGGACCATTTCCTTATCAATGGTATGGCCGATGGGGATGACCTTGAATCCGGGCACATCGCTTGCTGCCATCTCCGCTTGATAGGCCTGCTCATAGTAGTCCTTGTAGAGGGCGGCAAGGTCTGCATCCATGTTCTGAACCGAATATTCATAGAGACCTATCATGAAGGGTACGGCATTGTAGAGTGTTTTGTCACCCCGTCTGATGCGGAAGATAAGGCCCTTATCAGCCAGGGACTCCAGCTTGTCTTTCAGGACCGCCTCATCCAGGTTCATGCGGGAGGCGGTCTGTGAAGCCTCCTCGGGGAAGGGTGTGAGCAGGGTTACAACTTCCGCCTCATCCTCGGTAAAGAGCCGTCTGAGTATCTTGATTTCCAGGCCCGAATCGGTCTTGGGGAATCCCAGGGGGAACTGGTCCAGAAAGGCACAAAGGCGCGGATATGCATTATCGGACATGGTCTATCTCTCTATTTGCCCGTATTCCCCAGCATCCCCTTGATGGCGGCCGGGAGGTCGGCGGGCAGGACCACGATCTTGGAGTTGGTCGATGCCGCAACGTTCTTCAGGGTATCAATGTACCGCCCGCCCAGGATGAACATGACCGGGAGCTGGTTGTTCTGTACGGCATCCGTGATCTTGGTGATGGTGATCTGGTCGCCTTCGGCCAGCACCACCTTGGCCCTGGCATCCAGCTTGCTTGCCTCAAGCCTGCCTTCGGCCTGGAGTATGGCTGCCGACTTTTCACCCTCGGCCTTAGTTACGTTCGCCCTGCGGGCACGCTCGGCTGCAGCCTGCTCTTCCATGGCCTTCTGCATGGTCTGTGAGGGGTTGATATCCTGGATCTCCACGGTCTTCAAAGTAATTCCCCAATCGGCGATGTCATCCGAGATGCTCTCCTTAAGCCGTGCCTTGATCTTCTCGCGGGAAGACAGGGCGTCGTCGAGGTTCATCTCGCCGATGATGGAGCGAAGCGAGGTCTGGACTAGGTTCTGGATGGCGATACGGTAATCTTCCACGCCATAGACGGCCTTCTCAGGGGAGAGGATATTGATATAGGACACCGCATTGACGACAATCACCGCATTGTCCTTGGTGATGACCTCCTGGGAGGGTATGTCCAGCACGATGTCCTTGGAGGTAACCTTGTAGGCCACCGTATCGATGTATGGTATAATGAAGTTCAAACCCGGGCCAAGCGTCTTGTGGAACTTGCCCAGTCTCTGGACTACATGCTTGCTGCCCTGCGGGACGATCCTCACACCCAGGAAGATGGTAATGAATACCAGAACGACAAAAACCACCACAACAACCGACAATCCTTCCATTTATCCCTCCCGATATGGAAGCGCTTGTTTCAGCGCTTTTCAACTATCAATGTGTTCCCCGAGATCTCTTTTACACTTACCCAGTCGCCTGTTTTGAAATACTTTTACTTCATTACTTTTTCTTCAGAAGATCCCGGATCTCGGCGAGCAACACCTCCTGATTGGGGGGCTCTGCCGGCGCTTCGGCTTGTTTGCGTTTGAGGATGTTTATGCCCTTGACCATGATAAAAATTGAAAAGGCAATGATGATGAAGTCGATGATGGTCTGGATGAACTTTCCGTAGTTCAGGGTGACGGCCGGCGCTTTGTCCACAGCCTCCTTGAGCATAACGGAGAGGTTGCTGAAATCGACCCCGCCGAGTACGAGTCCGATGGGCGGCATGATCACATCCCCCACCAATGACGAGACGATCTTGCCGAATGCCGCGCCGATGATGATGCCCACTGCCATATCAACCACATTGCCTTTTACTGCAAATTCTTTGAACTCCTGAAGCATGCCCATAATCCTTCCTCCTTATAAGTAAGAATTCACATGTTTGGTCCTTCATTCATTATACGGATGACACGTCCTGGTGACAATCATTTGGAGTGGAATTTTTTTGTCCGGCTTATCGAATATGCCCCCCGAATAGATATATTCCCAAGATATTATGAAGGTATTTATGATATTCTTTTACGGACGTATAGCTGCATGAACTGCAAGGTAACCGATCGTAAGGGATCATCAAGGATCTTAAGGACTCTCCTTTCAATATGTTCGGGGACACTGCCGTAGAAGGCCTCTGCGATGCCGCCTGTGATGCATGCCTGGGTGTCGCTGTCTCCGCCTAAAGAGACGGCATTGCGTATGGCGTCTTCATAGTCCTCGGATTCGAGAAAGGCGATGATGGCCTCGGGCACGCTCCCCTGGCAGGTGACATCGAAGCGGTAGTATGGCCGGATATCGTCGAGTGTGCGTGACAGATCATAGGCGAAGTTTGATTCGATGTACCCTCTGATCTCTTTCTTTGAGCGGCCATTCCTCGCCAGGAAGATGGCAGACGCCGTGGCCTGGGCACCTTTGATGCCTTCAGGGTGATTGTGGGTAATCTCGGTATAGAGCTTTGCCTTCTTAAGGACTTCTTCCAGGTTATCAAATGCGAAGCCCACAGGGCTGATCCTCATGGCTGAACCGTTGCCGAAGCTGTTGTATGGCTTGCCGTCATCATTTTGTGCCCACTGGCGGAACATGCCTCCATAGCCTGCCCGGGGGTAGCGGCGATAGTACTCCCGCATGAGTTTATCATAATTCCGACCGCTCAGAATAGCATCCGCGAGTGCAACAGTGAGCACGCTGTCGTCGGTGAACCTGCACCCTTGACTAAAGAGCGGGAAATCCTTGGTCTTGATCCTATGCCTCTCATAGACCGACCCGATGATATCCCCTGCAATGGCACCGATCATAATAGCCCTTTTAACTTTTCTCTTATTCCACAGTAGATCATTCGCCACCCTTGATGGTGCGCCCAGTGTCGAGGTATTCATCCTTCTGTTGAAGAGAAAGGGCCTTTTCAATGAGGGTTCCGGCCTCATCATCCCGGCCCGTCTCGTGTAGGAGACTTGCGAGGTTGTTCATGATGTCAGGGTTCTGATTGTCCAACTTAAGGGCCTTGCGGTAGTACCCTTCGGCGACCTTGAGGTTGTTACGTTTATAGGCTATGTTGCCGAGGTTGAAATAAGGAATTGCCCAGTTACTCTGTTTATCAACGGCCTTCAGGTACTCTTTCTCAGCAAGATCGAGCATCCCCTTCTGCTCATAGATCACTCCGAGATCGATGTGCTCTTTTGCACTCAGGGGGTCATGCAAGACCACGATCCTGGGCATGGAGCAGGCTGTCAGTGCAAACACAAGGATAGCCAGCATCAGCGCCAGATGAGCAAGTATACGGAGCCTTCTTTCTTCCATATCTTTTCGAATTCATCATAGCCGAAGGGCTTGGAGGCCTCATAACCTGTATGGGCAATGAAACCCCTGTCATCGAACCCGGTAACCACAAGGTAGTGCGGCCGAGAGAATAACCAGAAGCCAAGGTCCACAAGCACAATTATCGGCCTTTTCTCCTTAAGGGAGGCCTTGATATCCTCCGTGGTCCCCCGGCCGAGCCGAGACTGGAATCCCTGGGACCTAGCGTAATTCTCCAGGTCGGTGATGAGCGCGCCCTTGAGCTTTTCGGTATAAACGGTTTTTGCGATGGTGCCCTGGTCCATGGCGAGTCCGTAATAAGCAAATACCGAGGCAAGTGACGCCGGGCCGCAGAAGAGCGACTCCTGCTTCACGAACGGGACGCCTTTGATCTCGAATGATCCCGGATCACCCGAGATAAGCAAGGTCAGGAGAATAATAGTCGTCAAGGCTGCTCATCCTGACGATAATGTCATGGTGCAGAAGCTTAAGGATTATGACAACGAGTATGATGATTATGAGGACTGCGATGATGGCACCCAGACCATCGCCACCTGCCAGAACGTCATTGGATGCCGCGGCCAGTGTGTGTATCTGGCTTGGGTTCATGGAAGGGAGCTTGGCTGCGACCTCTTCGGAGGTGAGGCCGTAGGCCCTTAGCTTCTCCTGCACCATCTTGGTCTCCAGGGCCTGTTGAATGGTGTTGATATCTTTCTGGAGGGTTTCGCCGGTTGTATGGGGAGAAGACCCGATGGAGGGGATCAGCGCCGCAAAGGCCGGTGAAGTAACAAAAAGCACCATATAAGCGGTTATAAATGTTGCAAGGACGCGGTTTCTCATCGTGGATATCATGGTTATCCTCCCTGGTTTTCTCCCCCTGATAATCCGCTTTGGCCAGGGTGTCAATCCCTGGTTACAGGGGGGGTAGCTTTAGAGTTTGCTTGCCCATACCCGCAGAGATGATCTTGATCCTCTTCTTCATGGTAATCTAAAATAATTAGCTGACTATAAGGTGCAAGGCATAAGACTTAAAACTTATAGCTCATGAATGTGACACGGAAGGGCAGGTGAGGAAATTCCTTTGTCTCGCCCTCGATAAAACCGATCTTTGAATACCAGCGCTTCAACTCCGTATGTTGTGCGATGATGCCGATGTCTACGTGGCCGGCACCGAGGGTCTTGGCCTTGATGATAACATTATTGACCAGGGCCCTGCCGAAGCCTTTTTTTCTTTGCTCAGGCAGCACGGACAGGCGCTCAAGAAAGCAGACATCAGGGGAGGCCTGCTCTATGGCTACACATCCGACAGGCTTATCATCGCGCTCCATGATGTAGTAGACAACGCCCCTTAAAAGATCCTTTTCGATCCACTCACTTGTGCAGTTTGACGGATGCCTGGGACAATTTTTAAGAGAGAGGCCGAAGCGCTCGGCTACGTCTTGATGAGAATCATGGATAAGAAAGCACAACAGGCTATTGTCTTTCAGGCCGGCTTTTCTCATATGGATATTCGGATCAGGCATCCGGTCAGGAGTGTTATGCCGCCAAGGGCAGGAGGTCTTCTATGAAGAATACCATGACCGTGTCTGTAAAGATTCTGGCCATGTGTTTGTGCTCTTGGCCGCCGGGTATACAGATGCCGTCTCCCTGAGAATAATGCAGGGTCCCCTGTTCAAATCTTACCTCCATCTTACCCTCCAGGACATAGCCGACATGCCCCTTATCGCACCAATGAGGCATAAGGTTCTTTGAATACTCCACCAGCCGGATCTGCCGGCTGCCGGATACATGGACTTTCTGACGGATGCCTTCCATGGGTGATTCCCAGGGCATTGATGTGAAATCAACTTTGTACTGCATCAAGTCACCTTCCCGCTGAGCATCGATTCCTGTTTCGGCCTGTAGCGAGAGATGATCTTGGGGAGTCGCTGATCGAGATAACCGCCTGAGAGATACTCGCCCGCAAGGGCCTGGTTGAAGGTGCTGGTATGAATTTGATCCGATGATTCCTGACGTTTTCTTCGAGGGACTCCGGGATAAGTCCTCCGTCATCGGTTGCCATGCTGACGTACTCAGGCTCATAAGAGTTGAAGGCCTGTATGGCCCCAAGGTATGTCGGGGCTTCAAGGGCTATTTTATCTCCCCTGGTGATAAGTATCTTTCCGATTGTATCCAGCACGCTCTGAGATCCGCTCGCAGCAAGGATCTCATCAACCGTTGCATTCACCCCTTTATTTGCGAGAAACCTTACGAGCGATTGTCTGAAGGGAAGGAACCCCTCGGTAAGGTCGTACTGGAATGCGGTTGGCCCATATTTGGAAATGACTCTGGCGGTAAGATATTCGATAATATCTATGGGAAAACTCTCCGGGGCGGGGATGCCACCCGCGAGTGAAACCATTCCCGGCCGTGAGACGACTTTAAGTATTTCTCTGATGACGCTGGCCTGCATGAGATGTGTTCTTTCCGCCAGCAGACCTGAAAAATCCTCCGATTCCATACGACCTCTCTCAAATATGAATTCTCTGGGATGATACCTAAAGGTTTATCCACTCCGCACCATGATACTATATCACAATAAGTTTGATTGATACCAGCTGTCCGATCCGGGGAACTTACTTGAAATCAGAGTTCTCTTATATACTGAACTATTGACACCCCCCTTGAATATCACACGATCAGGCTTAGTTTAAATGGATTATTCAAAAAAACCCTGTAAGGAATATCGAGGCTGAAGGAGATAAGTATGATCAAAGATATGGACAGACGGGATTTCTTGAAACTGCTGGGACTCGGAGGAGTAGGGGTGGTATTTGTCTCCGGCCTGGGGAGCCTGGCAAACGCCGCAAGTTATTCCGCAATGAAGGGTGATTTCTTCTTCATCCAGTTATCCGATACTCACTGGGGTTTTACCGGGGCTGCAGTAAATCCGGATGCAACAGGCACCCTGAAGAAGGCTGTCGCTGCAGTCAACAAATTGAAAAGTCAGCCGGACTTCATCATATTTACCGGAGACTTGACCCATAATACGGACGACCCCAAAGAGCGGAGAAAGCGTATGGCGGAGTTCCGAGACATCATCAAGGATCTGAAAGTGAGCACCGTCAGGTTCCTGCCCGGAGAGCACGATGCATCACTGGATAATGGCGAGGTCTTTCAGGAGTTCTTTGGAAAAACCCATTACACTTTTGACCACAAAGGGGTCCATTTCATCACGCTCGATAATGTCTCTGATCCGAAGGGAAACCTCGGGGAAACCCAGTTGCAGTGGCTTGGCGGAGAGATGAAAAAACTGGATAAAGACTCACAGATAATCGTCCTCACACACCGTCCTCTCTTTGATTTATATCCGCAATGGGAGTGGGCCACACCGGATGGTGCCAAGGCGATAGAGATCCTTATGCCATATACGAACGTGACTGTCTTTTACGGTCATATACACCAGGAGCATCATGACTTGACGGGCCACATCTCCCATCACTCGGCAAAAGGGTTGATGTATCCCCTGCCTGCACCAGGATCTGTCCCGAAGCGCGCTCCGGTTCCATGGGACCCTTCCGCGCCATACAAAGGACTTGGCTTCCGTAGTGTAGAGGCCAAGATCTCAAAGAAAGAATGCGTGATTAATGAATACCCCATATAGGAGAGCTAGCATGAAGAAGATGGCGGCAAGTTTCTCATGGATGATTGTTGGGATGTTCCTGACGGTCTTCACCATCACTGCTATAGAATTCTCCGTACATGCGGATCAGGGAGAGCAGACGATCAAGGTTACAGCTCAGAAGTTTGAGTACACACCCAAGGAGATCACCCTGAAAAAGGGTGTACCCGTAGTCCTGGAATTGAAATCGTTGGATGTTCATCACGGGTTCAACTGTCCGGATCTGGGTATCCGTGCGGATATCTACCCGGGGAAAATCACCCAGGTTCGCATCGTGCCGGATAAAACAGGCAGCTTCCCGTTCCACTGTGATTATTACTGCGGTGAAGGCCACGAAGACATGACAGGGATGATTATTGTCAAAGAGTAACAGTTTCCAGTAATGAGTATGATGACAACCTTGTGTGCATCTACATAGCGAACGTAGCGAGGTCTCTGGGCTATGAGCACACCATGTATTTACCCTCAAGGAAGGCCTTCCGACCGTACTTACGGACCAGTATGATGTGGTGTTTCTCGACGTGCATACCGGATGAAAACAGGATAGAGATGCTCCCTCAGATCACCCGGAACGGAGGGAGGCCCGTTCCTTACAATCGAGGTAGATGCATTACTGGGAAAGCATGCCCTATCCCGGCATCAAGAGCGCCTTCAGAATCCCTGGCGTATTCCTGCAAGGAAAGACTAATTCCCTCTCACAGGACAAATTGCGATGAACTGCAGCTGGATGAAAGCATCATGATGGACATAACAATTTGAAATTTCATAACGTCGCTTAATTCCCGGCAATGGCATGGCTATTGTATAATCTCTCCCGATGACCTGGCATGATGTGCTCAGTGTGTTGGTTAGAACCTCTATGGTTGTCACGGGCTTAATAATCATGTAGGAATCTGGACATTCTGCTGCCGGATATGAGTAAATGCAGAAATATGTATACCATGAACACATATGATTCTCCTTATGGTTCCGGTCAGAGGAACACTTACCGGTAATCTGATTGACGAGGTATGGATTGACTCTATTACAAGCAATAGTTTTGGGGTTGGTGCAAGGGCTGGGTGAATTTTTACCCATATCGAGTTCCGCTCATCTGGTATTGGTTCCCTGGCTTTTCAGATGGTCGGACCCGGGGTTGACGTTTGACATTGCCCTGCACATTGGAACGCTTGTGGCTGTGGTTATCTACTTTTGGAAAGATTGGATTCGGCTCATAGCGAGTGGATTCAGCGATGCCGGGAGTAGAGAAGGCCGCTTGTTCTGGTACCTGGTCCTGGCCAGCATACCGGGTGCTGTTGCAGGCCTTATGTTGGAGAAAAAGGCTGAAACCGTGTTCAGGGCTCCGCTGCTGATTGCGGGCATGCTGATCGGGATGGGTATTCTTCTGTACTGGGCGGACCGGAAAGGCGAAAAGAGGATCAAGGAGGGCAGCATCACCTTGGGGGCCGGATTATTCATCGGCATATCTCAGGCACTGGCCATTATCCCCGGGGTATCCCGGTCGGGTGTTACCATGACTGCGGGGTTGATGACAGGCCTGACCAGAAAAGCCGCAGCCAGATTTTCATTCCTGCTGTCCACACCCATTATCTTTGGTGCGGCCATGGTAAAACTTCCGTATGTCATTTCACACCCGGCGATGATTACCATGGATTTCATCATGGGGATGCTGGTTGCGTGTATTACCGGTATCGCAAGTATAGGATTTTTACTCCGCTATGTCCAGACAAAGGATTTCCTTCCCTTTGTCTGGTACAGACTATTCTTAGGCGGCCTTGTTATCGTGATTGCCCTGATACGGTAGTTCTATTTCTTTTCAAAAGGGTTATATCCCGGCTCTCTGTACAGGGTGTTCTTTTTATCAAGGATGTCCGGCCGATAGACCTTCTCGGCCCATTCTGCAGGCTCAACATCTTCGAAGGCTACGGATACGGCCTTTTCTTCACACTGTGCTATGGTGACCACATCCTTTACAATCTGATCTGCAAGCTGCCTTTTAACCTGCTCCGACCTTCCGGTGTAAAGTTTGATAATGATGTGGGGCATGGTTTTCCTCCTCTGGTGAGGTTTATCAAGTTTAGATCTCTTCATGTGCTTTGACTACCCTTTTTTTGTGTCCGAATATTAAGTAGGAGAAACAATATGACTCTTAGCTAATCTTATTATTTTTTAACGGGATATCCGACTGTCTGGCCAAAGAGCACCCGCTGGTCCGCATGCAATTTTAATTTTGCTGTAAGACCGGATTTATCGCAATTATGGAACCATGATGCCAGACCTAGAGAAGCAGCAAACAAATATACGTTGCCTGCAATGAGACCTGTATCAACATAATAATATGATTTTTGAATTTCAGGATCTTGCAGTCCAGGTTCCTGATAACCAGATGTATTGGAAAGTTTATTAATATCCATGATGTAGATGAGACGAACCGGGGCCTTAGCTCCAAAATTCGCCTGGCCGGGACCAATTGCCAGGGCGCGCAGATCACCAGCAACAACTGGAACTAACCTATGATGAAACGCATCATATAGAAAAATCCCTTCCTGCATGGCAACATAAAGATCAATTTCCTGTGAGTTACTTGCCGACGCAGCAGTTCTTCCAGGAATTCCAAATGGGCCTTTTTTACGATTTATTCCACATGCTGCCCAGAGGAGATTTGAAAGTACTTGCAAAGAAAGTTTTTTATCACTTATTTCACGGATAGTTTTTCTTTGCTGTAATGCTTTTAATACTGATTTACCACGATCAAGTGTGGGGCTCGGCAGTTCGATCGATAGCAGATTCTGTGAAGAACTTTTATCTAACGTTGTGTAATCCATAATTGTTTCTCCGAATTATTATTTGATAAAAATTGATGTTCAATAATCATTGAATTAGATATTAATACCGTTTTCTTTATTCCATTCTGTGGCAATGATTCTTTTTCCATTCATATGTTTTGCTTCATCAGATGCTAAATAAACAGCCGCCGGTCCAATAATTTCAGGTTTTAATAATAATGCTTTTTGTTCTTGAGAAAAGTTTTCCGGAATCATTCCAGTTAGTGTTGGCCCACCTGGCAATAATAGATTCAAATTAATTCCACTCCCTTCCAATTCTTGAGCCCAAATTATGCTCATCGATTCTAGCGCAGCTTTTGATGGACCATAAGGTGTGAACCCCTTTCTTTTCATAGTTTCAAAATTTATCGAAATATTAATTATTCTTCCGGACTTTTGTTTTAACATTTGAAGAATAACTGCACGAGTCACTAAAAATACTCCATTTACATTTGTGTTGATTACCATTTGCCACATTTCTGGATCAGCTTCCCAGAATGGTTTGGGATCAGTCATAAAATTTTCATTAACAAACTTCATTCCCCTTGCGGCATTATTAACAAGAATGTCGATTTTACCAAATCTATTTAATATTTCATTCATCAAATTATCTACATCATTCTTTTTAGTGATATCCGATAACATCGGGAAAGCATTTATTTTATTGGCAGTCTCTTCAATTTCATTTTTATTTTTTGCTGCGGTAATAATAACATTTGCACCTTCATTTGCGTAAGCTTCCGCAATGGCTCTTCCAATACCTCTACCTCCACCAGTAATAATCGCAACTTTATCTTTTAATTTATTTCCCATTTTTTCATCCCCCATTTTGACCTTTAAAAAATTGATTGAAATTAAACATAGAAACCATATTATTTGTATATCATTAGTAGTTTGAAATCAGGTCCCCTATTTTCTGTAAAATCGCATCTCTGATATCGACTCTATTCAGGCTTGGGTAGTATTGATGTAGAAATAATAATTACGTCTCTCTGGTTATGCAAGGCTGATGTATGTTTACATCCCTCATATAATAGTGATCTTGTCTTGAGCCATTTGATTACATGATGTATCCATTATCATAGATCCGATGGTCAATGGAGACAGGATGACTCCGGGTATATCAGTATCCAATTCAGAGGTGGGTATTGCAGCGCTATCCATATCATCGTTCTTCCTGAGGCTGGTCTGTACCAATGGCATGATCTCAAAGACTGAAGTGACCGCTTTGTTCAGGCATGTCTCGGCGAAGATCCTCACAGACTTTCCCCAGGTGTTGAGCAATGTCGGGCATGAGCTTGATAAGCAGCGGAATCAGCTCAGGCTCTCCCTTGAGAGCAGGGTGGAGAATCCACAATCAACCATCGAGAGTTTCAATAGGCAATTCCAGTTGAATCCGGTGGAAAAAGAGGCTGTGGATTGGGCTATAACGCTGGAGTACGGGAATACGATGTTCAATGTCATAAACATCTTTACCAAGGCGGCGCAGTTCAAGGGATTACCGGCGGACAGCAGTTATAAGCTCCAGAAGGTCGGTGGGACGATATTGGGAATGGTGAAATAGGAGACAGACAGAGGGTCAGCGTGCATCGGGATGGTGTAGGCTGACTCTCTGTGTCTGATGGGAGTGACTATTTGATCACTTTTTAGATATCAATATTTCATCTGGATCATAGCAGAGTGAAGATTATGTTTTGAAATATTTAAAGGTGGATAAGCATAGGCTATGGCACGTGATCT